>CAIQBE010000019.1 GCA_903870015.1 uncultured Thiotrichales bacterium
CTGCCCCTACCTCGCTGCCACTCTCATCTTGCTCAATACGAAGGTGTTCTCCTTGGGCGCCCGCTTATAAAAACGAAGGCCCCCCCCCCCCCCCCCCCTCTCTCTCATTTTTTTATATTGCTTAGGCGTGATAGGCACGGCGCTGATCTTTATTGGAAGGGTTCTGCTATGCTGGGGTAATGTTATTAATTGATTTAGGCGCGCTCGAGTTGAAAGCACCGCTTCCAGCTCTACCTCGATGGCACCCAAAAGAGAATCTATCGCATAATCTATAGTACTAAGCTACGCCCAAAGTCATGTAACGCCTTGCGCCGCGCCTTGTGATCTGGCAACACCCCCGCTACAAAATCCCAAAACTTCTTACTATGATTCTTAACGCGAATGTGCGCGAGCTCATGTACCACGAGATAATCTAATAAGCCTGGCGCAGCCATAATGATTTTCCAATTATAGCGAATATTATTTTGGCTATCGCAGCTGCCCCAGCGACTTTTTTGGGTCTTGATCATAATGTCGTTAGGCCTCACCTGCATTAATTGCGCAAAGTGCTCGGTGCGCTCAAGCAATATCCCATAAGCCTGCTCGCGATACCAAATCTCTAAGGTCTTTTTGATTATTTTTGCGCGCTCAAGCTCCGCTAATCCTTCTGGAATTGTAAGCCTCAACCTGCTGTCGCCTAACTCACATTCACCTTTTTTTTTCGCAAAGGGAAAGGTCTCAATATGAAGCTGATAAGACTCACCTAAATAAAATACTCTATCACGCTCATACCAAGGTATTATTGTTTGCTCTGCTACGTTGGCAAATTTACTTAATTGCCCTTGAATCCAGTCAAAGCGCTCTTGCACCAGTTCAATGATGTGCTTAAGTTTAGTGGCATAGGGCACTTTTACCTCAATGCCTTTGTTTTGACTCACATGAATCGCAATCGTACGCCGGCGTTTTTTACTGCGTGCGATGTTAAATTCTAAAAGCGTGTTGTTGTAATTGAGGGTATGTGATTCCATGGTTTTTTAAAAACTTAAAAGGAAAGTTAATTGGGCCCTGGATCCTGATGAATGCTACGCGTTATCAGGACGATATCAGGACGACGGATGCATCGGTTTATCATAGGCGTTTTTTATATGCTTGTCACATAAAATTTGATAAGCTTAGTACAAATATAAATGAGGCTTAGGCTTGTTGCTCTCACAACTTAGAACGCCATTACGCATTTGGATTATTTTATTTCAAGGCTTTGCTTCGGGCTTGCCCTTTGCGCTTGTGGGTTCGACACTGAGCGCTTGGTATACCCAGGCTGGTGTCGGGATTTTAAGCATCGGGTTTTTGAGCCTCGTGGGTCAGCCTTACATTTACAAATTTATTTGGGCGCCGCTCATGGATCGCTTTGATCCTTTAGGCTTGGGACGTCGGCGTAGCTGGATGTTGATCACACAAATTTGCTTAATCCTATCCTTGTGCATGATGGCACAGCTCTCCCCTGTGCAAGACCCGCTCTTACTCCCGTTACTCGCGCTTTTAACGGCTTTTTTTTCGGCCTCACAAGATGTGCCTATTTCCGCTTATTTTACTGAAGCAGCGACTGAACATGAGCGTGGCTTAGCGGCTGGGTTTATGACGATTGGTTATCGCGTGGCGTTTATTATTACGAGCGCCTCAGCACTGATTCTTGCCCAACATTTTGGCTGGAAAGCCACCTATCTTAGCATGGCTGCACTCATGAGTATCGGCTTAATCAGCACTTGGTTTACGCCTGTGCTCCCCTACAAAGAACAACATGTGCATACGTTTAAAGAGGCCCTACTTGATCCCTTTAAAGAGCTGTGGCAGCGCTTAGGACTTAAATACTGTGCATTGATCTTGCTGGTACTCGTCACCTATAAACTAACCGATGCCTTGGCGCTGGCACTCAATAGTATGTACTTACTGCGTACACTACATTTTTCTTTAACCGAGGTCGGTACAATTAATAAAATTTTTGGCTTTGCCGCGGTCATCATAGGAAGCCTCGTTGGTGGCTACTGGATGCGGCGCTTAAGTTTGTTTCAGGCTTTGATTATCTTTGGGGCACTGCAAGCACTGGGTAATATCACCTATCTTTGGCTCAACAGCGTGGGCCATGATGCCACAGTGTTTGCAGTGACCGTGTTTGTCAGTAACTTCACAAACGGCATGGGTAACATCGCCTTTTTGGCTCTGGTTATGAGCCTGTGCAATAAAGAATTTACTGGTACCCAATATGCCCTGCTATCAGCACTTGCTGCAGTGGCACCGGTTTATATTGGGCCACTTGCTGCGCTTTTGGTTGCCCACGTCGGATGGGACACTTATTATGTGATTACTGCAGCGGCAGGCTTTGTGACTTTAAGTTTTGTGCCTTTGATTAAAAAGGTAATCGAGGTGCGCTAAGCTTTTCTATCACCATATTCATCGAATTACCCAACTTTGCCTTGAGAGACTTTTTTTGCATAAAGTTAATTTCAAATAATGCTCGCCCTTCATTAAATGCTGCTAAGACATAATCATCACTCGTCTCTAAGCGATCAACCAATTTTAATTTTAGCGCATCACTCGCCAGCCAATGCTCACCAGTTGCTACTTTTTTGAGATCGACTTGTGGGCGATGTTCTTTGATAAAATCTTTAAAGATTGCATGAATGTCTTCTAATTGCTCCTCAAATTTCGCGCGCCCTTCCTTGGTGTTTTTGCCAAACATCGTAATGGTGCGTTTGTATTCTCCGGCATAAAGTTGTTCAAAGTCGATGCCTTTTTTATCAAGCCAACGATGAAAATTTGGCACCTGGGCTACGACGCCAATTGAACCAATAATGGCAAAAGGCGCTGCAATAATTTGATCGGCCACACAGGCCATCAGGTAGCCACCACTCGCCGCAACCTTATCCACAGCCACAGTGAGCTTAATTTTGTGATTACGAATACGCTGTAGCTGTGATGCGGCATAGCCATAATTTTGCACGACACCGCCTGGGCTCTCAATCCGAACTAACACCTCATCTTTATGCTCAACCATTTGCAATAGCGCAGTTACTTCTTTGCTTAAATTACTCGCCTCACCCGCCTGCATATCGCCTTTAAAATTCAGCACAAATAAGCGCGGCTCGCTCGTTTTCGTTTTCTTTTTTTCTGCTTGTTTTTGTGCTTTTTTAAAGGCTTTGAGTTTACTCTTTAATGCTTTTTTACTCAGCGTTTCTTGCCAGAGTGATAACTGCTGCTCTTCTAGTTGCTCCGCTAATGATTTCACCTCTAGCTCGCCGCTACGGGCTTTCATTTTTGCCTTACCCGCGATTGCTAAAAACAAAACCAAAAAAATTAAAATTAAAGCTAAGAGCGAAAAACTTTTTGCAAAAAACAAACCCCAGTTGTCTAAAAACACCATGATGCATTTCCTTTATGATTTACTCGAAAGTATTCTAACATGTTAATCTAATTTATTAACCATCACGATCGTGATTTAATACGTGGGGCGCCGACCTTATCTGTTATTCTACTTTATTAACAATCACGATCGCCTTAATACCTGGTCGCATGAGCGTGATTTTATGCGGAAATTTTTGCGTCGCCACCCAGGTATATTCAATACTCCAGCCCTCTTGGCTTAGGCTTTGCAAATTACCTGTGCTGTCTTTTTTTGCAGTAAATGCCTCATTGGGCACTGGTTGTGCCAAAATCCAATATTTCAAACCCTCCACGGGTAGCGACCATCCCAATAGTTTTTGCATTAAAATTTCGGGAGAACTGGCATTATAGATTTGTTGATTACTCAGGGTTAAACTTACCTGCTGGCCATCACTATCAAGGTAAGTCGTTCCCAAAGCCAACGGACCATAGAGCTCGATATGATAGGCTGCTCCGCTCTGATACCAATTAAAATTCGCACTATTTTGGCTATCCGTTGTCGTTACACCGACTAAACCATGAATATTAAAACCTGTGGGCGAAGGCGCCTTTGGGGTCACCGTGCTACAAGCGCTGAGAAAAAATAAGCTTAATAAAAAAATGATCCTAATCATACGCATGTTGTAATAGTCGCCCTAATGCTTTTAGAGTAAAATAACAAAAATACCGCATGCTGTCATTAACTTATGCAACCCAACAGCCCTTGTAAACCTTATTTTGTCGTCTTTGCTGCGGCCTTATTTTATTTATTTGAGTTTATTAACATGAATAGCTTTAATGCGCTTAATGACCAATTGCGCGATGCTTTTCAGGTGAATGCTTTGCAAATTAGCAACTTATCCGCTATGTATTTCTACGCCAATGTTATTTTTATGATCCCTGCTGGCTTGTTATTAGATCGCGTGTCGACCAAAAAATTATTGGTTAGCGCTTTAAGCTTATGCATTTTAAGCGCTTTGGTTTTTGCTAATACTCATAGCTTTATGGTTGCATGTGTTTGCCGCTTTATCACCGGCATGGGCTCAACTTTAGTGTTATTAAGCTGTGCTGTCCTCACCTCACGCTGGATCAAACCGATCAAAGCTGGATTGGTTTTGGGTGGCGCAGTCACGTTGGCAATGTTTGGCGGTATGTTGGCTCAACAAATCACTTGCTTGGTGGATTGGACTGGCTCTTGGCGCACCGCAGTAGCTTGTATTGCCGGCTTGGGAGCGGTGTTTTTAGTGATGATCCTTTGGCTTGTTGAAGACTATCCTGTGGGTTATCAAGAAACTTTTAAAAACGATCTAGATTTAATTCATCAAGGCTTTTGGCGCAATTTCGCTTTGGCACTTAAGAATAAACAAATTTGGTTTGCGGGTCTTTATGCTTCCCTGATCAATCTCACCATTATGATTATTGGTGCGCTGTGGGGCAAGGATTATTTGATGACGACTCATGACTTTAATGCAACGAATGCAGCCACCGCTATCTCTGCCGTATTTTTGGGCTTTATGGTTGGCTCGCCACTTTTTGGCATGATTTCAGATCGTTTAAGACAGCGTAAACTGCCGATGATAATTGGCGGTGTGCTTAATCTTTTTTGGGTACTTCTCATTTTACACTTTCCCTTTTCTTCTATGATGGCAGGCCTGATCTTTTTCATGCTCGGGCTATTATGCGCTTCGCAAGTACTAGTGTTTCCCTTAATTATCGAGAGCGTTCCGATGCATATTACCGCGAGTAGTGAGGCGATCAGCGCTGCGGTGATTATGGGCGGAGGCGCAGTTTCCCAACCTTTATTTGGATGGTTACTCGATCACTCAGCACAAATTCCTGGCCAATACAGCGCCTCTGATTTTAATCATGCGATGTGGATGCTGCCTATTGCCTTTTTTATTGCTATTATTTGTAGCTTATGTCTTAAAGAAACGCATTGCAAAACATTTAACAAGGATCACTCATGAAAGCAAAATATATTGGCTCGGCCATGATTCTCATCGGTACGGCTATTGGCGCAGGAATGTTGGCGCTCCCCATGATCTCAGCCACGTCTGGTTTTGGCCCCTCTGCGCTGTTGATCACTGGTATGTGGTTATTGATGATGCTCACGGGCTTACTGGTCTTGGAAGTGAACCTTGCTTTTCCCTTACGTCAAAATAACTTTAATAGCATGGCTTTGGGCACTTTGGGCAAGGGTGGGCAGATGATTGCTTGGTTAACCTGCTTGGTATTATTATATGCGCTGACCTCTGCCTATATTGCGGGTATGGGCTCGCTACTCTCTGAACTTATTCAGACTTATTTTAACAAGACCATGGACCCACGCCTAAACTCACTGTTATTTACGCTGGTATTTGGTAGCTTTGTATTTTGGAGCACCGCAGCGGTAGATCAACTCAATCGCTGGCTCATGAGTACCAAAGGCATATTGCTTATCATCATGCTGATTTTGTTACTGCCTCATGTCAACGTCGCTTATTTGATGCGGCAAGCCCCTGAACAGCGCACCTTACTTGCGGCGATGCCTATTTTCTTAACGGCCTTTGGTTATCATACTGTCATCCCAAGCCTCACCAACTACTTAGGCAAAGAGGCGAAAGTTTTACATCGAATTATTATCATTGGGACGATCATTCCCTTAGCGCTTTATTTAGCATGGCTGGCGTGTGCCCTCGGTGTTTTGCCTTTAGGTAATTATGCTTTACTTAAAGCCAATGGTGGATCTGTGGGTGACTTTATTCAAGCGCTCAATCAATGTGTGACAAATCACTGGGTAGTACTCGCCATTAATGGCTTTGCTAATATTGCGATGACCACATCATTTTTAGGCGTGAGCTTGGGTTTATTTGATTTTTTAGCGGATGCATTTAAACGGGAAAATTCCCGTGTGGGGCGCATACAAACCGGTATACTTACCTTTGCCATTCCCTTACTTTTTGCGATTTTTTATCCCAAAGGTTTTGTGATAGCGCTTTCATATGCTGCGATTTGCGTTGCGATTCTTGAAGTGATTTTACCGGCGTTCATGGCCTATCGCCTACGTAAAACTTCGATTGCACCAAGTTATCGCGTGATTGGAGGCACTCCCTTGCTATTTCTCATTGGGCTTATCGGTGTTTTTCTGGTTGTTATTGGATTTATTTATAGTTAATAAAGGAGTTTTTTATGAAGCAGGTTGATCAAATTATTAAAGCCCGTTGGATTATTACCGTTGACGCTAATAATATTATCTTAGAAGATCACGCGCTGTTAATTAGCGCTGGTAAAATTACGGGTTTTGCTGCCAATAAAGATGTTGGCAAGACCGTCACGGCTAAAGAGATTACTGACGTGAGCGGAACGCACGCCCTTCTACCCGGGTTTGTGAATACTCATACTCATGCGGCAATGAATTTAGTGCGTGGTTTGGCTGATGATTTAAACCTAATGGATTGGCTACAAAATCATATTTGGCCAACAGAAGCCAAAGTGGTCTCACCCGAGTTTGTGCGCGCCGGTATGCGTCATGCCTGTGCTGAGATGCTCCGTGGTGGCACGACCTGTTTTAATGACAATTATTTCTTTGTGGATGAGGCTGCTAAAGTGGTTGATGACATCGGTATGCGTGCCGTACTCTCTGAGGCATTTTTCATTTTCCCGGTCCCCTGGTCGAGCCACTATGATATTGGTATGCAACGCAGCGTTGATACGCACAATGCTTTAAAAGGTCATGAGCTTATCCAAATCGCCCTTGCTCCCCATGCTCCTTACTCAACTGATGAGACCCTCATGCGTCGCGTTAAAGCGCTTTCTGATCAATATAATATGCTCGTGCATATGCATATGCATGAAGGCAAATCCGAAGTGCCTGATTATGTCGCAAAATTTTCCGCACGGCCTATGCAGCATTATGAAAATTTAGGCCTACTCTCAAGCAATTGGATTAATGTCCATATGTGTGACTGCAATGATGCGGATATTGCGCTTTTAAAGAAACATAACATGTCAGTCGCGCATTGCCCAGAATCAAACATGAAGCTGGCTAGCGGTGTCTGCCCAACTTACCAATTATTACAAGAAGGCGTGAATGTCACCCTAGGTACCGATGGCGCAGCAAGTAATAACGACTTAGATATGATTGGCGAAATGCGCAGCGCCTGCTTTTTAGCGAAATCAACCACAGGCAATCCTGAAGCGATCTCAGCCAATGATGCTTTGCGCATGGCAACGATCAATGGCGCCCGTGCTTTAAAGCTCGATACACGCATTGGCTCGCTAGAAATTGGCAAAGATGCCGATCTTAGCGCTATTGATTTAAGCTCACTGGAAACTCAGCCTTTATATCATCCGGTACCTCAAATTGTGTATGCCGGCTCGCGCAAAGATATTTCCCATGTGTGGGTCAAAGGACGCATGCTGCTTAACAACTATCAGCTTACCACGATTGATGTTAATGCCGTGCTTCTTGATGTTAAAACTTGGCAAAGTAAGATTCAAAGCTTATAGGACGGCGCATGCAGGACTTATACATCGGCATCATGTCTGGGACGAGCATGGATGGAATTGATACCGTTATTGTCAATTTTGCTAGCAAAACCCCTGAGGTGTTAGGACACGTCTACTCCCAATACCCTGATGCCGTTAAAGCGCAACTTTTAGAGCTTATCACCACCAAGCATGCTGATTTAGAAGCGCTAGGTGCACTCCATACCCATTTAGGTGAGCTCTATGCCCGTGATGTTTTGCGTATCTTAAGCACCAATAATATTAACGCTGATCAAATTAAAGCGATCGGCCTACACGGGCAAACAATTTTTCATGCGCCCAATCATGAACATCCTTTTACCTGGCAGCTGGGGAATGCCCATGTCGTTGCTGCCACGACCAATATTCCCGTCATTGCAGATTTCCGAGGCCTGGATGTTGCGCTCCAGGGCCAAGGTGCACCACTCGCCCCTTTATTTCATTTAGCGTTGTTTGGCCAATTGCATGAACGTGTTGCGGTATTGAACTTAGGCGGCATTGCTAATATTACCCTAATAGAACACCAAAAAATTTTACAGGCCTTTGATACGGGCCCTGCCAATTGCTTACTTGATGCATGGATGTTGCAGACACAAAATAAAGCTTATGATAAGAATGGTGCATTTTCGCGCTCAGGGCAAATTCTGCCTGAGCTTCTCGAGCAATTATTAACTGAGCCCTATTTACAAAAAGCGGCGCCTAAAAGCACTGGGCGGGAGCTATTTAATGTGGCCTGGCTCAATCCCAAGCTACACACAGACTATGAGACCCAAGATGTTGCGGCCACGCTCACTGAATTTACTGCTATCACTGCGACAGCTCCTTTAAAGCTCATGCCTTCCAATGAGCTCATTCTGTGTGGTGGTGGCGCTGATAATCGCTTTTTGGTTGAGCGCCTGCAATTTCATGCGCAATGCTTAGTCAGCACGAGTATCGATTACGGTTTTAAGGCTGAATATATTGAACCTATTGCCTTTGCTTACCTGGCCAAGATGGCCCTGCTCGAGAAACCACTGCATTTACAGGCAATCACCGGATCAAACAAAGACCACAAATCTGGAATAAAATATATACCCGAATAAATAACTCCAAAAAAATAGTTGATAAAGCGCTCAATATTTGTTACCATGCCGCAGCTAAAATGTTTAGCACCCATAAAATAAAGGAGTATTTTATATGATGTCACGAGAAGAAGCAGCAGCAACAAAACCCACAAGCCCAAAAAAACTTCCTCGAACACTCTCACTTCGCGAAACACCACCGACAGCAACAGACGATCCTACTGAGGCCTTTGCTTTTCGTGGGGCTTACACTTTAATAAGAAAACCTAGCGTAGGTTCTTCTTTAAAAAATATTGTTGCCACATCAACATCGCCATCGCCTACGAACGGCTAAGAAAAAATCTAAACCCCATCCCGATTAAGCGCATACTGCGGCTTTTGCAAGGCTAGGGGTTGAATTTTCATATCAAGCTTGACCGGCAGCGTTGCGTAATGGCAACTGTGTCGGTCGAATTTGATAGTATTCGCCGGCAATACCCAGTCTCTGACATTCTTCGTTACATCACCAAAACCATAGACTAATAAATATTTTCCGTTATTGAGATGATCTAAAGCGAAAATGAGATCCTCTGAGGGTTTTTTCTTATTTTGTGCCTCCAACATATTACGCGTGTAATCCTGCCCCTCTTTATCTCTCATACACAGCCATGTGGCGTGCCCTTGCTCATCAAAAATCAAAAAGTCACCCAGGCGATTAATCAGGTAATATTCCACGCCCTTCAACTTATTAAACATTTGTCTAAAAAACTCGCTAAAGGCCTCTGTTGATAAAAATGCTGGCAATGTTGTCATGTGCACCGAGATCTCTTGGCCAAATGCTTCAAAAAATTGCGCCCTTAGCTCTAATAAAGCTTGATTAAGCTCTTCAAATACTTTTGGGCTATTTTTATGAATAAAGCGATCAATCAAATGGTTATTCAGTGCTTCAACCGCAATATCAGAGCCAGCCTCACCTGTTAACATAATTTTTTTAAAATTTTTCTTCTCAATCGCTTCGCATAACTCCACGCCATTAAGTTTTGGCATCGCGTAATCAATAATTAAGGTGGTCTCTAACAAAAATCTATCAAGTGACCCCATGTATTTAGCCAAGGCTTTTTGTGGAATTAATACCAAGCGCTCTTGATCCTCCTGTTTTAAAGCACTTACAAAGTATGCACCGACATCCACCGATTTGATGTATTTCAGCGCTTCTTTAGGATCTAAAAAAGACCGACAGTCGGTCAGATTATCTACAATTGCTAAGGTCGAATGGATAAAAGACTCTTGATCATCCACAAAAATTGCTGCAGTGGGGTGGTAGAAGAAGGGTAGTTTTTTAATCACTTTTTAAACCTTATTTAATTTTTAATGCGCGTATTATAACGCTTTATCGCCAATCGAAACAATAATATCATTGGAATATCATTGAAATACCCACAATCGTGTATAATAGGCAAAACTAAACCCTTTATTTAGACTATGAAAATTGCTGTCGGCCTCTCTGGCGGCGTTGACTCCTCTGTCAGCGCCTACTTGCTTAAAGAGCAAGGTTTTGATCTCGTTGGCATTTTTATGAAAAACTGGGAAGAAGATGACACAGCAACCCATTGCCCCGCCGCTCAGGATCGAATCGATGCTGAAAAAGTTGCAGAAAAACTGCAAATCCCCTTTCACGCCGTTAACTTTGCTGCGGAATACTGGGATCATGTTTTTGCTTATTTTCTTCATGAATATCAATCTGGGCGCACGCCGAATCCGGATATTTTATGCAATAAAGAAATTAAATTTAAAGCTTTTTTAAATTATGCAGAGACGCTTGGCTGTGGCAAAATTGCCACCGGCCATTATGCGCAGGTGCGGGAAGTTGATAGCCAGTTACAACTATTACGTGGCATTGATAATAATAAAGACCAAACATATTTTCTTTATACGCTACAGCAAGCCCAGCTCGCTAAATCGATTTTTCCTGTGGGGCATTTACCCAAACCCGAGGTACGTAAAATCGCCGAAGCCCAAGGCTTTGAAAATGCCAAGAAAAAAGATAGCACCGGGATTTGTTTTATAGGCGAGCGCAAATTTAAAGAATTTTTAGAGCGCTATTTACCGGCTAAGCCCGGCTTGATTGTAACGATTGATGGCAAAGTATTAGGTGAACACCAGGGCTTAATGTATTACACTATCGGTCAGCGGCAAGGCATTGGCATTGGCGGTGTTCAGGGCGCAGTACATCAGCCCTGGTTTGTAGCGGCCAAAGATTTAAATAACAATCATTTAATTGTCGTCGAAGGCCATGATCATTCCAGCTTGCTTCAAAGCACCCTTAGCGCACAAGATCTACATTGGGTTGCAGGCCAAGCTCCGGCAAAGTCCTTTACCTGTACCGCCAAAACCCGCTATCGCCAACAAGACAGCGCCTGTCATATTGAAGTGATAGACTCACAAATTAAAGTTCACTTTGATGCGCCACAATGGGCGATTACGCCAGGGCAATCGATTGTGCTATATCAAGATGAGGTATGCTTGGGTGGGGCCGTGATTATTTAGGAAGCTATAATTTAAGAATCACCATCACTTTGCTGCTCCAGTGCTACGGTATTGGCAATGGTGTTATTGGTCAGCACACGCCTTGCGCCGGCGTAGTTCTTTTTCCAATAGGGATCACTTAAACTGCTCATGCGAATAGTTTCACCAGTTCTTGGCGCATGCACAAAATAACCATCGCCTACATAAATACCGACATGTGATATCTTCCGACTGTTATTGTGGGTTCTGAAAAAAACGAGATCACCTTCTTGTAAATTTTTAACGGGCTGCAGGCTATGATACTGCTCTGCAGCTGTTCGAGGAATTTGAATACCTTCTTCGGCATACACAAATTGACTCAAGCCCGAGCAATCAAAGCCGGTTTCGGGATCTTCGACACCCCATTGGTAAGCTTTGCCGATCTGCGCCTGTGCATTAGCACAGACTGAGCTTTGATAACCGACTAATCTTACTTTTATCTGCTGATTAAAACCACCATTGATAAAATCTTGATTATTGGCACTACTGATTTGTGTTAAATTTGCTGCCAAGGTTTGATTTTGCGCATGGGTCATATAATCTTGTGGGTTGTTGTTTACTGCTGGCACCGGTACGGGCTTTGGCTCATGGCTGCTTGCTTTGGAATGATGATGGCTTGACTTAGTTTTTACTGATTTTTTAGTCGCCGCTGATTTTTTATGTGTTTTTTTGACACCGGTCTTTGTTTTTGCTGAAGATGTTGTTGCTGCAACTGTTGTGCTTGAAGGCGCAGGCGTGGCGAATGCCGGGCTACCTAAACATAAACCACTGAGAGCCAGCCCTGCAAAAATCAAACGAAACCCACATCGCAGCATATTAAATCCTGGTAACTACCGCATCAAAACCTGTTCGATCCTCTAAACTAAAGAATTCGACACCCTCAACAATACGTTTATTTAAACCCGTTAACACTTTGCCTGGACCGCATTCAACATAAGCGTTCACATTATTTGCAGCTAATTTTTTTATGGATCCAACCCATTGCACTGGATTATATAATTGGCTCACGAGTGCTGCTTTGATGCCCTCAACATCATGATGAAACTCGGCATCAATGTTTTGTACCACTGGAATTTTAGGTGTATTAAAGGTGATGGTACTGAAGGCTTCTGCAAGCTGATCGGCCGCGGGCTTCATTAAAACACAATGTGAAGGCACGGAAACAGGCAACAACATTGCACGCTTTGCGCCTAAGGCTTTAGCGGTATCGACCGCACGCGTAACCGCATTAGCATTACCGGCGATCACCACCTGGCCTGGAGCGTTAAAATTGACTGCACTGACCACTTCATTATGCGCGGCCTCGCGACAGGCTTCGATCACACCCTGGTCATCTAAGCCCAATATTGCCGCCATGGCACCTTCGCCTTGCTTTACAGCTTGTTGCATGAGTTGTCCACGCAAATGCACGAGCTTTAATGAGTCTTCAAAAGACAATACACCGGCAACAACTAAGGCCGTGTACTCACCTAAACTGTGTCCCGCTAGAAACTCTGGGCGTATGCTGCTTTTTTCACAGAAAACCTGCCACAAGGCAAAGCTCGCTGCCAAAATCGCGGGCTGAGTGTATTCAGTTTGATTTAAGCGCGCTTCATCGCTTGCAATAATCTCTGTTAAATTAAATCCTAAGGCGCTGTTGGCCGCCTCAAAGGTCTTTTTAAAGGCACTTTCATGAGCAAAGTCACTTAACATATTTAATTTCTGCGAACCTTGTCCCGGGAACACAAACGCAAATCGAGTCATGATTTAGAATCTCCTATTCAACATTGTTTTTAGTTTAATAACGAATTAAATTGGCTCCCCATACAAAGCCAGCACCAAAAGCCTCTAACAATAATAAATTTCCACGCTTAATCCGACCATCTAAGACTCCGGTCGCTAACGCCAAAGGAATTGAAGCTGCAGTGGTATTACCCTGGGTCGTTAAGGTTACAATGACTTTATCCATGGGTAAATCAAGTTTTTTTGCGGTTGCGGTAATAATGCGCGCATTGGCCTGGTGCGGTACCAACCAATCAATATCAGTTTTATCTAATTGATTTTGGACCAACATATGCTCGACCAAATGCTCTAAGGTTTCTACCGCAAAACGAAAGACTTTATTGCCCTCCATCGTAAGCTTAGGCGATTGCATCTCGCCCTCAAAAGGGTCCACACGAAAATGCGCAGTAGTGTTGAGCAAATCTGCATAACGCCCATCGGCAAAAATTTCTGAGGCGATAAAATTGCTCTGAGTACCTTGACTTAAAATCACTGCGCCCGCACCATCCCCAAATAGCACACAGGTACGGCGATCACTCCAGTCCATAATGCGCGACATGAGCTCACTACCGACAATCAAAATATTTTTGGCAGTGCCGGCATCAAAAAATTGCTTAGCGATATGCATAGCATAAACAAAGCCGCTACAGGCTGCATTGATATCAAATGCTGCGCAAGATGCGCCTAGATTTGCAGCTAATTGACAGGCAACACTTGGCATAAAACGATCCGGCGTTGCCGTGGCCACAATAATTAAATCAAGGTCTGCTGCTTTTAAATTGGCTCGCTCGAGCGCCATTTGTCCGGCTTGATGCGACATAAATAAATTGGTTTCTTCTTCATGCGCAACATGGCGTGCTTTAATCCCAACACGCTCTACAATCCACTCATCTGAAGTGTCAACACGTGTTGATAGCTCAGCATTACTTAAAACTTTTTTGGGCAAATATAAGCCCACACCACTTATTTCAATTGGGGTCTTCATGATTTTCAGGTCCTAAAATCTGTTCTATTTGGGCATGAATCTTGGTGGGCAAATCTTCGCGCACCTCTTTCATGGCGGCTTCGATGGCACTAGCAAAACTGATGCTATCTGCGCCCCCATGGCTTTTGATCACAATACCTTTTAATCCTAATAAGCTTGCGCCATTGTATTGACGCACATCTAATCTACTCTTAATGTTACGCAACACCATGAATGATAAAATACCCTGCAATTTTGATACAACACTGCTGGTAAAAGATTGCTTTACCACGGAACTGATGAATTTTGCTGTGCCTTCCATAGTTTTTAAGGCGATATTACCGATAAAGCCATCGCAGACAATCACATCCGCTTTATCCCAAAATAAATCGTTTCCTTCTACAAAACCGATGTAATTGATAGCAGGACAATCACTCAACATTTTGGCTGCGTCCTTGATATTGTCTAAGCCTTTCATTTCTTCTTCGCCGATATTTAACAGCGCAACCCTTGGCTTTGCAATATGGTTGACAAAACTAGCACGCACCGACCCCATGAGGGCAAATTCAAAAAGATGCTGGGCGCTGCACTCTATGTTTGCTCCAAGATCTAACATTTGTGACAACGTGGATTTTTTTGTCTGTGGATTGACGCCTGGGATTCCATAAATAATCGCAGGACGGTCAATCCCTGGAATCATTTTGAGGACAAAACGCGATGTGGCCATCAGAGCACCGGTATTACCGCTGCTCACACAAGCTGCGGCACGACCTTCTTTGACCAAATTAATCGCGACCCGCATCGAAGAGTCTTTTTTGCTGCGTAATGCTTGCGAAGGAAGCTCATCCATCGCAACCACCTCGGTTGCGTTTTGAATTTCAATACGCTCATGATGAATATTTTTAAACTGCGCAAGACTTGCTCGAACTTGATCCTCAATTCCCACTAGAATTAGCTTTAAATCATGATGATTATCTAAGGCGTTGAGCGCACCGGGAATTGTGGCTTTAAGACCGGCATCACCGCCCATAGCATCGATTGCTATTGTAATCATAAAACCTCCCAATTGACATTCTTGCCATTATAAAACGAAGGATGGCAAGAGTATAGAGATTTTATGCTTCTTCTTTTTTAGCAACGATGCGACGACCGCGGTACATCCCTTTGGGAGATACATGGTGGCGCAAATGGGTTTCACCAGTTTCTGAATCAACCGATATCGCACGGGCAGTTAAGGCATCGTGGCTACGACGCATATCACGACGTGAGCGGGATTTTTTAGTTTGTTGCACTGCCATTTTATTTCTTCTCCTTCGACAATAATTTCAAATTCGCAAATGGTTTGTAGGTATTTTGCTCTATACCATTTGACGGGGTGTCATAGTATGCCTGATTTTGACCTAAATCACAATCTTTTTTTTCATGCTTAGGAAATTCGGGAATACTCAGGATAAATTCATCTTCGATCACCTGCAAAGACTCGCATTGACCCATCGCATCGATATAGAGCGGCTGGAGCGCCAAGGGCAAGGCTTCAGCCTCAAGCTCATTGCGCACCACCTTCATTGGAATATCTATGTCCAAATGATAGCTAAATGGCTTTTGACAGCGTTGACATTCAAGACTCAGATCAGCCTTCAACGTTAATAAAGCCGTGACCTGATCATGCTGATCAATATCAAAACGCCAGGTAAAATGCAGGATATTCTCTGCAACCAAGAGCAGATCGCGACTCCGCTCAAAACTCTTTAGCGAGAGTTCGCCTGCTAAAATTTTTTGCTCTTTTCCGAGCTGAATAGGTTCAATGAATTCTGTTAACATATGGGCAGACCCTGATTAAAATTTATGAAGAGGGCAGAAGCGAAATATCGATATTCCCTGCTGAATTCATGATACCCTGAGCCAAATTATACAAATTATCAGCATTTACTGCTGCCAACCCTGCAAATATATGAGTCATTGCCTTAGCAATGGTTCCCTGCCCCTGGCCCTCACCAATCTTCACTAATAACATTATACCTCGAATAAAGGAAATAACCCCCACAATCATCAACGTACCAAAAGCCAAATACTTAATGGCCGTCGAAACCTGAGAGCCTTCTGCCGCATTATTGATATCATTTACATATGCCATTTCAGGGCAAAAAGAGTTTGTCGATGTCACGAAGGACATTGAGCCCGCATTCATACAGTTCTGCATTAACACGTTATTACTATAAAAAAGAGAGTTTGAGAGCATACTTAACTGCGGTATAAAACTAATTAAGGTCACTCCTGCCACAAGATACATGCCGGTAGCAACTGGCGACACCCTATGCATCATCTGTTGCGCATTTTGCCCATGACGATGCAGGCGCGACAAAAAAATGATTATAAAACAGAGACCAATGAAATATGAAATATCCCCTATAATCTGCATGATAGGCGTGTAGTCTTGCTCCAATATATTGGTTGCAAACTGGACTATACTGTCATTTTCCATACTTTATGACCTCACTGCTCTTTATAAATTGACTTATTATATATAATTTATACTTTTGCATCAATTTTATTAATGTAATCTTAGTAACAACCTACCTAAAAAAAAACAAAAATAAAAACAAAATACAATCTACTACAAAGTTACAAATCAAAATGATCTGCGATAAAACTAGCAATAAAATGAATCATCTCAGCCTAAATTAAAATCAGGCCACTAAAAGGCTACTCAACAATGATTATTGTTTTTCGGCGCTATGACTTATGTTAATATTAACACATTAGTCATGCAAAAAAAGCCCTCTCATGCGTTTCAGTCTCAAAATGAAGCATTTGTTTGTAATCACCATGGTTATTTTACTACTTGAGACAGGCCTTTTTTTAACTTACAACTTTCTATCTTTACGTATTGCGAATAGCCCCCTGCCTAATCTTGCCAACCTAAAAAATATCCAATCTGATGTGATTATTCTCTCAACCAATTTGTGCCTGTTAATTATTATCTGGTTTGCTTTTATTATCTACTATCGCCACTCACTTCCTAAAGAAATTCTTAACCTGATCATCGGCTCTGAAAACCAAAATCCTAATCATCGACTAATTCAACAATTACGCCAAGAAATTAAAAACTATTATGAACAAAAAAATATTATGATTACCGCTCTTGCCCATGATATTAAAACGCCACTTACTGAGGCAACACTACGCCTCGCCTTGCTTGAAGACCAAAAAGAAGCTGAAGAAATTCGCCAAAAACTTGAAGAAGTGAACCACATTATTACAAGCTCTCTTGAGTATGCGCGCCAACCTGAAAAAATAAAAATGGCTCGCGCTGATGTCGTTTCACTGATTGAAACTATTGCTGAAAACTATAACCACAAAGACGGCTTTGTCGTGCATTTTCATAGCGCAACACCTAATTTCATTATGGATATTGAGCTACAGCTCTTTAAACGCATGATTAGCAATATTATCGAAAATGCCAAAAAATACGCATCATCTTGCGACATTACCATTAACCAATGGGAGCGCGATAAGATTATCATCACTTGCCAAGATGACGGCCCCGGCGTACCCGACCAATTTTTACACTTACTGGCGATTCCTTATTTTCGGGTAGATCAATCACGCTCATCCAATACCGGCGGTACTGGACTTGGCCTTGCCATTGTGAAAAAAATTGCCGAGCTCCATAATAGCACGATCAGCTTTACTAATAGTCCTGGGGGTGGCTTTGTGGTGAATCTCACACTAGAACGCACCCGCCAAAAACAATCTCAACTTAAAAAAGGACCGGCAAAACAATGAAACAGCCCTATGCTTTATGCCCCTCAATCTTATCTGCTAACTTCGCTCGCCTGGGCGATGAAGTCGATCAAGTGATTAATGCGGGTGCAGACCGCCTTCATATTGATGTTATGGATTATCACTATGTCCCTAATCTAACTTTTGGCCCACTCGTATGTGAGGCTTTAAAAAAACACGGCATCAGCATCCCCATGGACGTGCATCTCATGGTGAGCCCTGTTGATGGATTGATTCAAGACTTTGCCAAAGCAGGCGCCCGCTGCATTATTTTTCATCCAGATGCCTCCACCCATGTTGATCGCTCGATCAAACTCATCAAAAGCCTAGGCTGCGAAGCAGGCCTCGCACTCAACCCCGCAACACCTATTAGCGTACTGGACTATGCCCTAGATCAGCTTGATCGCATCTTGATTATGTCTGTCAATCCTGGCTTTGGCGGCCAAAGCTTTATCAGCTCAAGCTTACATAAAGCCGAACATTTGCGGGGTAAAATTGACGCCCTTAATCTTCCGATTCGCCTTGAAATTGATGGCGGCGTCAAAATTGATAATATTGCAGAAATTGCGGCTGCTGGTATTGATACTTTTGTAGCAGGATCTGCTATTTTTAATAGCAAAGACTACCATGCAACCATCAAGGCGATGCGTGCAGCGCTTGCCTAAAGATCTACTAGGGTAATATCATCCGCTGAAATTTTTGCCTCTAAAAATATTTCCGCGACTTGCATAAAGCGCCCAATGCCGTCGGTCACTAAAAAACGCAGAGGTTGCACCGCTTTACCCTGACTTTTTAATTCAGGATGCTTGCTTAAAAATGCCTTTAAATCAAGAGCAACGCTCTCTGCCGAGTCGACAATTTGCATACGCCCAGCAACAACTGCCTCAATAGCACTACGCAATGCTGGAAAATGCGTACACCCCAGAATTAAAGTATCTGCTGCGAAATTTTGCGCCTGCAGCATAGGCTCAAGATAATGTGCCACCGTTAAGCGTGGAATCTCCCCTTGCAACAAGCCCTCTTCTGCCAAAGCCACCAACAAAGTTGCAGGCTTTGCCAATACGCGTGCCTGTGGATTTAAATGCAATATCGCCTCTTCATACCCCCTGGAACTTACTGTTGCTTGCGTCGCCAATACGGCAATCTGCTTATTATGTGATAATGCCAAAGCTGCACGTGCGCCCGGCTCAATCACACCCATCATTGGTAAATTAGGAAAATGCGCTCTTAGCGTCGGCAATGCCAATGCTGTTGCAGTATTACAGGCGACCACTAAAAATTTTAGACCCTGATCCAATAAAAAATTCACCGCCTGAATTGCATAAGTGCTAATGGTTTTTGGGGTTTTCGTACCATACGGCAAACGAGCCGTATCGCCTAAATAAATAAATCGCTCTTCCGGCAGATGCTGCTGCAGTGCTTTTAAGACCGTCAGGCCACCCACACCAGAATCAAAAACACCAATAGGAAGGTTGTGCATGCGTGCCTGCTTAAATAAAAAATGTTAAGATGGATTATAGCTTAATTTATGAGGAGATTACATATGAACCCTAAAAAAATTCAACTCACCGCCTTATGCCTAGGCTTACTTGCTGCTAATTTTGCCTGTGCAGAGAAGATGCTCGATAGCCAAAAACTTATTCCCAATCTAAACTCAGCGCTGACAGCGCTTAAAGCTCAAACCAGCCTCCCCGCGATATTTCCCACACAGATCCCAAAAAACCCAACGCTCACAACGTTTTATATTTATATTGACCCTACTCTTTTGAGCAGCACTGGCTATACGATTAGCATTGACAGCACTAGCACCTGTAAAGGCGCTCATTACTGCCAAGTGGGTGCGCTGACGATCAACACAACTGGCCAACCTCAGATCTACAAAGATATGAATGGCAATGTGCTGACCAAAACGATTAACCTTACCCCTACACAACAAGCCAGTTATACGCCAGGCCACGCCATGGGCGACTACTGGGCTCCGATGCTTGAATGGCGTCAAGGCGCTTATTTTTATCACTTAAACTGGCAGGTACGCGACCAGAAGGCATTAGTTAATACCGCCCTGAGCTTAAAGCCTTATGCAGCGCCTTTAAAATAAATAAGGCTCGCCATACGCCCTGTGACCCCATTATCGCGCCGATGGGAGTAAAATAAATCCTCCTGGGCATAGGTGCAAAAATCACCGCCGTAGACATCTTTAACCCCCAAGATGGCTAGCTTTTGGCGCGCAATTACATATAGATTAGCCCGATATAACCCTGCCTTATCCGCGACTACAAAAGCCTGCTTATGCTCAGCATGCAAGCCTACAAAAGTATTTAGAACCTCAGCACCAACCTCAAAGTGCTGCTGTGAGATTCCAGGCCCAAGCCATACCAAGAGATCCTGAGGCTTGGACCGCATCCTGATAATGGCGGCCTCAATCACGCCCAAAGCCAAACCCTTCCAACCCGCGTGTACGGCTGCAACTTCTGTGCCTTGTTTATTGCAAATCAACAGTGGCAAGCAATCTGCTGTCATGACGACACAAACCGTATTAGGCGTACGCGTCAAGGCTGCGTCAGCGGTGCGCTCCTGCTCTTGCGGTAATAATACTGCTTCAGCACCATGCACCTGAGTGAGCCAATGCGGCTCTTTTGGCAAATTCAATAATGTTTGAAGTTGCTGTCGATTTTGGGCGACATTTAGGGGATTATCGAGCACATGATCCCCAAGATTAAAGCTCGCGTAGGCCCCCAAGCTCACCCCATTTTTGCGTGTAGTGACCCCCGCTAATATATTCCCAGGCGCAGGCCATTGTGGTACAATAAATGACAAGTTCATATTTGGCGCCTCACTCATTATGTTTAAGCCCTATTTTAAGCCTTTATGGCTCAGTCTCGCAATCCTCTGCCTTGCTGGTTGCGATGAGCCCAGCACTGTAGAATCTTGCGATGATCCTACGCAAATACAGGTCTGCTTTAGCCCAGACCAAAATTGCACACAAATGCTGATTGATAGCATCAACGCCACCCAGCATAGTATTTATGCACAAGCTTATAGCTTCACCTCCTACCCTATCGCCAAAGCCTTGGTGGCTGCGAGCGAGCGCGGTGTAAATATTTCTATCTTAGTAGACAAAAGCGATGTTGATCCAACGCACTTTTCGGTGATTCCTTACCTAAAGCAGCATAATATCACTTTATATGTGGATGACCAGGTCACCATTGCTCATAATAAAGTCATGATTTTTGATAATACTAGCGTAGAAACCGGATCTTTTAACTTCACCAAGGCTGCACAGGGCAAAAATGCTGAGAATATGCTCATTATTCATAATAAAGATATTGCAGAAATATACCTTAAAAACTGGCAAAAAAGGCTATATGTTTCACAAAAGATATAAAATTGTATCAAAAAACTTTATTTTTAAAAACCAATATGATATAATCCCTACCAAGTTTAAATAATTTTATATTATTTAAATAATATCCGATAATCATTTACTACAAGGAGTTATAATGAGTTGCTACGCATACATCCATACTGATAGTTCTGATCTTGGCGCGTTTGAAAACAGCGTCCAACAGTACACCAGCAGCAATGATCTTGAGTTAACCAAACTCGTGAAAGATCTAGAATCCATCAAGCTCCATTGGACAGAACGCCCTATTGGTCAGTTGCTCAAGCAAATCAAAAAAAATGATCATTTAATTATTTTTGAAGCGCATCACCTCGCTTGCTCAACCTCACAAATTCTTGAAATTTTAAGTGTTGCAGCCACCAATTCAGTCACTGTGCATTTCTTAAAGTATCAAATCGTTCTTAATAATAAAGACCCACACGTATCCACCCAGCAAATTCTAAACTTAATCAGCAAAATCGAAAGTGACTTCGTATCCAAGCGTACCTCACAAGCGCTTGCACGTCGTAAAGCTCAAGGCTTGCCATTAGGTCGCCCCAAAGGTCGCGCTAACAAAAGCTTGAAATTAGATAAATTTAAAGAAGAGATCGAAAAATATTTAACCTTAGGTATCAGCAAAGCCTCTATCGCTAAATTGGTAGATTGCCATCCCCAAACCCTTTATGATTGGTTAGATCGTAAAGATTTGCGTAAAGCACCTGAAATTCACTAGACTTTCAGTGATTCTAAAAAGCCTCGCTTGCGGGGCTTTTTTATTCGTTATAGAATCAAGCTTTATGTAGCATTAAATTCTATGATGAGAGCACATATTGTTTTTATGGCCGGTGGCACCGGCGGGCATATTTTTCCGGCACTGGCGCTGGCACAAAAATGTCTTGAAGAGGGTTTTACTGTCAGTTGGCTCGGCACCCAAGACAGCATGGAAGCGCGCATTGTTCCCAATCATGGCATTCAAATTGATTATATCCCCATTCAAAATGTTCGCGGCAAAGGCCTATTGCGCTGGGCTCTGTTACCCCTGCGCTTAACCAAGGCTGTCATCGTTGCCCGGAGACTTTTAAAAAAACGTCAAGCGGCACTCGTTGTGGGCATGGGCGGATTTGTGTCCGGCCCCGGGGCTTTAGCTGCAAAAACTCTAAAAATCCCGCTTTTAATCCACGAACAAAATGCCATTGCCGGGATGACCAATCGCTACTTGGCCAAGCTTGCTAATACAGTGCTAACTGGTTTTCCTAATGCTTTCCCTAGCAACATTACAGCCACGTACGTTGGCAATCCTGTGCGCACTGAGTTTATTAAGCTTCATGCCGTACCCACTACGGCTGCGCATCAGCCCTTAAGAGTTTTGGTGGTTGGTGGCAGCCAAGGCGCAAAAATTTTTAATGAAACCCTTCCCAAAGCAATGGCACTTTTACCCAAACACAGTATCGATCTTTGGCAACAAAGTGGTGAAAAACTTTATGAGGCAACGCTTACGCAATTTAAAGCTGCGGGAATTGGTGCCAAAATCACGCCTTTTATTGAAGATATGGCTGTCGCCTACGCCTGGGCTGATATAGTGCTGTGCCGTGCTGGTGCACTTACAATTAGCGAGCTTGCCGCTGCCAAAAAACCTGCCATCTTAATTCCCTTCGCCGGCGCCGTCGATGATCATCAACGGCTTAATGCTGAGTTTCTAAGCCAGCATAATGCTGCGATTTTGATCCTACAAAAAGACTGCACCCCCGAACGTTTACAAATGGCTTTACTTGAATTTGTGAATGCGCCTGAGCGACTTAATGCCATGGCTGACGAGGCGGGGAAGCTTGCACATACTGATGCAACTCTAAAGATTTTTGCGGCGTGTTTGGCTTTAATTAAACAGTAAATCACGCTGTTGTATATTTGATCAATTCGTGTATAATATGCACATACCTCAAAAAAATGTGTTATAATGCGATCAGCTCAACAATTCAGGGATCACAGTGTGAGACCTTTTAATTCCCTAAAATCCTTTGACCGACTCAAAAATGCTGGCGTCTCTGAGCAGCAGGCCCGTGAGTTTGTAGGAATATTTGAAGAGTCTATCAATGCCAGTGTTGAGAACCTGGCTACTAAATCGGATTTACAATCCTCAGAAGCTGCTATTAGATCTGATATTCAAACTTCAGAGGCCTCTATCAAATTAGAGATGCAAGCACTGCGATCCGACACACAGGCTTCAGAGGCTGCCATCAGAGCCGACATGCAAGCCTTTGAGGCCGCCATCAGAGCCGACATGCAAGCCTCTGAGGCCACCATCAGAGCTGACATGCAAGCCTCTGAGGCTGCCATCAGAGCCGACATGCAAGCCTCTGAGGCCGCCATCAGAGCCGACATGCACGCCTCCGAAGCCACCATCAGAGCCGACATGCAAGCCTCTGAGGCCGCCATCAGAGCTGATATGTACGCGATGGGAGCCTCTCTGAAAACTGAATTAAAACAGGATATCAATGAACAAGGTAAAAAACTAAGCGCCATAGAATCAGGGCTAATTTTAATGCAATGCTTGTTCTTTGGCGGCACACTTGTCACTCTCTTAGGCATAGGAGCATTGTTTTTGCATCAGGGCTAAGAACATACTAATTCTTGGCTCTGACAAACCACTACTGTAAAAATTGCACTCAATACTCTTTTCTGATAACATAAAACAAATTAATATTATTTAATTTAAAAACTATGCATGCTACTACTTTTGCCCCTGAAACAATTTTAACACCAAAAATTATTTGTATTCCCCTGGGAGTGCTTATCAACTATAAGGATACGGATTTAATACCGATCCTAATTGCTGCTAGTCCTGAAACTTTTACTGAAGCAAATTTAGGCACCCTATTTACTCGATTAATACCTGATTACAATAGCGTTTTAAATAAATTTAAACGCGGTGAGATTGCATCGGCAGAATTTTACACAGGTATTGCAGAGGAATTTAAAGCTATCACCGGTCAAGACTTCCCGCTAAATTCACGCGCCTTTTCCATCGCCTTCAACGCACCTCTTAAGCGTAATGATGCTAATATTGTAGAATTAACACGCCTTATTGAAAGCGGTGCTTTGAGCCAAATTGCATTTATCAGCTACTCTAACCCAGAAAACCTTGGAAAAATCTTGCGCGGTGATTTTAATGCACGTGGCTTTGCAATCGAGGCAATAGACGACGGCGCTGTGCAAGTTAGTATAGCGCGAATCTCATGCCCCTTGTATGTGACACATCTTTTAAAAGATACTCTAAAAGCTGGAGGGCCTGGAATTTCAGAACATGATCGACTAATTGCTCATGTGCGCACATGTAATGCTGAAGCCCAGGTCATATACTGCAAATCGATGGATGAGCTCCGGAAGTCCGTTGCGTCACAAAGCGCTGCAAGCTTATTTGAAACAGCAGCTCCGAGCCTTTAATCGTTTTTATTGGCTAGCGCATCGAGCATAGCCTTTATGCACTGTCTTCGGCTCGCATGTACAAATTTTTTCTGGAATGCTTTTAGCATGTTTGAGTTGATTGAACTGATCAAAATTTTTGATCAGCCCCTCTTTCTCAGACTTATTGAGCTCTAAAACATGGGGTAATTTTACACCCGCTTCCAATTCCCCTCGTCATCAAAATAAACTGGCTGTAGCTGAGCTGCAGTTAGGGCTTTGCTTGTGCTCAGGACTTGCCTAGCCTGTAGCACCAAATCTTCCGCCTGTATTTTTGGGGTCTCGGCATTGATTGCTTCCATCCCTGAAATAAGCTTTGCTGCATTCCCAGCAAGTGTCAGGGTTTTATTTAACTGAAGCTGATTTGCCACTCGTACAAGTGCCTCTGGGCTTGCCAATACTGCGGCGCCATTAGCATTTTGATAATGCCCAAGATAAAATGCCTGCATACGCGCATCATGGGCAATTAGAACCTCGCTGCTATCAGGATGGCTTCTGAAAAAAGCCTGGGCTTGTAGGCTTAAGGAGCTTAATGCATAAACAGGCTTTTGCATAGCATACGCGAGTCCCTGCATCACACTCACACCTAAGCGCACGCCGACAAAGCTGCCTGGTCCTACGCCGCAGATAAAGGCATCGAGCTCGCCCAAGGTCAGTCCAGCCTCCTCCAATACCTCTTGAACCATCTTTAATAAAAACCGATTATGCTCGCGTGGCTCTTGCTGCACACGGGCATAGGTTTGGGTATCAGTGATGAGCGTCACGACGCCGATATCGGTTGAGGTATCCAGGGCTAAGAAATTCTTAATGATCGACCTCACGTATAATTTACCATGCAGGAATCGCGGCACCATTGGGGAACAGGGCTTGTGTTTCTTTTAACACTTCTGGGGAGTGCATGATAGGAATCAACGCTTGTAATTTTGAGTCCGTTAAGCGCGAAGTCTGCACTGCCACGATGTTGGCATAAGGCACATTGGGCCCCTCATGAATCAAGGCTTGATTCACAGTAAAATGCGCCACAGTAATGTAATCATTAGTAATTGCGCCCATGCTCACATCTTGAAGTGCACGTGGCACATCCGCAGCATCGAGCTCTTTGAACTTCAAATGCTTAGGATTGGCAATAATATTTTGCGGGGTTGGGAATAAACCGATCCCTGGCGTTAATTTAATAATGCCTGTCGTCGCTAATAAATTTAATGCGCGGCCTTCGTTACTTGGGTCATTTGGCACGGCTACAATGCCGCCATCAGGCAATTGGTTTAAAGATTTTATTTTAATCGAATAGAACCCCAGAGGATAAACAAAGGTCTTGGTCAAGGCACTAATCTTATATCCATGCGCCTTGCTTTGCGTATCTAAATAAGGCTGATGCTGAAAAATATTGGCATCGATATCACCATTATTTAAAGCTTGATTAGGGAGGACGTAATCGTTAAATACCACCACTTTAAGTTTCACGCCATATTGTTTTTCCGCTACCTGCTGTGCCACTTGTAGCACTTGCTCCATGGGACCACCTACAATGCCTACGGTTAAGGTATTTGATGCCGCGCTCTCGCTGTTATAAAACTCATGCGCGACTGAGCCCAACAGCAGAGGTATTGAAAGCAATCCCCAAAACAATACGCTGCGCTTTTTGGCGGAGAGATCGCCGAGCCATTGTACAAACTGCACTAACACAACCAAGATCACGATGGTCGCAAACATCATTATCAAATCAAAACGCTGATAGCCGTAACGAATTGCCACATCCCCCAAACCACCGCCGCCAATCATACCGACAATCGATGAATAGGCAATTAAGGCGATAACGGTCAGCGTTGCGCCCTCTAGCAAAATTACTTTACTCTCAGGCACCACTACTTTGATAATCGTCTGCCAAGGGGTTAATCCCATGGCTTTTGCGGCCTCAAGTAAACCTTGGGGCACTTGTTTAAAGGCTGACTCAGCAATACGCGCATAAAAGGGAATCGCTGCTACAGTCAAAGGAATAATCGAGGCATTGGTCCCGATAGACGTACCCACCAAAAATCGCGTGATCGGAATTAAGGCGATCATCAAAATTACAAAAGGGATCGAGCGGCCGACATTCACAATAAAGCTTAGCGCACGATACAAATGTTTATTTGCCCACACACCATCGCGCGCGCTTACATAAAGCAAAAGGCCTAAGCACAATCCTAAAAAAACACTGGCTACGCTTGCGGCAAATACCATGTACAGCGTGTCCCAGGTACTACTCCATAAAAGTTGCGGATCGATTGACATATCCTAAAATCTCCACGTCTATACCTTGATTTTGAATAAACTGAATACTCGCGACCACAGCCTCGCGCTCACCCAAAAGCTCACAAATACTCATGCCGATACTCGCATCCTGAACCCAATTGAGGTTAGCCTGCAAAATATTGGTGATCACATTAAATTTGGTTAATAAGCTGACCATCAAGGGCTCACCAACTTTTTTACCCAAGAAGGTCAAACGCACAACAGGCACTGATTGATCCTCGGGATTTTTTTGCAATAATTTTTGCAAAGGCTCAGGGATTGCTACATGTAAATTCGATAAGACAAAGCGCTTGGCAATGTCCGTTTTAGGATGGCTAAAAATATCAACAACCTGCCCCTCTTCAATGATTGCACCAGCCTCTAAAATACAAGCGCGCTGACAGATTTTTCGAATCACATCCATTTCATGAGTAATTAACAAAATGGTTAGGCCCAACTCCCGATTGATGCGCTTTAATAACTCTAAAATATTATCAGTGGTCTCAGGGTCTAACGAACTTGTCGCTTCATCGCTTAATAACACCTTGGGCTTATTGGCAAGACTGCGTGCGATTGCGACCCGCTGCTTTTGGCCACCACTGAGTTGATCAGGATAGGCCTGGGCTTTACTGCTTAGATCCACAAGACTCAATAACTCTTCTACACGTTTTTTGATCAGACGTCTGGGGAGTTTTTCGAGCTCAAGCGGCAAGGCGATATTATCGAAAACAGTGCGGCTTTGTAATAAATTAAACTGCTGAAAGATCATCCCAATTTCACGACGCGCTTTTAAAAGCCCAGCCTCTGATAAACTTAATAATGACTGTCCGCCAACAAAAACTTGCCCACTATCAGGCCGTTCGAGTAAATTGACGGTGCGGATCAAAGTGCTTTTCCCTGCCCCTGAACGCCCCATTACGCCATAAATTTGTCCGGGCGCAACACTCAGACTCACATCATTGAGGGCCTGAGTAAGACCTTGTTGGCCGGCATATGCTTTTGAAACTTTTTTCAGTTCAATCACGCTATTTTCCCTTTACTGATCTCAAAAATAAGGCTGCCGCTACAAGATAGATCGGCAATATACTTAAGGCTACGCGATAGTCCATTGCTGAATAGACGCGGATACCATTTATCAGTTGCCCGTGCCAACTTAAATCTAATAATTTGCCAATCATAGGCTCTGTGAAAGAACCAAAAATCGGATCCCCTAAGTTTATCATTGAAACCACCGTGGCAGCAACGATGATTGGATTGGCTTCTTTACCAACAGCAAAGCACAGCATAAATGCACCGATGCCAAAACCAAAGATAAACAACAAAGCAATTAAGATTGCTAAATTTAAACCGCTACCAAAAACCACTACAGCAATTGCTACCGCTGCCAACAATGTTCCCAGCATCATAATTTTTTTGCGCTGATCCATACGATCCGACACCAGTCCTAATACTGGCGCACCGACAGCTAAACCTAAAAATGCCGCTGAAATTGCTGTTGCCGCATCGCGCGTTGATAGATGATGCACGGTCACTAAAAATGGATTACCCCAGAGCCCACCAAAGACCGCCAAAGGCGTAAAGATTAAACCACTATAAAATGTTAGTAGCCAGTTTTGTTTATTCTTAATCACGCTTAAAATATCTTTCCAAGACACACCGTATTTGACGGTGGATAAGGCATTATTTTCTGGATTACTGTCACGCACGAGCAAGATAAATAATAATCCCAAAGCGACTCCGACGATGCCCACATACCAAATAGCCACACGCCAGGTAAAGTGCTCAACCAACAATGCTAAAGGCGTTTGTCCAGCAATTGCGCCCAGCATCGCTGCGGTTGCTAATAAGCCGCTGACAAAAGCAAAGCGCTCGGGCTTAAACCACACCGCAGCATTTTTAAGGTAGCATACGGTGGCAAAAGCTGTCCCAAAGCCCATGAGCAAGCGCCCAAATTCAGCCATATGTAAATTATAAGTTTCTGAAAAGATCAAAGCGCCCACAGCCCCAGCAATAATCGCAAGCCCACCTAAAATGCGGGTGCTATATTTATCAAGCAACATCCCTACAAAGACCTGGGTAATTAAGTAGGCATAAAAATAATTAGCTGCCAAATTCCCAAGCTCAACGCCATTTAAATTAAACTCGCGCATCAGATCGGGCGTAATAATACCTGGATAAACCTGCAGGACATACTTGTAAAATAAAAAGGCCGCGCATAGCAAGATGACCAAGACCGGGTAAAAGGCTGAATAACGTTTCATGAAAATCTTCCGATTAAATTGTTAAATCTCAACCAATTTAGCACAATTATTACCTAGGAGGCAAGAATTTTGTCGCTTATAGGCGATCTAACAACCCAATAACTTCCTGACTGACCTGCTCTAGAGGCTGGGTGGCATCGATAATTTGAAAACGTTCAGGATGCGCTGCTGCACGGCTTAAAAACCCTGCGCGCACGCGTTCAAAAAACTGCTGGCTTTCTTTTTCGATGCGGTCGGCTGACGCGCGTTTTTTGCTGCGTTCGAACGCGACTTCGACAGGGAGATCTAGCAAAATAGTGAGATCTGGCTGTAAATCTGGATGGGTAAAAGCTTCTAGGGCGCTAATTTTTTTGACATCAATACCACGACCACCGCCCTGATAGGCATAGCTTGAATCGCTGAAGCGTGAACACACCACCCAATCACCCCGGGCTAATGCTGGCTCAATCACACTTTTGACATGCTGGGCGCGGGAGGCGAACATTAGCAATAGCTCGGTGTTTTCTGCAATTGGATCGCTTGACTCGGTATGCAATAATAAATTGCGAATTTTTTCTGCAAATGGTGTGCCCCCAGGCTCGTGAGTAATCACATGAGAAATCTTTTGGCTGTTAAGCCAAGACGCCATGAGCTTTAGATTTGTTGACTTACCTGAAGCCTCTCCGCCTTCTAATGTGATAAACCGCCCGCGTTTTGCCATGCACTATATCTTCTTAAAGAGCACAGAACCATTCGTACCCCCGAATGCAAAAGAATTAGACAATGCGATATTAATGACTCTGGATTTTGCTGTATTAGGCACATAATCTAAATTACAGCCTTCATCTAAATTTTCGAGATTGGTCGTAGGTGGTGCAATTTGATCGCGAATGGCCAAAATGGTAAAGATCGCCTCAACCGCACCTGCTGCACCCAGCAAATGTCCCGTCATAGACTTGGTTGAGCTCATCGATACTGTTTTCGCAGCAGCCCCTAAAAAGCGCTCGACTGACTGGCTCTCAAGAACATCTCCGGCCTGGGTTGACGTCCCATGAGCATTGATATAATCAATCGACTCCGGGCTAATACCAGCATCTTTAACTGCATTTTCCATTGCGCAATAAGAACCAATACCATCGGGTAATGTCATGTGATACGCATCTGCTGACATACCAAAGCCGATAATTTCAGCATAAATTTTAGCACCGCGTTTTTTAGCGTGCTCGTATTCTTCCAAGATAATGACACCTGCGCCATCACCAATCACGAAGCCATCACGGTCTTTATCCCAAGGACGGCTGGCTTTGGTTGGATCCTCATTTCTTTTTGACAAGGCGCGCGCAGCAGAAAACCCTGCGATACCCAAACGACAGCTGGCTTTTTCGGCGCCACCTGCAAGCATCACATCGGCATCGCCATATTGAATCATGCGCATCGCGATACCAATATTGTGCGTCCCTGTGCTACAAGCAGTGGCAATCGCAATATTGGGGCCTTTCATCCCATATTTAATCGATAAATTTCCACCGATCATATTGATGAGAGCTGAGGGAATAAAAAAAGGTGAAATTCGTTTTGGCCCCTCGTTGATAAGCACTTGCGCGGTTTCTTCAATATTGCTCATACCGCCAATGCCTGAACCAATCGCCATACCGATACGATGAGCATTTTCGGGGGTAACGACCAAACCTGAATCCTCAATCGCTTGCACACCTGCGGCATAACCGTATTGCAAACACTCATCCATTTTTTTGACTTCTTTTACCGGCATGTATTGGGTTGGGTCGAAGTTTTTGATTGTCGCTGCAAAAGTCACGCTATACTCATTTGGATCAAGCCCTGGGATAGTTGCCATTCCGCTCTTACCCGCCAGGATATTGCTCCATGTCTCATCAATTGTAAGACCTAATGGCGAAATAATCCCAAGACCAGTAACCACAACGCGACGCTTTGCTGACATGATATTTCCACTCCTTTGCTACTCTTACTAAAAAAAAACCCCGTATGGCACGAGGTTTTATTATACTAAAAACTTTAAATCACAAAAAGCGAATTATTCGGAACGCGCTTTAATGTAATCATTAATTTGGGCAACGGTACGAATTTTTTCTGCATCTTCGTCAGGAATTTCGGTTTCAAATTCTTCTTCCAAAGCCATCACTAATTCAACGGTATCTAGTGAATCTGCGCCTAAATCATCAATGAGAGAAGCGGCTGGAACCACTTGTTCAGGTTTCACGCCTAGTTGTTCTACAATGATATTTTTTACACGTTCTTCAATGCTGCTCATAATCTTATCCTTATCTGTTAATTTAACGAGGGCAGTATACGCTAATCAAGAAAAATGGCAAGTAGCAACATTGCCATTTTTTTTAATTTCTAATCAGCACTACCTGCAGCCTCATCATTTTCATTTTTTACCAAAGCCTCGCCTAATGCTTCTTGAATTTCTTTTGAAGTCATTTGCATTGGACGAGAAGCCTCTATTTTTTTAGCTTTACGTGCTGAGTGATATGCAAGACCTGTACCTGCTGGAATCAAACGACCTACAGTCACGTTCTCTTTTAAGCCAAAGAGCGTATCGGCTCTGCCATTCACAGCTGCCTCGGTTAAGACACGAGTAGTTTCTTGGAATGACGCTGCAGAAATAAATGAATCTGTGGTCAATGATGCCTTGGTAATACCAAATAAAACTCTTTGATACACTGCAGGTAGTTTACCTTCTGCATTTAAGCGATCATTTTCTTCTAAGACACGACCTAACTCTACTTGTTCGCCTGCTAAGAACTTGCTGTCGCCGCCGGAGCTGACTTCAACACGTTTTACCATTTGACGAATAGTGACTTCGATGTGTTTATCGTTGATCTTAACACCCTGTAAGCGATATACATCTTGAATCTCATTCACAAGATATTCCGCCAGTGCCACTGTGCCTTTTAAGCGCAGAATATCATGCGGATCCAAAGGACCATCAGCAATCATTTCCCCTTTGGAGATATGCTCACCCTCGAACACGTTGATCGAACGCCATTTTGGAATCATTAATTCATACACTTCACCATTTTCTGGGGTAATGAATAAACGACGCTTACCTTTGGTTTCTTTACCAAAGCTGACAATTCCTGAAACTTCAGCAAGAATTGCAGGCTCTTTGGGACGACGTGCTTCAAACAAGTCAGCAACGCGTGGGAGCCCCCCGGTAATATCTTTGTTCTTTGAACCTTCCTGAGGAATACGTGCTAACACATCCCCGATTTTCACCTTCGCACCATCCTCAACCGAGACCATCGCATTGATGGGTAGGAAGTAGCTCACAGGAATATTACTGTTAGGGAAGCATAGGTCATTACCCTTAGCATCCACGAGTTTCAATAAAGGTTTTAAATCTTTACCACCACGTTGTTTTGAGTCAGTCACAACGATATTGGTTAAGCCCGTGTACTCGTCAGTTTGACGATTCATGCTCACACCATCGACCATGTCAACGAACACAACGGTACCTGCCATTTCGGTCACGATAGGATGGGTATGTGGATCCCAAGCGGCAACAATCACGCCTGGCTTGACCGCTGATCCCTCACCAAAGGGTAACTCAGCACCATAAGGAAGTTTATAGCGTTCACGATCACGACCAAATTTATCGACAACAACTAATTCACCTGAGCGTGATACCACAACGTATTTTTTCGCTGCATTCACGACAGTTTTGAGGGTGTTGAATTTTAATGAACCTTCGGTTTTTACTTGAACATTGTTTTCAAGCGTGGTTTGAGATGCTGCACCCCCGATATGGAAAGTTCTCATGGTTAACTGTGTACCAGGCTCCCCGATGGACTGCGCTGCAACCACACCGACAGCTTCACCGATACTAATTTTTAAACCACGTGCCAAATCACGGCCATAACAGAGTGCACAAATACCACGACGCGCCTCACAGGTAATAGGAGAACGCACTACCACGGTATCCACACCCAAGGTTTCTAACTGTGCAACGCGTTTTTCATCCAGCAAGGTATTACGTTCAAATACCACTTCATTGGTACCAGGAATTAATACATCCTGCACCACAACCCGGCCTAACACACGCTCATGCAATGGCACTACAACGTCCCCCCCTTCGATATGAGGCGTCATTACTAAACCTTCTTCGGTGCCACAATCATCTACAGTAATCACCACGTCTTGGGCAACGTCCACTAAACGACGGGTTAAGTAACCTGAGTTTGCTGTCTTTAACGCGGTATCCGCAAGACCTTTACGCGCACCGTGAGTCGAGATGAAGTATTGTAATACGTTCAAACCTTCACGGAAGTTTGCCACAATCGGCGTCTCGATAATACTACCATCTGGCTTGGCCATCAAACCCCGCATACCCGCCAACTGACGAATCTGTGCTGCCGAGCCCCTCGCGCCTGAATCTGCCATCATGTAAATCGAGTTAAAGGATTCTTGGGTAATTTTTTTACCTTCATTATTAGTAACCGTTTCTTGGCCAATTACTTCCATCATCGCTTTAGAAATTTGATCATTTGCACGCGACCAAATATCAATCGCTTTATTATAACGCTCACCTTCGGTTAATAAACCTGAAGCATATTGTTGTGCAATTTCGCGTACTTCATTTTCGGAATCATCAATAATTTTAACCTTGGCCCCTGGCACTACCAAATCGTTAATACCGATAGAAATCCCTGAACGCGTTGAGTATTCAAAACCTGTATACATCAATTGGTCGGCAAAAATAACTGTTGCCTTGGTACCCAACTCGCGATAGCAAGTATCCACTACTTTAGCGATAACTTTTTTGGTCATCACACGATTAATGAGCGCAAAAGATAATCCTTCTGGCAAAATTGCAGATAATAATGCCCGACCGCAGGTGGTATCAAATACTTTAGTTTCTTTGATAAATTCACCTTCCTCGTTTTTCACCGTATGGCTTAAACGAATTTTGATACGTGCATGCAACTCTACTACTTTGGCGTTATAAGCCCGTCTTAATTCATTTAAATCTGCAAAAATCTTACCTTCGCCTTTGGCATTGACACGATCCCGAGTCATGTAATACAAGCCCAATACCACGTCTTGCGTAGGACAAATGATAGGCTCACCGTTTGCTGGATGTAAAATGTTATTGGTCGCCATCATCAAAGTACGCGCTTCTATTTGCGCCTCTAATGTTAATGGCACGTGTACAGCCATTTGGTCACCGTCAAAGTCGGCGTTATAGGCTACGCACACAAGTGGATGCAGTTGGATTGCTTTACCTTCGATCAACATCGGTTCAAACGCTTGGATACCTAAACGGTGCAAAGTAGGTGCACGGTTTAAAAGCACTGGATGTTCGCGAATGACCTCAGCTAAAACATCCCAAACGATGGGTTCTTCTAACTCCACCATGCGTTTTGCGGCTTTAATACTAGTGGCATCGCCATTAATCATTAAACGTCCGTAAATAAAGGGCTTGAATAATTCCAAAGCCATTTTCTTGGGCAAGCCGCATTGATGTAGGCGTAATGTGGGGCCAACGACAATCACTGAACGACCAGAGTAGTCAACGCGCTTACCTAATAAGTTTTGACGGAAACGCCCTTGCTTACCTTTGATCATATCCGCTAATGATTTCAATGGGCGCTTGTTGGTACCTGTAATTGCACGACCACGACGACCATTATCTAAAAGCGCATCAACAGACTCTTGTAACATCCGTTTTTCATTACGCACGATAATATCAGGGGCGCTTAATTCTAGCAGACGTTTCAAACGATTGTTACGATTGATCACACGACGGTAGAGATCATTTAAATCTGATGTTGCAAAACGACCGCCATCCAAAGCGACCAATGGACGTAAATCAGGTGGCAATACCGGCAGTACTGACATGATCATCCACTCAGGATGGTTGCCTGAATCACTGAAAGCTTCTAATAATTTCAAACGTTTGGTTAATTTTTTTAACTTAGTATCTGAGGTGGTTGCAGGGAGCTCTTCGCGAATGCGATTAATCTCTTCTTTCAACTCTAGATTTTTCAGAAGTTTTTGCATTGCTTCAGCACCCATCAACGCATCAAACTCATCACCATGCTGCTCCAGCGCATCGAGATATTGCTCTTCAGTTAACAGTTGACCGCGCTCAAGTGGGGTCATCCCAGGATCAGTGACAACATATGATTCAAAATACAGCACACGCTCAACATCACGTAAGGTCATATCTAATGCTAAACCAATACGTGAAGGCAAAGACTTTAAAAACCAAATATGTGCCACAGGAGAAGCCAACTCAATGTGTCCCATGCGTTCACGTCTTACTTTGGCTTGAGTGACTTCAACACCACATTTTTCGCAAATAATTCCGCGATGCTTTAGGCGTTTGTATTTACCGCATAAACACTCAAAATCTTTCATTGGTCCAAAGATTTTTGCGCAAAATAGACCATCTCTTTCGGGTTTGAAAGTACGATAGTTGATGGTTTCAGGTTTTTTAACCTCACCAAAAGACCATGAACGAATGGTCTCTGGGCTCGCTAAACCAATGCGAATTTTGTCAAAGTAATGTTTGCCGCTTTTCTTGACTAAATTTAGTAGGTCTTTCAAAGTCTTCTCCTTTATTATCTCTCACCCAAGGTGACCGCTATTTCTTAAAAATGTTTACTCGTCTGATTCAAAATCCATGTCGATGGCTAAAGCGCGAACTTCTTTCGTTAATACATTGAAAGATTCGGGAACGTTAGCATCCATACGGAATTCATTATCTACGATATTCTTATACATGCGGGTACGACCAGCCACATCGTCTGATTTGACGGTGAGCATTTCTTGTAAGGTGTATGCAGCGCCGTAAGCTTCAAGTGCCCATACTTCCATTTCCCCGAAACGCTGACCCCCGAATTGCGCTTTACCGCCCAAGGGTTGCTGTGTGACCAAGCTATAAGAGCCGGTTGAACGTGCATGCATTTTATCGTCAACCAAGTGATTGAGTTTTAACATGTACATGTAACCCACGGTCACTGGACGATCAAAGGCATCGCCAGTACGGCCATCGAACAAGGTGACCTGACCGGTTTCTGGAAGATCGGCCAGTTTTAACATTGCTTTGATTTGATGTTCATCAGCACCGTCAAATACTGGAGTTGCCATCGGCACGCCGGCACGTAAATTATCAGCCAATTCTAAAATCTCATCATCGCTAAAGTTTTTCAAATCGGCACTCTTGTCACTTTCTGCGCCATAAACTTGTTCAAGATAAGCGCGCACATCTTTGGCCTTGGTTTTTTTGTCATCGAGTAATTTCGAGATCTTATTACCCAAACCACGCGCAGCCCAGCCTAAGTGAGTCTCAAGAATCTGACCGATGTTCATCCGTGAAGGTACGCCTAATGGATTTAATACGATATCAACGGGTGTTCCATCCGCCAAATACGGCATGTCTTCAACAGGCACGATGCGGGAAATAACCCCTTTGTTACCGTGACGACCCGCCATCTTATCCCCGGCTTGTAAGCGACGTTTAACTGCCACGTACACTTTGACTATTTTTAATACTCCGGGTGTTAACTCATCACTTTGAGTGAGTTTTTTGTATTTCTCTTGATAGCGTTTATCGTAATTCTCACGATGGGCTTTCACTTGTGCTTGCGCTTCTTTCAGCTGAGCTGCCACTTTGGCATCCTCGAGCTTTAAGTTAAACCATTTCTCATGAGGCAAGGATTTTAAAACATCCTTGGTAATTGCTTCGCCTTTTTTAATACCAGCGCTTGCTACTGACAGTTTTTTGCCAACAAGAACTTTTTCCATACGCTCATAAATCGCGTGCTCGAGAATACGGAATTCGTCATTTAAGTCTTTTTTGACCAAGGCTAATTCACGCTCTTCGATTTCTTTAGCGCGAGGATCTTTTTCGATACCATCACGGGTAAAGATTTGCACATCGATTACCGTACCATGCATACCTGAACCTACACGTAAAGAGCTATCTTTAACATCAGCAGCTTTTTCACCAAAAATCGCGCGTAATAATTTTTCTTCAGGTGTCAGTTGTGTTTCACCTTTAGGCGTGATTTTTGCTACCAAAATATCGCCAGGGCCTACTTCAGCACCCACGAAGGCAATTCCTGAAGCATCGAGCTTGCTTAATGCGCTCTCCGAGACATTAGGGATATCTGCCGTAATTTCTTCGGGTCCTAATTTCGTATCTCGCGCGATACAGGTCAATTCTTCAATGTGAATGGTGGTAAAACGATCTTCTTCGATAATACGCTCAGAAATTAAGATCGAATCCTCAAAGTTAAAACCATTCCAAGGCATAAATGCCACCAAAGTGTTTTGCCCCAAAGCTAACTCACCCATATCAGTACATGAACCATCCGCTAGTAAATCACCTTTGGCAATCATATCACCTGGTTTTACAATAGGACGTTGATTGATACAGGTATTTTGGTTGGACAAACGGAACTTGGTCAGATTATAAATATCAACCCAAGGTTGACCGTCTTTGATTTCATTTTCATTGACACGCACAACGAGACGCCCTGAGTCAACAGAGTCAATCATACCGCCACGACGCGCAACAACACCTGTGCCTGAGTCAACAGCGACAATACGCTCCATCCCCGTTCCCACCAAAGGCTTTTGTGCTTTTAGTGTAGGTACCGCTTGACGTTGCATGTTTGAACCCATCAATGCGCGGTTAGCGTCGTTGTGCTCTAAGAATGGAATCAAGGCCGCAGCAACAGAAACCATCTGTTTTGCAGAAACGTCCATATAATCAACTTTATCCGCTGTAGTGAAAATGGTTTCACCTTTGTGGCGACAAGGAATGAGCTGGTCAATGAGTTTACCTGCTTTATCGACTTGTGCACTCGCTTGCGCAATCACATGGCGGCTTTCTTCTAGCGCTGATAAATAATGCACATCTTGGGTAAGCTTACCATCAATCACACGACGATAAGGTGCTTCAATAAAACCAAACTTATTGGTACGCGCATAACATGCCAAGGAGTTGATCAAACCGATGTTCTGACCCTCAGGTGTTTCAATTGGACATAAGCGACCGTAGTGGGTTGGATGCACGTCACGAACCTCAAAGCCGGCGCGATCACGCGTTAAACCACCTGGTCCAAGTGCAGAAATACGGCGTTTATGCGTAATTTCTGATAAAGGATTCACTTGGTCCATAAATTGCGACAACTGGCTGGAGCCAAAAAACTCTTTGATAGCTGCAGCAATGGGTTTTGCATTAATTAAATCTTGCGGTGTTAATTGTTCACGCTCAACCAAAGCTAAACGCTCACGTACAGCACGCTCAACTCTCACTAAACCTACGCGGAATTGATTTTCAGTCATTTCTCCAACTGAACGTACACGACGATTGCCTAAGTGATCGATATCATCGACTTCACCACGGCCATTACGAATTTCAATCAAGGTTTTTAATACATCAATCACATCATCTTTGCTTAAGATGCCATCGCCCGCACCATCAGCACGGCCTAAACGACGATTAAACATCATCCGACCGACGTCAGAAAGATCGTAACGATCGAGAGTAAAGAATAAGCTGTTAAATAAATTCTCAGCTGCATCTTGTGTGGGTGGCTCACCAGGGCGCATCATACGATAGATTTCGATTAACGCTTCATTGCGATTGGTGGTGGTATCGATACGCAAAGTATCAGAAATATAGGGACCGCGATCTAAATCATTGGTGTAAAGAATTTTAAAGCTCTTCACGCCAGCGTCTTTGAGCTTAATTAACGCATCACCTGTTACTTCAGTATTTGCAGTAATTAATACTTCACCGGTTTTTTTATCGGTTAAGTCTTCAGCAAAAGCACGGCCAATAATATAATCATTAGGAATATCTAATTTATCTACACTGAGCTTTTCCAACTCCTTGATGTGACGCACGGTAATACGCTTGCCGGCTTCAATCAATACTTTGCCACTTTTGTCTTTGATGTCAAAAACTGCACGCTCACCACGTAAACGCTCAGGAATTAAATCCATGACTAAGCCTTTGGCTTCGATATGAATTGTATTGGTTTCAAAGAAAATATTCAAAATATCTTGATTGGATAAACCTAAAGCGTGCAATACAACTGTTGCAGGAAGTTTTCTTCTGCGGTCAATACGCATGTGGATGACATCTTTTGGATCAAATTCAAAATCTAACCATGAACCACGGTAAGGAATAATACGCGCCGCATATAATAACTTACCTGAAGAATGGGTTTTACCCTTGTCATGATCAAAATAAACACCAGGTGAACGATGGACTTGTGACACCACAACACGCTCGGTACCGTTGATCACGAATGTGCCGTCTTCGGTCATGAGCGGCACTTCACCCATATAAACTTCTTGTTCTTTGATATCTTTAACGACTTTGCTCGCAGCAGGCGCTTCTTTATCATAAATTACCAAACGCATTTTAGCGCGCAAGGTCGATGAGTAACTTAAGCCGCCCATACAACATTCGTAAACATCGTAAACAGGATCTGTGAGTTGGTAATTAACAAATTGTAATTCAGCATAGCTAGACATGCTGACAATAGGGAATACTGAAGTGAAAGCAGCTTGTAAGCCGATATTTTCACGCTTATCAGGGTGCACACCTTGTTGCAAAAATTCTTTATAGGATTCTTTTTGAATGCTTAATAAGTAAGGAACATCAAGTATTTCTGGGAGCTTTCCAAACATTTTACGTATGCGTTTTTTCTCAGCGTATGAATAGGTCATGTGCGTCCTCAAAAGTTTAATAAGACGGGGCAAAATACATCTAAAACATCTATCTTCTATATAACACGAAAGGCCAGTGCCCCTGGGGCGACCAGCCTTCCTGTAGCTGCCACGCCAAGCACCCTAAGGCTGCTTAGCGTGGTGGCCATTATTTAATTGCAGCTTTAGCGCCAGCTTCAACTAATTTTTTAACCATATCTTCAGCATCTTTCTTAGCAATAGCTTCTTTTACAGTTGCAGGAGCTGATTCAACGAGGTCTTTCGCTTCTTTCAAGCCCAAACCAGTAACTTCGCGAACTACTTTGATCACGTTTACTTTGTTTTCACCGAAAGCTTCTAATACTACGTTAAATTCGGTTTTTTCTTCCGCAGCAGCGGCAGCGCCACCCGCAGCAGGTGCAGCAACTGCAACAGCAGCGGCAGCAGAAACACCAAACTTCTCTTCCATCATTTTTACTAAATCACAAACGTCCATTACAGACATTTCTGCGATTGCATTTAAAATATCATCTTTACTTAATGCCATGAGTTTATCTCCATTTTTAAATTTAAATATTAACTACTTTTGTTTACGCAGCCTTTTTTTGCTCAGCAATAGCGCCTGTAACACGTACCACTTGTGCATAAGGCTCTCTTAATGTACGAGCAAATTTTTCGGCTGGAGCAAGCATTACACGACACAAGGTCGCTAAAGCTTCATTGCGGGTAGGTAATTTGCTGACAGCATCTAATTGCGATGCGTCAAATAATTGTCCACCTACTGCAAGGGCTTTAACTCGCAAGTTTTCGGTTTCTTTGCCAAAATCGCGAAATAACCGCGCAGCAGCACCGGGTTCATCATAGCCGAAAGCAATGATTAACGGACCTACCAATTTATCGCTTAAACAAGCAAAATCGGTATCTTGGACTGCTCTACGTGCTAAAGTATTACGAACGATACGTAAATATACGCCTTGCTCGCGTGCTTTAGTACGCAATTTTGTCATTACGGAAACTTGCATACCCCGATAGTCAGCAATGACTGCAGACAAAGCAGTTTTAGCAACTTTGCTAACTTCAGCAACAATTGCTTGTTTGTCTTCGAGTTTTAATGTCATGCTATTTCCCTTAATGTTAAACATACAATGAAAATTTTAGTTGCCTAAAATCCACATCGCCTGCGTAGGAAGGTTTAAGAGCCTAAGCTCTCCTACGGTCTCTGACGATCACGATTGTTGTTGAACCGGAAAACTCCGAGACAAAGACAAACGTTCATGACCGACATTCTTTTTATCTTCTCTTGCGAGAAGATCACTCAGGGCGAGATCAGCCCTGAGCGGTTGCTTGCGCAACCACCTTTGCCCGAAAGCAAAGGAAACTCTTTACGCAACGCTACTTACGTCTACTACTAAACCAGGTCCCATTGTTGAGGAAACACAGATTTTTTTCAAATAAATCCCTTTAGAAGTATTTGGCTTAACGCGCTTGAGGTCGTTAATCACGGTTTCTAAATTTTCTTTTAATGCCTTAGCATCAAAGCTCGCTTTACCGATGATACAATGTACAATTCCGGCTTTATCCGCGCGATAACGGACTTGTCCGCCTTTCGCATTTTTAACTGCACCTGCGACATCCGGAGATACCGTACCAATTTTGGGGTTAGGCATTAAACCACGAGGGCCTAACACTTGACCTAACTGACCCACTACGCGCATTGCATCAGGAGATGCAATCACCACGTCATAATTTAGGTCGCCGCCCTTCATTTTTTCAGCTAAATCTTCCATACCGACAATATCAGCACCCGCAGCAAGAGCTGCTTCTGCATTTTTACCCTGGGTGAATACAGCAACGCGTACGGTTTTTCCAGTACCATTAGGCAGTACTACCGCGCTTCTCACGGTTTGATCCGATTTAGTCGCATCAATACCAAGATTTACAGCCACGTCGATCGTTTGATCAAACTTGCCTTTAGGCATTTGTTTTAACAATTCAAAGGCTTCAATTGCATTGTACACCTTGGATTGCGTGATTAATTTGTTAATTTCTTGACGTCTTTTACTTACTTTAGCCATTATTGCACCCCTTCTGCGTCGATTCCCATACTACGTGCAGAACCTGCAATCGTACGTACTGCAGCATTTAAGTCTGAAGCAGTTAAGTCGGGTTGTTTTAATTTTGCAATTTCTTCTAATTGCTTACGGCTAATTTTGCCGACAATGTCTTTACCAGGATTTTTGCTGGCTAATTGCAATTTTAGCGCATCTTTAATCAGATAGGATGCTGGAGGTGTCTTAATCACAAACGTAAAGCTGCGATCTGAGTACACGGTAATGACGACAGGTAAAGGCATACCTGGTTTCATACCTTGAGTTTGTGCGTTAAACGCCTTACAAAACTCCATAATGTTTACCCCTTGCTGACCCAATGCTGGACCAACAGGAGGACTGGGATTGGCCTGCCCGGCCTTGACTTGCAGCTTGACGTAAGCCTGCACTTTCTTTGCCATGTCTCTCTCCTTTGTGAGTACAAACGCTTGTTTTAGCAAGCTCCTCGTTAACTATTCTGATTCGCCCGAACCAGAACCCCTTCTCTATTTGAGAAGAAAACTTTTTATACTTTTTCTTTCTTAATTTGATCAAAGCCTAATTCGATTGGGGTTGCCCGACCGAAGATCATCACTGATACTTTCACTTTGCTCTTTTCATAATTCACTTCTTCGATCACACCCACGAAATCGGTGAATGGACCGTCGCTAATACGAATGACTTCGCCCACCTCAAATAATGTCTTGGGCTTGGGTTTATCATGGGTATCTTTCACTTGCGATAAAATATTTTCAACTTCTTTTTCAGAAATAGGCGTAGGTCTATCTGCGCTACCGCCAATAAAACCAAGCACTTTTGGCACATGACGCACTAAATGCCATGTGTCATCGTTCATTTCCATTTTCACCAAAATGTAACCTGGAAAAAACTTACGTTCAATTTTACGCTTCTGACCAGATTTCATCTCTACCACTTCTTCGGTAGGAATCAAAATATCCCCAAATGAGCTATCTAAACCCTGGAGCTTAACGCGATCCATTAAGGTTTCTTTTACTTTATTTTCATATTGTGATGTTGTTTGCACCACGTACCAACGCATTGTCATGAATCAATTCCTTTTTAGGCAATAATTGCGCTTATAATGTAAGCATATAAACTATCAATGCCCCATAAAATCAAGGCGGTCACAACGACCAAAACCGCAATCATTGCCGTTGTCTGCAATGTTTCTTGTTTATTGGGCCATACTACTTTTCTTAACTCGAGCCGCGCCTCTCGTGTAAATTGCCACGCGACCTGCCCTTTCTTGGTCGATAGCATGATTAAGAGCGCAACAATTCCCACTACGATCATAATCGTCACCCGTACCGGCAACGCGATCGATCCATAATAAGCATTCCCAAGCACCAAAAGCGCCAATAAAATAATCGCAACACCCCATCTCAAGGCGTCGAATTTATTGGTGTTTGTGGCCGAAGTAGCTACCTTCATCACTATGCTTAAATGGAAAAATGGGCTAGATATTACCATAACTTTATTGGAATAGCAACAAGATTGTCAGAGATTACATCATATTTATAGCGCCTCAATAAAACATGTCCGTGCGCTCAAAAAACTCAAAGAATAATTATTGACATAATTTTATGGCGAAATGGTCTTGCAGAATATATTTAAGTAATGTATATTCGCTCTCGATTTCATAGGATGAATTTTATTAACTCAAGGATGGGTACAAATGGGCTTTTCACGCACTGCTTTTGATTATTTGCATGATTTTTATGCCGCCACCTGCAATCCAATAGCTCAACATGTCCAACGACACCTTTCTGATGCTTATCATTTTATCAGCCCATTAACCACCACAACCCCCGACACCCCTAACCACCACCTCTTGACTGAAACCACAAGACTCACCCCAAATAGACTCATTCAAGCCGCTGGTCGCCGGCCCGCCCCAAGCTCTAGCAACGTTACAGCCATCCAACCAAATACCCCACCCACCTCAACCCCTGCCGATGCCATCACCCAATGGGGAGATCGCCATCCAGCCATCAGCTCGCATAGACTAATCCCTGCCAGCTCGAACAATTCCTTAAAAACACTCTCTCAACGAAGTGAATCCAGCTCCATCATTTCAGTCAGATCACTCCCCTCGCGGAATAGCCCGCCCAAAGAAACACTACCAGAGCGCAAATATCAATACTCTCACGCATTTAACTCAACCTTGCTAGCGCTCTATCTTTTAAGCCCACTCTTATCCGGATTGATTGGCGCCTACTCGGATGGACATGGATCGGATAAGCTCGCATCCGCTGGAGCCATAATCTTTGGACTATCTATCTCCATCAATTTCGCACTATTCATCAATAACTACGAACTTAAAATTGACTCAAAACGCCTGGGCATAAACCAAAAAGGCAGCGACACGAATATCGCCAATGATCTTTTATTCATGACCCCAAAGGCGACCGTCGCAACCCTTGCCACACTAGCCATCGACCTACCAAGAGGACTTAATGCGGAAAAACTAGCTTATAACATTGCCCTAAGCCTCTCCTTGGCCGTCACCTGGCAACTGGCCCGAACCTTTATGCTTCGGAATAAAGACCTAACATCTTTGAGCAGCTGGCTCACCGGCTGTTTTATTATGGTCAGCGCTGCACTTACTTCATTTGGTACGTACTTTTACCTCAATCCTGTTATGTCTATGGGTGCCGAGCCCCCTATTTCCGATGACACCCCTAGAGCTTTTTGGGGACCAGCCTATGCACTCGCTCTTACCGCACTTATACATTTTCTTTTATATAAAATCCCCCAATACAAACCTATTCGATCATCAGTAAATGGCATCATCACCATACCTATGAACGCTCAAAATATTCAGAGCCTGCTCGACTTTATTCCTCAATTTGTTTTTTTATTCATACAACCCAATCAAAATATTCGAAACATAACAGCTTATACCATCATGAGCGCATCAGCCCTCCTAGCAACCCTAGCATACTTCCTAAATCTAAACACCCACGCAAAATATGCCCTTGAGACTCATGAAAGATATTTACAAAGCCGGGACACCCCGGGAGATGCAAGACCCCAAACCCTACACACCCAACTAAACACTTCAGCTTGCACTATTGCCAAAGAACGCACTCTCACCTATTTAAAAACAGCAATCTATATTGCCACCCTGATTGGGGCATGCACTCAACTTCAAAAATTACTTGGCATCCCTTACTCTAATGCAAACGATCGCATCACCAATATAGCAGCAACAAGCGCCTTAATCGCATTTTCCCTAATTTTAGGCTCTTGTGTTGCCCCGAAAATTGTCAACGAAACCACAGATGCAGAATCACAAACCTGCGGCCAAAAAAGCGCCAAGTTTTTAGATAAATTTATTGCCACCATTGTATCCATGGCCAGCGCCGCCTATTCCCTTACTTTTGTCTATGGCATTTACGCTATAATTTATAACAAGGCCGTAAATAAACTCATTGAGACAGGAGAATTACCTATCTCAAATACCGCTAATGGAGCGATCTTAGGCGCAGCCCTTAGCGCTGCATGCTGCATCACCGCCATTAGAAACCGCTCAATCGAAAATGGCATGACACAACATCCAGCACGGGCCGCGACGCCCACCCTAAACGCCTTACGCTCTAACAGCGATAGACTAAAAAAAGCCCCCTCGGGCCGCGATACCCAAGCGCTAGGACGCCCCACCACTGCCGACACCACCAAACCCTTCTTCACCCCTCCGAGCACGAGACTTCCTAATGCAACAGAATTTGCTAGCCACTAGAACCCCAAGAATACCCCACACTTCATAAAGGATTATAAAGCATGCACCTTCTCGCCACTCTCAGCACCGCCTCTTTTTACCAAACTTGCACAGTATTTTTAGGCTTTCGCTTTCTACGCTTTTTTGCTATTTACCCTGCCATTTTCTTGATACTCTACCTCGCTCGGGAACACATCGCTAAATATCGCATTCAGGCCACACACCCATCAAAAAAGAAAATCACACTGGAACTCAGCCTCTCACTCTCTTCATTTATTTGCTTTGGACTCAGCACCATATTAGGGCTGTCTTTTTATAAAATGGGCTGGTATCATTTTTATTTTCAATGGAACCAACTGGGCACCCCCTATTTTTTCTTAAGCATTTTATTGATTCTTGTGCTTCATGAAATTTATCACTACGCCTACCATCGCTTTATGCATACCAATGCCTGGTTTTACCGCAATGTGCATAGCGTACACCACAAATTCTCCAACCCCACTATATTCACATCTTATGCGTTTCACCCTATCGAGGCTTTGCTACACCCAATGGCTTTTGTGATTGCGCCTTTAATTATTCCTGTTTACATTTTTGTCCCTGTGATCGCGCTCCTCATATCAGAATTTTTTAACATCATGGGGCACATGGGCTATGAGTGGATGCCAATTAAATTAACTAACAAAGGTCTATTGCGCTTTTTAAATAAAGCCACTTATCATAACCACCACCACAGCCATGGCGGACGGAAAAACTACAGCATCTACACCACAGTGCTTGATCATTTATTTAATACGCATAGTGAAAAAAGCAATCTTGATTTAGAGCGCGTCTTGGCGCAGAGAGAAAAAGATACGACAAAATAAAACTGGCAGGCCTGGGGGGACTCGAACCCACAACCAACGGTTTTGGAGACCGCTACTCTACCAATTGAGCTACAGACCTACAGAGTAGCGCTAAGATACTATAAGAATCGCCAAATGGCAAGATTATCTTTTATTTTTTTTGCTGATAACCGCTCAATAAAAAAGGGGCACAGCGCCCCTTTTTTTATTTACAACCTAAACGCGTGTTACGCAAAAATCTTAGCCACAACACCCGCACCTACGGTACGGCCACCTTCACGAATTGCAAAGCGTAAGCCTTCTTCCATCGCGATTGGGCAAATCAAGGTAACTTCCATTTTAACGTTATCCCCTGGCATTACCATCTCAACA
>CAIQBE010000020.1 GCA_903870015.1 uncultured Thiotrichales bacterium
CGCTGCATGCTATTAAAAACTGGATCCTCCGCAGCGCTACGCGCTCGAAGGATGACGCCGTGGAGAAGTGCTAGAAAGATTCAGATTTGTAAAAAATAAAACCTCCCCGACTCGTCGTCCTGCGGGCGTCGTGCGCAGCACACCTTCGCCTCGCAGGATCCAGGCTAGATAGCTCTTTCCCTATTTTATAGGACCCGACCAAACCTTTAAAATAATCACGTTGACAAAAAACAAAAAAACAGTAAAATGAATGAAAATTATCCAAACTCAAAAAAGTTGCATGATCACATTTTTCATAAGTATTGGCACATTATTGATTGGAGCATTGATAGGCGCTTGGATCAACAACATCACCACTTGGAAAATAAAAAATAAAGTTGATGCGCTGGATGAGGCATATAAAGCCATCTTAGACCTAAACAGCAAATTTCTAATTTGGACCACTCAACCCTTGGAGACTGACCCACAGGGATGGCTTAATAAAAAAGAGATAAATGTTATAAATACAAGCGTTTATCCAAATATAAATAACTTACGCTTATGGTGTTTCATAATTGATGGCAAGAGAGGCGGAGAGTTTTACACTAAAACCGCAAGTCCTTTTGTAAATTTCATTGTAAACAGCATCAATGGCTCTTCTGAAGCTAATTGCAGCATCTTTTCGCTTAACAATAGCATATTTGAAAAAGCATTTTTTTACCGAGCCCATCGAGGGTGTAAACAACACGATGAGCTGGAAAACGAACATGAAGCCTTGGTTGTTAAAGCCCAGGACGTTATTCTCTCACAACGAGCAGAATTGATCTCTTTTCGCTATATACTAACAGAATGCTGCGCCTCTCTTACAGCAATTTTTTATGAGGCAATTAACTGCCTAAAAAAATCAAAATAGTTTTTAGCGAAGAAAATTAATTAACACTAGATCCTGACGCGCCGGGCTTTGCGCGACGATCAGGACGACGAAAGGTTTTTGAATTTCGGCAATGTTTGGGCAAAGTGATACTCAACATTTAAAGCTACTCTTTCTCAGGCAGCCTCGGCATCACACTAAACTCATAGCCGCCATCTTTTGCAATGACACTAACATAAATCCCCTCCACCGCCGAAGAGCAGAGAGCTTATAGACAATCGTAAGCTCGTATTGCTAACAACTGCTCACTGAGATCTGAAGTTTTTGCACCCAATTTCTCTTGATAAGCCTTAAGATAAGCCCTACGTCCTTGAATTCCAAAACATAAAGCGGTTGATCCGAGCGCTATTAGCACTCCAGTGACTGCAGCTACCACGACAGTGCTGTGGACTTGTGTATTAATACCAGCAATCTCTCTGTTGGCCTGCTCTTGGAATGGTAGCGTTTCGGCAGAACAACCAGGCAATGTAAAAGCAGGAGCACAGGAAGCTCTCCTGTCTTCCCACTCGACGCTACAACCAACCGCTGCAGCCTCATCGAGCACTTGATTGATCACAACCTCACATTGATGATGCTGAGAAAGGGCAATAAGCTGCCCTATAGCTCCTGAGGCAGCCGCAGCAGCAACAATCAAGCTCAGTGTAGCTAACCCTAAAGTCCAAGGACGCTTACAAAACACCGCACCAAGAACCTGCAAATTCTCATAAGCAGTTAAACCAGCCGCCGGGGTTGATTCAGTTAGCTCAGTGATGACACGAAGACCTTTCCCTCTTTTTATTGGACTCACACGCACATTCACTAATTCTACCGCTGATTCTTCCTGAGATGCGTTTGCCATGGACATATTCATGATTCCTTAATTTAACTTTAACATTAAGAGGCAAGGACACAGTAACACAAACACAAATTATATCATAATATATTTTTCACCTAATTTCGCTTAAAATAATATAGGAGAAATTCTGATACCAATCCAACGTTAAAATGAGATTAGTTCACAAATAGTTTTGAGTCACGATGAATTTTCTGAGCCGAGTAATAGCATGGCTATTGCGAGGCGAAGAAGATTCACAGAATACTGTAAGTGAGTGACTTTATCCGTTGGTGAGGCCACGCCACCAGAGCCCATAATTTTGATATGGGCCGCACCTTTTCTAACCTCATCACGAGCCGCTTTTCTCACTTCGCTGACACCATCAGCAATCATTGAGATATTGCTATTTGAGCAAGCACAACTGCATAAATCCCCGCCAATATTGGGCTTGCAAAAATCACCATGGCCGCCAGTTTGACTGAGCGCCTTGCCACAGTAAAAAAGCCTCGGCCCTTTAATGCTGCATCAGCGGCGTGATTAAACCTAAAATACCATCCCAAATAACAGTAACGCTAATTGCCAATAGAATAAACGCCGTCAAACTACTGACAACGCTAGTACCCGTACGACCCAATTTTTTAAAGATCCAATCAGACTGGCGATAACAAAAAGCCACAATCACAAAGACAACAACAATCGCCAAAAGCGTAGCGCCAATGCCCATAAGATTAAAAGCATGGGAGTTACTGAGTTTTGCCGCTAAATCAATAGTAACAGCAATAGACCCGGCCCCTGCAGTGATCGGCATAGTCAAGGGAAAAAAGGTATTGTCGACTTGATCATCTTGAGTTTTATCTGTAGCATTTTCTTTAGGCTTGGTATCAAGCATACCCCAAGCTGTCGCAAAAACTAACGCCCCTCCAGCCACCTGAATACTCGCCAAAGAAATACCAAAAAAACGCAAGACATAAGGCCCAATAAAAAAAGTAGCCATCAACAAAATAGTGCCATAAAGCGCAATCAAATAAGCCGTACGATGACGCTTTTCATCTGAGTAACTACGAGTCATCGCCAAAAAAACAGCAGACATACCGATAGGGTTAACAATAGAAAAGAGGGAGATAAACCCATAAACAAAAGCAGCATAGAAATGATCCATAAAAAAATTCCATTAAAATTGACCTGCGCGTAACGATAGCATAAATATGTATCGTGTCAAGAATTAACGCTGGATTCTGACGTCCCATGCTACGCATCGGTATCAGAACGACGAGCTGGGCTAGCCCTGGGGCGAGCTACGCAACAGAACTATATCCATAAAGCTATACCCATAATTTCAAAGAGCCATGATTAATGATATGCTAACAAGATAAATAAAAACCAAGGACCCCCATGCCCTTCCAATTCAAAACCATCGGCCTCGTTGGCACACACACAAGCCCTCTTGTCGCTGAAACCTTAAGCGATGCTGTGCAAACGCTCGAAGTTTGGGGCTTAAAATGTCTTATTGAAAAAGAATCAGCCAAGGCGATGCATAATCTTTCCTACAACATTGCCAGCATGGATGAAGTGGCAGAAAAATCCGATTTAATTTTGGCGGTGGGTGGTGATGGAAATTTACTACAGGCAGCGCGTATTGCCTCCCTGTATGGCGTGCCCGTTGTCGGCATTAATCGCGGGCAACTGGGTTATTTGACTGACTTATCCCCTGAAGATTTCAAAGTGCATTTACGCAAAATCTTAGAAGGCGAATTTATTGAAGAACAACGCTTTTTATTGACTGGTAAAGTCATTGGCATTGACGGCAAAAAGAAAAAAGAACTCAAAAATAATGCCCTCAATGACATCGTGCTCTTCCCTGGCGAAATCGCGCAATTGATCGAATTTGAACTGCGCATCGATGGGCAATTTGTCTATAGCCAACGATCTGATGGCTTAATTATCTCAACGCCAACGGGATCAACGGCCTATGCGCTATCCGCCGGTGGGCCAATTATTGCGCCCTCACTTAATGTTTTATTATTAGTGCCAAAATTACCGCACACGTTGAGCAACCGGCCGGTCGTGATTAATGCCGACAGTATTATCGAAATCAGCTTATCACCCAATAACAAAACCGCAGCACGCTTAAGCTATGATGGCCAAAACCACGTCACGCTTGAGTTAGGCGATATCATCCAAATTGAACGTCAAGAGAAATTATTAAAACTCCTCCACCCTGCGCATTATGATTACTATGAAATCTGGCGTGAAAAACTCGGCTGGGGTAAGCAATTGATCAAAGTCGGGGCGCGTTAATAACCGCAAGGCTGAGACTCATTTCACTTCAGTTTCTAAAAGTAGCTGAACTGCATTTTTTAACGCGGGCATAAAATCCTGAATCACGCCCCACACTTCGGCAGGATCAACACCATCGTATTGGTGAATCAAAACATCACGAAAGCCAGCAATGCTTTTCCAAGGTACATTGGGTGTTTTTGCTTTGATAGATTCGGGCACTCTTTTGCTAGCCTCACCAATAATTTCAAAATTACGATAAATAGCATCTTGCACCTGAATATTTTTCAAAAAGACTTGCTCACCGCCTTCAGAATAAAGCTCAATGCGATGAATACACGCAAGAATATGCTCAAGGTACAGGCGATTACTTTTCATAAAGGTTTTGCGGACTCCAAGACCTGATCGCGAATAAGTGGGTGGAGTGTTTTCTCAACGACAAGATCAACTTTTTGATGCAAGAGATCCTCTAAAGAAGATTTCAGCTGAATACGATCCAATAAGTTATGCTTCGTTGGCCAGGTAATCAAAAAATCAATATCGCTTTTTGAGTGCGCAACCCCGCTCACGGTTGAGCCAAATACACGCGGATTCGTCACCCCATATTGCTTAAAAATATTCAGAATCTCTGCTTTATGATTCAGTAACTCTTGGTATTGCATAAGGCTCTTGAAAAGATTTCTATGTGTCCATTTTAGCACAAATAATAGAAAAAGACAGCCTCAAGCTGCTTGCGCAAACACCAATACTTGCGTAATATAACGGCCTATATGCAAATTCATACTGATTGATTCATGAGCCCATCTTATATCGTCACTAAATTCGGCGGCAAAAGCGTTTCGGAATTGCGTTGCTGGCAGACCATTAATGCCATCACTAAGGCACATCTACAACAAGGCCTACGCCCCGTCATTATTTGCTCTGCGGTTAGTGGCATTACGGATTTATTAGAACAACTTTTAGTGGTAGCGCTAAAGCATCAACACACCCCTATTTTAACAAAAATCAGCGAACGCCATCAAAAATTAGCAGCGGATCTTGATGTCAGCATGAATGAGGTGAATACAGATCTTGCTGAATTAAGCCTGCTGGCTAATAAAATCAGTGCGGATGCTACAGCTAGCCCACAAACACGCGCTGAAGTCCTAGCCTTTGGCGAACGCTTATCCACACGCTTAGGCGCTGCTTTTCTCAAAAAACACGGCATGAATATTGCCTGGCATGACAGTCGCCAATTATTAATCTCGTGCCAAGATCCGCATGCCAATGAATCCAGCAGCTACTTATCGGCACGTTGTGACTGTGAGAAAGATAACGAATTATTACAAAAGTTAAATGCAGAAAAAGCAGCCATCATCATCACCCAAGGCTTTGTTGCTGCCAATATCCAAGGGGAAACCGTGATTTTAGGCCGTGGTGGCTCGGATACTTCTGGTGCGTATTTTGCGGCAAAATTAAATGCCGTCAAATGCGAAATCTGGACCGATGTTCCTGGCATCTATACCGCCAACCCCCATCAAGTGCCCGAAGCGCAATTACTGCATTCGCTCGATTATGATGAAGCCCAAGAAATCGCCGCCATGGGCGCAAAAGTATTGCACCCGCGCGCGATTCTCCCCGTCAAATATCATCGCATCCCACTTTACATTGCCAATACCTTTGACCCAAATCATCCTGGCACTTTGATCTCAAGCAACGGCTCACAATCAAGCGGTGAAATCAAAGCGATTCTAACTCGCACGAGCCTCACCTTGATTTCGATCGAAACCCTCGACATGTGGCAACAAGTCGGCTTCTTGGCGGATGTCTTTGCGGCGTTTAAACGCCACGGCTTATCCATCGACTTGATTTCAACATCCGAGGCCAACGTCACCGTATCGCTTGATCTCAAAGCCAGCGCACAAGAGATGCATGTTGTCGATGCGCTCTTAACCGACTTAAACACTTTTTGCAAAGCCAAAGCCATCGGCCCTTGTGCTTCAATTAGCTTAGTCGGACGCAATATTCGCGGTATTTTTCATAAATTAGGCGAAGCCTTTACTGTCTTTGAAAAACACAATATCCATTTAATCTCACAAGCCGCAAATGACCTAAACCTCACTTTTGTTGTTGATGAAGATGAAGTCGAAAGCTTAGTCACAGAGCTACATCAATTATTATTCGCCGATATCAATCTCAAAAAACCCGTCAACATCAAAGAGCGCTGGTGGCATCCAAAGCAACAGGCATTGCTGAGTCTTGCCCAAAGCAAAACCCCGCTCTATGTCTATGATGCAGCGACTTTAGGCAACAACGTCAATAAATTAAAAAATCTAAAAGCGATTGATCAAGTATTTTTTGCCATGAAGGCCAATAATAACCAGGATATTTTGAAGCAATTTTATGCCGCAGGATTAGGCTTTGAATGCGTATCAATCCAAGAACTCGAGTTTATTTTTACGCTCTTTCCTGAGATTAGTCCACAAAAAATTATCTTCACGCCAAATTTTGCACCGCGCGCAGAATATAAGGCGGCGCTGAATTTTAACGTCAATGTCACGATCGATAATCTCTACCCCATCGAACATTGGCCCGAATTATTTAAAGATAAAAAAATCATTGCCCGCATCGACCCAGGCCAAGGCTATGGCCATCATAAGCATGTCTGCACGGCTGGCAGTATTTCTAAATTCGGCATCCCCATGAGCCAATTTGAACAACTGCTCACACTCACAAAGCAACATCATATCGAAGTCGTAGGGCTACATGCTCATACCGGCAGCGGGATTTTGACACCACAGATTTGGCAACAGACGGCACAATTTTTAATTGGGTTAAGCACTCACTTCCCAAAACTACGCCAAATCAATATCGGTGGCGGATTAGGTATTCCAGAAAAACCACATCAGCATGACTTAGATTTGGCAACGCTCGATGAACTGCTCTTAGAAGTCAAAACCCAAGCGCCACAACTCGAGTTCTGGCTTGAGCCCGGGCGCTTTTTAGTGGCACAAGCTGGCGTGCTTTTAAGCCGCGTTACCCAAATCAAAACCAAAGACGATGTGCATTTTATTGGCGTCGACACTGGCATGAATTCACTCATTCGCCCTGCGCTATATGGCTCCTATCATTTTGTTGCCAACCTAAGCCATATTGATGCCCCCGGCACACAAACCGCCAATATCGTTGGCCCTATTTGCGAAAGTGGCGATACGCTTGCCTTCTCACGCCTGCTGCCAGAGACACAAGAAAATGATATCATTCTGATTGATAATGCTGGCGCCTATGGACATGTGATGGGATCAGATTACAATATGCGCGCACCGGCAGAAGAAATTTATTTACATTAAAACACCGAGAAGTCGCTATGCTACAAGAACTACTCATCCGCAACTTTACGATTATTGATAAAATTTCCGTGAGCTTCCATGAGGGCCTCAATGTCATCACAGGTGAAACTGGCGCGGGCAAATCGATTTTACTAGATGCCTTAAACTTTGTCTTAGGCGGCCGTTTTGATGGCAAAATTATTCGTACCAATGCGCCTGAATGTGAAGTCACCGCTGTATTTACCCTAAAACAAGACCAAGAGCTCGCAGCCTTTACCGAAGAAACCGGCATCGAATTTGAGAATGGCGAATGCTATCTCAAGCGTATCTTAAGCAAAGAAGGCCGCTCGCGCGCATTTATTAACGATAGCCCTGTTACTTTACAAAAGCTCAAACAACTAGGCTTATACTTAGTGCAATTCTACGGCCAGCACGAACATCAAACTTTATTAAAAACCGAAACCCAATTGGCCTTAGTCGATCGCTATGGTAAACACGATGCGCAACTAGATAACGTTGGCACACTCTTTAGCAGCCACCAAGATATCTGCATGCGCCTAAAAGAACTAAAAGACGCCGCGAGCAAAAGCGCAGATAACAACAAACTATTGGAATATCAACTCGCTGAATTAGATGCATTAAATCTCGAAGCCGGTGAACTCAATCAACTTTATGAAGAACAAAAACAACTCTCTAATGCACAGGAGCTCTTAAGCAAAAGCGGCTTTGTCATTAACATGCTACGCGACAATGAGCCTTCAGTCTTAGGCGAATTAAAAGGCGCTCACAAAGAGCTGGAGCATTTAACCCAATTTAGCAAAAGCCTAGGTAATGCCAATACGCTACTTAATGAAGCCTATACGTTGATTGAAGAAGCGGTCATGGATATCAAAGATTTTCATGAACATCTTGAACTTGACCCTGAAAAACTAAAAGACATCGAAAACCGCATCGATGCCTTGCACCTCGGGGCACGCAAACATCATGTCCAGCCCGAGCAATTATTTGAACATTACCAGGCACTTAAAAACTCACAAAATCAAAATCTCAATCTTGACGCTGATATCAAAAAACTAGAGCAACAACAGCTACAAGCCGAAACCGATTATCTCAAGGCCGCCAAAGAATTAAGCCAGCTTCGGGCAAAAACCACAGCAACCTTAAGCACCAAGGTCAATCAATACATCCATAAACTCGGCATGCCCCAGGGCAAATTTGCGATTAATCTAGAAACTAAAGAAATTATGCAAGCTAATGGCATGGACCATATTGAATTTCGCGCCCAACTAAATCCCGGCCAAGCCGAAGCCTCGATGAGCGACGTCGCCTCAGGCGGCGAGCTATCCCGGATTGGCCTAGCCATCGCCCTACTGACAGGTGAAACTTCGTTAGTCCCAACCTTAATTTTTGACGAAGTCGATGTCGGCGTCAGCGGCGCTGTGGCTGAAATGATCGGCCAATTATTGCGCGATCTTGGCAAAAAAATGCAAGTAGTCTCGGTCACCCATCTAGCTCAAGTCGCGGTCTACGCTCATCAACATCTATTAGTAGAAAAGCATCAAAGCAAGGATTCCACCAACACTTCCGCCACACCCTTGGATTTAGAAGGCCGTGCCAAGGCACTGGCACAAATTCTAAGCGGACAAGAAGTGACAAAAGACGCTTTAAAGCATGCACAAGAATGGCTAAAGAAAGTCGCGACTTAAAAAGCAATCCCAAAACCCTCACGCAGATGAACTTCACATAACTTTATGTTATTATTTGAATGTTAATAAACAGGTAGGCTTATGAAAAACGATACGTTACGAACGATAGTGCTTTGGACTGCGGTGATTACCGTGTTATTTTTTCTGTTTAACAATTTAAACGGCGATAAAACGCAAGACGCGCAAAAAATGGATTACTCCACTTTTGTCCAAGGAATTAATGGCGGCCAAATCAAAGATGTCACTATCAATGGCTTAACCTTGACGGGTGATACGGTCGATAACAATCATTTTGTCACCTACATGCCCTGGGTAGACCCCTTCTTGACCGATCGGATGATTGATCATAATGTGGATGTCAAAGTCACCCCGATCGAAGAGCCTAATTTCTTAGTTAAATTCTTTCTTAGCTATATTTTACCAGTACTGATCTTTGTGGGCATCTGGTATATCTTTATGCGGCAAATGAGCGGCGGCAAAGGCGGTGCCTTTTCTTTCGGTAAAAGCCGCGCCAAGCTTTTGGGTGAAGATCAAGTCAAAGTCACCCTCGCTGATGTGGCAGGAATTGATGAAGCCAAAGAAGAAGTCGGCGAGATCGTAGACTTCTTAAAAGATCCAAAGCGCTATCAAGAAATCGGCGGCAAAATCCCTCATGGCGTACTGATGATTGGCCCACCAGGGACGGGTAAAACCTTACTTGCACGGGCGATTGCTGGCGAAGCCAAAGTACCTTATTTTTCTATTTCTGGCTCTGACTTCGTCGAAATGTTTGTCGGGGTTGGCGCCTCACGTGTCCGCGACATGTTTGAACAAGCCAAAAAGCGCGCGCCCTGCATTATCTTTATCGATGAAATCGATGCCGTTGGCCGCCATCGCGGCACTGGCATGGGCGGTGGTCATGATGAACGCGAACAAACCCTAAACCAATTATTGGTGGAAATGGACGGCTTTGCTGAAAACCAAGGCGTGATCGTCATCGCCGCCACCAACCGCCCTGACGTGCTTGACCCCGCATTATTGCGCCCAGGTCGCTTTGACCGTCAGGTGACTGTCGGCTTGCCTGATCTTAAAGGTCGCGAACAAATCCTCAAGGTTCATATTCGCAAAATCACCACGAGCGATGATGTTAAAATCGAGTTCATCGCCCGCGGCACCCCAGGATTTTCAGGGGCTGATCTTGCTAACTTAATTAACGAAGCCGCACTCTTGGCTGCACGCCGTCGCAAGAAAAAAGTCGATATGTCTGATTTTGAAGAAGCCAAAGATAAGATCCTCATGGGCACCGAACGCCGGTCATTGGCCATGACCGTTGAAGAGAAAAAACTCACGGCTTATCATGAATCCGGCCACGCCATTATCGGCCGCTTGGTGCCTGATCATGACCCCGTCTACAAAGTAACGATTATCCCCCGTGGCCGCGCTTTGGGCGTTACCATGTACTTACCTGAGCAAGATCGCGTGAGCTATAGCAAACAACGCTTAGAGAGCCAACTCTCCAGCCTTTACGGCGGTCGCTTGGCAGAAGAGCTGATCTTTGGCAAACATAAAGTCACAACGGGGGCCTCTAACGACATCCAAAGAGCCACCGAAATCGCGCGCAGCATGGTCACCAAATGGGGATTATCAGAGCGCCTAGGCCCACTCAAATACGGCGAAGATCACGACCAACCCTTCCTCGGCCAATCCATGGGCATGGGCGGCGGCCAAAGAGAATTCTCAGACTCAACCGCAAAAATCATCGACGAAGAAGTGCGTAAAGTTATCGAAGACAATTACAATCGCGCCAAACAATTATTGGCCGACAATGTTGATATTTTACACTCGATGGCTGAAGCCCTAATGAAATACGAAACCCTAGACGCCAGCCAGGTCGACGCCCTAATGGCCCGTCAACCGGTATCAGACCCTCCAGGCTGGAACAGCGACGAAACCCCAAAAACGCCAACAGCAACTGAGACAGATAAAGACAAAGCCGCAAGCACAACAAAACTGCAACAGTCGTCGACCTGAGCTGTACATAACGGCCTAAAAAATTCGCCGTCCTGATCCCCAAGAAACCCTTGGGGCGTCAGGATCCAAGACTCAATTAACCTTCCTGCTTGAAAATTAAAGCAACTGCAAACAAAGAGATTGCTGGGTCTGCAGATTTACCCATACCAAAGCGATTTTGCCACGAGCCACTTTAATTGAGCAACCCGCCACAACTACGTGAGCCTTATCTTGCACCTTAATGGCATGACTACCAGCAGGCAACTCAAGCTTTGCCAACTGAATATCATTTGGCAAAGTAGACCAAGAGCGTAAATCTGCCGGAGTAACACGAGGATACTCATCATAACGCACCTGATTCCGTGCATCAAAACGCTGCGGGGTATCTTCTTTAGTCTTTGATAACGCCACAACATCAGACCTAATATCTGACACCTGTGAGGCCACTTGCATATCTGCCGTACTAAGATACAACATATAGCGCTCTCGCAAAGAAGCAGCAGCCAAATCTCCAATATTTAAAAGCGGCACAAAATCAGAACGCACACCGCTAGCAGCAACACTAAAATTACCTAATGCTGGCATAGATTTCACATAAATAGGCATACTAAAAATCGCGCGCAAATTATAAGAATGGCCCGCCACCCATACTGAAGTATAAAAAGTGTAGTTTTTTTGCTGACGCAGAGGCACAAAACCTTGCTCTAACAAGACCCATACTTGTGAGTTACGCGCATGAGCATCGGGAAGCTTTGTCATCATAAACTGCCTCATAGCAACAGGAGAATGTGCCTGAGCTCGCTGTAACTCTTGCTGAGCAGTACTAAAATCACCTGTATTAAAAAAAACAAAACTGGCAATTAAATCGATCAAACCATTTTGAATGGACCAGCTAACAGAGGCAGGTTTATAGGTATTAGCGATCAAATTTTGATACGATGGCCCATCATGAAGAATCGAATCCTCATCAAAATCTTGATTCATTTTATTAATGTCATTCAGATAATTTGCATCCAAATAATCCTCCAAAGCATTGACCTGACGGAAAACAACCAATGATGTCTGAACATTACCAGTAGCGAGATAGGAAAACGCATCATTCTGATAGGCTAAAATCAACTCATAAGGCGGAATTTGATAGGGGCGCGCACTACCATCGTAAAGCCCCCCAGAAAAGAACATCGCAAAAAACCCCTGATGATCGCCACGCAGCATAGATTGGGTAGCAGAACCTACCACTCTATCATAGAGACTGATACTACTGGGATAATCCCCTTGTAACTGAAGTAAACGAGCAGTCTCCAAACTATATAATTGCCAATCATCGCTTTTCAACGCAGGTTGCAACGCCTGCACAGCAGCCCCCTCATTACCCTGCTGAGTAACCTGACGAATAGGCTTCATTTGCTGAGGATAAGGAGCATACATACTAGGAATATGAGAGCAGCCAACCAACAACATAACCGATGCCATCGCCACAGCCACAGCCAACTGCCTTTTCAGTGCTCGCATTACACCCTCTAATTTTTATTAGTTGTAATGATTATAATGGACCCAATACACTTATAAAAGCAAACAATGATACATGGGCTTTAAGAATCAATTTTCTTAAATTTTAAACAAAAAAAAGAGCCTCAAAGGGCCCTTTTTTATAACCAAAATAACGATATTACTTCAATTCTTTAATCTGAGCCGCTAAACGACTTTTATGGCGATTGGCTTTATTTTTGTGAATAATGCCTTTATGTGCATAACGATCCAACACTTTTTGCATTTCGTTAAAAGCAGTCTCAGCAGCGGTTTTGCCGCCCTCTTTGATGGCTTTTAAAGTCTTTTTAATGTAGGTACGCATCATTGAGCGCATTGCTACGTTGTGTTGACGCTGCGCTTCGGACTGAATCGCGCGTTTTTTTGCAGATTTAATATTTGCCACTTAAAAACTCCAGTTAAAGTTAATCTTTCTTTTCAGAACCCGGAATTGTGAACCTTTTTGGGCGAAAAGTCAAGCGCTTCTTGTATCGGCTCTCTTTTTTAAGCAGAGGGTAGAACATTTCCAAGGCTTTACGATAAACATGACGCTTAAATGCAATGACCTGATTTAAAGGGTACCAAAACTCAACCCAGCGCCAATCATCAAATTCAGGACTAGAAGTCGCATTTAAATTGATCTTAGTATCAGCCCCACGCAAACGCAGCAAAAACCACTTTTGCTTTTGACCAATATAAGTAGAATCAGTCTTACGCAACAACATTTCCGGCAAACGATACTTAAACCAACTTTTGGTCGACGCCACCACTTCAACATCAGTTGGCCGCAAACCCACCTCTTCCCAAAGCTCCCGATACAAAGCTGACAGGGACGAATCACCATCATTTAAGCCCCCCTGAGGGAACTGCCACGATGTCTGGCGAATACGCCGCGCCCATAAAACCTTCTGCTGCTTAGGATGCAACAAGATAATGCCTACATTAGCGCGGTATCCTTCTTCATCAATCACCTTTAAAAACCATAAATTATTTATCATAGAATAGCTTATTTTTACTCACATTGCACGAAATCATCGTCATGAATCATTTTTTAAAAAAAGTATGCTAGAATGACGAGACAGAAAATACGAAAATAAATCATGTCAACCAAAGAAAAAAACTTTAGCTTCGAAGAAGCCCTGGCGCGCATAGAACTGATCAATACTCACCTTGAGGGCGGGGCACTGACTCTAGATGACTCAATCAAACTTTACGAAGAAGGCGTCAAATTAGTCCGCCTATGTCAAAAAACCCTAAGCACGGCCGAACAAAAAATCACTTTATTAAGCCAAAATCATGAGTCCACTTAAACGCTTTCAAGCCATTTGTAATACCCGCGTAGAGCGAGTCTTTCAGACTTTTTTATTTATTGATGCCAAAGAGCATGAATTTACTGAGTGGCACAAAGCGCTGCTCTACAGCCTACTGGATGGAGGCAAACGCATACGTGCCATGCTTTGCATTGCCACAGGCATTCTGTATAACATCCCCGAGGCCGAACTTGACCTTTACGCCGCAGCCATCGAAATGACCCATGCTTTTTCGCTGATTCATGATGACTTACCCGCCATGGATAACGACACCTTAAGAAGAGGCAAACCAACGTCACACATAGCTTTTGGAGAAGCTAATGCTATCCTTGCCGGCGACGCCCTCAACACTGCTGCTTACGAATTACTCGCAGGCGTGATCACACCACACTTTAGCAGCCTAAAACGCCTAAAAGCCATTAAAGCACTAAGTGATTCCGCAGGGTTTCGCGGCATGTGCGCCGGACAATATCTTGATGTTAATCCTGATAAAAACACGCTAACGCTGGCGGGGCTAGAACATTTACATGCGCTTAAAACTGGCAAACTCATTGAGGCATGTATCAAATTACCACTTATTTATGCAGAAGCCAGCGCAGATGATGAAACTCGACTATTAAAATTCGCACAATACTTTGGACTGATTTTTCAAATTCAAGATGATATTCTTGATGTTGAAGGCGAAACAACTCGCTTAGGCAAAACCGCCCTAAAAGACCAAAACCTCAATAAACTCACGTACCCAAGCATCATGGGCGTAGAAGGCGCAAAAAAACACCGCGATGAGCTCTATCATAAAGCCAAAGCTTTGCTCACCTCTTTTGCGACACAGGCCGACTTTTTAATATTGTTACTTGATTTTGCTACCCACAGGGATCATTAATGCAACAAGAAATCGCCCAATTTCTTGACTATCTCTTTGCGCAAAAACATTACTCTGAACATACCCGCAGCGCCTATTCCAGGGATCTTGATGACTGCCTTAAGTTTTTAGAAAGTCGCAAAATCACCGCCTGGCAAAATGTCGATGCCAAAATATTACAAATATGGCTCGCCCACGGCCGCGAACGCAATCTTGCTGCCAAGAGTTTACAGCGCATGCTCTCATCCGTACGCTCTTTTTATCAATTTTTAATGAAAGAACATAAAGCCAAAGTAAACCCAGCCATTAACCTACGCGCACCTAAATCCGAACGACGCTTACCCGATGCGCTACAAGTAGAAGAAACAGGATTTTTACTCAACTACCAAGATGATGACCCACTCGCCGTAAGGGACTTAGCAATGCTAGAACTGACATATGCCTCAGGCCTGCGACTCTCTGAAATTACTAATTTACAACTTCCTGAAATCGACTGGAACGAGCAAACCTTAAGAATTACCGGAAAAGGCAACAAAACGCGCCTCATTCCTTTTGGCAAAACCGCACGCACCCGCCTGGAAGCATGGCTTACCATCCGCCCGAATTTTTTACGCGGTGAGCATAGCATTGTATTTGTCGGTAAAACTGGAAAACCCTTAACCCCGAGAGCCGTTGAACAACGTTTTGCCCGCTGGGGCGAATTATGCGGCATGAAACTGCACCCACACCAATTTCGCCACAGTTTCGCCACACATTTACTACAATCCAGTGGCGACCTAAGGGCTGTACAGGAATTATTAGGCCATAGCGATATCAGCACGACACAAGTTTACACCCACCTAGATTTTCAAAATCTACTCAAAACCTACGAAGCCGCTCATCCACGCGCTAAGAAAACGCTTATACCATAATTTAAAAACCTATGCGCAGCTCGCATCTTGAAGCACCAATCCGTTATAATAACTTGCATTTTCAAAAAAGATCAGTGTATACTGATGGTATTTTAAACAACTAGATGGGTAATATTATGTCAAAAGGAACGCTTAACAAAGTCATTTTAATCGGCCGCCTAGGCGCGGACCCTGAAGTACGCTACATGCCAAGTGGTGGCGCAGTCACAAACTTACGCCTGGCGACGAATGATGGCTACAAAGACAAAACTAGCGGACAATTTATCGAAAACACCGAATGGCACCGCGTGGTGTTATTTAATAAACTTGCTGAAGTTGCAGGACAATATGCACAAAAAGGCAAATTAATTTACATCGAAGGCCGTATTCGCACAAACAAATGGCAAGACCAGTCAGGCCAAGATCGCTTCACAACAGAAATTGTCGCAAATGAAATGCAATTTTTAGGCGGCAATGGCGCCGGCGGACGCGATGACGGCATGGATGATGGCGCATCATTTCCTAAACCCGCAGCAGCGGCTGCACCAAAAAGCGCAGCAAAATCAGCACAACAACCCCCAATGCCAACATCCGCACCACCTGATATGGACGGAAAATTTGAGGACGATGACATACCATTCTAGGGATAACTAAATGAGACCCATGCAAGCGCCAAAAACGCTTGCATCGGCGTTACATCTTATCTTTTTTAGTACCGAGCTCACGCAAGCGCTCCATCAAATAGCTTTGCGCAGTGTAGCGATCAGAAAGCACGACTTCAGGATGAGGATGCAAAAATAATGGCATCGACAAACGCTCTTTGGTTTTATCAGTACCCGCGGGATTTAACACCCGATGCGTAGTCGATTTATAAAAGAAGTCTGTAGCCTCTTGCAACATATCACCGATATTTACAATCAAAGTCCCAGGCTCTGGAAACACATCAATCCAAGCACCATCAGCACCTTTCACCTGCAAACCCGGCTCAGTCGCAGCTGGCAATAGCGTAATCAAATTAATATCTTCATGCTCAGCCGCACGAATAGCATGAAGCTCTTCATCCCCAGTTAAGCCAGGATAATGAATAATACGAAATTGCGATTGCTCCATACATAACATAGAAGATAAGGACTGACCTAATTTTTGACGTGCAGCCTCTGGCATATGGGCCTCAAGCCAGGTTAATAAGGTTTTTCCCAAAGCAAAAAGCTCATTGAACAATTCGCGCGTGAGCGGACCAATCTCATGAGGGTAGCGCCCATGAGGAAAATACAACATATAAAACTCTTTAATATCGCGCACAGTAGCGCCCTTCGCTTTTTCCGCAATTTCAAGCGGCATATAACCATTCTGATCAATCGAATCTGCACTCAAACTCGCTTGATAATTAAATTTAGCATCAGAATAAAAAAACTTTAACCACTCGGCATACACTGCCTGGATTTTCTCCCAAGAAATCGGATGATTTTTTAAAACGCCAAATCCCGTCTCTTGTAAAGACAAAGCAAACTGCTCTGGCGCATTTGTATCATGATAATCCACGGTTAAAATTTTCATTTAGTCACTCCCTTATTTAAGACTGCTGGATAACCCTGGTATACCCCACCGGCATCATCCTTCGAATTTTTGGAAAAAAAATTGCGGAGGATGATGCCGGAGTTATGCAGCAATATTTTATTGTAAATGAGCACAGTATACATAAGCCTTAAATTATTGCAAAATAAGCCAAACCTAACATTGCCACTTTTATGGATCACATACACCAAATTATTGATATTGTCCTGCACCTTAATCTCTACGTCGGACAAATGGTAGAACAATACCACTTTTTTACCTGCGCCATTCTGATGTTAATTATTTTTGCTGAAACCGGCCTAGTAGTCGCACCTTTTTTACCAGGCGATTCATTATTATTTGCCAGTGGCCTAGTATTTGCAACAACAAACTATAATATTTTTGTCATTATCTGCTTATTTATTATTGCTGCTTTTTTAGGAGATAACAGTAATTATTGGATCGGACGCTTGATTGGCAGACGCATCTGTAAACGCTACCCTAAAATCTTTAAGCCCCAATATTTAATAGCCACCGAAAACTTCTATGAAAAATATGGCGTCATGGCGATTGTTTTTGCCCGTTTTTTACCATTGCTACGCACCTTCATCCCCTTCTTTGCCGGCTTTAGTCACATGCTCTATCGCAGATTTTTATTAGCCAGCTTTGCAAGCGCATCGCTCTGGGTAGGATTATTTACACTGGCAGGCTATTATTTTGGGGGCATGCCTTGGGTACAAAAAAACTTCTCCCTCGTTATCTCGATCATCATTGTCGTCTCAATGCTCCCCGCCACATATGAGTTTGTCATGTATCACGCCTACAAAAAAAAACGGCCTAAAAAAGAAGAGAAGCTGTGACCTATGTTCAAACTTTTTAAAAACCACTTTCAACCGCATTTTAGTGAAATGCAGCAAACCAAGCTGAATGATTTATTTACACAAGAAAAAAATCGCTATACCGCTTATCAACAAAGCGCAGCCGGTCTGACCTTAGATTTTTGCAGACAGCCAATCACCAAGGCTACGCTTGAACTCCTCGAAAGCTTTGCCAATCAAGTTGATTTAAAAAAGAAGATTCACGCTATGTTTACTGGTGAAAAAATCAATCAAAGCGAAGATCGCAGCGTATTACACACCGCCTTACGTGGCAGCAACGACCCAGCTTTAAATGCCAAAATAGCCATTGAACATGAAAAAATGAACGCTATTGTCACCCAACTACATCAAAAAACTTGGCTAGGTGCTAGCGGCAAAATAATCACGGACATTGTTAATTTAGGCATCGGCGGCTCTGATCTAGGCCCACGCATGGTGGTCTCGGCCTTGAAACCTTACCATTACCCCGACCTAAAAGTACACTTCGTTGCTAATGTCGACGGGACGGATATTGACGAAACTTTAAAAAATCTTAATCCTGAAACGACGCTTTTTATCATTGCCTCTAAATCATTTAGCACCCAAGAAACATTGCTCAACGCACAGACCGCAAAAGCCTGGCTCAGCAAAGCATTACCCAAAACATCATTACACCAACACTTTATTGGCATTACTTCACAACCTGAAAAAGCCATCAATTGGGGCATTCACCAAAATCATCTTTTAGAAATGTGGGATTTTGTCGGTGGTCGCTATTCTTTATGGTCAAGCATCGGCCTACCCATTGCATTACAAATAGGAATGACGCATTTTAATGCATTACTCAAAGGCGCCCATGAACTCGACCAACATTTTTTAGAGGCAACACCCAAACAAAATTTACCCATACTGCTCGCCTTTTTAAGTGTAATGAATCAAAATTTTTATGGCGCTCAAAGCCATGCAATTCTTGCCTATAACCAATATCTCGAACTCTTCCCCACCTATATGCAACAAGTGGATATGGAAAGTAACGGCAAATCAGTAACAATAGATAATAAAGCCGTAGATTATCAAACTGGGGTAGTATTGTGGGGCGGCGTTGGCACGAATGGTCAACACTCTTTTCATCAATTATTACATCAGGGCACTTTACGCATCCCTGTTGATTTTATTTTGGCACTCACCGCCCACCATCCTCATAAAGAACAGCAAGAGGCGTTAATTGCAAACTGCCTAGCACAAGCCGAAGCTTTAAGTCATGGCAACAGCAAACAAAACCCAACCATGGCCAAGTTAGTCCCCGGCAATCACCCCTCTAATCTCATCTTTATGGAGGCATTAACGCCAAAAACATTAGGCTCACTGATCGCACTGTATGAGCATAAAATTTTTGTACAAAGCTTATTCTGGGAGATCAATGCGTTTGACCAATGGGGTGTCGAATTAGGCAAGCAACTTGCAGGCCCCTTACTCAGCAAAATACAAAAAATTAGTGGTATTTCAGTGAAAGCACTGACCGAGATTTTGCCATAATCTATACATTTGTGAGAATAGCGTGAAAATTCAAGTAAATAATCGTTGCAATGCCATTATTTTTTTAATACAATGACGATTAAAATACTATAAGTGAACTTTAAACTGTAACATTAGGAGCAAAAAAATGGTCTATGGATACCTAACAATCGATGAAAAAGAAGAAGGTAACAACGAGGACAAACTCAAATTAGAAGCCGCAGCAAAAAAACTGGATATCAAATTTAAAACTTTAGTAGAAGACCCCCAGCCTAACCGTATTGACTGGAAATTGCGCGAACTGAACGAGCTCATCAAAACCATGAAAAAAGGCGAAACACTCGCAACCTACGAAGCACTCAATCTTTCACGCTCAGTGACTCAGCTCCTTGAAATTATTGAAGCTTTGGCAAAAAAAGGCATTAACCTCCATTTGCTAAAACAAAATAAAATCATTCACCCAGAAGAACTCGTAGATACCAAAGCCTTTCTTGAAACAATCAAAAAAGCCGAATCCGAATATGAAGACAAGCGCAACTCTGAACCTGTTGAAAAACGCAATCTTTCTGGTGTGCCACTGGGACGCCCCAAAGGCCGTCGTAACAAATCGCGTAAATTGGACAAACATTTACCCGAAATCAAAAAGTACTTAGCACTCAAAATCAGCAAGGCCTCTATCGCTAAGCTCATCGGCTGTCATGCGCAAACACTTTACAACTATCTTGAAGATAAAAACTTACTCGATGGTACTGAAGACAACGAGGAAGGCACTGAGGATTGATAGCTCAACACCCTGCCACTATTTTTGTAGATCGTGACGGTGTAATTAATCAGGATAGTGATGCCTTTATCAAATCTCTGAGAGAATGGCATCCTATTCCTGGCAGCATCGAGGCATTGGCCGCCCTAAGCCAGCACTTTAATGTCATTGTCATCACGAACCAATCCGGTATCGCTCGGGGGCTATTAACAACCACTGATCTTAATGCCATGCATACAGAACTGAAAAAGCAAGTGTGCGCGAAAGGCGGCACTATCACTGATATTTTATATTGCCCCCACGGCCCTGATGACTTATGCAACTGCCGTAAACCGAAGCCCGGCCTACTCCTACAAGCACAAAAAAAACATATGCTGAAGCTTAAAAATAGCTGGTGCATCGGCGATTCATATCGTGACTTAGAAGCTGGCCTCGCTGTGGGCACGCAAGTAGCTCTCGTTCGAACCGGCAAAGGCCTGCGAACGCTTACCCAACACCCTGACCTAGAAAAGACCTACCCTATTTTTGATGATTTAAACACTTTTAGCACCTGGATACTCAAAAAGGACATATCATGCTAATCCTCTCTGGTGATGTCGGTGGCACCAAAACACGCTTACAACTAACTGAATTTAAAGATCAACACCATTTTAAAGTCATCGCGCGTGAGCAATATTTAAATCAAGAATATCCAAGCTTCACCGCGATTGTGACCCATTTTTTAACACAAAATAACACCACACCAACGAGCATCAAAGCCACCTGCTTTGCGGTCGCAGGCCCTATTATTCACGGAACCGTAAAATTTACCAATTTACCCTGGTACGTCGATGAACAAAAATTACGTGAAGATTTAGGCTTTAGCTCAGTCAAACTCATCAATGACTTCGAAGCCATAGGCTACGGCATTGATACTCTAAAAAAAGAAGAGATTCACACCTTACAAAACGGCGAATTCGTCAAAGAAAAAACTCGGGCTATTATTGGAGCAGGGACTGGTTTAGGCGTTGGTATCAGCGTCTTTGACGGCAAGCACTTTTATGTAATTCCCACCGAAGGCGGCCATGTTGATTTTGCACCAACGGATGATATCCAAATCGCCTTATTGCAGCATTTACGTAAAAAATTACATCGCGTATCGATCGAACGCTTAGTATCCGGTCAAGGCTTAGTGAATATCTACCACTTTGTTCGCGAGCACCCTCTCGCCAATGAACAGGAAAATCCAACCTTAAAAGCCGCACTACTGAACAGCGACGACGCCCCAGCCATTATCAGCGAATATGCCACACAACATCATGACGCCATGGCCGCACGTGCTTTAGATTTATTTATTCGTATTTATGGCGCCTCTGCCGGCAACTTAGCCCTAACCACACTACCCTATTCTGGCATTTACATTGTCGGTGGCATTGCGCCAAAATTATTACCACAACTAACCGATGGTCGGTTTTTAAGAGCTTACAATGACAAAGGCCGGATGTCGAATTTGCTATCAACCCTACCCATTTATATTGTGCTAGATACGCAAATCGGCCTACAAGGCGCAGCAAATTTTGCCTTAATGCATCATACACCTACTCACTAAAATTGTAACACTAAAAATTTTTGCTAAATGTATTTGAGAAGAGAAGCAATGTTATTAGCATCAGGGGATCATAGCGCACAAACCAACTAGAAACTTGATCTTAGATTTAAAGAAAAAACACCCAACCCTCATGCTGATTGATCCAAGCGAAGTACTGTGCGCAGGCAATTATTGTCATTATGTTATTGACGGAATACCTGTGTACTATAACAATACAGACCCCGTTGGAATACAGAATAATGGGCACCTCACTGCAGCTGCATCCGAAAAAAATAGGTATTTTATACTTGAAAAACCATAAGAACCCATTTTCACCGTAACTTAAGCAGCATCGTATTAATTCAAAACCCTGGCCACTTTTTTTACATAGGTTAAACGACGAACATGGCGAATAATTTTAGCCAAATGCGGACGATCCAAGACTTCAACGATCATATCCGCGTGAATAGCGTCAGTCAAAGATTCATGCATAATGAATTCACGAATATTCCCCCCTAGCTCAGCAATTTCGCGTGTAACACCGGCAATCACACCGACATTATTATGCGCATCTACCCGAACTTTCACTGGAAAAAATCCCGAAACATTTTGCGACCAGGTAACATCAGCCCACTTACCATGTTTTTTCTTTTTAACTAAATCAGCTAAATGCTCGCACTCAGTGACATGCACCTGCACTTTGTGCGCCGGCGTAATCAAGGCTTTAATGCTATCCCCAGGAATCGGATAACAACAACGGGAAAGCTCCAAATTCATACCCTTGCCTGAATGAATCACAAAATGCGGCTTTTTTTGCTTTTCAGGAAGATGATGCGCTGTTGAATCAACATCTGCTGCCTCTCGATCACTCAACTCTTTCAGGCTATGACGAATCGCGGATTTAGCCCGCCCCGTCACCACCATTGTTAACCAAGAGGGATCGGGATGAACATTTGCATCCGTACTCACTTCAACGGTTTGACCATTTAACAAAGGATAGCTGAAAGGAACATTACGTTTATTGACATGCACTTCTTGGCAATGACTACCAACCTGAGTATGCACGGCATAGGCAAAATCTAAGGCACTAGAACCACGGGGCAAACATAAAATCTCACCTTTAGGCGTAAACACATACACCTCATCTGGGAATAAATCAATTTTCATATCGCGAATAAAATCTAAAGAATTGCCCGAATTTGCCTGAATATCTGCCACTTTTTTCAGCCACTTTTGTGCCTGCACATTAACCTGAGCCTCATCTCCAGGGGCTTTATAAAGCCAATGCGAGGCAAAGCCATTTTCAGCAATCCGATCCATGAGCTCAGTGCGAATCTGCATTTCAATCGGCACGCCAAAAGGTCCAAACAAAATCGTATGCAAGGACTGATAACCATTGGCCTTGGGAATAGCGATATAATCTTTAAACTTGCCCGGAATAGGCTTAAAAATACTGTGAACTGCTCCCAAAACATGATAGCAATCAAACACATCGCGGGCGATAATACGAAAGCCATAAATATCCATAATTTCGGCAAAAGGTACGCCACGATCTTTCATTTTAGAATAAACACTGTAAAGGCTTTTAGTACGACCATAGATATGATTTGATGCTACACCAAAACGCTCTAAACCTTGATGCAAAGCCTTTTCTAATTTTTCAAACAATTTTTGTCGATGGCCCTTAGCGGTACGCACCGATTCTTTTAACACCTGATAGCGCCAAGGATAAATCGCCTTAAAACTTAAATCCTCAAGCATGATCTTCATTTGATTTAAGCCCAAACGATGGGCAATCGGCGCATAAATTTCTAAAGTCTCTTTGGCAATACGCTGACGCTTTGAGGGCGCAAGGCTTTGCAGCGTACTCATATTGTGCAACCGATCAGCCATTTTAATCAAAATAACGCGAATGTCTTCGGTCATCGCTAACATCATTTTACGGAAATTTTCCGCCTGCGCTTCTTGCTTAGATTCAAAATTCATTTTGGTGAGCTTACTCACCCCTTCAACTAACTCAGTAATTTTTGAACCAAAGGCTGCGGTCAACTCCATCGATGTCACAGGAGTATCCTCAAGCACATCGTGCAACAGCACAGCAATAATGGTCTCAATATCAAGATGCATATCCGCCAAAATGCAAGCGGCTGCAACCGTGTGGGTAATATAGCATTCACCAGAAGAGCGAAATTGATCCTCATGCGCATCCGCCGCAAAAAGATAAGCACGAGCAATCTCTTTAATTTCAGCAGGCGTTAAATAAAGCGCAAGACGTTGTTGCAACGGCGCAAAAATAAACACGATGATCCCCGTTATTTTAAAGCAAAAGAATAATGCCTATTATCAGGTATTTATAAAAATTTTAAAAGAAAAGGATTAACTACTCGTTATCAGTATTTAATATGCTACCAGTCACACTACCATTAGCAATTTCACGCAAGGCCACAACTGTTGCCTTATCATTATCCCAAGGCACGGTAGGCTCTTCACCAGTCGTCAACAATTGGCGCGCACGCTTACTCGCAGCAAGCACTAGCTCAAAACGATTGGGCATTTTTTTCAAACAATCTTCAACAGTAATACGCGCCATGACAACCTCTATAAATTTAAGATATGGGTAAGTATAGCATGGATTATGGGGTTTAGGCAAGATTACTAGCGCGTTGTCGAAAAGCAAGTTCATGATTAAGCAACCACTGCTTACGTGCAACCCCACCACCATAGCCTCCCAAGGCACCGCCTGTATTGATGACTCGATGACAAGGAATGACAATAGAAAGCGGGTTGGCGCCATTGGCATTAGCAACGGCACGGCAACTCAAAGGCCTACCGATGTTTACAGCTAACTCACGATAAGACCAAGCGCCCCCGAAAGGAATGCTCTGCAACGCGCGCCAGACTTGTTGCTGAAACGGGGACCCCAGTAGACATAAAGGCGTTTTGAATTGGGTCAGCTGACCGGAAAAATAGGCCTCCAGCTCAGCACGAATCGATTGAATGGGCGCTGTTTCTCCAGGCAGAACAACCGCTTTAGTTCTTTGGCGCAAACGCTCAATCTCACGCTCAAAACCTCGGCGATCAAGAAAGTCAAGTAGATACAATTCAGCCTCACTAGCAATAGCGATCATCGGCCCTAAAGGCGTATCAAGCAAGGATGCCTTGAGTGAGCAAATGATTGCCTTCTTTACATTGGGAATCATGACGCTATGCTCTCACGCTTAAAATAAAAAACAATAAATCCTAATTTTGACTCTGCACCCAAGCCTGAAAACGCGCTGGCGTACTCGGCAGGTTTTGCTTTAAGAGATTAGCAAAATAAGCACCCATCACAGTTTTGCCGATGGAATGCGGACTCAACGCAAAATAAAACAACGAATACTGTAACTTGATTTTCCAATCTGGATAGTTAGGCGTCAGCGCTAAAGCCATGGCAGAAGCAAGACCAGTCCGATCAACACCATAACCGCAATGAATCAAGAGCGGCCTTGGCGCAACTCGGATTAAGTTATCGAGTTGTTTTAACTGCGAAGGCGTTGGATCCGTATAGGCACTTAAACCCAAATCAAAGTGAGCCACATGGTTTTGAGCCGCAACAGTAAGCTCCTCTGAATGCCCGCCAAAATTAGGTGCTAGATCAATAATAGCTTTAATATGATGCTCATCAATAACCGCTTGCAACTGCGAAGGCGACAGCTGGGCCGAGCGATACACCTGACCAGGAATAACGGTATGAATATTCCCCGATAGCCGCAAGTAACCATAATAAGCGCCACAGCTAAGCGCCATGATCAAGAGGACAGCAAGAAGAATACCAATATTTTTTTTTAAGTTTTTCATAGGATCAAACACCTACTCAGTGAATCCAACCTGCCAAAGTAAAGCTGGCTTGCCGAATTAAAACCGGCTTGCCGAGCCGAAGCCCAAAGGGCGAAGGCTGGCGGAGAAGGAGGGATTCGAACCCTCGATACAGCTTTTGACCGTATACTCCCTTAGCAGGGGAGCGCCTTCGACCACTCGGCCACCTCTCCGGATATAACACGATCCATACACTTTCCCAGGACCGGATGGGAATTCTTGCTTAAAAAAGGCAATTCGTCAAGAAAAATCTTGTCTTAAGGATAATTTTAAGCTTTATGCGTCAGCAGCCTCTTTTCTCACAACCACAGAAACATCTAACGTTTCTTTTTTAAGAACACTACCATCATCCCCAAATTGCTTGAGTGTATCGCAGATACGATGATAAATTTCTTCACGATGCACGGAAACATTTTGCGGAGCCTTAATACCCAAACGCACCTGATTGCCTTTGATGCTTAATAATGTCACTACAACATCATCACCAATCACCAACGACTCACCTACTTTTCTTGTTAATATTAACACGACGCCTCCCAGCATTAAGCGGTAATGAACCGGCCTTCACATCCCTAATGTACTTCCACAAAAATATGTCTAAACCCAAACATCTTCATAAAGTTACCTCGGATCACTTACGCAGTCTCTCACGCTACGGAAGCTAATCAAAGCCGAAAACTTTTGCACGACCATAATAATACAAAAAAATCCCAAATGCAAATTCCATGCATAAAACCCATGTTAAATTCAAAAAATAAATTTTAAAATAAATTTAAAATGCTTTAAATTAAAAAGATGAGCAAACTACTCGGGGTGTACCGACCACAGCTTTTCTAGCTCATAATATTTACGAACTTGCGGCAACATCAAATGCACCAAAATAGTGCCCAAATCAACCAAAATCCATTCGCCATTTTGATCCCCTTCAACACCTAAAATGACCACCCCAAGTTTTTTAAGCTCAGAAACCACAAGATTCATCATCGCACGCAAATGCGGATTAGAGGTGCCCGTGACCACAATCATATCATCAGCAACCGTTGTTAAATCACGCACATGGAGCACCACCATGTCTTCGGCTTTTTTATCTTCTAAGAGCTGAACTACTGTTTTTAGCAACTCTGCATGTGTTATAACTTTCGATTCTTTGTCCATGACGTGTATAATACCTCCTAAAATAAGTCCGCTTATTGTATGTTTTTTACCAGAAACTAGCAAATGGAATCTCTTATGACCGCGAATTTACTTGCAATTTCTCCTCTTGATGGCCGCTATGCCAAAAAAATTCAAGCCTTGCAGCCCATATTTAGCGAGTTTGGCCTCATCAAATATCGAGTCATCGTTGAAATTTCTTGGCTAAAACACCTGTATCATGAAAAAATAATCGCCACAGCCACTCCTATTAATTTTGGACCACTCGACCAACTCGCACAAGATTTCAGCCTAAGCGATGCCGAAAAAGTCAAAATCATTGAGCAAAGCACCAATCACGATGTCAAAGCGGTAGAATATTTTTTACAACAATTCTGCGAAGCCCATCCAGATTTAAACACTCTCAAAAGCTTTTGGCACTTTGCCTGCACGTCCGAAGACATTAACAACCTAGCCTATGCCTTAATGGTCAAAGCCGGCATCAGCGACACCCTTCTGCCTTTACATACCAAAATCACCACACTCTTACGGCAAAAAAGCCATGACTACGCAGCCATCGCAATGCTCGCACGCACCCATGGACAATCGGCAACGCCAACGAGCATGGGTAAAGAGTTTGCAGTATTTTTAGCACGACTGGAAACCCAAATTCAAAAACTTAAAAACATTAAAATCTTAGGCAAGTGCAACGGCGCAGTGGGCAATTTTAACGCCCACCTCATCGCCTATCCTGAAATAGCATGGGATAAGGTTGTTGAAAAATTTGTGCATAGCCTGGGCTTAACTTACAATGCCTATGTCACTCAAATCGAGCCCCACGACTATTTAGCCGAGCTATTTCATAGCATCAGCCGCATCGACACCCTCCTCATAGATCTGTGCCGAGATATGTGGACTTACATCTCTTTGGGCTACTTTACCCAAAAACTCAAAGCCAATGAAGTGGGCTCTTCCACCATGCCCCACAAAGTCAACCCCATTGATTTTGAAAATGCCGAGGGCAATTTAGGCGTAGCCAATGCCTTATTCGAGCATATGGCCGCCAAACTTCCAATTTCACGCCTACAGCGGGATTTAAGCGACTCCACCGTCTTAAGAAATATCGGCTCAGGCTTTGCTTATGCTGTTATTGCGTATGAAGCCTTACTCACGGGCTTGAATAAACTAGAGCTCGCCCCCATAACTATAGCTGCGGACTTAAATCAACATTGGGAAGTTTTAGCCGAAGCTGTACAAACAGTGATGCGCCGCTACGAAGTCGCAGATGCGTACGAAAAACTAAAAGCACTCACACGCGGCCAAGGCTTAGATCAAAAAGCTTATCAGGCTTTTGTAAAAGAGCTTAATATTCCAGAGAATGCCAAAGAACGCTTATTAAAATTAACACCAGATACCTACACAGGGCTCGCCAAAGAACTTGCCGAAAAGGCCTAAAGCGAGTAAAATCCAAGGGTTTAAAACGAGGAACACTATGAACGCATTTAATCAAGATCATTTCGACGAGCTCACCCTCGCACAAATTCGCGAACTCGTTGCCCTAGGCAAAGAACAAGGCTATCTAACGCTAGCGGATCTTAACGAGCAATTGCCCGCCGAGCTCACCGACCCCGAGCAAATTGATGGCATTGTTAGCGCGCTCAATGATATGTCAATCCCCGTATTTTCCTCACTCGAAGATGTCGATCCATTTTTACTTGAAAATGCCCCGCAAACCAATTCCGAAGAAGAACTACCCGAAGGCACCCCCACCGCCCTAGTGATTGATGATGACGAGCTCGGGCGCACCAACGATCCCGTGCGTATGTACATGCGGGAAATGGGCACCGTCGACCTACTCACCCGCCAAGGCGAAATTCAAATCGCTAAACGGATTGAAGAAGGCACCCTACAAGTCTTAGATGCTATTTCTGACTACCCCACAGTCATTGATCAATTTTTAAATTCATATTACAAATCACAACAAGAAGAGCGCCCACTCTCAACAATTATTTCAGGCTTCACAGATGAAGAAGATACCACCGCGGCAATCCCCCTGGTCGAGCTCTCAGACGATACCAACGAAGATGATATCCCCCTGTCAGCCGCTGCCAAAGCTGACGATGACGAAGAAGGTGGATCAGGCGATATCGTTGAAATGGACCTAGGCCCTGACCCAGAAAAAGCCGCAGCACGCTTTGGCGAACTCAAAAAACTTGCTGATGCTTACAAAGCCACGCTCAAAAAAGAAGGCATTGATAGCAAAAAAACCGTAAAAGCCAAAGCCGCACTCAAAGAAAACTTTTTACTCTTCAAGCTCGCCACCCAAGAATTTAACCGCTTAACCGGCCGCTTACGTTTAAATTTAGAATTAATTCGCGAACAAGAAAGATTTTTAACCCGCATCTGCGTTGAAAAATGCCGCATGCCCCGCAAAGATTTCCTTACTTGCTTCCAAGGAAACGAAACCAATCTCGAATGGGTCAACGAAATCAAAAAATCCGCTTACCGAGAAAAACTCTTTGAATTCAAGCCTGAAATTTACGAAGCACAACGTAAAATAAAATCAGCCCAAGACACGTACGGCATGCCTGTTGCGGAAATCAAAGAAGCCAATCGCCGCATGTCGATTGGGGAGGCCAAAACCCGCCGCGCTAAAAAAGAAATGATCGAGGCCAACTTACGCTTAGTAATTTCTATCGCCAAAAAATACACCAATCGCGGCATGCAATTTTTAGATTTGATCCAAGAAGGCAACATCGGCCTCATGAAAGCAGTAGACAAGTTTGAATACCGTCGCGGCTATAAATTTTCAACCTACGCCACCTGGTGGATCCGCCAAGCCATCACCCGCTCTATCGCCGATCAAGCGCGCACCATTCGTATTCCCGTGCATATGATTGAAACCATCAACAAACTCAATCGCATCGCCCGTCAAATGCAACAAGAAATGGGCCGCGAACCAACGCCAGAAGAATTAAGCGTCAAGATGGACTTGCCCGAAGACAAGGTCCGCAAAGTCATGAAAATCGCCAAAGAGCCAATCTCAATGGAAACGCCAATCGGTGATGACGAAGATTCGCATTTAGGGGATTTTATTGAAGATACCTCAGTAGCATTACCAGTAGATTCAGCCACCAATGAAAACCTACGCGAAGTCACCCGCAAGATTCTAGATGGCCTAACTGAGCGCGAATCCAAAGTTCTACGTATGCGTTTTGGTATTGATATGAATACTGACCATACGTTAGAAGAAGTCGGCAAGCAATTTGATGTAACCCGTGAGCGGATTCGGCAGATTGAAGCCAAAGCGCTGCGTAAGCTGCGTCATCCATCACGTGCTGAGACATTAAAGAGCTTTATTGATGATTTGAATGAGAAGTAAGTTAGGATTGCATTACTAATAAATCCCGATAATATTAGTAATGCATTACTAACGTAGACCTACTTCCCCTGATACTCCGGAACAATCTCAACAAGCAAAGCAAGCATTTGGGCTTGAGATAAACTGTAAAATTCTGAAGCAACTACGTCTATTTTCCCTCTACAACTCATAATATCGGCATCCGCGCTAGAACGCATAATTTTTTCATGCATGGTCGGCGCCAAAGCTTCATGGGCATAAAACAGCTCTTCAAATAACTTTTCACCAGGACGTAATCCAGTATAAACAATCTGAACATCAACGCCCACTTCTTTACCCGCAAATTGAATCAATCTTTCAGCAATATATTGAATTTTAATGGGCTCCCCCATATCCAAAACAAAAATTTCACCGCCCTCACCAAAACTACCTGCTTGCAAAATCAAGCGACAGGCCTCAGGAATGGTCATAAAATATCGGGTAATATCCGGATGAGTCACGGTAACAGGCCCACCCATTTCAATCTGTTTACGAAATAACGGCACCACGCTACCTGCAGAATTAATCACATTACCAAAGCGCACCACCATAAACCGGGTTTTGCCATGTTCTTGGTTCAGGGCATTGCAATAAAACTCAGCAGCGCGTTTGGTTGAACCCATAATATTGGTAGGGTTAACGGCCTTATCGGTAGAAATCAAAATAAAACGCTCAACACCATACTGAACGGCTAAATCAGCCACAATTTTAGTACCCAAGATATTATTCTTAATTGCGACATCAATCTGATCCTCGAGCAAAGGCACATGCTTATAGGCTGCTGCATGGAAAACCACTTTAGGTTGATAACGCTGAAAAATCTGCTCCATAAAAGCAACATCAACTACAGAACCCAAGCAAACACTATACTGAACCCGATTACTTAAACTCGCTAACTCCTGATCAATTAGATATAAATTAAACTCTGAGTGATCAACCACAATCAGTTTTTTAGGCGCAAAACGAGCAATTTGCCGACACAGCTCACTACCAATCGAACCACCGCCACCCGTAACCAAAACCACCTCTCCATTTAAAAAATCTGTAATTTTAGTAGTATCAATATGCACTTCTTCACGACCGATTAAATCCTCAACGGACACCTTGCGAATATTACCCAAATGCACTTGTGAAGAGGTCAATTCTTGCAAACTGGGCAAGGTCGAATAGGGTAGCCCCGCTTTTTCACACAAATCAACAATAGAGCGCATGGATTTGGAAGACAAGGAAGGAATGGCAATAAAAATATGCTCGATCCTTTCACGCTCGGCAATCGCCGGAAGATCAGCAATTTTACCCAAAACCCTAATGCCATGAAGCTCTCGCCCTTTTTTGGTCGCATGATCATCCAAAAATCCAATAGGCTGATACTTTTGGGTCGCATGACGCAAAAGATCCCGCACCAAGCCCTCACCCGCATCTCCAGCACCGATAATTAAAACACGCTTAGCATCATCACTCATCCCTTTACGCATCTTTAAAATTCGGTAGCTTAAACGCGTAGTGCCCATAAAAATGGTTAGGAAAATAAAATAGAGAATGGGCACGGATCGTGGCAATACTTCACGATCTTTAAACAAAAACCACAAAAACACCAAAAACACTGTGCCGGCTGCAACTGTTTTGATGATGCGCAATAAATCGGCTAAAGAAGCAAACCGCCAAACGCCCCGATATAAGCCAAATAAAATGCAAAACAGAAATTGGATGGGGAGTAAGATCCACAGGAAATGATAAAATGAGGCAAAGCCTGAAGGAGGACTGGACTCAAAACTGAAGCGGAAGGCGTAGGAGGCCAGAAAGGCGAGGACAATTGCCATGATATCGGCGATCATAGCGATGAGGCGGTTGCGATAGACAAAAATAATGTTGCTAAACATGTTCCCTCTTAATGTGAAGACCCCTGAAATTTGAAAGTCACGCGTTCAATTTTCAGGGATATTTTTTTAAAATATCCCGAATAATCTGCGCAGCTTGTCGCATTTCAGCTTCATCATAGATATGATCAATCAGTAAAGCAACAGAAGTCTCACCCAAAGCTTTAGCATTGCTATACCGCTCTTTCGGCACTAAACCTGCTTTAACAAAAGCCTCTTCCAAATAAATCTCGGAACAACTCCCGACTTGAGACCAAAGCCCCTGCTGATTAATTCCAGTAATGACAGAATCTCGATGAGCCTTATCAACAAAGATATAAAACCGGTAATAAGCATGAGTGATGTGCGCAGGCGGGACAACCAAACGAACCCCGTCTATCCCGGTGAACGCTTCATTGAGAATATTGGCATTCCGCTCACGCAACTTCTGCCACTCTGGCAGTTTTCTTAATTGAATCCGCCCAATTGCCGCCTGGGCTTCGGTCATGCGATAATTACTGCCAAAAGCGTCATGGAGCCAACGAAATCCTGGAGCATGTTGCTTTTTATAAACCGTATCATAGCCTTTGCCATGGTCTTTATAGGCCCAGGCTTTTTTAAACCATTCTTCATTATCAGTGGCCACTAAGCCACCCTCGCCCATCGTAGAGATAATTTTATCCTGGCAAAAAGAAAACGCAGCCATATGGCCAAAGCTGCCGACAGGTGCTCCCGCTGAAGATGCTCCAGAAGCAGCCAGGGATGCAGAAGGCCCAGAAACAGTTCGCGCTGCCACCCCAGAATTCCCTGCGTCAACCCCATCAGAACCGTCAACCGATTTTTCAGCGGGAGCTCCTGAGCTGCCGATAGGCTTACCATTGATTTTCGCACCATGGGCTTGGGCACAGTCTTCGATCACATAAAGATTATGTTCTTCCGCAAAGGCCATAATAGCAGGCATATCACAGGGCCAACCGCCTAAATGCACACAGATAATCGCTTTGGTTTTCGCAGTCACATGGGGGGTAATCGTTGCAACCGTCAAATTCTGGGATACAGGATCAATATCACACACCACGGGCTTTGCGCCCACTTCAACCACACAACTTGCTGAGGCCATAAAAGTCCGACACGGAACAATCACTTCATCTCCAGGGCCAATGCCTAATGCGTGCAAGCAAAGCTCTAAGGCACTGGTGCCATTGGCAACCGCGATGGTGTGGCTGACGCCGAGATATTCGGCATACTCTTTTTCAAAAAGCTTGCCTTGCTCGCCAGTCCAATAGTTTACTTTATTGGATTTTAAGACATTTGTTACTGCGTCGATTTCGTCTTGTTCGTAGATGGGCCATTTTTTTCCAAACATTATCCTATCCTTTTAGCAGGAGCGCCAATAACCGTTGCTCCATCTGCAACATCCTCAATAACAACAGCTCCTGCACCAATAATACAGTGCTTACCAATTTTAACTCCGGGCAACACGATAGCGCCAGCGCCAATCAAAGTCAATTCGCCTACATTTACACCACCACATAATGTTGCATTTGGTGCAATATGAACATGATCTTCGATGATAATATCATGCTCAATAATGGCGCCCGTATTGATAATTACATTATTGCCAATATGAGTGTCCGGGTTAATCACAACACCCGCCATAATCATTAACCCATCACCTAATTTTACTGAATCCGCAATCACAGCATTAGCATGAATTTCCGAAGCAAAAGATAAATCGGTCTGTGCAAACTCATTATAAATTTTTTGACGAATGTGGTTGTCGCCAATCGTCACAATAACGCCTTGGCATTGTTCTGCATGCTTTTTCCAAAAGGAAATAAGCTCAGAGCGCCCACCCTCAATACGATAACCCAACCAAGACAATGCAAATTTGGCAGAATCATCATCAAAAAGCTTAATACTCTTAGAGCCATTGCTAAATAGAGATTCCATCACCACTTTAGCATGACCTCCAGCGCCAAATAGCAGGGTTTCTTTTATCATTTAATTTTTTCCAGTAAATTTTTCCATAGTCGCCTGATTTTGTTGGCTAACCCCTTCACGTTTAAAAACTTTTTTGAGGGTCAGTAACATAATCTGCATATCCAAGAAAAAGGATAAATGATCGACATACCAGCAATCAAGCTTAAACTTTTCCTGCCAGGAAATCGCATTGCGGCCATTGACCTGAGCCCAGCCAGTAATACCGGGCATCACCCAATGCCTACGCTTCTGCTCAACATTATACAATGGTAAATACTCTAACAAAAGCGGGCGAGGCCCTACAAAACTCATATCACCTTTTAAAATATTAAACAACTGAGGCAGCTCATCAAGACTCGAAGCCCTTAAAAACTTGCCAAAACGGGTTAAGCGTAAAGCATCAGAAAGCAAATTGCCTGCATCATCTTTTTTATTTGTCATCGTGCGAAACTTGTAAACAGTAAAGATGTGCTCTTGATAACCAACACGGGGCTGTTTAAAAATAGCGGGAGATCCTAAAAAGATTCGCACCAACAACCAAATGATTAAAATTAGCCAGGAAAACAAAACGCACAACAAGAACGCTAAACTAACATCAAAGCCCTTTTTAAAAAATTTAGACCACATTGTGCTGATACCATGCGATTACCTCAACCAATCCCTGCCGAATTTTATATTGAGGATCATACCCTAATAAATTTTTTGCCATATCAATACTCGCGAGCGAATGACGAACATCCCCAGCACGAAAATCACGATAGCTAGCTTGATGGCCAGGATTATTAAGTAAATCCCGCAAAATAGAATAGAGCTCATTCAAAGTGGTTTGATCACCAACAGCAACATTATAGGCCGTATTAAAAGCCTCTTCTGCTTCAGCAAAAGCACTTAAAATATTGGCCTGAACCACATTTTGGATATAACAAAAATCCCGCGAAGTTTCCCCATCTCCATTAATATACACAGGCTCATTGTGAATAATCGCCTTGGACCACACCGGAATCACTGCCGCATACTGGCCATGGGGGTTTTGCCGCGCACCAAAGACATTAAAATAACGCAAGCCTATGGTTTTTATAGGATAGCATCCACCAAAAGCTTTTGCATAAAGCTCATCGGTCATTTTGGTGACCGCATAAGGCGATAAGGGATTGCCTTGGTGCGTCTCAACTTTTGGCAAAAGCGGTGAATCACCATAGACCGAACTGGAAGATGCATACACAAAACGCTTAACCCCGACATCTTTAGCAGTAATCAACATATTTAAAAAACCCGTGACATTCACTTGATGAGAGGTTAAAGGATCTTTGATCGAGCGCGGCACACTGCCCAAAGCCGCCTGATGCAAAACAAAATCCACGCACTCACACGCTTTTTGGCAAGTTGCCAAATCACGAATATCCCCTTCAATAAAGGTAAAATCAGCTTTTGAAAAATTTGCTAAAACTTCATCTAAATTTTTCTGGTAGCCGGTCGCAAAATTATCCAGGCCAATAATTTTTTGTTGATGTTGCAACAAAAATTCGAGCAAATGACTACCAATAAAGCCAGCAACGCCAGAGACCAGCCAAGTATATTGATGCCCTAGCAAATGTTCTTTCACACGATCAAATTGACTCAACTACAACCTCCACAGCGTAAAACCCGCCTGATTAAAATCTTCTTGATGTAAAATACTCTTCACATCCATTAAAACCTTAGCCTCTGCTTGCAGCATTTGCTTAAAATCATCCACAGTTAAACTTAAATACTCTCGATGAGCCACCGCTAAAATAAGTGCATCTAGATGATTAAATGCCTGTAAATCCAATAATGACAACCCATATTCATGCAAAGCCTCTGCTCTATCTGCATGGGGATCATGAACTAACGGGGCAATGCCATATTCTTGTAACTCTGCAACAATATCTACGACTTTGGTATTACGCACATCAGAACAATTTTCTTTAAATGTTAAGCCCAAAATCCCAACCTTAGCCTGTTGCAGACACACACCTTTTTTAGATAAAAGCTTTACAGTTTCTTGGGCAATATAAGCCCCCATACCATCATTAACACGACGCCCCGCTAAAATGACCTGAGAGTGATAGCCAACCTCTTCCGCCTTATGGGTAAGATAATAAGGATCAACCCCAATACAATGGCCACCGACAAGCCCAGGCCTAAAGGGCAGAAAATTCCACTTGGTTCCAGCCGCATCAAGTACTTCTTTGGTATCAATGCCTAACTTATGAAAAATCATCGCAAGTTCGTTCACAAAGGCAATATTTAAATCACGCTGGGTATTTTCAATCACTTTCGCAGCCTCAGCGACTTTAATGCTTGAGGCTTTATAGACACCTGCCTCAACCACACTGCCATAAACAGAAGCTACAATGCCTAAAATCTCGGGCGTTTGCCCTGAAACAATTTTACGAATTTTGGTAAAGGTATGTTCTTTATCGCCTGGATTAATACGCTCGGGCGAATAACCAACGAAAAAATCAATGCCACACTTAAGGCCAGAATATTGCTCGAGCACCGGGACGCAATCCTCTTCCGTAGTGCCCGGATAAACCGTCGATTCATAAACAACAATATCGCCTTTTTTAAGATGCGGTCCTAGCGTTCTTGATGCGGAGAGTAACGGGTTTAAATCTGGCTGATTAGCTTCATCGATTGGGGTAGGCACTGCCACAATAAAAAAGTCTGCTTGTTTAAGATCTGCACCATCATTCGTAAACAGAAAAGAACCTTGCTTTAGTTCTACGGGAGAGACTTCACCAGTATGATCTTCAGCATTTTTTAAGGCGGTAATTCTTGCATGATTGATATCAAAAGCAATCACTTTTTGCTTTTTTGAAAATGCAACAGCCACCGGTAAGCCAACATAGCCTAGGCCTATTACACTAACTCTACGATCATGCACAACTCTCTCCCTGATTAAGACAAATAATTTTTAAGTGTAACAGTACGATTTACGCCAAAGAATTCACGTATTCTACGATACAAAGGCAACTCAAACAATTTGTGTATCAAGATAGATAAAATAATCAAAACTATAAAGTGTATAAGTTGCAGCAATGTACGTGAGTGTAAAAATTCATGGAACAACACCCATAGAATCTGGTTTAATGGCTCTTGCAACAAATAAAAAGCAAAACTTGCCTCTCCTAGCAAAATAATCCACCGCTTTGATAACGCTTTTGACAAAGCCCCTTTTTGCCCTGAAAACCCAGCTAAAATCAATAAAACCGCAGGAAGAAAAATTAAACCCACTTGCAACAAACTGAGAAACAGATTATGAAAAACATAGGTTAAACCTAACAACAAAAGTCCAAATACTTCTAAACAAGAAAAAAACATTGCAAATTTTTTTGTATAAATTTTTTCATAAACAAAAAATAGAGCTATACCACACATAAAATCAAAAATTCTGACTGGCGGAAAAACATAAAAAATACCAGCAAAAGAAATATGAGTAATACCCAAAAGAGAAATATTATGTACACTTGTATCAGCGCCAGAAAACCTCAAAGCCATCCCTATTAGAAAAATCAAAAACAACATTAACGATATAAAATAAACCTTGATGCTTTTTAAAGCCAATCCTAACAAACCAGGAAAGAGTAGATAGAAAAAAAACTCAGCAGAAATACTCCAAGAAGGACTATTCAATAAATCTGCCGAGTGTGGTATAAAGTCTTGCAACAAAAGCAAATTCGCAACAAGATAAATGCTACTTTTTAAAGGTTCAAGATAAAAAAATTGTAATGCAAAAGGAACCATTAATAAAAGGCATAAAATATGTAACGGCCAAACTCTAGCAAACCTACCAATGTAAAATTTACTTTTCGTAATCTGCTGTTGCTTAAATGCATCTCTATAAGCAAATGTCAACACAAACCCTGATAAAGTAAAGAAAAACGTAATCGCTATACAACCAAGAGGAAAACCCCAATTCTCATTAACTACAACATAATGATCTAGAAAAACCAAAAAAGCGGCAAAAAATCTCAACGCTGTTAATGACTCAAGTGTTTCTTTCATAATTACCTTTTAAATTAACCTAAAATGATATTAATAATAGCTGTATTCACCTGATGAACATCAAACTTCTGTTCTGCTAGTTTACGACTCTCAGCACCCATTGTCACACAACAATCAGGATTTTGAATGAAATACTCCATTTTTTCAACTAAAACATCAATGTTTTTGACAGGAACCAAAAAGCCATTAACCCCATCAATGACAGTTTCACGACAACCAGGGGCATCGGTAGTAATAACAGGTCGCCCCATCGCCATGGCCTCCAAAACCGAACGGGGCGTACCTTCTCGATAAGAGGGCAAGACCATCACACTACTTTTTACAAGATACGGAGAAACATCTGAAACCTGACCTACCAACTCAAAACAAGGCTCTGCTTTTAATGTTTCTAATAACTCTGCCGATACACTCCTCGGATGCCCAGAAAACAGCTCGCCAACAATACAAAAGCTGACTTCTGGATAAGATAAATATATTTTTTTTGCCGCCTCAACAAACTCAGCAACGCCCTTTTCAATCACTAAACGCCCAATAAAAATAAATTGAATTCTTTCTGGCAAAGGACAAGCCACAAAACTTGATAAATCAATACCAGAGCCATTGACTTTCAGAGTGCTTTCCAAAGAAACTAAGTTGAGCGACGTAAATAATGCCTGATCATCAGGATTTTGAAAGATCACTTTTTGACACTTTTTTAAGGCATAACGATAAAGCTTTTTGACAAGACAATAAATCACTTTATCTTTAAAACTATTGACCGCAAAAGTGGTCCCTAACCCAGTAATCATTACGTAAATAGCTGGAACCTTGGCACAATGTGCAGCGATTGAACCATAAATAACGGGTTTTATCGTATAAGAAAACAGGGCATCGGGTTGCTCTTGCTTAAAAAGCGCTTTCAAATCAAGGATCACTTTAAAATCTTGAATAGGATTCATACCATGCAAAGACATGTCGACCTCTATAATTTTTACGCTGGGAAAACGCATTGTAAACGCTGTCGTAAATTCTTGACTGAATGTTGTCGTTGGCGCTAAAACAGAGACGTGGCAGCCCTGATCCAAAAATGCTTGGATGAGATGGGCTCTAAAAAGAAGCAATGAAGGTGCATAGCTCGCAAAAATAATTATTTTTTTCAATTGTAATTCACCCATGATTGAAACATCAAAAAATTCCACAGCAGATGCCCATGATTGGCCCTGGCATTCAAATGATCATTAAAAGCTTGTTGCAATTGTTTTGTATTAAAAAAGGTTTGCTGGGTACTCTCTGTAATTAAATCAGCGGCCCATTCTTTTAAGGGACCGCGAAGCCAAGCATGAATCGGAATACCAAACCCCGCTTTAGGTCGATCCAATAAATTTTTAGGCACATAACGATAAAGTAATTCTTTTAGCAAAATTTTACCCTGATTTTTCTGTACTCTAAACGCAAGAGGCTGTGTCCAAAGGAATTCAAAAAGGGTGTGATCTAAAAAAGGCACACGCACCTCTAAAGACATCGCCATACTAGCGCGGTCAACCTTGGCGAGAATGTCATTCGGCAAATAACTGATCGTATCCCATAACATCATCTCCTCAACAGGACTCAATGAAGAATATTGCTCGAAATGCATAAATGCAGGATTAACATGATTGAGATATTGGTCTGCATGATAATTTTGTGAAATCAGAGTATCGTATAAAGAATTAGCTTTCCCTGAGTGCTGGAGCATCCAAACCAGTTTTTTGATTTGTAATGCACGCTTATTTCCCATAATAGTAGTGGGTGCTTCTGCTAAAAGGAAGCTCAAGCCTTTTCTGAGCCAAAGGGGCAATGCATACAGTTTTTCTAAATGATGATACCGAAAATAACGTTGATACCCTCCAAATAACTCATCGCCTCCATCCCCTGATAAAGAAACTGTTACGTGTTTTCTAGCAAACTGACTCACAAGATACGTTGGAATTTGTGATGAATCCGCAAAAGGTTCATCGTAAATATAAGGGAGTTTTTGAATCACACTCAGCGCATCTTGATCTGTCACATAAAGTTCATGATGGTCCGTACCAATATGTGCCGCAATAGCTTTAGCAAAAGGCGCCTCATCATAGTCTTGGTGTTCAAATCCAATACTAAATGTCTTTACGGGATGCGACAACGTTTTTTGCATTAAGGCAACTATAGTTGAAGAATCAACGCCGCCGGATAAAAAGGCTCCAAGGGGAGCATCGCTAATGCAGCGACTATTGACGATCTTCAATAATCGACTCTCAAGCTCATCGACTGCATCTTCAAATGTTAAGGGTAAACCCTCTGCCTTGGCCTTTAAAACAGTATCAATTGCAGACCAATACGACTGAGGCTTTATTTTTAAAGAGGAATCAACACAAAGGTAATGCCCCGCCTCGAGTTTAAAAATATTCTCATAAATCGAAAGAGGCGCTTGAATATAGGCATAGCGAAGCAATAATTGAACCGCATGAAGGTTAATATTTTTTTTAAAATCAGGGTAAAGACACAGAGCTTTTAACTCCGAGGCAAAAATTAAAGCTCCGTTTACAACCCCATAATATAAAGGTTTTTCTCCAAAACGATCACGGGCCAAATAGAGCTTTTCCTCTTGCCGATCCCATAGAACAATCGCAAACATTCCATTTAATTTTTGTAATGCGGCATTAAAGCCCCAGGCCTCTATACTTGCCAATACAATCTCAGTATCTGAATGGCTTTTAAAATGACAGCCCTTTAGCTCAAGCGCTATTCGTAATTCTCGAAAATTATAGATTTCCCCATTAAATGCAATAATATATCGACTGGAAGCACTTTCCATGGGTTGATGTCCCAATGGGGATAAATCAATAATTGCTAGGCGGCGATGCCCCAAAGCAACCAAATTATCTCGCCAAACACCTCGATCATCTGGGCCCCCTGCAATTAAGCTATCGGTCATCGCATCAAGCGCGCCAAAATATTTATTTTTAAAGGCAATTCCCGCTATACGGCACATATTTTCTAACCCGCCCCTTTTTTAGTAAAAAAAATTGCCCCCAAAATAATCGTCATCCATACAATACCCGAAGATAAATAATAATCTGAAAATATCGCTAAACTCAGCACTGTTAAATTTAAAGCAAATAAAAGACGTAAGTAATTATTATGGGGTTCACGATAAAATAGTTGCTCAAGGTAACCCGAGTAACCCCCGAGAAGAATCATCAACATCAAAGAACCTACTATGCCATAATCAAGAATATAAACGCCAAAAATAGTATAAACATTTGTGGGAAGTGGGGTATGGAAATAAGGAGCAACGCCCATTTTAGCTAAAACTCCTAATTTAACCAGCACTTGTTGCATCGAATTAAAAGTTAAAAACGGAGCATCCTTATAAGCATCAAGATTATTAAGCAAAATATCGACTACATGAGACCCACCCATCAAATAATCATAAAAAATACTACTGGCAGAAAGTGGCTTTCCAGCAAGCGCTCCTAATAATCCAAAACCAAAAATGAGCAAAGCTCCAAACCCCAAAAAATATCCAACAAGCTTTAGATTGACTTTTCTGTTGATAAAGTAAAAATAAAATCCCATCATCGCACTAAAAAATAAGGGGGCTCTTGCAATGGAAAGGTAAATAAATAATAGATACATGAAGGCACATATAACCTTTTTCCCTTTACTAACGGCCCGACCTGAAATAATCAGCATGGGAATTGCCGTAAAAAAGAAAAAATTAAAAAAGGACAGGAATGGGACTGCGGGAGAACCACCATACATTGAAATAAACGCACGATAATATCCGACACGACTTGGCAATAAAAACCCAGGGCCAGAAACTATAAAAAGGTTTAACATATTCAAAGATAAACCGATAATCATAAAATAAAAGTAAAAACGAATAGCACGTTTTTGTGACAAGGGGGCATGTGTGAAAAGGACAAAATTAGGCATACGAATCATCCGAGTAATTGCATAAGAAAGAGTAAAAATCGTGAAGGCGCAAGTAAGATAAAGATAGTAATCTAGACTATAAGGATAAAAAATACCTACAAAGTTAGATCCTATCGTTACAACAAGAAAAGCAAAAATAAAAATAAATGGCGCTGAAAACAATATACGATGCATACGTTATCCCCCGATTAATAAAAAATTTTACTCTAGAATTTCACCTATAAAAAACAACAGATAACAAAAAATAATACGGCACTGTCAGCCAATAAAGAATTTTTGGCGTCTTTCGTAGAGACCAAATAACCCTACCTTTGACTGAAAGTCGAGCATAATTTTTTGCGCCCTCCATGTACATTTTGAATAAATCAAGTTCTTTTTTTCGTAAGAACAGCACAGCACATTGAAAATAAACCCGTGACCTCCCCTGCTCACATGCCTCTTTTGAAGCACCATGACCCTCTGCGTAATCAATACTATACATTAAATCTTTAAATACCCCTATAATATGATCACGTCGACTACCATTTCGAAATGAGTTCCCTTGCGTATGCTTACGATAAGTCCCCAATACCTCGCCAAGATAGCCTACTTTTCCATATTGGGCATTTTGGATATGCCATAAAAAATCACCTACATTCGAAGCACTACAATCCATTCCTTCAGGGGGAATAGCATTTTTACGAAAAACTTTTGATGAGTGAACAAAAGAACAACCATTTTTAACTAGATAATCTAAATCATACATTTGCGAGGGGTTTGTTTTAAAAGGCCTACTCTCCCCTGCAGAATTAATAACATTCATGGAATGCCCAGAGATAGCACACTCTGGATGTGTATCTAAAAAATTAATTTGCTTTTGTAACTTTCCTGGTAACATTAAATCATCGCCATCAAGGTGGGCAATGTACTCGCCCTTACAAGCATCATAAATATTTATATAATTCTCATTCCCACCAACCTTACCATCATAAAAGAGTGGAATAATTTTCTCGGGGAATTGAGCAACAAAACCTTTAATGATAGCTCTTGTAAAGTCAGTTGAATAATCATCGCCAACAATAATTTCAAATGAAAAGTTAGTCTCTTGTGATAGAACACTTTTTAAAGTAGCCGCAATAAATTTTTCATGATTATAAGTCCCTATCGCCACACTCACTTTTGGAGTGTTTGTACTGCTATTTTTATTTACCATAGATTCCATCATAATATCTCAGCCCCTACTATTAAAATCAATAATAGTCAGATTGTTAATGTGCTTGAAGTAGTTGGCATTAAGCAAAAGTTTATCCTATGCCCCCTTTTCACACATCAGGAAGATACTCGAACATAGATCGGGATATTGCTGACCAAGTTTGTAGCACCCCTCTAGATATTCTCTGGAAACAATATCTGTGCGCAGTAGCTTATCCCATTGAAAATTTGCCAGCGCTTTAAAGAAAATTCCAGAACGATAAACGACATTGAGGCCTGCAGCCACAGCATCACATTCTAGAGTATCTAATGAATAGGTGCAGTGATGACCATGCTCTGCTTCCGCCTGCGTGACCGCGGCGTTATGAGTGATTAAGCCCATTTTAACTGCTATTTGCCGTGAAGGTGCATTCGCATTCGGGCAAACTAGGAATAACCGCCCATCTTCAGCCAGCCATTCGTCGTTAATGCGCTTAAGCACTAAAACTGGATCTGCTATATGCTCTAAGACATGTGTTAATACAATATTGTCATAGCGTTTGGGAAGGGTTGCTGCTTCAAATGTTGAGTTAATTAATGTGATGTTCTTCTTGCCTAATTTTTCTTTGGCTTCAGCTAAGGCGATATCTGAAGCTTCAACACAGGTAATATCATTGAAGTAAGGTAGCAGTCTTTTGGTGAAGTCGCCCTTAAAGCTTCCTAATTCAAGCAGACTGCCATTTCTAAAAAATGGCTCAAATGATTTAATCATGTAAGGATGAATGACATCGTAATCAAAGCCATAAAAATAGTTACGCCCCTCGTTATCAATAATTTCTTTATTAAAGTCTCTTGTTGTAGTCATTTTCTTCTCCTTCTATCTATTATTTATTACAAACTGACTAATTTTGCCAATCCAAACCCCTGTTTGCCAAACTCATTGCCATTATAGAGCATATAAATATTTTCATCACACTCAAAGACATTAGGGTAGCACATCATGTCAGAATCCCATGAATTTTCTGTTCTATAAATTCCCACATTTGTATCGTCTCGAGTCCAGTTGATCATGTCATCTGAAAATGCATATCCAAGACGATAGGCATTGTTTTTATTCTGGCGAAAATCATAAGCATTTCGATAACAAAAATACATATGGTAACGTCCACCAGCATGAAATACTGTAGGCAGTGCCTGGCACTCACTGGCCAATCTAACAGCTACAATCATTTTGCCATCTCGCACCCAGTTTATACCATCTTGTGATGAAGCATGTGCAATTTTATAGAAGCGCTCAGGATCTATATTGGAACTCGATTGATGCCATTTGGTCCCAAAGATATACCACATGTGAAAAGTACCATTAATTACTTTGACAAAAGGATCACCAACAAGAAAAGGCTCCCTATATGTCATTGTCATAACAGGACCACCATCTCCATACTTATTGAAATGGATGCCATTGTCTTCGCTTATCGCTAGGCCAATGCTCATATCAACTGATACGGATGTTCGTCGACTCCAGCCAGATGTGTAAGCCCATATCCTACCTTCATGCCTTAGCACATTAATGGGAAATATTCCATGTTCATCAAATTCACCAAGTCGACCCAACTCAATCACGGGATCAACTGAAATCCTTAGTATCCTATCAAAGCTTTTATTAAAGTCAACATATTGAGGACAGCTTACATATTTGTTGTTGGCTGTTTTTTTTTGAGCACAAAAATAAATTCTAACAAAATCATCAAAAACCAGAGCTTGAGGAGATTTTGCAAACACAGTACACCCTTGTGCTAAAATATGTTCCGATGGATCAAATATTTTTCCAAGCTTTTTCCATTGCATTATCGTAACTCTCCGTTCAGCTCAGCCAACCCGAATCCTGTTCTACCGTTACCATTTCCAGCATATAGCATATAAATTTTACCATCCAACTCAAATACATTAGGATATGCAACCATCTCCGAATCCCACCCACTGTCAGAAATATCAAGATTGACTTGTGAATCATCACGATGCCAATGTAATAAATCCGTTGAGCTGGCATAACCAATTCTGTAACTTGCATTTTTGTTGTCACGAAAACCTAAGCCTTTACGATAGCAAAAAAACATATGATACTTGCCATTGGCATACAAGATATCTGGACTGGCTTGCGCTTCATCATCACCTAATTTACTTGCAACAATATCACGATTTTGTTTGATCCAATTTATGCCATCCAATGAAGTCGCAATCCTTAATTTATAAATAATTTCTGGACGACCGTCATCACCCAAAATCCAACGTCGACCTGTGGTATAAGCCAAATACCATTGATCTCCATATTTTCTAATTTTAGGAGAGGTTACAACGAAGGGCTCATCTGGTGAATATGATAGAACTGGACCAGCGCCTATTTTTTCAAAATGCCTGCCTCCATCTGTGCTGCGAGCTAATCCCAAAGAAATATTGAAGGGCACCGACTCACATCGAGTCCATCCGCCATAAACAGCAATTAAATCGGAGTTATCTTTAATAACGGATACCGGATAAGTGCCAAATTCATCAAAAGCTCCTAAGTCGCCTAGCTCTAAAACTGGCTCTTTAGAAATATTGATAATTTCAAATAAATTTTTCCGATTTAAGTCGACAAAAGCACAGCGACTGACAAATTGCATATTGGCATCAGGCGCAGGTCGACAACAGAAATAAACCCGCACATAATCGTCAAAAATAATCACATTGGGAGCTTGCGCAAAACCAAGCATCCATTCTGGTCTATTTGGAATATTTGTAGGATCAAATATCAAGCCTTTTTTTTGCCAACTACTTTTCATTATTTATCTCCATTTAATTGTGTCATTTGAGACTTAATCAGCCTTACTGCAGCGACAAGTAATTTGTTTTCTTCTTGAAAAATTCGCCCCCCCAGTTGCCAGGGCGTTTCGACAGGATCAACTTTAATGGTTTTTTGCAAAATTATTTGTCCCTCATCAATTCCTGCATTTACATAATGCACTGTACATCCTGCTTCTTCTTCATTGGCATGCATTACTGCTTCTTGTACCTTGACGCCATACATACCTCGTCCACCATATTTTGGCAACAAAGAAGGATGTGTGTTGATGATTTTTAAATGCCACTTATCGCAGAAATTCTTGGGAATAATCGGCATAAATCCTGCCAATACGATGAGATCTGTACTTTGTGGAACGGCATGCTCAAAGGCCACAGAAAAAGCCTCTTTTACACCCGAGGCATCTAGAGCTTCACAAGGAATACCATGAGCACAGGCACGATCAACAGCTCCACAAGGCCTATCAACGATTAGTTTACTTATCTCGATACCCAATTCTTCTTGAGCATCAATCAGTGCCTGAAAGTTTCCTCCACCACCAGAAGCACAGACAACTATTCGAAAAGGTTGATTGATTATTACGTATCGCCTCATAGGTATACCACTAAATTAAATCATAATTACATAAAACAAATTTTTTGACGTCAGTGAATGCGTTAAACATCATCACATCAATGATAGAAAGATAAGGTATAAAAGAGCCAGTGTCAAATTGTTTATATCGTACATCATTCATTTTTAGAAAAGATAAATTAATACCTGCAGCATGGAAAGCAGCTTTATCGTATAACTCAACGCCCCCGATAGGATTAATATAATCAATAGCCTCACAGACCTGACAAATTTCCAGGACCCGCTCTTGTGCTTTTAGAGATCCAAGCTTCATATCCTCTGACTTTAAAAATTGTGTTTTCATTTTTAAATATGCCGACAAAATATGAATACTATTTTCTATGTATTTAAAAAGATTAAGTTCCTCAAACAGAATAATTTCAGTTAAAAGCTCTATCGTATCATGAAAAAAAGGGGCTTTTCGATAGGTATTTTCTATTTGCCGTAATAACTTCTTTTTATCATTTGGATCGCAAAGCATACGCGTATTAATTGCATCATAAGCAGAGGCTTTTTTTAAAGGCAACGTAATCCAAACCGCTCCTAAATTTTGATCTAATATTCGATTTCTATTGATATACCCGCCTTTAATGTATTGAATATCATTGTGGAATACAAAAATATCAACCGCATTCATTAATTGAAAATAACCCAAATAGGGGAATAAATAAGGCTGCATAATCGCAAGTTTCATAACCCCAAACCTCGACGAATGGTACCAGATATTTTTTCTAAATCCAGTTCTGTTAACCCTGGATAAATTGGCAAACACAAAACTCTTTTTGAAAGATCTTCACTCACTGGCATTTTCACATAATCCACATAGGATAATGTATTGAGCGATGGATAAAAATAGCGCCGAGGAATGATACCTTGTACTTTTAAATCGGCAACAGCCTGTAGAAGTTGCATCTCAGTTTCAAAAATAACTGGAAAATATGCGTAATTGGCTATGGCATTCTTATGAATTGAGAGCTGAACCAAAAATGACGGTAAATGCTCCCGATAATATCGATCTATTTTTTGACGCTCGGCTAAAATACAACCCATATCTTCCAAAACACACAAACCCATCGCCGCATGGAATTCGCTCATTTTAGCATTAATTCCAAGCCCCTCAATCTTCCCACTCCCCAGCCGATCAAAACCAAAATTTATCATGTCACTGGCTCGTTTAAAAACAGCATCATCTTTAATAATTAATGCACCACCCTCAACCGTATGAAAGAGCTTAGTAGCGTGAAAGCTAAGTACGGAAATATCACCATAATTTAATACACTTTGCCCACAATATTTCACGCCGAAAGCATGAGCAGCATCGTAAATTATTTTTAATTTATATTGTTGTGCAATATTGGCAATTTTTTCAACCCCACAAACATTCCCATAAACATGTACAGGCAAAATAGCAGAGGTTTTTGAGGTAATTGCTGATTCTATTTGGTTTTCATCAATACAGAATGTGCATGGCTGAATGTCTGTAAATTTAGGAGTTAAGCCTTCCCAGACTAAAGAGCTTGTGGTCGCAACGAAGCTAAAGGGACTGGTTATAACCTCATTCTGTAATCCTAAAGCCTTATATGCTATTTGCAAGCCAATCGTGGCATTGGCAACTAAAAGCAGATTCTTTACTCCTAAATAAGCCTCCAATTTTTGGGTAAGCAATTGGACGCATTGACCATTATTAGTCAACCAAGCAGAACTATAGATCTTTTCCAAATATTCGCAATATTTTTCTTTTGAAGGAAGATAACTTTTAACAACATTAATCATAATAAACTTATTTATTTATTGTTATATTACTGGTTAAAATAATATTTTTGCACAAAATATACCCCTTACGAATATAAGCCCTTTGCTTCATCGAAAAAAATATCGACAATATCAAGCGATGAAAGTGTTTTGCACTCACATAGGCAAGATAGAGACCACTAGCATAGTCTTTTTTTAACTGCAGCAATATATCCCGTACTTCTTTTAGCTCTTTTACTGATCGTATATGGCAAAAAATGAGTAAAACAAAATAATCACAAAATGCCTTATCTAATCTATCATGCGAAAACCGACAAATACTTCTATAAGCGATTAAAAAATCCTCCAATCTATACTTTAATGACTTCCAGCAAGTATTTGAGGTGTTAACGTTACTAAGCCGATAATGACTCAGTACTTGATGATCAATAAAAACCCTTCCAAATAAAGCACAACAAATAACTGATTGTACATCAACATTGTAGCAATGTTCCCATTTGCCTATTTGCTTTACAATATTCATTCGATAGACAATTCCCGACCAACAAATAAAAAGTTTGTTTTCACACCATTTTTTAAAATAATCCTCACCACTCACAATAAGATCTTGATTTTGTTTGTTATGCTGAATTTTTTCAGCCGTCGCATAAGAACCGTTTCCTATAAAGTGATCTGTTTTTGACGCATACAGAACAATGTCATTGTCGAGCGCCATGCATTCTACTGACCTCGCGCACAATATAGGTTCAATCAAATCATCGTCTGATAAAATAAGAAGATACTCTCCCTTTGCATGCTCAGGAATTTGTTGAAAATTGGCAATGGGCCCTATGTTTTCACTGTTTCTGACAATACGAAGTCTGTTATCATTAACAGCACAAGCCTTAATATATTCAAATGTCCCATCATCAGAGTGATTATCCAAAAGCACTATTTCCAAATTAGGATAAGTTTGGGCTTGCGCTGATGCCAAAGCTTCTTTTAATAAAGAAAGTCGATTATAGGTTGGAATCACAATAGAAAACAAAGGAACTGAATCGCTATGCTCCATTTATTTAAACCCACGGGTGATTAAAAGCCTCATTATCTCACGCTCACCGGGAGTTAGCAAGATATACCAGAATAAGACAAAACTAAAAGCGCCAAAAACACCCCCTAATAAAATAATGGGCGGGATATGAGTTATATATAGAAATTTTTTGCTCATTTCTAGGAAAGAAAATAAAATGATGCAGCATAAAATGATTGGAGCCGCATATTCAAAAACGAATTGTCTTAGCGTAATTTTTAAAAATTTTAAAGAAATCAAAACGACATACCAATTCGAAGTGAGCAATTGCCCCAAAAACACAGCCCATCCTGCGCCAACAACTCCATAACGTGGAAGAAGAAAAATTAAAAATAAAATATTTAAGGCTCCCCCTGCCCAAACGGGAATTAAAGCAAACTTTATATAACCACAACTCATAACAACAGAAGCCAAGGTATCTTGCTGAATCTGTAATACAATCATGATAGATAAAAGTAGTAACAAAAGATGGTTTAAATGATATTGCGGGCCCAACCAAATTGCAAAAATAAGATCTCCAAAGAAATTTAGGTAAAACAAAATGCAAACCAAAGCCAAAACATTAAATTTTAAAAAAATTAAAGTTGGTTGCTGTAATGCTTTGATACCTTGCTTCGCAAAAATGGAAGATATGAAGGGGAAAAGGCTCGATTGCCCTAGCATGGCTAAAGTCATCAGTATCGTTATCGCTTGAAATGGCGGCATAAAAGATACAGCAGCTGTTGCAGTAAGATAATGCGCTACAATAGGCGCGTTAATTTGGAAGATAAAATAACCACCCAAATAAATCATAAATAATCGCCCCCCTTGGCCCAAGAGGTATTGTCTATGTTTCCTTATTTTAGTGTACGCATTGGTTTTAACTTGAGCTTTCCAAAAAGCAAGTAAAAAAAGGCTCGCACTTTGTACCAAGAAGGTGAGCGTAAAAATAAGTAAGGTTTTTACAAAACAGAGGGCTACAATTAAAAATAAGAAACTCATTATTGTTGAAACGGATCGAAGATTTCGTTCCTGTTTTACATTTTTGCTACCATAAATAGAAGCAAGATATGGGTTCGCCAATAATCGCAGTAAGGCAGACACTAGAAATATTAAAATGCTAATTTTTAGCTCGGGATGATCCAAAGGGGAGGTAATACCCATGAAATACCAAAAAACTAACGGTGCACTAATCACAAAACACCCTACAGAGAGCCTACGATTTAAACTTTTTGCGGCAGAGAATAACATTTTTTTTCGTATTTCTTTACCCCCCCCCTCTGCCAGACTCGTCTCTCGGGATAACGTTTGACTAATTCCAAAATCACACAACCCAAGCATCCCATTAAATCCTATAAACAATAAAAACACCCCTGCAAATGATGCATTAAGCTCGCGGACCACTAATCCTGAAATCAAAAATCCAAAAAGCATCGCCGTCAATAAATTGATATAATTGGCAAATATGCCCGATAAAGCTTTTTTTATGTCTGACATAACAATGTTCTCAAAAGAGCCTCTTTAAAATTAACACGATTATATAATCCTAGAGACGTTTTTGCTAATTCAATACTGGGAACATAACGGCTAATTTCTATGGGATCTGTGAGGGAGGATAGTGTAAGCGACAAATGAGGCTCAGCTATCTCAGCAACAAATTGAGCAACCTCCTGCAAAGTATAATCTTCAGCAGAGCCAACATTATAGGGATTAACGGACTGCCCTGAGACTAAAATAGTCCACAACCAAATGACTAAATCAGAAGGATATTGATAACATAAGTGTTCAGACATACATTTTCCAAGACTATAGGCACCACGCACACCGTATAGATTGGGAGCTATCGACATGGATTCACTTAAATGCTTGACATCTAAAGGCTGCTCACCATAAACAGCTCCAGAACTTGTTAGCAATATTTTGGGTTGCATTTTTAATTGGCGACAAAAATCTAACAAGTGTCTCGTACCATTGATAATAGTATCTAGCATTTCCAAAGACGCATTTTCAATTCAGGAAAACTCACATCAGAAAAACCATCACCATAGGTAAAACAAAAATCATCTTGATCTAAATAAGATTTAACACGCTTTAACCACACTCCCGTCATCGTTTCATCGCCCGTACCTACAAAGGTAATTTTCCAGGGCTCAGCATATTTTTGATGCACTTCCATTTTGTTATGCTGCATATCAAAAGCGACATCAGACATATGCAAAAAATAATTTGCAAAATACTCTTTAATGACATAGCCTTTATAGGCCAAGCAAATAAGAAAATCATTAATGCCGTAGTGGGAATAAATTTTCATGATATGCCATAAAATAAGCCTGCCACCAATTTCTACCATGGGTTTGGGACGAAGGGAGGTCTCTTCAATGATTCTTGTACCCAACCCTCCTGCTAAAATAACTGCTTTCATAGTAATTCCAAGTTTAATAATATCAGCTTCTTCAAAAAACGGGCTTTAGAACCCCCACCACCAACTCCTGATCCCCAAGCGTCAAAAACCCACTCATAGGCAAACTAAGAATCTCCTTGGAAACCAGCGCCGAAACCGGAAAATCAGCATCCACATACCCAAGCCCTTTAAAACAAGGCTGCCCATGAATAGGCATCGGATAATGTACCGCCGTCGGAATCCCTGCAGCAGCCAATTTCTTCACCACAGCATCACGATCTTTAACCCGAATAGAATACTGCGCATAAACATGACTATGCCCGGGCAAAGTCACTGGCGTCACCACATCAAGATTTTTCAATAACTCACCATAACGCGCACCCAATTCATCTCGACGTTTCAATTCATCATCAAAATACTTCAACTTCACATTCAATACCGCCGCCTGAATGGTATCAAGCCGGCTATTTAAACCCACATAACTATGCTGATACCTCGCCGTTTGCCCATGCACACGCAAAGCTTTGATCTTTGCTGCCAATTCATCATCATTGGTAAACAGCGCCCCGCCATCACCATAACAGCCCAAAGGCTTTGAGGGAAAAAAACTAGTGCACGCCATATCCGATAAATTACAGGATTTTTTGCCTTTATACACCGCGCCAAAACTCTGGGCAGCATCCTCGATCACATAAATTTTATGGCCGAATTTTTGTGAATACTCCAAAGCAATCGCGTTAATGGCATCCATATCGGCAACCTGGCCATACAACGATACTGGCATAATCGCACGGGTTTTTGGAGTAATGGCTGCCGCAATTAACGCTGGATTGATGTTATAACTTTGCTCATCAATGTCTACTAAAACGGGCTTCGCACCAAAAATAGCTGAGGCCTCTGCCGTAGCAATAAAAGTGAATGAGGGCGTAATCACCTCATCCCCAGGCTTAATATCAATCGCCATCAACGCCAGCATTAAGGCATCAGTACCATTGGCACAACTAATTGCATGCTTAGCGCCTGTATATTCAGCCAAAGAAGCCTCAAGCACATCAACATCTTTGCCCAAGATAAAGGCGGTGCTGGCAAGTACTTTGCTGATGGCCGCATCGATTTCGCCTTGATAGGCCCGATATTGGGCCTCTAAATTTATAAAGTGCATGGTCTCAACCTATGAAAATATAAGGCATTAGAACATAAAACAAGACATTAATTCAAGTAGATCTCTTAAAATGCAAAAAACACACACAACTCACCCCCCATTTCCCTTGGGCAAATCCTTATCAAAGTTCAAGCGCTCTTCCTCAACAACCAAAGGCCGCTTCATCACCTGCGTATGAATCGCCATAATATACTCACCCAACAGACCGATAAAGAACAATTGCACTGAAAAAAAGAAGAAAACACCAATAAGCACAGGCGCAATACCCAGGGCAAATTGCTTCCAAAAAATGAGCTTAAGAATCAAATAAATCACAGCAATCAGCATAGACACGCCTGATAAGAAAAACCCACAAATGGTAGCAAGTCTTAAGGGCACTTTTGAATGGCTGGTAATGCCGAGCATCGCGATATCATAGAGCGTATAAAAGTTATTTTTGGTAATACCCCGCAAGCGCCTCGGCTGGTTAAAAGGAACTTCAGCGACTTTAAAACCGAGCTCGGAAACCAAGCCACGCAGATAAGGATAGGGATCTTCAAGCGTTCTTAACATAGCAATGACTCGTTGGTCATAGAGGCCAAAACCCGTAAAATTATGGATCAGCTTGGCCTCAGAAATACGCGCCACTAAAGAATAATAAAGCTTACGAATTTTAAACATGATCCGAGATTCTTGACTGACAGGCTTAATGGCCGCCACAACTTTAAAGCCCTCTTCCCATTTTTTAATGAACTCGATAATCATTTCAGGAGGATCTTGTAAATCCGTTGCCATCAAAATAACCGCATCACCCTCTGCCTGCATCATGGCATAATATGGCGAGCGAATATGTCCAAAATTACGGGCATTGAGAATCACCTTCACCTGCGGGTTCTCATGAGCCAAAGCTTTTAGCAAAACTGCTGTCTGATCCTGGGAGCAATTATCAATAAAAACAAACTCAAAAGCATACGCTTTAAGCGTTTGAGTGATAGCCTGTAAACGCTCATAAAGGGGCTTGATATTGTCTTCTTCGTTGTAGCAAGGTAAAACAATACTAATTTTTTTCATACTTTTTCCTTTAATTACGTACCTTCCATCTCAAGCGGTTTAACAAATGGCTCCATATCCGTAATAGGTCGACCAAAGGCAATCTTAGGATAAACATGAAGACTAGGCTCAATCATCACTTGCAATAATGCCGGTTGCTTTGGATCAGCCCAAAGCCAATGCATAGCATCATGAATTTCATTATCCTGACTAATCGTCTTGGCAGTAATCCCATAAGCTTGAGCTACCGCTTCAAAATTAGGCGCACTATAACCCCAATAAGTTGACTGGTATCGACTATCAAAATAACTATCTTGAAACTGGCGAATCATCCCCAAACTCTGATTATTTAATACGATAATTTTGATGGGTAGTTGATTGCGCACAATGGTCTGCAACTCTTGAATATTCATCTGTAAACAACCATCCCCGACAATAACCACCACTGGCTGCTTTTGACAAGCAAAAGAAAAGCCCATGGCTGCGGGCAAAGCATAACCCATGGCCCCCATACCTGCTGAAGTAACGAACAATTGACTCTTTAATATTTCCAAGGATTGTGCCGACCACATTTGATGACTACCAACATCAACGGAATAACCTACTGCTACCTGCGAAGACTGGGAAAGCGCGTGTATAAATACATTAGGGTTAATCCCCTGAACATCTTTAAGCTCGTTAAGGTCTGGCCACTGGGCTTTTAGCTTTAAAATATACGCAATCCAATCATCACAGGAAAATTTGCTTAACAAATTAGCTTTTGTTTTTGCGAAAAAAAGATCAAAAAACACCTGCAAATCAGTGACCATGGGAATGCAGCCAGGAATTCGATTATTAATTTCACCGATATCACAATCCACATGAATAATCGTTTTGTTCGCCGCAAATGCTTGGGTATCAGCCCCAGTTTGTCGAATATCAAGACGACTGCCTAATACCAGCAGCAAATCACTTTCAGCAAAGGCGATATTTGCCCAACGATTACCATAACTACCAATAAAACCAACACGTAAAGGATGATCATACGGCATGAGATCTAAGCCTAAAAGAGAAGTAACCACAGGCATTTGACACAACGCTACAAATTCCAAAAAAGAGGCCCTAGCCCTTGCTGCATTGACCCCTCCTCCTGCCAAAATCAAGGGCCGCTTTGCTGTTGCAATAGCGTTAACAAGCACATCAATATTTTCTAATTTTGTAGTATCAAGCCCCCGCTCCCTAAATAATTCAACAGGGGGCGGACACTCTATTTGCACACGTTGTATATTCATGGGAATATCAATTAATACAGGGCCAGGACGACCACTCACACTTATTTTATAGGCCTGTTCTAATAAGCTCGGCAGATCTTCAGCACGTTCAACCTGCACCGCCCACTTGGTAATAGGCAAGGCCATGCTGACAATATCTGTTTCTTGAAAGCCAAGTTGACGAATGGCTTTCATACCTTTTTGCTCGTGAGTATTCACCTGCCCTGTGATAAAAATAGCAGGACAAGAATCAAAATAACAACCAGCAATCCCTGTCAATAAATTGGTAGCGCCTGGGCCACTTGTTGCCAATGCAACGCCTGGCTTACCCGTAATTCGGCCAAAGGCATCTGCAGCAAAAGCCCCTGCTTGCTCATGATGCACGCTAATGATATTCACTTGTCCCCTTTTATGGAGGGAATCGAGAATATGCGTAATCATACCGCCAGCAACTTCAAATACATGACTAATTTTTTGGGCACCAATAAATTCAGCAATATAGTCACTCGCCTTGTATTTCATGTCAGCCCCGAGCCTTGATAATTAAAATTGCTTTAAAAAAAGCGCCGTAGACTCATGCATATGCCCAACCATTTCATCGTTAAGCCCATGATGACACGCCTGCAAAATACCTCCGCGCATGACATCATCAGTATGGACATAACCAGCATCACTTTGTCGGCGCGCAATCGTCTGAAAGCCCGGTTGACGCAAAATATTTCCAGTAAAAATAGTCCGAGTCTGAATATTGCGCTTTTCTAAAAATATTTGCATATCCGTTCGACTAAAGGGTGCATCAGAACGGACTGTTAAAGGAAAAGCCAACCAGCCAGTACGTGAGTTAGGCAACTGCTTAGGTAAAATAAAAAATTGCTCGTACTGCTTGTAAAAGTCTAAATGCTGCTGAAACCATTTTTCACGTAGATCAATATTCAAATCAAGCTTTTTCAACTGCACCGTACCAAAAGCTGCACCCATTTCACTAGGCTCAATGTTATAACCCAAGCGCTCAAAAATAAATTTGGCATCATAACGAATGCCTTCAACAAAAACATTAAAGCGATTTTCGATAGCTTCAGATTCAACAAATAATGATGAACTACGACCCCAACTGCGCAAAAGCTTGGCTTCTGTCATCTCTTTTTCTTGATTAAAGCAGACCATCCCACCATTACCACCACAATTAATCACATGCGAGCCATAAAAACTGGTGGTACTCATATCGGTAAAGCGCCCAGAAGATTTTCCATCAATTAAGGCCCCTAGAGTATCTGCCGAATCCTCTATAACGAGCAAGTTATATTTATCAGCCAAAGCCCGAAGTTTTTTCCAGTCCGGTAAATTACCTAAAAGATTGGGAATCATCATCGCCCTGGTTTGAGGCGTGATCATGGCTTCAACTTGATTGGCATCAATATTGTATGTGCCTGGCTCTACATCCACAAAAGCAGGGATCAAATCACTTTTAACGATCGGCGCTACGGTCGTTGAGAACGTTAACACCGGCGTAATCACTTCAGATTTTGGCGGAAGATTGGCAATTTCAATGGCGAGATAATTGGCAGATGAACCCGAGTTCACCATCACACCATATTTTTTATCAAACTTCGCAGCAACGCCGGTTTCCATCTCAGTAACATGTTTACCCATTTGCGTGCTGGTCCGTAACACATGAGTCACTGCCGCAATTTCCTCTTCACCATGGACAGTGCATCCATAGGGCACACGAATAAAATCAGTCATGAACATCTCCTTGAAAAAGTTTGAATTTGATTAACGGTAAACTGTAGCATATCCTGATTACCACGCAAAGCTTGATACCAGTCAACAATCATAGTTAAAGCTTCATTGATATTAAGCACAGGATGCCAATCTAAATGCGTTTCGGCTTTTTGGATATCAAGCTTTAAATAATGAGCTTCGTGCGGATGCTGGCCTGGATCCTGCTGCCAAGCCCCTTGACCAAATCCTGAAATTAAAGCCTCAACAATTTGCGCCACTGTTTTGGCATCTTGGCTATAGGGCCCAAAATTCCAGGCTTCCGAAAATTCTTGGGGCTGATTCCATAATTTTTCAGCCAACACAAGATAACCATGCAATGATTCTAATACATGTTGCCAAGGACGTATGGCATTGGGATAGCGGAGGTTGACGGTTTCATTTTTTTGAATCGCCCGAATAAAATCAGGAATTAAACGATCCACAGAAAAATCACCACCACCAATGACATTCCCTGCTCTTGCAGTTGCCACGCCTATTTTTTGCGTATCAAAAAAAGAATTACGGTAAGACGCCATCACCAACTCCGCACAGGCTTTACTGGCACTATAAGGATCATAGCCCCCCATAGGCTCATTTTCACGATAAGGCCACACCCATTCTTTATTTTCATAACATTTATCGGTGGTAATCACAACGATGCTTTTCAACGAGGGAATGTGACGCGCAGCTTCTAGCACATGCACCGTCCCCATGACATTACTCATGTAATTTTCAATGGGATTGTTATAAGATTCGCGCACCAAGGGCTGAGCTGCTAGATGAAATAAAACCTCAGGCTCACTTGCCCGCATGGCTTTTAAAATGCTGTCGTACTGATTGATATTACCGATCTCACTATCGATCAAACGCTCAAGGCCCGCTAGCTTAAAAAGCGCGGGCTCTGTATTAGGCGCCAAAGCAAAGCCTTTGACTTTTGCACCCAAAGTGCTGAGCCATAAACTCATCCATGAGCCCTTAAAGCCCGTATGCCCGGTTAAAAAAACTTTTTTATCTTTCCAAAAAGTATGATTCATCGACTATTTCCAAACTTTCCAAGGCGCCTTGCCCGATTGCCATAGCTCTTCTAAAAGATGTTTTTCGCGCAAAGTATCCATGGGCTGCCAAAAGCCCTTATGAAAATAAGCACTCATTTGGCACTCAGTAGCAAGTCGGTGCATAGGCTCCTGCTCCCAAAGTGTGTGACCCCCATCAATATAATCAATCACTTTGGGAGACAATACAAAAAAGCCACCATTAATCCAAGCACCATCACCCCGTGGTTTTTCTTTAAAAGAAAGCACTTGATTCTCTGAAAACTCAATGGCACCAAAGCGACCCGGAGGCTGTGTTGCCGTAACAGTTGCCAAACGCCCCTCTTTTTTGTGAAGCGCTATCAGCTCATGAATATTGACATCAGAAAGGCCATCACCATAGGTAAAACAAAAATCCTCTTGATCTAAATAAGGCATAACCAGCTTTAGGCGACCCCCAGTCATAGTTTCATCGCCTGTATCTAACAAAGTCACTTTCCAGGGTTCAGCGTGTTTTTGATGCACTTCCATTTTATTATGCTGCATATCAAAGGTCACATCAGACATATGCAAAAAATAATTAGCAAAATACTCTTTAATAACATAGCCTTTATAACCTAAACAGATAACGAAATCATTGATCCCATAATGAGAGTAAATCTTCATGATATGCCACAAAATCGGCTTACCCCCAATTTCAACCATAGGCTTGGGGCGAAGTGATGTTTCCTCGCTAATACGCGTCCCTAAACCCCCTGCTAAAATAACTGCCTTCATATTATCCCCAAATCTAATAAGACCAATCGCTTCAAATGTGCTTTAAAATCCATAGTGGCACTCCAGTGCAATGCTTTAACAAGCTTCGTTGAATCAATCGCATACCGCCAATCATGCCCAGGGCGATCCGTCACAAAACGAATCAAAGAATGATAAGACTGCTCGCGCGGCTTTAACTCATCAAACAAATCACAAATCAATTTCACAATATCAATATTGGCCCATTCATTGTGACCACCGACATTATACACATCGCCGATCTTACCCTGACGCAAAATCAAATCAATCGCAGCACAATGATCCTCAACATACAGCCAATCACGAATATTACTGCCATTGCCATACACAGGAATTGGATGCCATTCTAAACAAGAACGAATTACCGTCGGAATAAATTTTTCAGCATGCTGCAAAGGACCAAAATTATTAGAACAATTTGAAGTCGTCACCGCCAAACCATAAGTATGATGATACGCCCGGACCAAATGATCTGACCCTGCTTTCGACGCCGAATAAGGCGAATTAGGCGCATACTGTGTTGCCTCAGTAAAAGGCAGATCATTCGGCCCCAGAGTGCCATAAACCTCATCGGTAGAAATATGATGAAAACGGCATTTTGCTTTGCGTGCCGCCTCTAACAAGCTATGCGTACCCAAAACATTAGTTCTCACAAAAATCGCCGGATCTTTAATAGAATTATCCACATGCGATTCTGCAGCAAAATGTACTATCGTATCAATCTCATGCTCTTGCAAAAGCCTTTCAACCAAGGCTTGATCACAGATATCCCCCTGCACAAAAATATGACGGTCTGGATGCGGAAGACCCGCAAGATTATCCAGCGAACCCGCATAGGTTAAAAGATCTAAATTGACAATCAAACTCTCAGGATAGTGCTTTTGCCAATAATGGATAAAGTTAGCGCCAATGAAGCCCGCCCCGCCAGTCACCAGCAGTTTTTTTAACTTAAACTGCATACATATCCTGTAATTCCTCTTGCCATGAGCACTGACAAATCCCAAAAATTTTGTTGATTCTATCACAACTCAACACCGAATTCGATGGCCGCTTCGCCTTCACCGGATACTCCGCCGTGGTAATCGGCACAAGAGTGCACTTTTCTGGATCAACAAAGCTTTTAGCAAAATCATACCAGGTCGTTTGCGGTGCATCAGTATAATGATAAATACCCCAATGCGATGTTAACTGTGGATGCGCTAACAAAGCCAAAATCACTTTGGCAATATGGGATGCTCCAGTAGGTGAGCCGTGTTGATCCGCGACAATTTTCAGCTGATCACGCTCTTGTGACAGTCGCGTAATTGTTTTGACAAAGTTATTGCCAAAGCGCCCAAAGACCCAGCTGACCCTTAAAATAATATGTTTATCCCAAGTCGCTTGCAGCAATGCCTCTCCGGCAAGTTTAGAGCCGCCATACACACCCTGAGGATTAGGAGTGTCCGTTTCAAGATAAGCAGCTTTTTTAGTGCCATCAAAAACATAATCCGTGGAGATGTGAATCATCGGGACATTATATTCTGCACAAGTTTTTGCAAGATTGGCAACACCCATGGCATTCACAGCAAAAGCCTTTTCAGGCTCATCTTCCGCTTTATCCACCGCCGTATAGGCTGCACAATTGACCAGATAATCAACCCCCGAAAGATCTGCTAAATCAGACTGAGTAATATCTAACGCTTTTGATGAGTATGCTAGTACTTCATGACCCGCTGCTTTTGCTAGCAAAGTAAGCTCTTGCCCCAATTGCCCATTAGCCCCTGTAATGAAAAGCTTCATGGCAAAGTAGCCTCTTTAAGCAAAGCAAATTTTTGATCTTTCGCTGAAAGTAATGGTGTAGCACCTATTGGGATTGGCCAATCAATATTGAGGGCCGGATCATTCCAAATAATCCCTAACTCAAATTCAGGATGATAGTAATCGCTACATTTATAATGAAAATCCGCAGATTCACTCATCACATAAAAACCATGAGCAAACCCTTTGGGGACAAACAATTGCCAATGATTTTCATCACTCAAAACCACACCATAACTTTTACCAAAAGTTGGCGAGTTTTGGCGAATATCCACAGCGACATCAAAAACCTGGCCACGAGAAACCGTCACCAATTTATCTTGAGGATGTTGCGTTTGAAAATGTAACCCACGTAAAACACCCTGCTGTGATCGGGACATATTATCCTGGACAAAATCACAAGTAACTCCCATCTTTCGATAGCGCTCGGCCTGATAACTCTCAAAAAAATAACCGCGGGCATCGCCAAAAACTTTAGGTTTAATGAGTAATAGCCCAGCCAAACCTGTTTCAACCACTTCCATTTTATTTTCCTAATAAACTTAATAAATATTTGCCATAACCACTTTTACATAAAGGTTTTGCTAATATTTCTAATTGCGCAGCATCGATAAAACTTTTGCTAAATGCCACTTCTTCAGGTGAACCAATATAATGCCCCTGACGCTCTTGAATCACACGAATAAATTCCGAGGCCTCGAGCAAAGACTCATGCGTACCCGTATCAAGCCAGGCAAATCCACGCCCTAGCGTTTCGACCTGCAACTCACCACGATCCAAATAAATCTGATTCAAACATGAAATTTCAAGCTCACCACGTGCCGAAGGTTTAAGGGTCTTGGCATATTCCGAGGCCTTGCCATCATAAAAATACAAGCCCGTAACCGCATAATTAGATTTTGGCTGCTTAGGTTTTTCTTCAATATTTAAAGCCTTACCAGTAGCATCAAACTCCACAACCCCATAACGCTCAGGGTCTTTGACATTATAAGCAAAGACCATACCACCCTTGGTTAACTCAGAAGCTTTTTTAAGGGTATCCGAAAAATGTTGGCCAAAAAAAAGATTATCGCCTAAAATCATCGCCACCGGTTTTTGATCAATAAATTTTTCACCAACAATAAAAGCATCAGCCAAACCACGGGGCTCATCTTGAACTGCATAGGAAAGACGCATCCCCAATTGCGAACCATCACCCAATAAATTTTGAAAATGCGGCGTATCCCGAGGCGTTGAAATAATCAAAATCTCACGAATGCCAGCCAGCATCAGTACTGACAAAGGATAATAAATCATTGGCTTATCATAAACTGGCAATAGTTGCTTACTAATCGCCAGCGTTGCCGGATGCAAACGCGTCCCTGAACCCCCTGCCAAAATAATGCCTTTCATAAAATTTTTCCTAATTTTTAAAGCGCCTCACAAAACTACAACCCCTCAAACCGCTGATCAATATACTCCGTAATACGTCTAATCAACTCAATGAACCGGCGTCATCGCTATAACATCTTTAAGTATACGCGCGCCGCTAGCAAATAGCGATGAATCGCTTGCTTGAGCACCTCGGCTTACTGGGGTTGAAGACGCATAAATTGACAATATTTATTTAGGAATATAAAACATTAGACCATAAAAAACGGCTTGAATTCAAGTGCGCAGGTTGCACAACGCAGATTCTGCAGTGATATTTACATATATATTAACATGAAAACCGTAAGACCCGCACATCCCCACCTAGATAAAACTCAAAACTCATGCTAAGCTGACACAAAACCTGCTACCCTAAAACCCACATGCCACGATCTGTATTTTTTAAAAAAATAACAGCGCTTAAGGACGAGCTCAATACCTCGCAAAGCCATCTGCCGCCAGATAGAAAAAAAGTTGAAAAGCAATTTATCTTAAGCTTGATGCTCGTGAGTATATTTTGCGTGATTTCCTATTTTTTCCTTGATCAACCCGTCGCGCTATTTATGGCAGGAAAAACCCACAGCAATATTAGCCTGAGCAGCTTTAGCATTACCGACAACCTCACCAATATTGCCTACTTCATTACCTTGATCATTATGGCAATTTATGTCTTATTTCGCTTTCTTAACATCCAAAATCGTTTTATCGAGATCAGCGGGGTATTGTGCTTAGGCGTGGTCACCGCCTTTTTTATCAAAAACCAATTACAACTATTATTTGGACGCATTAGCCCACGGTATGGCTCTTACGAAGAACTCAATTTTGTGCGCAAAAAAGCCCTCTACGGCTTTCACTTTATGCAAATGGGCAGCTTTCCCTCCGGGCATATGGTGATCTTTACCTGCTTATTTTTGCTGTTTAGCTTTTACTATCCGAAAGTACGCAAACTTTGTTATGTACTCTTGAGCATTTTAGCGTTTTTACTCGTTTACGATAACTATCACTTTTTAAGTGATGTTGTAGCAGGAACCTACCTTGGGGCAATCATCGCCCTCGCACTAAAGTTTTTATTAAAAATACAGCCTATGAGCTCAAGGCGGCAAGCCGTGCCTCGACGCGATCCAAAGATTCATTAAGCATCAACAAATCATCCTGAAGCAACCTAAAATGCTTAGCACTGGGAAGCAAATGAAGCTCCTCCACCGCGTAATCAACCACGCTGTGCTTGATAACACTCACATTATGCTTATTCCAAGAAAAAAATCGCTTAGAACCCTGCAATAAAATCTGCTTCATCCACAACGGCATAGGCACATTTTGTAAAAAATCACGATCTTTAAAAAGCACAACCATAGCTTCTAATAGAAACAAATCACCCTGAAATTGAATCAAACCAATACTTAATAATCTAGAACGCTTATTTTTATATAAAGAAAAAGCCAACAAATCCATGCTACGACCCTCTAAATACAATGCGCAGCCTTCTTCTAAAATAACATTTTTACCATAAGTCATAGTCATGGTCGTACGCGTAAAATTTAAAACTACTTGCAGCTTAATATCAACCAAAGTAAATATAATTTTTTTACCTGCCAAAACCTGCAAATCTTCATAATATCGAGGATCTTGTGACAACACACAATCAATTACCCGATTACTAAAACCGGAAAGCAAGCTTGCGATGACCATTAAAATTTCCACCCCAAATGCAAGGCCACAATCCCGCCAGTTAAATTTTCATAGCTAACATCAGCAAAACCTGCCTCTTGCATCATGTCTTTTAAGACCTCTTGCTCAGGATGCTTACGAATAGACTCAGCCAAATAACGATAACTTTCAGCATCCTGCGCAACTAACTGCCCCAAACGCGGCAAGACTTTAAACGAATACCAATCATACGGTTTTTGCAAAAAACCCACAGGCCTGGAAAACTCTAAAATCAAAGCCCTACCCTCTTTTTTCAAAACACGATAGATTTCACGCAAAGCAGCATTTTGATCCCGCACATTGCGCAAACCAAAACCAATAATTACCGCATCAAAATGCCCATCAGGAAAAGGCAAAACCTCAGCATTAGCAGTGACACATTCCACTTGAAATAAACCCGCATCATCAAGGCGACGCAGCCCTTCTTGCAACATACTCTCGTTAATATCTGCCAACACTAGCTTGCCAGTATTACCAATTTTTTTGGCAATGCGCTTGGTAAGATCGCCCGTACCCCCCGCAAGATCCAAAACCGCCATGCCCTGACGCAACAACAGCTTTTGCAAAGCACGCTCTTTCCAATAACGGTGCAAACCCATGGACATCAAGTCATTCATCAAATCGTATTTATGGGCCACCGAGTGAAAAACCTCATTCACCTTGGCCTGTTTTTGATCCCAATCAACATCCTGATAACCAAAATGCGTTTTGCTCGGGTTGTTCTTATCCATATCAATACTGTCCTGTAAGTTATACGCCATCATAACAAAAAAAATCTCAAACCCCAACAATACAACCCTAGTAATCTCAAGAATACTCATGCTAAAATAATACTCAAAATAATGGCTCACGGAAGCTATGCGCACACTCAATATTCCCAATACACTGACCTGGTTTAGAATTATTTTAATTCCAGTTTTTCTGGTGTGCTTTTGTCTACCCTTTGAATATGCGCGCTTACTAGCTTCTTTTTTCTTTTTACTAGCCGCAATCACCGATTGGCTGGATGGTTATTTAGCGCGCACACTCAAACAAACTTCGGCCTTTGGCGCCTTTCTTGATCCAGTAGCTGACAAACTGATGGTCGCTGTGGCACTCATACTGCTGGTAGTCCAATATCCAACATTATGGATGGCTGTCCCAGGGATGGTCATTGTATGCCGCGAAATTGTTATCTCGGCCTTACGCGAATGGATGGCGGAATTAGGGCAGCGCGCCGTCATCAAAGTCTCTATCATCGGAAAAATGAAAACTGCCGTGCAGATGCTCGCCATTTTAATTTTACTCTCACAACCCACTAATTATAACAACTACATCGTCATTACTGGCTTTATATTTATGTATATTTCAGTGATCTTGACATTATGGTCCATGTTCGTCTATCTTGGACTCGCATGGAAAACTTTACGACATTTACCTTAGAAGAGGACAGCACACTATGAACAAAAAACTACAACGCATTAACACTTTTTTTATTTTACTCATTTCCGCACCTTATGTGTTTGCCTCAGGCCCCGCGATGCCCTGGGAAGGACCACTCAACACCATTATGCAATCTATTTCTGGCCCGGTTGCCAAAGTAATAGGCGTTATCGCCATTGTACTAGCTGGCTTAGGCATTGCTTTTGGTGAATCAGGCAGTGGTGTACGTCGTTTATTCCAAGTTGTGCTAGGCCTAGCAATTGCCTTTACTGCAGCGAGTATTGTCTCTACCCTATTCGCTCAAACAGGGCCATAAACCATGACACCAGGCTACCAAATCACGGTTCACAATTCCCTAACAACACCGATTTTACTTGGGGGAGCTCCGCGCATTTTTACTATTTTAAATGCAACCTTTGGTGCCGCGATTACGATGGGATTGCAATCTTGGTACGCCCTACCGATTTTTTTAATCACTCAAGGGATCATGGCTTACTTAACCAAAAAAGACCCCTATTTCTTACAAATCACTTTACGCCATATTAAGCAAAAGGATTATTACGGTGTTTAACCTAAACGAATACCGCAAAGTCAATGATCGTTTAAGCGATCTGTTGCCTTGGGCAATTTTGGCAGCCCCTGGAACCATCCTTAATAAAGACGGCTCGTTTCAAAGAACCATACGCTTTCGTGGTCCCGATCTAGAATCATCAACACCGCCACAACTTGTTGCCGCAACGGCGCGTCTAAATAATGCTTTAAAGCGCTTAGGATCAGGCTGGGCCATGTTTATCGAAGCACGCCGTAAAAAAGCCCTAAGCTACCCACCCGAATGCCAATTCCCTGATCCACTCAGCTGGCTAATCGACGCCGAACGCCGTGATGCTTTTGAACGCGAAGGCGAACACTATGAAAGCGTATATTACCTGACGTTTTTATATCTAGCCCCCCGTGAAAGCGTAACAAAAATCAGCAAAATTTTTTATACTCAACCCGATACGCTAGATGTACGGCACGACTACAAAAAAATGTTGGACTTTTTCAACACCACCGTATCGCGCTTATTTGATATTTTACGTGACTTTATGTTTGAGACTGAGCTTTTAGACGATGAGGAAACCCTCACCTATCTACATAGCTGTATTTCAAACAAGTATCACCCTGTCAAAGTGCCTGAAGTTCCCACATATCTCGACAGCATTCTAGCTGATTGCGCCCTAGTTGGTGGTTTAGCCCCAATGCTCGGTGACCAACACTTACGCACTTTATCCATCATGGGCTTTCCCGCAACCTCAGTGCCTGCGATTTTAGATCAACTCAATCATTTACCCATGGAATATCGCTGGGTCACTCGCTTTTTACCCTTGGATAAACTAGAAGGCGAAAAAGTTCTACGCGAATACCGCCGCAAATGGTTTGCCAAGCGCAAAGGCATGCTCTCACTCGTAAACGAAGTCTTCTCTAAAACCGAGAGCGCTCTCCAAGACTCCGCTTCCCTACGAAAATCACAAGATGCCGATGAGGCAATTCAAGAGCTAGCCGAAGATTTTGTTTCTTTCGGATACTACACGGCAACCATCACCGTATGGGATCAAGATCCCAACATCGCTCAAAACAAGCTCCGTGAAGTCGAGCGCATCATCAATGGCCTAGGCTTTGTAACTGTTATGGAGACAGTCAACGCCGTCGAAGCCTGGCTATCATCGCTTCCAGGACAAGTGTATGCTAATGTGCGCATGCCGCTCATACACAGCCTCAATCTCGCACATTTAATTCCCTTCTCCGCGGCATGGGCTGGCCCAGAATGGAATGAACATTTCGACGCCCCCGTGCTAATGTATGCTAAAACCATGGGCAACACACCCTTCCGTGTCAGCAATTTTATCGGGGATGTCGGCCACCAAATGGTCATCGGCCCAACCGGTGCAGGGAAATCCGTCTTGCTCACCATGATGGCACTACAGTTTTTACGCTACCAAAACGCGCAAGTATTTATCTTTGACAAGGGCGGAAGCTTTTTAGCCGCAACTTTAGGTGTGAATGGCCAATATTATGATGTAGGCTCACATAGCGATGATGGCTTAGTCTTCCAACCACTCTCACACATTGACCAAATGGACGAACGCGTTTGGGCAAGCGAATGGGTGCTGGAACTCATCAAAAATCAAAATATCAGCATCACACCAGAAATTAAAGAAAATATCTGGGACGCCCTCACCAATCTCGCTTTTGTACCCAAACATCAACGCACGTTGACCGGTTTATGTGCCTTAGTACAAGATAAACAAATTCGTTTAGCGCTTGAGCCTTATGCTTTAGGCGGCCCTTACGGCGATATTCTCGATGCCCATGAAGAACATATGTCTCAAAGTCGCTTTCAATGTTTTGAAATGCAAGAATTAATGCAAGTACCCGAGATCATCCCCCCCGTGCTCAGCTATATTTTTCATAGCCTACAAAAACGCTTTGATGGCAGCCCAACGTTATTGATTTTGGATGAAGCTTGGCTTTTCCTCGAGCATTCTCTCTTTGCTAACAAAATCAAAGAATGGCTCAAGACTTTACGCAAACTTAACGTATCTGTAATCTTTGCGACACAATCGGTCGAGGATGCACTGAACTCACCAATCGCCAGCAGCTTGCTTGAATCCTGCCCCTCAAGAATTTTCCTACCCAATGACCGCGCACTCGAACCCAATATTCATGAGAAATACGAAGAGCTTGGCCTCAACGACAAACAAGTTAATATTTTGGCACACGCCGTGGCTAAGCGACAATATTACTACCAATCGCATCAGGGTAATGCTTTATTTGATTTAAATTTATCAGCCTTAGCTCTGGCATTTTGCGGTGCTTTACCTCCAAAAGCACAAAAAGAATTACGGCGACTTTATCGCGAAAGTGGCAAAGCCGCGTTTTTAGAAAAATATCTTGATTTATGCGAGCTGAAATGGGCGATTAAAATCATCAAGGAGCGCACTTATGCATGAGTTTATGCAAAAGCGAGAAACCATTCATTATCGCTATGGCACAATAGCCACGCCCTTTCAAGAAATTAATCAAGAAACCGCCGGTTATATGGGGCAACTTATACGCCATGCGAGGGTGTGGCGCACCATTGCCTTTTTTTGTTTTTGTGCCAATTTATTGCTATCATTATGGCTAGTGGCTGCAATTAAAACTGCCTGGATTCATGTTAAAGTTGCAGAGATAGCAGGAAATGGCTATGTACAACGAGTGGCATACCTTAACGAATATGTGAGCCCCAATGAAATTCAGAAATAAAAACAACGATACAACACCTGATAATGACTCTCCTTATCTTAAAGCACAAGAAGAGTGGGCAGCACGTATCGGAAATGCAAAATCGCAACTATTTAATTGGCAAATCATCGCCCTTGGCTCAGTCATTATCAGCATTTTGCTGCTGATTGCCATTGTCATTATTTCCGGCAAACAAAAAGAATATGTCTACGTCGCCGAAGTTGGCCCAAATCAAAGCGTTGTAAATACAGTCAGCATCGCCCAAAAAATCACTGCCTCACAAGCGCAAAAAGCTTATTTTGTTGCCGAATTTATCAATCAAATCATGAGCCTACCCCTAGACCCTGTCGTCGCACGTAATAACTGGTTTTCTGCCTATCAGAAAGTGACAGGCACTGCGGTCGGGCAGCTAACTGCCTTTGCACAAGCAGTCAACCCTTTTGATAATTTGGGCACGATGACAAGCTCTGTACAAATTAATAGCTTTAATGCTCAATCCGACAATTCCCTACAATTTACTTGGACTCAAACAACGTATGATAATCAAGGACAAGTCAACAAACAGGTAACGTACAGCGGTTTATTTACGCTGCAACAAGGGCCCGCACCAACTGATGTAAAAAGTGTGTTACAAAATCCACTTGGATTAAAAATTACTTATTTCAGCTTGAACAGTGAGGCACAACAATGAAAAAATATTTAGCACTAATACTAACAAGTAGCGCTTTAGTTAGTGGCTGCTCAACAACCACCAGCAATAACTCACAGTCTGGTACGATTGCCCCGAGCAATCAACCTGTGGTTTACCAACAAAGTAACAATGCCGATCAACCACAAAACATACAAACAGAATACGTTCCTGTTGCCGTACCTGGTCAACTAATGCCAGTACCTTCAACAGCAAACACCTCACAAGCACCTAAATTTAATTCCCCCACTCAAGCAGTAGACTACGCCAATAAACAGGCGACAGTACAGCCCAATAGCAATGAGTTTTTTAACGCCATGATGACTTATAACTACATGCCTGGCGTGCTCTATACTATCTATACCGCTCCAATGCATATCACTGACATCAGTCTAGCACCCGGGGAAAAACTCATTTCTGAAGCAGCAGGCGACACTCTCAGATGGCAAGTAGCACAAACTTACAGCGGTCAAGGGGCTACGCTCACCCAACATATTTTAGTAAAACCTTCGCAAAGTGGCTTAAGCAATACCATGGTGATCAGTACCGATCAACGTGTCTATCACTTAATTCTACAATCTACCGATAATAGCTACATGGCATCAGTACAATGGACCTATGACAGCGATATGGTCAGTCAAGGCAATAGCACGCCTCCTAATGCCGCTGTTGCCGCAACGAGCAATGCCCCATCTGCTGATTTAACACGTTTAAATTTTGACTATAAATTTGGGTTAACCGAAGGCTCAAAACCCGGATGGTATCCCGTACGCGTTTTTAATGATGGCCGTCAAACCTATATCCAACTGCCACAAAATTATGACTCCACCCAATTGCCCATGCTTTTTGTGGCTGATGATAGTGGCAAATATGGCACCACCATCAATTGGCGCTATCGTGCCCCCTATATGATTACTGACATTGTGCTGAAAAAAGCGCGCCTACAAACGGGCGTTAAAAGCACTAGTCAAACCATCGTACAAATTGAAAGCACGGATTCATAGTCATGACCAAAGGACCAGAAAAATTAATGGCAAAAGCCAAAACGCCGGTGAGAACGCTCAATAAAAAGCTCATCGTTACTTTGGCTGGTGTTGTCTTTATAATTTTTATGGCGATTATCATCAATGCATTAAGCACACCCGAACCAACACACAAAAACAACATACCGAACGCCCCAACAGTAAACACACAAGTTGCCACAACGCCCATAGCTAATCTCCCCACCAACTACGGTGCTGCTGATCAAATCAATACAATTATGATGCGTGGCGTGGGCGGTCCTGCCATGCAAAAATTATTAAATACCTTACAATCGCAGCAAACTGAATTGCAAAGCCAATTAGCCGCACTCAAAGCTCAAGGTAGCCAAAATAATCAATTTTCCGCACAAGCAAACAGCAGCTCTATTTTCTTTGCTGGAGGCGCCCCCCCCAGCACTCAAAACAACACAGCCGCGGCAACGCCTGCACCGACAGCAAAACCCACAGATAAAGACGCTGCTGATACGGAAAGTGACGACTACGCCAAGCAGAATATGCAAGGCCAAAAGCTAGATTTCATTACCTCACAACCCAACAAAAATATTTACAATACCAATACGGTACAATATCCAGCTTCGCCCTATATTTTACAAGCAGGCAGCGTTATTCCGAGCGTATTACAAACCACAATATCAACCGACTTGCCGGGTATTATTACCGCGGTAGTCAGCCAAGATGTATTTGACTCCATCTCCGGCAAATACTTAATAATACCCAGAGGCTCACGCTTAATTGGTGAATACAACTCTAGCATCAGCTATGGACAAACTCAGGTCCAAGCTAAATTTACGCGCTTAATCAGACCTGATGGCACCTCCATTATTCTACCCAATCAACCGGGTATTAATGGCGTAGGCACGTCAGGCCTCTCTGATGATGTCAATAACCATTGGGGTAAAATCATCGGTGCGGGTGTCTTAGCTGCTGTATTTAATATCCCTGGTATTATTGCCACGAACCAACTCAATAACTCAACCACCTATAATGGCTATCCAGGACCTGTTACCATGAATCAAAACTTAGCTGTGAGCGCAGGAGCAGGGGCCCTCCAAGGTGTAGGCCAATCCGCATCAAATGTCGGCAATGCGATTGCTAGTAAAAGCCTAAATATCCAACCCACACTCATCGTCAACGCTGGCTATCAGTTTGCGATCATGGTAACCAAAGATATCGTATTACCGCCTTATTCCACCGAAAGCAATACACCTTAAAGGTTAGCCTAATGCGTATTATTTGTTTATTGAGTTTAAATTTAATAACACTGAATGCCTTTGCAGTAGCACCAGCAGAAAGTGGCAGCAATTTTGGGGCGATGGCACAACAAAATACCTCTCAGGCATTGCAAGTGTTTCAAAATGTCAATTATAAAACATTATCCGGCAACCAAAATGAAAACTTTTTTTTTAGTGACGGTGACAGTAATGCAGACATGGCTGAGATCGCCAAACAATTTAAATTAGCCCCAGAGAATTAAACATGGATGACACCACAGGCCAACTCACCCCCCTTATTTTTTCGAGTATTCAAGGCACTTACGTTGACAAACTTACTATTGCTTTTAGTGGCATCGACCACATTGCGATTAAGCTTTTCTATATTTTAGCCGCATTTGAAATTGCCTTTTTTGGCATCATTTGGGCCTTGCGCCAACAGGAAATGCTAGGTACGTTTTTACTTAAAATCGTTAAGCTTGGCTTTATCTTTTTTATTATAAGCCATTATCGCGATCTATTAAGTATCTTGGTAGGTGGCTTTGCCCAAATCAGCGTTGGTGCAACCAGCCCAAAAATTGCAACTATACTCTTTAATCCCGATAAAATATGGGCCTTTGGCTTCGATAGCAGTATTTCGCTCTTACAGCTTGCGGTACAATATGGCTCAACCAATGTTGGGATTACCATGATCTACCTGGTCTTGGGCTTTGGCTTGTTATTTATGTTTGCTTTAATCGCCGCCCAGGTTTTAATTTTAGTCATCAGCTTTTACATTTTATCGCTCTTAGCTTTACTGCTACTGCCCTTTGGTACCCTAACCTTTACACAAAACCTTTCTTATCGCTCACTACAAGGAGTGATCCAGGCCGGTGCTCGAATTTTTGCATTTGTCCTCGTATTGGGTATTGGTATTGGTATTTTAACAGGCCTACATGCTACGGCTTTTTCACAAAGTACCACGATAGATCAACCTCTGGGGCTATTTTTTGCAACCTTTATCATCACGATGCTGTGTTTTATTATGCCTATCTACGCTGGACGGGTCATTGGTAGCTTCGGTGAATCACTCTGGGCACAAAGCGCTAGCACCAGCGTCAGCGTGACGACCACTGCCCCAACAATCAACGTTAGCCCACTCACGCATGTTGCAGCAGCCAGTAACGTCAATACCCAAATGGGCATGGGCACTCAAGCCGCTAGCAACATTCATGCAGCAGGTGCGGCCGCAGGAATACACACAAGCACAGGAACAAGCTCAGCAGGAGGAGGCGCTCTGGGACAAAGCGTCAGCGAGTTAACCAAAGCGGTAAAGATGCAAAGACAAGAAGGCATTTCCCGCGATACCTTGAACAAATTAAAAAATACTTTTAAAGACGTCATGAACCAAAAAAAATAATCCCAATGAGGAATAGGAATAGCCAATGAACCATAAAGACCTCGCCGAAAAACGCTACCTCGACATGCTAGAAACCGCATGCGGCAGGGAGATTATGCGCTTACTGAACGATGATAGCGTCATTGAAATCATGCTTAATCCCGATGGCCACTTATTTGTTGAGCGACTCAATCTAGGCAAAAAACCCACAGGCGTGATACTCCCAGCAACACAAAGTGAAAATATTATCAAGCTCGTTGCCAGCTATAAAAATCAAGTAGTGCACGAAGGCTCGCCTATGATTGCAACGGAAATTCCGTTTTTGGGAGCACGTTTTCAAGGGTGGTTACCTCCCATCGCCAAACAACCGACCTTTGCCATTCGTAAACGCGCAACCCATATTTTCACCCTTGATCATTATGTCAAAAATGGCGCACTCCCAGAGGAAATGGCCAATTTTCTCAAAGAAGCCGTATTAGACCGCAAAAATATTTTAATTGCTGGAGGTACGGCAAGTGGAAAAACTACCTTTGCCAATGCTTTACTCGACGTGCTAAGTGGCAGCACCGACCGAATGATCGTCCTGGAAGATTTACCAGAATTACAAATCGCCTGTGATGACGTTGTCATGTTAGGAACGACTGATATCATCAACATGCGCGACCTAGTAAAAGGCACACTGCGTATGCGTCCTGATCGTATTATTATGGGAGAGGTACGCGATGGCGCCGCACTTGAATTACTGAAATCATGGAATACCGGCCATCCTGGCGGTATTTGCACGATCCATGCTAACAGCCTAGAAAGCACACCTTATCGGGTTGAAGATCTTATTCGTGAAGTAGTGATGAGCATCCCCCATAACCTAATTTTACAGGCCATCGACCTAATTATTTTCATAGAACGCGACAAAAATGGCCTACGAAAAGTCTCTGAAATTGGCGAGTTATCAGGCTTTAATCAAAATCGCTATGAAACACACTTACTGTATAAAAATAAGCAAGTGTAAAATTGCATAAAAAATGTTAAAATATTTTGCATTACCCCCTAGAATCTTAAAAATCTTTGTGGTATAGTTCGCATTGACCGGGAATCCTCGAAAGTATCTGAAAGGTCTTAGGTTCAAAAAAAACTAATTTAATTAAAGGAGTTATCATGAAAAAATTACTAGCTGTTGTTTTATCCGCTTTCGTTGGCGTTGCTTTTGCTGCTACACCTGCTACACCTGCTGCACCTGCTGCTACAACTGCTACCGCACCTGCTGCTGCACCTGCTGCTAAAGCTGCTACACCTGCTAAACACAAACAACATCACAACAAGAAAAAAGAAGCTGCTCCTGCTGCTTCCGCTAGCACCTCAATGGCTTCATAATTGTTGTTGCATAGTTTTGTTTAAAAACCCGCTTCGGCGGGTTTTTTTATGCCTGCGAAAACTACATACATCTAAAATGGCTGCACCACCGCCAAAATCATAATGGCAATCAAAAAAACCGTAGGAACCTCATTCAAAATTCGATAAAACCGCCCCGAATAAACATTGGCATCACGCCGAAATAACTCTAGACAATAACCACAAAAAAAGTGATAAATTACTAGTAACATTACCAAAAAGAGCTTTAACTCAAGCCAACCCATCGCTCCATGAGCATCAAAGACATAAAGCGTAAACAAGAACATCCCTGTCAACAATGTCACTACCATCGACGGCATCATGATATAAAAATAAAGCTTATACTCCATGATTTTAAACTGATCTTTAACAACAAGATGATCACTTGAAGCATGATAAACAAAAAGCCTCGGCAAATAAAATAAGCCGGCAAACCAACAGACAACAGCAATAAGATGGACCGCGATAAGATAATTCACGACACTAAAACCAAGCGTAGTAATGACCAACTAATAAAATGCAACCACCCAAAATCACCAAAGCCATAATCTGCAACAGCGTAATTTTAGGCCTTTTGCGCTGGGATTGGTTGTGATTTGACTCGCTCATGCTGGCCTCCTTGTGAATATTCTAAACTACGCAATGTCCGGGCTAACTGATCCAAGGTTGCATTAATAAATTGATGCGCCTCACTTGAGCCAAATTCGCTGCTGATATCGACATACTCAGATATAACAACTTGATAGGGCGTCTCAATACATTCACGCAACTCAAAAACCGCTACACGCAACAAACTCAACTCAACTGGATTAATCTCTTTAAGGGGTCGTTTTGCACCTGCCACAATTAAATCATCAATTTCAGCAAGATTCAAGATCACACCACGCACCAAACGTTCAAAAAATTCCCAATCGACATAAGTATGATAATCATTACGAACACGAAACTGGGTAATCAGCTCCGCAAGATCATCAGAAGTATGCGCCCATTGATATAGCGCCTGCATGGCAAAAACGCGCGCTTTGTGTCTAGCCTTATAATTCATAATAAATAACCTTTGCAAAAGTCCGAGCAGTTTAGCGCCTTTCGCCACTTTTGGCAATGACCCAGGCTAAAAGGTATATACTACACCCTCCCCAAAAAAAACCGAGCTTCCCAAAAAATCAAATGTAATATATACTCTAGGCACTAACAAAATCGAGTAACCATGGCAAAAGAAAGCATCAAAATTTACCACCGCCTAATGAAATACGTTTGGCCTTTTTGGCCTGCTTTCGTTATAGCAGCCATTGGCAACGTTATTTGCTCAAGCATGGACGCTTATGCAGTGTATTTTCTCAAACCTTTATTAGATAAAGGCTTTGTCGGCCGGGACGCCCACTTTCTTAGCATTCTACCCTTGATTATTATTGGTATATTTCTTCTGCGCGGCATTGGCAACATTTTATCTACGTATTTTACCGGCTATGTTAGCAAAAAAATGGTCTTGATCTTACGTGAACAAATGTTTACCCATATCATGCACTTACCGGCAAAATTCTTTGATCATTCAGCCTCCGCGCGATTACTCACAAAGCTAACCTACAATGTTGATCAAATTATTCAAGCAACAGGCAATACTTTTACAACTTTAGTACAACAAAGCTGTTTTTTAGCGGGTCTCATCGCAGTCATGTTTATCACCAATTGGCATTTAACCTTACTAATTTTCTTAGTTCTGCCATTTTTAGTCGCCTTAGTAAAATATGTCAGTAATCGCTTTCGTAAACTTTCTCGTCGCATCCAAAGTGCTGTAGGGGATGTCATGCACATTGCCGAACAGAGCATCATCGGCTACCGTGAAGTCAAAATTTTTGGGGGCGAACAACAACAAATTCAACAATTTGACAAAAGTGTAGAATATAATTTCATACAAGAAATGAAAATCACCTTAACTGATGCCCTCAACTCACCCATCATTCAAATTTTCTGCTCCATTATTCTAGCGGTGGTCATCTATTTTGCTGTTGACCGCTCAGGAGGAAATATTATGAGCGCGGGCAGCTTCGCAGCCCTGATTAGCGCAATGCTCGCATCATTTAAACCCATTCGAGATTTAAGCCAGGTCAACAACAACATTCAAAGGGGTCTTGCCGCCGCTGAAGGTATTTTTCAATTGTTAGATGAACCTGCTGAAGCTGATACTGGCCAGAAGATCATCCAAAAAGCGCATGGCAATATTCATCTCGAAAATGTCAGTTTTCGCTATCATGCCGATAGCGCTATCACTCTAGATAATATCAGCTTAGAGATCCCCGCTGGCAAAACCGTTGCCTTTGTGGGCCGTTCAGGGGCCGGAAAAAGTTCGCTCGTATCACTGCTATTGCGTTTTTACACTCCAACACAAGGCAAAATTTTATTAGACGACATAGATATGCAAGAAATCAAACTCTGCAATTTGCGCTCACAATTTGCCATGGTATCACAACACGTGACTTTGTTTGATGACACAATTTTATACAATGTCGCATACGGCAGCAGCCAAAATGCCTCAGAAGAAGACGCCATCAAAGCACTTAAAACCGCACATGCTTGGGAATTCGTACAACGCCTACCACAAGGTATCAAAACCATCGTTGGTGAAAATGGCTTTAATTTATCAGGCGGGCAACGCCAGCGCATTGCTATTGCACGCGCTATTTTAAAACAAGCGCCTATTTTGATTCTTGATGAAGCAACGAGCGCCCTAGACAACGAATCCGAACGAGCCATTCAATCAGCACTCCAAGAATTACGTCGCAATCATACGGTTTTAGTCATTGCACATCGACTCTCGACTATTGAAAACGCTGATTTAATCGTCGTCATGGATCAAGGCAAAATTATCGAGCAAGATACTCATGCTGAGCTACTCAAACAACGTGGGCTCTATGCTCAATTACACGCATCAGCATCATTTTCTTAATGACCACCTCTCAAAGACCTAGTGACTAAAGCCGGCTGCGCTCCATCAGCATCCGCCTCGTGAAATGGCATCGCCGTTTGAGATGCTGAGGGCTCATCCTCTGTAGAAACAGCAGCCCCTCCAAACCAGGACGCAGCCCAACTACACACAGAATAAACTCCTTCACTCAGCGCTTTATACGTCGATTGTACCATCGTCGGC
>CAIQBE010000021.1 GCA_903870015.1 uncultured Thiotrichales bacterium
AGGTTCCTTTCGGCACTCTCTCATCTCTGAAAGATTCCTACCATGTCAAGAGCAGGTAAGGTTCTTCGCGTTGCATCGAATTAAACCACATACTCCACCGCTTGTGCGGGCCCCCGTCAATTCCTTTGAGTTTTAATCTTGCGACCGTACTTCCCAGGCGGAGTACTTATTGTGTTAACTGCGCCACTTAAGCTTACGCTCCAGCGGCTAGTACTCATCGTTTACCGCGTGGACTACCAGGGTATCTAATCCTGTTTGCTCCCCACGCCTTCGCTCCTCAGCGTCAGTATTAGTCCAGAAAGGCGCCTTCGCCACTGATGTTCCTTCCGATATCTACGCATTTCACTGCTACACCGGAAATTCCCCTTTCCTCTACCATACTCTAGCTAACCAGTATTAAATGCCATTCCCAGGTTAAGCCCAGGTATTTCACATCTAACTTAATTAACCGCCTACAAGCCCTTTACGCCCAGTAATTCCGATTAACGCTTGCACCCTCTGTATTACCGCGGCTGCTGGCACAGAGTTTGCCGGTGCTTATTCTTAGGGTACTCTCAAATCATGACGGTATTAATGTCATGACCTTGCTCCCCTACTAAAGTGCTTTACAACCCTAAGGCCTTCTTCGCACACGTGGCATTGCTGGATCAGGGTTTCCCCCATTGTCCAATATTCCCCACTGCTGCCTCCCGTAGGAGTCTGGACCGTGTCTCAGTTCCAGTGTGGCTGGTCTTCCTCTCAGAACAGCTATGGATCGTTGCCTAGGTAGAGCTTTTACCTCACCTACTAGCTAATCCAATATAGGCTCATCTTCTGGCGAGAGCTTACGCCCCCTTTCTCCTTTCGAACTTACGCGGTATTACCTCAAGTTTCCCTGAGCTATCCCCCTCCAGAAGGTAGATTCCTATATATTACTCACCCGTTCGCCGCTTGCCATCAACTGTATTGCTACAGTCATGCTGCCGCTCGACTTGCATGTGTTAGGCATGCCACCAGCGTTCAATCTGAGCCAGGATCAAACTCTTCAATCTGATTCTGTTACTCTATTACTTATATATTTTTTACTCATTAAAATCGCTAGGTCCGCACTCAATAATGTTCATACACCATTGCTTGCTTTATATATTGCTATCAAATTTTCTATTGTTTAAACATCTTGCTCTCAACCTCTATGCTGAAGTGAGAAGGGCAATTATACGCATTTAAATTCAGATGTCAACACTTTTTTACAATTTTTTCAAAATTCTTTTTTAGGGAGTTTTGAGGTTAACATCTTTGCTCTATCTGCGAGCGTGAATTGATTCCTTTTTCAAGGTCTCTATTACTTCACTTGAGAAGCGCATTATACGCAAAGAAATTTGCTTGTCAACAACTTCTTTATGTTGTTTAATAAATTTTTACTTATGGACCTTGTTTATGACTCTAGCTCGCCACACATTATTCATATCTGACCTGCATCTAAGCACCCGCGCACCCAATATTTACCAGCACTTCACCTATTTTCTAAAACATATCGCGCCCCAGGCGGAAGCGCTTTACATCTTAGGAGATTTTTTTGAACTTTGGCTAGGCAGTGATATCAAAAATCCCCTTTATGATGAAATTAAAATGCATTTACAACATCTAAAAAATCAAGGGACACGAATTTACTTTATGAAAGGTAATCGAGACTTCTTGTTAAATACTGATGATGTTGGCACATTTGGCATGACTTTATTAGATGACCCTTGCTTGATAACACTATATAACAAGAAAGTATTGCTGACCCACGGTGATCGACTTTGCACATTAGATGTTGCTTATCAGCGTTATCGCCGAATTGCCAATTTAAGACTGCTGCAATGGCTATTTTTACATATGCCTTTAAAATTCCGCACCAACTTGGCTCAAAAAATTCATAACAAAAACCCTCATAAAGAACATGGACTACAACTTGATTATGCCATTGCCGATGCAACGCCTGATGCCATCTGGCAAGACCTGGAACAATATCAGGCGGATTATATGATTCATGGTCATACGCATCGTATGGGTGTACACTGGATGGATGATAAACTGCGCGTGGTGCTAGGGGATTGGCAGAAGCACTTCTTTAATTACCTCTATGTTTCCGAAGAACAACTACTGTTAAAGAGCTGTTCTAGCCCTGGATCATCTCTTTCTTCTCATTTACCGTAGGAAAGCGTATAACAAAATGCGTGTACTCACCGAGCTTTGAATCACAAGCAATGGTACCGCCAAATTGCGTGATGACCTGTTTACAAAAAGCCAAGCCCACGCCTGTTCCATGATAGCGCTTTGAAAAAAAGCGCTCGAATACATGATTCATATGATCTATTGAAATTCCCGTGCCCGTGTCTTTGAAATGCAAAATATTCCAATCATCCTCTCCTTGCTCGGTCCAAATTTTAATACCAGCGTCTTCCTTACTCGACTCTAAAACATAATAGATGCCATTACGCAAAAGATTAAAGATAACGTGCTGCATCAATACTGGCATACCTTTAAATAAGAAATCATACCCTAGCTGCACTTGCGTAAATTTTCGTGGCCGCTCATCAAAAGGAAAGCGCGCCATAGCCTCTTCCACACATTGTTTAATTGATAAAATTTCCATATCTGCAGGCTCCACTGCAAGATCTTGGATATTGAGCAACATATTATTGATAAACACATTTGATGCCTTAACCTCTTCTTTGATGTTTTCGAACACTGTTTCTAACAGCCTAAAACGCGCCTCTTGAGCTATCGGCTCCATGAGCTTATGATCCACAGCTAAATGATACGCCTGAAATAATGATGGTAATATACCTTCAACCGCTTGCGCTGCTAAGTTAATGGTTGCTAATGGCGTCCTTAATTCATGTGCTATTGCGCCGCCCATAAGTTGAAGCACTTTGATTTTTTCATCGAGAATGAACTTTTGTCTTTTTTTATGATCAGTCATATCTACTGTGATACCCAACACACCAACAACATTTTTGTCATCATCATAGAGAGGTATTCTGCTTGATAAATAATAATGCTCATTGCCTTGCCTATCGTGATGAGCGGGTCTCTCTATGTTGAGTTTTGCCTTACCTGTTTCGATAACTTCTAGATCAAGATTTTTTATTGATAAAGCCTGGGCTTCATTCCACCCTGCAAGCTCAGCTATTTCTTCGTAACCCTTTCCAAGAACGTCCTCTAACTTATCAACCCCGAGTAGCTTTAAAACATTATCGTTACAACCTAAGGCTTTTGCGTTTTTATCAACCCAATAAACATTGTTGGGCATGCAGCGGATCAAGCTAATGAAGTATTTTTTAATGAGTCGCGCATCCTCTGATAGCTTATCATCAGGAAGATCTAGAACCTCTGAAAGTGACGCGCCTATCTTGATGTCATTGCTATTTTTTTTTGCACTCATTGGCGTCACCTCAAAAAGCTGTTAAATTTAACAGGTATAGGTTAGCTCCGGTGATGCGACATGTCAAACTAATTGTTACAGCATCCTAAAAAACCAAAAAATCATAAAAATATATAAGATTGATTTATAAATCATAAGAAAATATAATGCCATGGTCTTTTATTATTATATTCAAGGAATTACTATGTTTCTCCACCCAAAACCACTTTCATCCACCCCCCGTACTGAAAACATTTCAAAGCTTACTCGCGGCAGGGCAATACTCCTAACCTATCAAAAATATACACGTAGTAGCTATTTGGCTATCACCACGCCTCCTGCCCGCTCTACATATTATGATATTGAAGAGATTATTGATAAGCCAGGCTCAGAGGAAATCCTTAATGCACTGATACGCTTGAAAGCTGAGACTCTTGGAGTAACAGGGCCCATAGAAATCTGCATTGACGATAAAAAAAATCGCATAGTTACTATTACTGTCTCTGGAAAAGCACCAAAAACAATTATTTGGCACCCCATTAATATTGTAGTTCATGAGATTGATGGCACTCATCAAAGCATAAGCCGCTCTGAACCAGCTTATGCAGTTATCTCTTATAATACTAGTACGCATCGCTATCTCACATCAATGAATCTATCGACCCTTCCTAACTCTATCTATCTACTCAGCAATACCGACTATGCTAGAACCCATTTTGATGAACTCTACCGCGCTCACTGCGTACATACCACGCCCAAAACTATTTTAGGACAACTCTTTGGCAAAAAAGCAGAAAGCAAAGCTGCACCTTCTACAGCATTAACGCCAGGCATCCATACAACCGTGTCGCCCCTATATCTTATTGCCAATGCATCAAGACCCAAAGCTGCCTCTCCAGAGATAGATGCTGCCGAAACAATGACTACGAAATCCCGCCTGTCTTTATTAAGCCGTGAGCCTGAGCATACTAGAGGACTTTATTCTGCAGCATCATTGTGGATTGGAAGCCTTAGACAATCAAAATCAGATCTCCCCTCAGACCCACCGCGTTGGAGATAAAATCATTGCAAGCCTCAACCCCTTGGTATGCACCGCCCATTGCCCACAAACCACAAACGATTGCCATCATTGGTGCTGGGCTTGCGGGCATGTCTTTGGCCTATGCGCTCACGCAAAAAAATTTCAAGGTGTTATTGATCGATCAAGCAGCAACACTTCCCAGTGGTGCTTCTCGCAACCAAGTTGCTTTAATCAAACCACAGCTATCGCCTGATCACAATCTTCCTGATCAATATATTACCCAGGCTTTTTTAAATTTTAGCGATTTTATTAAAGATTACCCTGAGCTTATTTTAAGCCAAGGGATTTTAGAGCTCGCGCACTCAAAAAAATTGCAAATGCGCCACCAAGGCATTATGGAAAAACGTGAATTAAATCACTTAGCGAATTATGTTAATTCGGAACAAGCAAGTGAGCTCGCAGGCATTGCGCTCTCCCATGCTGGCCTTTACTTTCATAACGCATTTTTGCTAGATGTGCCTGCGTATTATCAAACCCTGCAAAAACTATGTGGTGATCATTTACAAATTATTCATGCGCAAAAAGTAAAAGCATTAACACACCAAGATGAGCAATGGCTCCTGCAAGCTGATAGTTCTATCACTGCCGATGCCGTTATTTTTGCCCATGGCTACCAGGGCTTTGAGGATTATATTGATTGCAATACTTTGATCCCCTGCCCTGGACAATTAAGCTTTATTCAACCAGCAACTAGCACTCCCTTAAAATGCACACTGACTTTCGAGGGTTATCTCACCCCCGCGCTCCATGGCCAGCATATTTTGGGAGCAAGTTTTCGCCACAATGAAGATACCGAGATTCATGCGCATGATCATGAGCAAAACCTAGAATACCTAGGCAAAATCGCACCTGATTTAAAAACAATATTGGGCACAGCCCCTTCACACAACTGGTGTGCAATGCGTGTCACAAGCACAGACCACCTACCACTGCTTGGCGGCGTTCCCATCAAAGCTATTTGGCTTAAAGACTATGAGCGCATTAAGTTTGGTGATTTCCGGGCACGGCAATATCCCAACTGCACTTATTACCCCAACCTCTATATGAGCCTGGCTCATGGCTCTAAAGGCGTTATTTCCAGCTTTTATGCCGGACAAATTCTTGCCCATCTTATTGATAACAAAACCATTATCACCGCCCCAAAAGTCTGGCAGGCAATACATCCCGCCCGTTTTTGGCTGCGTGCGCTTCGCTCCAATGACAATGGTAAGAATTAGGCTTATAATTATTTTCAGACTTATCACTGGAGACTCCCATGCCTCATATTAATCTAAAAATTTCTGCAAATTTATCCGAGTTTGCTTTTCATGACTTTGCTAAAGATGCCCATGCCATTCTCAAAGAATATGCCAATATTGAAAAATGCAAAAGCAAAATGGAGGTAATTCAAGATTTTTATATTGGCAGCGACCCTAGCAATAAAGGCTTCGTCTACCTTGAGGTTTTAGTGTTGCAGCGCCCGGAAGAAACCCTCAAAGCGATCGGCCAAAAATTATATGATTTACTAAATGCCAAGACCTTGCCGCTGATTCACAGCAAAAACTTGCGGGCGGATATTAATCTAGAAGTGCGTGTGCTACAACACTATTGGCAGCCCTAATCAAAAATCACTTCATGCCTATAAGGCCTAAGGGCGCGAGTTAGATCTTCACTTAATTGCACGCCCCAGATTGAATCAAGCTTAAGCGTTACTTCAGCCCCTGCATTAATATAAATCATTTCAATTGGGCACTCACCTTTATGCGATTGAAACAACGTCATAAGCGTATGGCCCCCACCTTTTTCAATTTCTGCGCTCGACAACCAAATGCGTAAACATTTTGCCTGTTTAGTTTTATACGCACTGAGATCATGAATTTTACGCGCCACGGCTCTTAGGCCACCACTAAAATCATCCATGCCAATTTCAGCATCAAAGACTAATAAAGCCTCAGGCTTTAGCAAAGCTTCAAATTCATACATCACATCACTAAAACAAGTCACATCCATTTTTTGCGTAAAATCCTCAACACTCAAAACCATTAAGAACGTCCCTTTTTTGGTTTTAATTCTGCGAATATCGGTAATAATGCCACAGAACTTTAAAGTATCATTACGACCAGTAATGGTTAAATCGCGAATGGCTTTTAGATTCAGCTCGCGCATTAAGGTGCGATATTCATCAAGCGGATGACCCGATAGGCACCAGCCCAAGACTTGCTTTTCTAGCATTACCCGATCATAGACCGAAGGCTCAGGTTTCATGATCCAGGGGCGTTTGGCTTGTTGGGTTTCGCTATCAGTCGTAGTCATGCCAAAAAAATCATCCTGACCCATTAATGCCGCACGTTCATGTTGGCCAGCATGTTGCATTGCCGCCTCAAGCGTATGCATCATCGTCGCGCGGTTAGGACCAAGACCATCCAAAGCACCACTGATAATCAAAGCCTCGAGCACACGCTTATTCACTTTCCTTAAATCTAGACGTTGACATAAATCAAATAAATCTTGAAAAGGCTTTGATGCTCGTTCTGCTAAGATTAAATCAATCGCAGCGCGGCCAACACCTTTAATTGCGCCCAAGCCATAACGAATGGTATGTTCATCAACGACTTTAAAGGCATACTGGCTCTCTTGAATATCTGGCGGCAAGAGTTTTAACTGCATTTCTTTACACTCATCGACAAAGCCGACAATCTTATCGGTATTATCCATATCTGATGATAAGACTGCCGCCATAAATGCGGCAGGATAATGTGCTTTTAAGTAGGCGGTTTGATACGCTAATAAGGCATAGGCTGCTGAGTGGGATTTATTAAATCCATAGCCGGCAAATTTTTCCATCAAGTCAAAAATCGCGCTCGAGGTCGCTTCGTCAATATTATTTTTTAAAGCACCCTCAATAAAAAAACTTCTTTGCTTGGCCATTTCTTCGGGTTTTTTCTTACCCATCGCTCGCCGCAGCAAATCAGCACCACCCAGGGTGTAACACCCCAATACTTGTGCAATTAGCATCACTTGCTCTTGGTACAAAATAATACCATAGGTCGGTTTTAGAATTGGGGCGGCGAGCTCATGCGGATATTCAATTTTGGCATGGCCATGCTTACGCTGAATAAAATCATCAACCATCCCGGACTGCAAAGGCCCTGGGCGAAACAGTGCCACGAGCGCAATAATATCTTCAAAGCAGTCGGGCTTCTGGCGCTTGATCAGCTCTTTCATGCCGCGCGACTCCAGCTGAAACACTGCGGTGGTTGCACCTTTTTTTAAAAGCTCATAGGTTTTAGGATCATCTAAAGGAATTAAGTTAATATCAAATAAAGGAGCATTGAGGGCTTTGAGCTGATTAATGGTATTGATCGCTTCTTGAATAATCGTTAAATTACGTAAGCCTAAAAAGTCAAACTTCACTAGACCAACAGTCTCAACATCATCCTTGTCATATTGAGTGACAATTTGCTTGCTACCTTCTTCACAGTAAATTGGTGAAAAATCGGTGAGGCTTGAGGGTGCAATCACCACACCCCCAGCATGCTTACCAACATTACGCACAGTACCCTCTAACCTTAAAGCCATATCAATTAAGTTTTTGACATCTTCTTCATTTTCATAACGGCGTTTTAGCTGAGGCTCTTGCGTTAATGCCTGGGTTAGCGTCATGCCTAAATCTAGCGGGATTAACTTGGCAATACCATCGACAAAACCATAAGGTAGTCCCATTACACGCCCAACGTCTCGAACAACCGCCTTGGCTGCCATGGTACCAAACGTGATAATTTGTGAAACCGCCGCGCGGCCATACTTTTCTGCAACATATTCGATGACACGATCACGCCCTTCCATACAAAAATCGACGTCAAAGTCAGGGAGGGAAACACGCTCTGGATTTAAAAAACGCTCAAAAAGTAAATCATATGGCAAGGGATCAAGATCGGTAATTTTTAAAGCGTAAGCGACTAGAGATCCGGCACCCGAACCCCGCCCTGGCCCCACTGGCACCCCGTTATTTTTTGACCACTGAATAAAATCAGCTACAATTAAAAAGTAACCCGCGAAGCCCATCTTAATAATTACATCTAATTCTAGATCCAAGCGTTCGCGATATTTGATCTTGGCTTCATCACGCTGCTCTTCGGGAATATGCGCTAATATTAAATTAAAGCGCTCATCCAAACCCTCAAACGAAACCTTACGAAAATATTCAGCCTCGGTCATCTCAGGTGGAATAGGGAAATTTGGCAAATAGACTTTGCCTAAAGCAAAATGCACGTTGCAGCGCTTTGCAAGCTCAACTGAGTTTTCTAAAGCTTCGGGTAAATCAGCAAACCGCTCGAGCATAAATGCCTCATCAACGAGATACTGTGCGTCATAAAAATTTTTCGGACGCGAGGGATCCTCTAGCGTATAGCCCTCATGAATGGCTACGCGTACTTCATGCGCCATAAAATCATCCGGCTTTAAAAAATACGATGGATGCGTTGCAACCACCGGTAAATTCATTTCGGCGGCGAGCTGCACTGCTTGGCTAATATAAGCCTCTTCATCTCTTGCACCTACTCTTGATATTTCGATATAAAAACGGTCATTATCAAAGGCCTCTAACCAGGGTGCTAATATTTTTTTTGCCTCCGCCAACTCACCCTTTAACAAATAAGGCGCAATTTCCCCCTCCCCCCCCCCTGATAATGCAATCAACCCTTCACAAGAAGCTTTGGTCAACCAGCTTTTTTGAATTAAGGGAATATTATTCACCCGCATACTTTCAAGATAAGCTTTGGAAATTAAATAAGTCAGAGACTTGAAACCTTGTTGATTTTGACACAAGATGGTGAAGCGCACCGGCTTTTTATCAGATTTATCAATCTGGAGCAAAAGATCAGTACCAAAAATAGGCTTAATCTTGGCGGCTCGGGCTTCTTTATAAAACTTGATTGCGCTAAAGGCATTACACTCATCGGTTAAAGCAAAAGCTGGAAAATCATGATCTTTTGCCGTCTCAACCAAAGCAGAAATATTACCCAAACCTGAGATTACAGAATATTCAGAATGTACTCGCAAGGGAATGTAACGCGCTGTCATTTAACTAAATCAAACTATAAAAGCTATTGAGGCTCATTATAACTTTTAACGCCGCGTTGTCATAGTGAAAAATACAGCAAAAACACGAACGCCAACACCCACATCATGGGATGAATATCTTTTACTTTTTGATGGGCTACTTTTAGGATCACATAGGAAATGATGCCTAAGCCCACGCCATCGGCAATCGAAAAACTTAAAGGAATGATTAACAAGGTTACAATCGCCGGAATTAATTCTGTGGGTTCATCCCATGCCACATCGGCAAAAGGCTTCATCATTAGGCAAGCCACATAAAATAATGCACCTGCCGTTGCGAAAGGTGGAATACCCTTCGCAAGGGGCGCAAAAAATAGCATTGATATAAAACAAACGGCAATGATCACTGCGGTTAAACCCGTACGCCCACCAGCTTTAATGCCTGCTGCGCTTTCAATATAGGGCGATAAAGTCGACGCCCCTACAAATGACGCACCAATGGTCGCAAAGCTTTCCGCAAATAAGGCTTTACTCACCGAACGCGCCTCAAGCTTAGGATTTTTAAAATGAATTAACTTGGTAATGCCCAATAATGATCCTGTGCTATCAAACAAGGCAATAATCACAAAAGTAAACAAAACTGAAAAAGCATTTAGTGTTAACAAGGGTTTTACCTCAAAGGCCCCCCAATTACTAAAATCAAAATGGGGCCAGGCAAAAAAACCTTCAAAATGATTGAGCCCAAGCACATTACCAAGAACCGACACTACTAAAATACTAATCAGCATGGCGCCTTTAATATTATGCCCATCCAAAACTGCAATTAACAAAAATCCTAAAAAAAACAAAATAATTTGTAGATGTGCTAAGTGCCCCATACTTACTAAAGTGGCTTGATCTTCAATAATCACCCCGACATTTTTAAGCGCAATAAATCCAATGAAAAAACCAATCCCCGCAGTAATCGCTAAGCCCAAAGATTGGGGTATAGCGCTAATAATATATTGCCGAATGCGTGTAATCGTAATCGCCAAAAAAATCAGCCCCGATAAAAATACCGCACCCAAAGCTAATTCCCAAGAATAGTCTAATTTACCAATGACCACAAAACAAAAATAAGACAATAAGCCCAAACCTGGTGCTACACCAATGGGTAAATTGGACCACACGCCTACAATTAAAGTGGCAAGACTTGTGACCAAACATACAGCTAAAAAACTACTCTCAAAGTTCATGCCACTCGCGGCATACATATTAGGCGCAACGATAGTAATATAGGCCATGGTAAAAAAAGTGGTGAACCCCGCTAGCAACTCCTGTCTGAGAGAGGTCTGTTGAGAACTTAAATAGACTTTATAATTAGCAAGCTTTGTAATCAAAACATGTCCTAATTTATAAAAAATGGTCGGGACGAGAGGATTTGAACCTCCGACCCCATGCACCCCATGCATGTGCGCTACCAGGCTGCGCTACGCCCCGACGAGACCATGGATGATACGTGAAATGGTCCAAAAAAGCAAATAGGCGCTGCTTTAAACAATACGCCTATCTAATTTCTAAATACCAATAGAACTAGCAGAAGGAGCTCTGTCAATAAGTCGCTGATGTGCGCCACCCTCGGGGGTTCTTTTGGGGCAGCAACATTTTGCCCACAAGCTATCCGCAAAGGTTACACCAAGATTAAAACCAGCAGGAAGCGCCCCCTTCTCTTTATGCCCATGCTCATCTGTTGCCCTTGCTTTATATAAGACATCCACGGTTTTAACACAATTTAATAACGCTATTGCTGCCACCGCATTGATGATTCGTATGGAGGCTGGAAAATTAAAAACTACTGAAGTTAAAGCCATTAAATCTTTACCAATTCCAGGCTGCCCCTGCGCCATTGCAGGAATAATAGTACCGAAAGACCATACCAAAGCCGCTAGGCCTAAGATCAATTTTGCAGTGACTGCTCCACATGAGGGTTGCGCACCTATATTCAATACGCCATCAAGCATTTCCTTTATACCATCTTTTGCAAAAAACACACCAAATGCAAGATCCCCTGCTGCCGCTGCATACGCCGCAGGCAAAGGTAACCACGAAAACCCTCCTTCTTTATTGTCAGCGCTAATATAGGTAGCTAATTGCTTATAATAAAACCCACCTATCAAACCAGCAAGCCCCAATACTAAGATTAGTTTTATAGCAGAACATCCTTTAGCGGCACATGAATCTTCGCGCACCTCAGACTGCTCGACTGAATCAGTTTCTTCAATCTCAGGCTCAGGCTCAGGCTCTTTGTACACCACAATGGCTTCGCTTCCTACTGGATTATCTACTGCGGCGGCTCCTGGCTGCTCTTCATCTGTACTTGAGTCGACATTAGCAGAAAGCTCTACAAATCTTGCTGTTGTTTCCCCCGCCCCACAACGCTCTCTCAGCCATTGATATCCATCAGGCATTCCTTTGAATAGTATGTCATAGCTTGATACGGCATTAAGCAACATCATGATAGCAACAAAACTGACTGCGCAGCCATTCGCCACCCCTTGCGCAACCGAATTCCCTTCATTTATATTCAGATTATTTAAAAGCTGTGGCACGACTCTACGCATTAAAGGGATATAGTTACAGCCTGAGAGACTACCCATTATCATCGCAGGCAGCACACCGCCAATTAAATTTCGTGGCTTATAAGAGTTTGTATCTACCGCAGCATGAAATACATCTCTATTCATCGGAATAGCAGTGAAAATTACATTCGTTACTGCACTCACTGCAGCCGCTAATCCCATTCCTGTACTTCCGGACAAAAACAGACTAAGCTTACTTTCATCCTCTTCGCTGGGTGGGGCATTGCCTAGATTAATCATCAAGTAGCCTAATAAAGTGATGACAGCGGGTATGGCGACCAACCCTAGCCTTAAGACTATCTTCGTGCAAGGTGTCTCAAGCTTTTCTTGCGATATCCATGGTTTCTGCCACCATTGAGCTAAACTGGTGCATAACTCGCCAGAATTTGTAGCCGTGGCCTCTGGCGCTGCCATAAATCCTACATCCTCCGAAGTGTTACCCTGGCTTTTTTTTGCTACTAATGGACTGCGCTCACCCACCTCACCTCTTCCCTGACCCCTCATTACAAGACCTCCTATTTTTAAAATTTTAACAGATAAATATTATTAATTTTTATAATATAACACAAAGTTACGCCAAAATGTAGCGACAATTTCATTTTCATGAATTTTGTTTAGCCAATTTTGTTTAGCCACCCTAGACAAACCCCTTAAAAACTATTATTATGCACATCCTGGCCGACGTGGTGAAATGGTAGACACGCCATCTTGAGGTGGTGGTGGGGCAACCTGTGAGAGTTCGAGTCTCTCCGTCGGCACCAATTTTAAAATCTCCTAAAATCTAATATTAGCTTAAAAAACTAATAGAAACAAGGCTTAAAACTTATAAACATAGGGCCTTTCTGTTAAACAACCTTTAGATCGGCTCCTTCTTTCGTATTCATTGTTGGATGTAAATCCAGTTGACGGATAGATTTGGATTTAAAAATAAAGAAAGATAAAATGATCACAAATATTCCTGAAAGGAAAAAAATAAATGCAATTCCTCTCCCTGGCCCTACTCCAAACATCAAACCCAGATTTGTAGATAATGCCCCCCGGGCATAAAAAGCGGATCAAATACTTTATCCGCTAAAAATCCTGATACCCCATAGGCAACTAAAGCGCCAAAATAAGTAATGACTGATATCAGAGACCAAACACGCCCCTGCATTTCATTGGTAATGTTTTGCCTGATTAAAACATCTAGGCTACTGTTTACAAAGGGTAGCGCCGTAAAAAATAAAAATCCAGGAATAACAATAGCCCAAAAATTAGGGACTATGCCAATAAAAGAAAAAAATATCCCCATGAGTGCCAGCGCCACCGTAAGTATTGGCACACTTTTTCCCTTGCGCTTCTTGGTACTAATAATAATAGCGCTGATTAACATTCCTATTGCGCAAATAGATTGAGCCGTACCCAGAGCTTGCGCTGTTGAAAATGAAAGCACCATTGGCGCAAGTAATGCTTGAAATAATCCAATATAAAAAAGCAATAATGAAACGAGCGTCACTAAAACCGCAACACCTCGATTGGCAATAATTGTTTTAAAGCCCTCTGACATTTCTCCTAAAAAATGAGTTTTATTTTGCTGGATGGGCTTGGCCTTTTTCTCCATCGTTGTCCAAACAGCAAAAACTGCTATAGCTGAGACTAGAAAGCTTACGAGATCAATGAGCAAAATGTATTTGACGCTCATAATCATCATTAAAAATCCTGCGAGCAAAGGCGCAATTAAAAATTGTGCTGAGCCTGATAGCTGCACCAAACCGCTCGCTTTTGCATATTGATCGCGCGCGACAAAATCAGAAACTGAGGCTTTGAACGAGGGGTTTTGAAACGCAACAAAGATAGAGCTAACCGCTATTCCTGGGTAAATCATCATCACACTATGGTCATTGTGTGAGATTAGAAAATAGATGAGCAAAATCCCAAAGGCAGACCCTACATTACCAATGATCATGAGCGCAAACCGGTCTACTCGGTCTGCCAATACCCCGCCAATCGGACGCAGAATAATCGCGGGTAAAAAAGTAAATAAAACCACAAGGGTAGCACTCGTAGCCTCGCCCGTAAGGCGAAAAGCATAAACGCCTAATGCAAATGCCGTTAAGCCCGAGCCAATGGTCGAGATAAAATCACCGATCCAAAGCATTAAGAATTTCAAAAAACCATTTTTTTCTGCTTGCTGCTCAACACTATTGTTTTTGCTCATATCAATTTTACCTATTTTTATAAGTTATTATTAAGAAGTTCTAGATGATATTTAAAATTCTTTTATCACTACGATCTGATTTAATTCTTAGCTTAGTATACTTTTATACGCTATATTATGCTAGTTCCTGGGGGATTTAATCTGACTACCGTATAAGGATTCAGCATTTTATGGGCGCCAGCCTTCGCGCACACGCCGACCTCGGGCTGATGTCAAAAATTTTGGTCTGCCTTGGATTGACAAAGCATTAATAAAAAAACGTAATATTATTGCAGATGAAAATTTTATTTTTTTGGTAGCAACGCAGTGGTCGATAGTGGATATATTTGAAATGACTAAGCTAGTGTTAATGCCTCTTAACTCTATTAACTTAAAGTCAATCTTTGAACTTACACACCCAGCTTGCTATAATGTACCTTAATTACTTAACACGTCTCTTCTATGAAAACCCTGCAAGCGCTTGCGGCTTATCTTAATATTTCCTATGAGCACCCTATTGATTTAGAGCTTGCGCATTTGTCTATTGATTCTCGGGCTATTCAGCCTGGCGATGTTTTTTGTGCTTATCAAGGTGCTGTGTCCGATGGCCATGATTATATTCAAATGGCGATTGATCAGGGGGCTGTGTTAATTCTTGCTGAGCGCGCTGTTGTTTGTACTGTGCCTATCTTGGTAGCGCCTGATCTTCAGGCGCGTTTAAGCGCTCTGGCTGACTGGTTTTATGATTCACCTTCAAAGCATCTTAAAGTCATTGGTGTTACTGGCACGAATGGCAAAACTTCAACCACGCATTATTTGGCGCAGTTTTTGCATTTACTTGGGCTTAAGGTTGCGATCACAGGAACAGTCGGTAATGGCATATGGGGGGCACTTTCGGAAAGCACTCACTCAACACCTAGCGCGATTAGCTTGCAACGACAACTGGCTGAGTTTGTAGCGCAATCGGTTGAATATGTGATTATCGAAGTATCTTCACACGCCTTGGAACAACAGCGTGTTGCCGATATTCATTTTATCAGCGCCGTGTTTACTAATTTAACGCAAGATCATTTAGACTTTCATAAAACTATGGAAGCTTATGCGGCCAGTAAAGCGCAACTCTTTGCCTGGCCCAATTTAAAAACCGTGATTCTTAATAAAGATGATCCACAACATTTGACCATGGTTACAGGCGTTGCGCTTCATACTAAAATTTATTATTACAGTATTGCTGAGCGCGATGACTCGCTTACCTATGCTGATGATCTCACATTAGATGCACAAGGCCTAGGCTTTCACTTGCACTCTTTTGCGGGAGAGGCGCTTGTTAAAACGCAACTGCTAGGAAGCTTTAATGTCAGCAACCTACTGGCGGCATTTACTACTTTATTGAGCCTTAACTTTTCCTTGAGTGCATTGGCCAAGCTTAGTATTTTAGTGCACCCTGTCAAAGGCCGCATGGAAGTATTGCGTTATCCTAATTTACCGCTCACCGTGATTGATTACGCTCATACACCGGATGGCCTTGAAAAAGCGCTCTCCACCCTTAAAGCTTATGCAAAACCTGTCTGGGTGGTATTTGGTTGTGGTGGTAATCGTGATGCTATTAAGCGCCCGATTATGGCGAGCATTGCTGAAAACTTGGCAGACCAAGTGATTATCACTGAAGATAATTCTCGCAAAGAAAGCCCTGAGATTATCTTTGCAGATATTTTTAAAGGCTTTAAAAAATCTGAGGCGATTCGCTTAATCCCTAAGCGTGCAGAGGCGATTACTTATGCCCTAACCCATGCCCCCAAAGATGCGATCATTCTTTTAGCGGGCAAAGGCCATGAAACCTATCTTGAAACTCAAGGACAAAAACTTCACTTTGATGAGCGTGATGTCGTCAAAAAATTAGCTCACGTCCTCCAAGCTCAAAAACCCTGAATTATAATCATAGGCAAAAATCTCAGCGTAGCGACTCCAATCAATAATCGTTGCTAATACGCGCTTGCCTTCATCTTTAGTGAAGTAAGCTTCGAGCTCATGCTCAAATTCATCTTCTGATACTTTCTCACCATGCGCTGCTTGCAAGACATTGTGAATATGCGCTGCTAAAGGAATATGCTCAAGTAATAGCTTGGCAAATAAAATTTTCTTTTGAGTAATATCTGCGTTTAAGAACTCCTGGCCCTTAGGCGTCATGGCAATATCACCTTCTGAGACATTGGCCAATTGCAGAATCGACAAAGCTTCAAGTACAGGGAAAAGATCATCGATATTTAAACGAATATAATCAGCGAGTAATGGCAAATCGATAGCGCCTTTTTGTTGCAACTCTTCTAACGCCTCAAGCAAACCAATCAGCTCAGCAATACCCACATCTGGCAGACGATAATCAAGACCAATATGCGCTTGAACACGTACTTGTGCTTTGGCGGTCGTGAATCTTTGCGAGGTCATCATCTTATAGACTTCATCGATCAATCTTAATACTTCAGGATTTTGGCTATTACGTGGTTGCTTTAGATCTACTTTTAATTCGCCCTTAATACAGCCTGGATTGCTACCAAAGACCAAAACGCGATCTGCCATTAAAATCGCCTCTTCAATATTATGCGTCACAAACAAAATGCCTTTCATTTTGGTATCGTGCGCTTGCCATAATTCCATTAAGTCATTACGCAAGCTCTCTGCCGTTAATACATCAAGTGCTGAAAATGGCTCATCCATTAATAATAATTGTGGCTCAGTGACCAAAGCACGGGCAAAGCCAACACGTTGGCGCATACCCCCTGATAACTCCTTAGGATAGGCGCTTTCAAAACCGTCCATACCGATCATGTCGATAGCCTTGATCGCACGTTCACGTCTTGCCGCTGCTGGTACGCGTAAAGCTTCTAATCCCAACTCCACATTTTGCAGTACGGTCAACCAAGGCATGAGGGCAAAACTTTGAAACACCATAGCAATGCCCTGAACTGGGCCATATACCTTTGTGCCTTGATAACTGGCATGGCCCTTGCTTGGCTGAATTAAGCCGGCTAGAATTCGTAGCAAGGTTGACTTGCCTGAACCCGACTGCCCCAATAACGCCACGATCTCACCTTCATACATGCTAAAGTTTACATGCTCGATGACATTTAACGGCTGACCATCCGGCTTATCAAAATGATGACTGATATCGCTTAATTCTACTAAACTCATAACACGCTCCTTTTATAAGGCAAATCGACCCTCGGCGTAGCGATACAATCGCCTCCAAAATAATAAATTAATCGTAGTGACCCAGATACACATGACTACGACGCCTAAGGCAATTTCTTGAAAATTACCGGCGATGGTGTTCTCGGTAATATAAGCTCCTAGACCATGTGCCACTAAAGTAGTATGACCCCAGGTTACCACCTCTGCTACAATACTCGTATTCCAAGCATTACCCGAGGCAGTAATGGCTCCGGTAATGTAGTAGGGAAAAATTGCTGGAAATAAAAACCGCCGCCACTTTAAAAAACCGCGTAAATGCATGCTTTCTGCCGCAAGTTTTAACTCTTTAGGAATGGTCATTGCGCCGGCAATGACGTTAAATAAAATATACCACTGCGTCCCTAAAATCATTAAAGGCGCGGTCCAAATATCGACGCTCAAATTAAACTTTACAATGCAAATCACAAATAAAGGAAAAAACAAATTTGCAGGAAAAGCCGCAAGAAACTGCGCAATAGGCTGAATGACTCGGGCTAAATTTGGACGCAGGCCGATGTAAATTCCGACAGGCACCCATACGAGAGAGCATAAAACAATCAGAACAAACACCCTAAGCGCGGTAAAGCTTCCCAGCATAAATACATAGAGGGTTTGCTTCACCGGGACACCTTGATAAATAAAGCCGGCCAGATAATAAGCTGAAATGCCAATTGCAATAAAGACTAAGGTATACCAAATAATATCTTTAGTGCGCTCAGTACTACTATTTTTTAAAGTCGCACGCGCTTCAACTTTACCAAAATTTAATTGCGTAAAGGCAAACCACAAGGCTTTTATTTTGTTACCCAAGGCATTCATCAACTCGGATCTTTGAATTAAATTTAACACCCAAGATTCACTTTCTTCATCAGGAATATCTGTCAGGCGAAATTTTTGTGACCAAGCAACCAGAGGCCTAAACATGAGCTGATCATAAATTAAAATAACCAAAAACATAGTGATGATGGCATAAAAAATAGCAAGCCAATCTTTTTGCACAATGGCAAGCGCAATGTAGGAGCCGATCCCTGGTAAAGTAATATTTTGATTGGCTACAGAAATCGCTTCGGCCGCGACAATAAAAAACCAGCCCCCAGACATCGACAGCATGGTATTCCATAATAAACCCGGCGTTGCAAATGGCACATCAAGACGCCAGAATCTTTGCCAACCATTCAAATGATACATGCGTGTGGCTTCTTGCAACTCACTGGGGACCGTCCGCAGTGATTGATAAAAACTTAAGGTCATATTCCAAACCTGCGAGGTAAATACCACAAAAATAGCGGCGCACTCTGGCCCCATCATCGAATTAGGAAACAAAGCGATAAATCCAACTACGGTAATCGAGAGATAACCCAAAATGGGAACTGATTGCAAAATATCAATAATGGGAATTAAAATTTTACCAGCACGCTCATTTTTTGCGGCCAAAGTCCCCACGGTAAAAGTAAATAACAAAGAAAGGCCAAGCGCAATAAACATACGCAACGTGGTCTCTAGTGCATAAAAAGGTAAAACGCCTGGATCTAATGAAATCGGAATCGACTGCCCCAGATGAAAAGGCAAAGACATTTTTGAGCCGCCATAGGAGAGCAGCACCACGATTGATAAAACCAAAACCAGAGCCGCCACATCCCAAATATTAGGACGAATCATTATGCTCGCTTGCGCAAAGAGTCGTTTGGGTAAGGCCATTTTTGACACTCCTTACTGTGATTTTGGTTTAAGCGTGTATTCTAGCCTGCCAAGGCCCTAATGTCGAGGCTCAACTTCGTGCATTGCTCATGGTATACTCACTACCATTCCAATAAAGATCATCAGCTATGACTTATGACGTATTTGTAATCGGCGGTGGTATCAATGGTTGCGGCATTGCTGCTGACGCAGCTTTGAGAGGCCTAAGCGTTATCCTGTGCGAGCAGGATGATTTAGCGAGTTATACCTCAAGCTATAGCTCTAAACTTATTCATGGTGGTCTACGCTATCTTGAATATTATGAATTCAACTTGGTCCGTAAAGCCCTCCATGAACGCGAGCGCTTGCTGAAACTTGCGCCACATTTAATTCACCCACTCCCCACCTTATTGCCTCATAATAAGCATTTACGGCCTTCTTGGATGATTCGCCTAGGCTTAATTCTTTATGACTTACTGGCAGGAAAACATAGCATGCCGCGCAGTACATTTTTGCGTTTAAACTCGAGCAATACCTCACTTAAACCTGATTATACCAAGGGCTATTTGTACTATGATGGTGCTGTCGATGACAGCCGCCTGGTTGTTGCCAATGCACTGCAAGCACAGCAGCATGGCGCAGAGATTCATACACAGAGCAAGGTAATTCGAGCTACCCGCGTTCATAATCTTTGGGAGATTGCAGTCACTCATGCTGACACCACCACCGTGTATCAAGCTAAAACTCTGGTTAATGCTGCGGGCCCCTGGGTCAATAACATTATTACCGATGTCTGCCATGATGAGGCTAAGCATCACGTGCGCTTGGTTAAGGGCAGCCATATTGTGGTGCCAAAACCATCATCCTATCAAGAGCAGAATGCTTATATTTTACAGCTCGCTGATCAACGTATTATTTTTGTGATTCCATATTTTGAGCAGTTTCTTTTAATTGGGACCACCGATGTTGATTATCAGGATGATCCTGCTAAAGCCTCGATCTCAATGACTGAGCGTGATTATTTACTTAAAAACGTCAATGATTATTTTACCTGGCAGCTCACCGCTGCAAATATTGTTCATGCGTTTGCGGGTGTGAGACCGTTGGTGGCTGATGAGCACGCCAATGCCTCAAGTGTGACCCGTGATTATAAAATTGAAGTACATGCAGTTAATCAACAAACACCAGTCGTGCATATTTTTGGGGGTAAAATTACTACCTATCGAAAACTCTCTGAAGAAGTTGTTAATCTTTTGCGACCTTATTTTCCGAATCTACCCTATTCTAAAACTGCAACCGCCCCACTCCCTGGTGGGGATATTGCCAATATGCAAAATTTTATTGCGCAGGTGCAGCGTGATTTTCTACAACTTCCAGAGGCGATGGTAAAACGCATGGCGCATGCTTATGGAACGCGGATCTATCAATTACTTGAGGGCGTGTCGACCATTGCAGATTTGGGTATGGATTATGGTCATAGCTTGTATCAAAGAGAAATCGATTTTCTTAAAAATACGGAATGGGCTACAAGCATGGAAGATATCTTGTGGCGCAGGACTAAGCTGGGGCTTTGTAATACTTAAAACCTCCAGCTACATGTACTTAATCTTATCAATCTCCATTTTGCCAACACTAACGACGTACTCTGGCAACTCACCCACATTAAATTGCTCACCAGAAACCAAAAAAATCCTAGTGTATCCCTTATCATGCAGTGTTTTTGCAAGATCAAGGCCATCCATATCACTACCCGCAAAATTTTTATCCACGCAAATTTTAGTATCTTTTGCATATCGCACCGCATGCTTTAAAAATTGCGTTGGGCTTGTATGATGATCAACAATTAAATCTATAAAAGTCGTCAACATGACTATTTTTGCAAATGACTCATCATCGTCAATTAAAACTAAATCAACTTTTTTAGACTCATTCTGTATCAGTTCATCGTATTTAATAGTGCCATCAACAATAACTGGAACCTCTGAAGCCAGTTCTTTGGATAGGATTTTCGTCCCTGTTTCTGCCGCCTTTGCCTGAACTTCTTTTTCAGCATAATGACTCGTTACCAAAACAGAATGCTCAACACCACTTTGCGCAATGATATCGAGGCCTGTTATATTTTGATTTAATAATTCAAAGTCAGTCAGTAAAAAGACTTTTCTTTTATCTGATAACCTTAAACTTTTTATGAACTCAAGTACTTTAGCTCCTTCTTCAAAATGCTCTAATTGCATTTCGGGGTATTGCGCTAAAATTTCTTCAAAATGCATATCCCATACTGCATGAATTGAAGTATCATCATCCAATATTACTATAATTGCGGTCGGGCCTAATTTTATTTCCTCTGCAATCCATGAAGGGGCTTTAACTCGCGGAAAAGTTAAAGCGATGCTCGTACCTTTACCTAATACAGAGTCAATCGCAAGCTCACCTTGATTGGCTCGCAAAGTATCGCGCACGACCTGAAGACCGATACCATGACCATCAACTTTGCCATGGGTAACGACAACATTATTCATAATCTTATCCGCGACCTCTTGCGGCATCCCCTGGCCATTATCTTGAATAATAATTTTAACCTGAGCGTTGGTAGTATCTAATTGAATCGTAACATTGCCCTTCCCCTCTTTAAATGCCCCGACAGCATTATTAATGATATTTGACATGCTACGCTCTAATTCATTGGGAGGCGCTTTGATAAAAGCAAAGTTCCCAGCACTACTAAATTTATAATCAAATTTTATCGCTAAATTTTTGTACTCTAATTTTTTGCGCGCCAAAAGTCTGGATAAAAATGCCGAAAGCAATATCGGCTGCTTTTTACCTTCTTCAGCAATATCCTTACCCTCATATTGATTCAAAAGATTATCTGCAATATTGGTAATGCTCTCCCCTGCATCCCCCAACGCAACGCGTAAGGCCTCAGGAATTTCTTTACATGCCTTGGCTATTTCGATCACCGTTTTTGCAGGCGCGCGGATATCATGGGATACTTTTTTAGCTAAATTGATGAGCTTTTCATGCTCTTCAATTTTGACTTTATGCGCTTCATTTTCAAGCTTCAACTCCTCAGCTTCTTTTTCTGCAGTCACCTCTACGGATGAGCCTACGATGCCTATCACTGTACCTTCATCGTCGTAAAGAGGCGCTTTTATCGAAGAAAAGCATTTCATCTTTTTTGTCGTCAGATCCTCAATCCACTCTTCTTGAGAAAGAATTTCCCCTCTCCTAATGACCTCGGCATTATGCCTTAAAATATGATCTGCAATTTCTTTTTTATAAAACTCATAGGGTTTTTTTCCGATAATCTCGCGTGAACTTCCGATCGCTTTTAAGCAAAGATCATTAATACCCAAGACAACACCATTGGCATCCATCCAATAAAAGGGCGTTGGCAAAATAGATTCGACTGTTTCAAGCGCTCTAAATATTTTGGCGGCATTACCGCTTAAATTACTCGTTAGATCTTCTAATTTCTTTGTAGCTTCAGCGACTTCACCTTTGTTGTAATCTGCAAAATAAAAATTAACAGCAGAAGTATCATGTTCCTCGTATTTAAATGCATGCTCTTTTTTCAGAGGCAAGCCAATTTTTTTAAAGAGCGCCTTTAAGTAACCATTATGCGTACAAGCAATTATGGAGTAGTGTTGCTCTTCGCAATATTTGAAACAGGTTAGAAATAAACGCTTTACAATACCTCTTCCAATGTAATCCTGACGAGTTGTCATTTTTGTTACTTCAAAACATAAATGCTTGTCTTGCTGTGGTATATACTTGAGTATTGACCGAGTACTTGGATAAGTTTCTAACTCTAATTGGTTATTTTCATCTAAACTATGCAGGCGTAGACACCCAACCAGCTCCTCACCGTCCATAGCGCCGAACCAAATCGCCTGCTCTGTAAATCGATCAACCAATATTTTTTGATCTGACTTGACTTCGACTCTTAATTTTGAAGGTGTGTCTGGACTAAAATTCCATTTTTGCTGCTCTATGTAAGTACGGTGCAAAAGCGCCCCGGCTTTATCGATAAGCTCTGGGGTAGTCAATTGCTTTATTATTATCAACTCCTTGTCTCCCTTGAGTAATATATTCTCGCTAATGTATCATATTCTCAGTCTTAGAAGAAAGGCTTTTTGATCATGACCGAGGTTCATTATACATCGTACAGTTTTAAACTGCTAATTTTATTGACTAAGTTTTTTTTTAGATTAGAATAGCCCTAAAATAAGCAAAGGATTACATGTGCAAAACAAGCCCGCAATCCAAGACTCCGTAAGCACTGAGCAACTTGATCAACTAGCGAAAGCATGGTCACGCATGGTAGATTGTATTTCTCATGATGTCACCTCCCCCCTGACCTCAATTCGTGCGGCGTGTCAAGCGCTCGATGGCACACTCCCCGATTTAATTAAAGTTTACCGAGCGGCAGTGGCTCATAATGTTCCTGATCTGCCCGAGATCAATGATCGCATCTTGGCACTTCTGGAGTTACATCTTGTGCCTTCTATCAATAGAGGAACCCGGGATATTACCAACTTTCTTGCGTTACTACATCCTCTTGATACTAAAATTCCTTCGGACTCTAAAGACATTAAAACATTATCAGCCCAAGCGGTGATTGATCAGTTGCTTACGAATTACGCCTTTAAAAATGACCAGGACCACGCTCTTGTTCATAATGAATGCAAACATGATTTTAAATTTCGGTGTGCCGAAATTTTTATTGAGCATTTACTGGATAATCTATTGCAAAATGCCCTGGAGCATATTCGCGATGCCAATAAAGGCACGATTAGCATTTGGACTGAAACCGCGAATAGCAATGAGATTCACTTTAAAGACACTTCAACGGGCATTGCTGAGGAAAAGCTACCTAAAATATTTGATCGCTTTTTCTCAAAAAGAAAAAATACTATTATTCCCGGCCTTGGGTTTTGCAGACTTGCAATCTTACAAGCTGGTGGCAACGTATTTTGCCACTCTAAAAAAGGCGAATATACTGAATTTGTAATCAAGTTTCCTAAAATATAGCCTGTTTAGCCCCACCCCACCCCTCAAGCTTTGCATGAGAGAAGGGGACAGGACATGAGCCTAGGCAGCAAAAAGCTAGTCTAAACTTACCGCCAACTCAGCAAAAGTCCAGGCAGGCGCTTCTGCTTCCGGCCATGTTGCAAAATGTCCACGGAAATCCCCCAGATAAGGCTTTGCAATCTCAATAGCGCGTTTAAAATCCAAGCCTTCAGCCTCAACCAACCCCTCCATAGGATTGGCAATCGCTAGAATTAATCCTGACAATACACCGATGGCGACTTGTAATGAAGTAGCATTGTTATTTTTGACTAAGCTCCTCGCTTCATCAACACCCAGGCGCGAACCCAACCAATAGACCTCGGGATTATTGGCTCTTAAAATTAAAATACCCAGCTCATCCATACCTTCCGTCACATCATCTAAGAGCAAACGCTTATGCTCTGGATAAATGACATTTTTATCCAAAGCATCAAGCATGGATTTTGCAGCCTCATCACAGGGGCGATAGACATAATGCACGGTCGGATGATAAAAATTACCATCGTCCTTGCAGTTAAAATATTCGGCCAAAGAAAACGCTTCCGTATGAGGAATGACATACCCATTATAAACACCGCTTGGCACCCAGCTTTTGACTTCAATCCCACCACCCATTTTTGATAACTCAATGGCACGACAACGATCAGTATCTTCACGCATTCTCACCAAATGCTCGGGCAAATCTACTTCATGAGTACCCCAGGAAAAACCAGTGAACTCTGATGCTTCTTCTAGAAAACCATCCACCGACCAGGTATTCACATACTCATCCGCACCACGAGGTTTTGAGGTGAGCTGGGTATCACGCTCAGCCACATGCATAGCAACAACTTGCAACTCTTTCGCTAATGCTGCCCAGGCCTCTCTGGTTGTGGGCACGGGGAAATCCGCGCCCTTTTCTTTTCTCGCGATATCTAAGACCGCCTGCTTGGCTAAGTGCGATACAAATCCTGGATTCGCACCATGGCATAATAAGGCTGTTGGGCCATCTTTAAATTGATCTTGATGCTTCATGACTAATTCACGGCGCTCGTACAGCATTGCCGGGATATGCTTTTGACTTTTCCAGCGCTCGATACTGGTGTCAACATAAACCACGCCTAATTTTTGACATAATTGAATTAAATCTAAAGAATTTACATCGACAGCCAAATTGAGAAGCACATCACCCTTTTCTAATCGTTGTGTCAGTATGTCTTTGTAGTTATGCTCATCTAAAGTGAGCTGCTCGAACCTGACACCTTCACGCTCTGCTAAATTTTGATTTCTATTCTCTGCAGAAATGATATTGATTTGCTCGGGTTTAATATCAATATGGCGTAAAACTAACGGTAAAACCGCAGGTCCAATCCCACCAAAACCTACCATTAGAATTTTTTTGCCATTCATCGATACGTGTTTCTCCATCAAGATGCTCCCTATGTTTAAGTTGGACGTAAAATTTGGTATGCTATCAGATCAGTTGAATATTGACAAACAGTTTTTGACTGCGCGAACTTTAATCAACCACTCGCCCGCCTCAGTACTGCACTCACTTTGAATAACTTTTAACGCCTGTAATTGTGCATAATGAGCACCCTGATCAGGCCTTAATATAATTTCTTGCTCGATGATTGGACCGCCCAAGCGCTCGGCAATTGCCTGCCATAATAAATCCACACCCATGTTTTTTGCCGCTGAAATAAAGACTTGCCCTGGCTTTTGATCCAAACCTTGTTTAATGTGCGCTGATGTTTGCGGCTTGAGATCGATTTTATTCATCACTTCTAATATGGGCCTGTCGCTGGCTTTAATCTCGGCCAGCACCGCTAACACCTGCTCACGCTGCAATTCATAATCAGGATTTGCCACATCAATCACATGCAATAACAAATCTGCCTCGATAGTCTCAACCAAAGTCGCATGAAAGGCCTCGACTAAATCATGAGGTAAATTGCGAATAAACCCGACAGTATCTGCCAAATAGGCTTCGCCAAAATACGGCACGGTGACCTTACGAATACTGGGATCAAGCGTTGCAAACAATTGATTGGCGACATAAACATCGGCATGAGTTAGGCGATTAAATAATGTAGATTTTCCGGCATTGGTATAGCCGACCAAAGAAATGGTTGGAATATTACTTTTCTTACGGGCGCTGCGACCGAGCTGACGTTGAGTCTTGACTTTTTCAAGTTCAGTTTTGATTTTTTTAATCTGTTTACGAATTAAGCGCTTATCAATTTCCAACTGTGTTTCACCTGGACCACCACGCACACCAATACCGCCGCGCTGACGCTCTAAGTGTGTCCAGCCGCGCACTAGGCGTGTGGATTGATATTCTAATTGCGCTAATTGAACCTGCAGCTTACCCTCATGGGTACGTGCACGCTGTGAAAAAATTTCTAAAATTAAGCCAGTACGACTCATGACCTGGCATTCTAGCTCTTTTTCAAGATTGCGCTCTTGGCTAGGACTTAGATCATGATTAAAGATAATGAGCTTAATTTCATGCAAATTCTTAAGATCTTTGAGCTCTTGAACTTTACCGCTGCCAATAAAAAACTTGGCATCGGGCTGATCCCGTCGCCCCAAGACTGTTGTTACCACATGAAATTTTGCGGTTGCTGCTAGTTCTTCTAGCTCATGCAAGTCAGGCGTATCAAAATTAAAAAATTCGATATGCACTAAGAGTGTCGGAATGATTTTACCCTGTGCTTCTGCCTGAAAACTTAAATGTTGCGTCATTCAGAAAAAGCAGACTCATCATCATAACGCACGGTATGCAAAGGCACGATGGTTGAAATCGCATGCTTGTAAACAAGCTGATTAGAATCATGATGCGCCAACACTAAAACAAAAGCATCAAATGACTCAACATGACCCTGTAACTTAATTCCATTCACCAGGTAAATAGACACAGGCATTTTTTCTTTGCGGAGGATATTTAAAAACGTATCTTGTAGATTATTTATTTTTGACATAATGTCACCTTCTTCATGACTATCGTTCACCGGCTTGATCTTCTTAAACGATAGTGCTTATTATTATTCCATACCGGTTGGCTTAATGTTACCAAAATTTAACTATTTTGTCCACTGTTTTTTTGCTTCATTAAATCGGCATAAGCATATTTTGTCGATAATAACGCAGCTCTTCTATTGATTCTCTAATATCTGCCAAAGCTTGGTGCTTACTTTTTTTGCTAAAGCCTTTATAGACCTCTGGATACCAGCGACGCGCGCATTCTTTGAAAGTACTGACATCAATCATGCGATAATGAAAATACGCCTCAAGCGCTGGCATATATTTTGCTAAGAACCGCCGATCTTGGCATATGCTATTACCACACATCGGTGATAGGCCCTTACCAATATGAAGCTCTAGAAACTTTATGGTCTCGCGCATAGCGATTTCTTCGCTCACTTGACTTTCCTGCACACGTGCAACCAACCCTGATTGGGTATGATGTTTAACATTCCAAGCATCCATGGTATCTAAAAGACTCTGCGGCTGAAAAATGGCAAAGACGGGGCCCTCAGCAATTAATTTGAGATTTAAGTCCGTCACAATCGTGGCAATTTCAATGATGCGATCATGCTCGGGATTTAACCCCGTCATCTCCAGATCGATCCAAATAAGATTTTTTGATTTTTTACTAGAAGCCATGGGATTGATCCCTTCTTTTTGTTATTGTGCACCATTATAAAATATGGTGGGTGCTGAGGGGTTCGAACCCCCGACCCTCGCCTTGTAAGGGCGATGCTCTACCAACTGAGCTAAGCACCCAAGCGTGAAAACGAACTCACTCTTGAATCAAGAGCGCAATTATGCCGAAGTCATATGCACTTGTCAAATGATTTTTTGCAGCAACAAAAAAGCCCGATAAACGGGCGTTTTTATTTATTGCAATGCCATAATTAACTAACAGCAGTACTGAAAGCAACCATGAGGACAGGCACCACCACCCAGGAACGGACTAGAATTCGAACCACCTGCGAATGCGCTAGCCGCACCAAAGCTTACCCCTGCAATCATAAGCACCATAATAAGTTTTTTCATAATAAATCCTCTTTTTGTTTAATCCCAGGGTTATTTTTATCTATTTTCATAATCGAGTCAAGCGCGCACCCATCTTACACTAACTCTAATTCAGCAAATACTGGCAAATGATCTGAAAAGTCGGAAGGAATTACCCCGGAACTAACAACCCTTAATGACGAGCTTACTAAAATATAATCGATTTGCTTTGTAGGTTTCCAGCTTGGGTAAGTTGGAATATTTTTTAGCGCTGAATGTAAATTTGACAAAGGTGAGTGTGCAAGGGTATTCGGCGTTAAATTTAAATCCCCCATTACTATTACATTACTATGACTGGCTATCAAATCAGCGATAAAACTAAGCTGCTCCATTTGCGCACGCCGACCCAAAGATAAGTGCGCATTGACCACGAAAATTTCTTGCCCCAAGCTCCCTAATGTAAAAGTAGTCACCCCCCTTCCCCGCAAACGTGCTGGCAATGAGTAATGATGATAACTTAATATAGGTAAACGACTTAGCAAAGCTTTTGAATGCTGTGCCAAGGGACCAAAATTCCGTGTTGTTTGATGTTGAGAATGATTAAAATTAGAAAGCTTGGCGAGATGATCTGTTTGATTCACATAGTCACTACGAAAACTTCCCGCATCTAGCTCTTGCAATCCGACAATATCATAAGGCCTGATTAGCTCGGCAATTTGCTCTAAATTTGCCTCTCGGTGCGGGTGCGGCAAAAGATGATGCCAACTATGCATAAGATAATGCCTAACGCCTTTACTTGCCATGGCTACCTGGATGTTATAAGTGAGCACTTTAAATTTTTGTTTTGACTTCATTATAAAAATCCTAGGAAAATTTTGTATATTACCCTATCATAACATAAATTTTTTACGAGTCATTCAATGAGCAGCAATATCGATTTCAGACAAACGCATTTTACCCAAAGTGTTCCTAGCGCCGCCTATTTACCCGAAGATAATATTATTGAAATCGCGTTTGCAGGCCGTTCTAATGTTGGCAAATCAAGCGTACTCAATGTATTAACCCAGCAAAAAAACCTTGCTCGGGTCAGCAAAACACCGGGACGCACACAGGCACTTAATTATTTTGAAGTGCAGGAAGCATTGTACTTAGTTGACCTCCCTGGTTATGGCTATGCAAAAGTAAGCCACGAGGCTCAGGCAAAATGGGAACATTTTTTAATGAACTACATTTTAACGAGAAACTCACTCAAGGGCATTGTTTTAATCATGGATTCTCGACACCCGTTTACACCGCTTGACGATCTTTTTCTTGACCTGTGCCAGCGCGCTTCTCGCCCTTGTCATGTATTATTGAACAAAGTTGATAAATTAACACAAAGCGAGCGTAATAAAACTTGGCAAAAAGTGCAAAATAAGCTTATGATATTCAACATGAGTTTGAGCGCACAGTTTTTTTCTGCCTCAAAAGGTGGTGGCTTGCCAGAATTAGAGCAAGTCTTAGCGCGTTGGGTGCACGCCTAAAAGTTTTGTAACGAAACTTTTACTTTAGTTACATTTTTGCAATGTTGAATTGTATTTGTTATTGTTATAATTTGTGAAAGCTGTTTTGGGTAAATATAAAAGGAAAAAGCATGCTAGAGAAAACAATAAAAACACTGTTGATCACAGGTTTTTTATGCAGCGTATCTCTTCCAACTTTTGCGGATAATGGCGCGCCTGATGCGAACATGCCCGTGCCTGCTGATGCTGGCGCTGGCGCTGCCGCTAGCAATACGAATGATCAAACTAGTGACACAACTGCAAATACCGATGCTCAAAGCTCTGCTGGACTCAATACCGCAGCATTTCAACAAATGCTAAATAATTACTTTCCATTAACCCCCGATCAAATTCATCAGTTTAAAAATGTTACTGCACAGCAGCAACAAGCCAATGTACAGCCTCCGGGAAATGCACCTCCTGAAGGGACCTCAGCCATTATTCCTGTGACATTAAAACCCGGCGGCATTATGCCTATCATTCGTATTGGTGCGGGCATGATTACCTCTCTTGTATTTATTGATGCCTCTGGTCAGGTTTGGCCTATTACCTCTTATAGCATAGGAGACTCAGCTTCTTTTAATGTGCAATGGGATAAAAAAAGCGGCGTACTGATGATTCAGGGGCAAAAACTTTATGCACAAACTAACGTTGGCGTTATGCTACAGGGGCTTGATATTCCTGTCATGCTTAATCTTGATATAGGTCAAAAAAAGTGGGATTATCTTGATTATATTCAATTAGACCAAAATCAGCCGGGGGACAATAACTCGCCATTGCCCGTTGCACAAGCGCCCGGATTTCTTACGGATTTACTCAATGGCATTCCACCTCAGGGCGCTACCCAGATGAACGTATCGGATAGTGCTGTTGCGCAAATTTGGTCTTATCAAAATCAATATATAATGGTGACTAAAGCCACTTTACTATCTCCTGCTTATAGTTCAAAAGCGGATGGCCCTGGCTCGCAGCCCTTGCATGCTTACATTTTCCCACAGGCGCCTGAAGTGCTGATTTCTAATTTTGGTACCATTGAAAAACTGATTGTATCGACGGGGGCATCTAATGCTAGCTAAGTTTAAAACTATATTTGCTAAACTCTCTGATTATCCAAGGTTGCGTATCTTAATTATTGTTGCCGCAGTGATTTTAACCTTTGCTATTTTAATGCACTTACTGAGCTCGCATAGTGGCAATAACGCTGCTGGCATCGCCCCCTCCAGAGTACAGCCAGTCTCTGAAAATGCTAATGCTAAAAAGACGGCCGTCAGCAGCACCGAGAGCACGCAATATAATCAACTTGCAAATGTTAGCCAGAAACGGCAGTTTCAATCTCAGGTTTCTTCAGGCGCTTCTGTTTTCCAAAATCCTTTTGGCAATGATGTTAGTTCTGCCAGTCCATCAGATGAGAGCAGCACTGCAAATAGTGAGATAGATACTGCTGCTGGTGGTGGTTCTAATTCCCCAGGATCTGCCAACTCCAATGCTACGCCCAATGGCGCTCCCAACACAGAAAATACTTCTAGCAGTGATGGCTCATCAAATAGCCCTGTTAGCCCACAACAATTTCAGAAACAACAGACTCAACAACAGCAACAGCAAGCCCAGCAACAAGAGGCTGCTAATAATCCACAATTGCAACAACAAATTAATCAATTACAGCAACAGTTACAGCAACAAACAAATCAAAGTGCACAAGTCAGCCAAATTCAAAACAGCATGACGAGCGCAGTCGGCAACTTAACCTCTAGCTGGAGCATTCCTGTCGCCGCTACGGTTCAAGGTGAACCCGCTCCCGCTCCTGCCGCTGGCGGCCCCCCAACCAAAGGCCCTGTTATGATTAAAGCTGGGACTATTATTTTTGGTGAGATTGATACCGCTCTTGATAGCGATAATCCAGGCACACCTGTTATGGCGACGATTGTTACCGGCAAATATAAAGGTGCGAAACTTCTGGGAGCCTTCACCTCTCAAAATAATTCTGGTGGCTCAGTATTTCAGAGCAATGCACTCGTGGTTCAATTTAACCTGATGTCATTGCCCAATGTCGATCAAAATGTTGCTATCAATGCTTATGCGTTAGATCAAAATACTGCAAATAATGCGATTGCTTCGAGCGTTGATAATCACTATCTATTGCGCTATGGTATGTTGTTTGCCGCTTCATTTCTACAAGGCTTTGGTAATGCCTATCAAAACTATAACTATAGCTGCCCTCCCAATACATCTACTTGTATAGCGCTGAATAACACTGGCGTACCTAACACTCAAGCAACGGCTCAAACAGCTGCTTACCAAGGCTTGGGGCAAATTGGCACGAATTTGAGTAACTCTGCTATGAATGTCTTCAATAATACACCTCCGACTATCAAAGTAGATTCGGGAACCGGTATTGGTGTTTTATTTATGGCTGATGTTGCTCTTCCTGTTAACTAATAACGAGGGTTATGATGAACGCAAAAGATAACAATTTAGATGATGAGTTTGACGCTCAAAACTCTGATATGCATAATGAGTTAGGAGAATTTTCGGATGATCAGTTTGATGATTATGATCTTAACGAATCAGAGGAAGGACTCACTGAAGATCATTCAAACTCTACTGATCCACAGGTGCCTGATGCCGCTCGCGAACCTATTGATACACTGCCTGAAGCAGCTCCCTCCAAGAAAGGTATTGTAGATCTTCTTAAAGAAAACTGGATTTTTGTTGTCATCGGTGTTTGCGTTGTTGGCTTTGTGGGTTATATGATTTCTACGGTTATGACCCCGAATACACCGCCCCCAGCGCCCAAGGCCCCTCAAACTCAGGGTAGCTTTCCCTTGCCACAACAACAGGCAGCAGCGGCAGCAGCTAGCGCGGCAGCGGCAACAGGCTCTGCGAATGGGAATCCTCAATTACCATCACCCAATGCCACTATAGATCAACAAGGTGCTGTATCCCCCATTCCTGTGGCTCAGTCTCCACTACCGCCGCCGCAAAATAGTGTCGTTATGTCACAAGATGATATGAAAACTTTATTGCAAGGCTTTCAACAAATGGTGCAAAAAAACTCTCAATCTATTGAGCAAAGCCTGCAAACGATTACTGATAATACTAATCAAGCCAACACCAATGAACAGGCCATCAATGACATGCAAAAACAATTTTCAGGCCTGGCTCAACAGATTAAAAGTTACAATCAAAATATTGCCGCAGTGAATAACCGTCTTGATACTTTACAGGCGCAATTAACCTCTCTTGTTGCAGAGCAAACCGCAAATATACAAAAACTGACATTACGTGCTATAGTTCCTGGACGCGCGTGGCTGATTGACAGTCAAGGCCGCACTATTAGCGTAACAGAAGGCACGCAAATTGGTAACTTTGGCCTGGTCACTAAAATTGATGATAAAAAAGGCGAAGTTGATACGAGCAGTGGTTATATCTTTAAATGATTAGTTAAGAAAACAAGGCATACGAGATCAATATGGCATCAGGTTTTTTTGAAGGTTTATTTTCTTGGGTCAGCAGCGCCCTAAAGCAAAATGCACTTGCCTATTGCGATTTAGAAACTGCTGACGATAAAAACACTTTAGTGAGCAAGGATGGCTTCCTGGGTACTATTATTCAAATTCAGGGATATAAACGCTTTGTCGGCCCAAATGAATATGTTTATCTATGTGAGCGCATCACTGAAATGCTTCAACCAGGTTTTTCAGCCTCGGGGCATTTTGTACAGTTTTTCTTTACCTATGATCAATCGGGAATTCAGCGTAAAATTGAACAAGCGCTCGAGCCTGCGATAAAAACAGCAAAGCGTATTGAGCTTGAAATTGATGATATTTTCCAATCGCGGGTCAAAACACTATCAAAGTTTTGTTCTGATGAAGATTGTTTCATGGTACTTTGGTCTAATACAGAGGCGATCGAAAAGTCACATTATAAGCGTCTCATGAAGCAGCGTTCTGATCGCTTAGCTAGTTATAAACTACCGCGTATGGGTGGGGCCCAAAATATTTTTGGTGTATTAGATGAATTAAGAAACATTCATCACTCTTTCGTTTCATCGGTAGTTGAGGATCTACAACACGCCGGCTACTATATTAATGTTTTAGATGTCCATAAAGCCTGTAATGCCATTCGAAAAACCATTGATCCTACCTATACCTCTGAAGATTGGCAGCCATTTTTACCGGGAGATCGTCTCCCCTTACAATTGAATGGCAATCTTAAAAAAGACGTCTCTTCTTTGATGTGGCCTCCCCTTGATTGGCAGCTTATGCCTAGGGGTGGGGAAAACGTTGGTCTAAAATTTGCACGCATTGGTGATCAATTATTTGCGCCTATTTATGTTGAGTTATTTCCGAAGGATATTAAACCTTTTTATGAACTGTTTCGGCGTACACTTAATTCTAATGTGCCCTGGCGAATTTCTTATTTTATTGGTGGGGATGGCATTCGTATTAGTCAAAGTAAAAATATGCTTGCCCAGGTTTTAGCATTTAGTTCACATCATAACCGTTTAATTGCAGATGCACATAAATTATTAAAAACGCTGCATGAGCGTAGTGATGACCCCATTGTTAAAATTTATGTTTGCTTGTCTACATGGGCCCCTGTTGGCAAGATGGAGTTATTAAAAGAGCGTTCAGCAAAACTTTATAAAGCAGTGCAAAGCTGGGGCAATTGCCAAGTGGGCGATCTTTCTGGGGATGCTTTTGGGACCACCGTGAGTAGCAGCTTGGCTTTTACTTACAACATCACTGCTAATGCCTCTGCCGCACCGTTATCTGATGTGGTACAGATGCTACCTATTGTTCGCCCCGCCTCGCCTTGGCCCAATGGCGCCCTATTGTTTCGTACTCCTGATGGCAAAATTTGGCCCTACCAACCGGGATCGAGTTATCAAATTAGCTGGATTGATATTGTTTATGCACGCTCTGGTTCTGGTAAATCCGTATTGCTCAATACCCTGAACTTAGGTTTATGTTTACTTCCGGGTTTGACGAGCCTGCCTCGTATATCTATTATTGACGTAGGCCCCTCTAGTAAAGGCTTTGTATCTTTACTAAAAGAAGGCTTGCCTGCCTCACGACGTCATGAAGTGACGTATTACCGGATTGCCAATGATGAGCGTGATGCTATCAACCCGTTTGATACACAATTAGGAGCGCGTTATCCTACACGGGCACATCGCTCATTTTTAATTAATTTTACAACATTGCTTTTGGTTGAAAATATTGAAGATCACCTTCCAGAAGGTATGTCTAGCATGATCAGCATGATCATTGATGAGTCGTATGTCCGCTTGAGTGATAACGCCCAGCCGAAGTTATTTGTACGTCATAGTGATGATGAAATTGAGGCAGCTATTGCCAAATTTAATATCCCTATCGAACATGGCTTGACTTGGTGGCAATTGACTGATTTATTTTTTCAGACGGGTGAGCATCGTTTAGCACTCAAGGCTCAACGTTATGCGATGCCAACGATTGCAGATACCGTTGCTGTTGCCTATCAAAATAGCATTAAAGATTTGTTTGCTGATATTAAAACACCCGCGGGTGAGAATTATGTTGATGCATACAGCCGTAATATTTCGGGCGTCATTCGCAGTTTTCCTACGCTCACATCTATCACTCGTCTTGACTTTGAGGGCACTAAAGTTGTATCCCTTGATCTTGATGAAGTTGCAAAATCTGGCAGCGCTGCCGCAGAAAAACAAACTGCAATTATGTATATGTTGGCACGTCATGTATTAGGGCGTGACTTTTTCTTAAATGCCAATGAAGTTGAAAAAATGCTCCCTGCATACCAGCCTTATCACTTAAAGCGTACCAAAGAAATTATGGAAGAGCCAAAGCGCATCGTATTTGATGAGTTTCACCGCACTTCAAAAAGCCCTGCAATTCGCGAGCAAGTTCTTCAGGATATGCGTGAAGGTCGTAAATGGAAAATTCACATCGCCCTATCATCTCAGTCATTAAAAGACTTTGATGAGCTGATGATCGAGTTTGCTACTTCTGTATTTGTACTTGACTCAGGAACGTCAATGTCTGTTGAGGCAACCTGCAAAACCTTTGGCTTAACTGAAACTGAACGCTTGGCTTTAGCGACTCGAGTACACGGACCTAGTTCGGAGGGCGCTACTTTTATCGCCCAATTTGTAACAAAAAAAGGCATGAATACGCAGCTGCTCACAAGTACCATTAGCCCGGTTGAACTTTGGGCTTTTAACACCACAGTTGAAGATGTCAATATTCGTGATCGTTTGTATCAAGCGATTGGCCCAGCGGCGACACGACGACTGCTTGCGGATCGATTCCCTAAGGGTAGCGCTATGGATGAGATTGAAATGATTTTAAAAAATGATGCAGGCGCTACTGTGAATAGCATCTGTGATATTTTTATTAATGAAATTATCACGAGCCATCGACGTATCATGCGTAATAAAAAAGCTCAACTTTCAGATTCCGGGCTACTTTAGAGGGTAAATTATATGCAAGGTGGGTCGCAAAAAGAGACAGGTGAACTTGAAATTATTTGGCTATCTATTTTAATAGTTTTGGTAGCTGCTGCAATATTTTTCTTTTTTCGAGTTCAAATTTTGAGTTTTATTTTATGGATAAAATATGCAGAGCTCAAAACTATTAGTTATTTTGTCATTGATGCTAATTATCAAGGCTTAGAGCAGTGGGCTGATCGAGCTAATCCTAGCCGTATTAGTTTGAGCACCTTAAAGCTACTATCCAATGAAATTGGTGACACGATTAAATATCCCTGTATTGCCATTTGTGTTATTTTTGTTGCTGTTGTTTGGCATAAACACCCAGAGAGTGGCTTTCGCGATACCGAAAGTATGACCACCCTAGCAGAGAAAGTGAGACAATCTTTTCCTGCCATTAATGTTGTCAATGGCATTAATTTAGTTAAGGCCCCTATTGATGAAGGCCCTTGGGCCATGGGGATGACGCCTATTGAATTTGCTAAACACCACAAGTTGATTCATCGTGACTTAAAGACTGAAAAAATTGTATTTAATCCCTTTAAAGCCAAAATGATTTTTGCAAATCAACTTGGGGATTTGTGGACAGGATCTGAACATTTGCAGCCTCATGAACAAGCGCTGTTTGCGATATTTTCTGCGTATGTTAACTATAAGCGAGATGAGGCTGAAGATAAATTAGAAAGTATTGCTCGCTCTATTAACCCAAATAGTTTAAAAACTGGCAAGATCCCCTTTAATACTGAAGCCATGCTCAAAAAATATGGTAATTCCAAACCCGTCGAGGCGATTGTCAAACGTCACGCCTATGTGCGTACTGTCTTTATGGAAATGTTAACTCAGGCACGAACCTCGGGCATTGTTTTAAATTCTTTAATTTTATGGTTAAAGCCTATTGACCGAGAGTTATGGTATACCCTTAACAATGTTGGTCGTAAAGCTGTTTATAGTGAAGCTGCTGGTATTCAAGCACAATGGCTCGCAGAAAAACGTCTTGGCTTTCCGATACAACACCCCATGGTTGATGAGGCAGTTAATGCTTTGGATGAAGCGATTTTAAGTAGAATTATTAAAGATGTATGATCTTCACTGGTTGGGATAAGGATACAATATGAAGCTTACGCTCTCGGGTGAGTTAAATAATTGGGAAAGCTTTAAAGCACGGAAAAAAAATAAGAAATTTCTTGCGATTAAAGAAAAAGTCTTTAAGCGCGATAAAAATACCTGTCGTTTTTGCTATTACCAGGGTTACGCGTTGGAAGTTATTAATTATGACAATAACTATAAAAATAATGCTGCCAATAATCTTTTAACGGCTTGTATTTTTTGCGCGCGTTGCACTTTGCTTGATTCATACAAACTAGATTATGCTGGAGGGGATAGAATTGTTTATTTACCCGAACTCTCGCAAACACAAGTGAATCAAATGTGCCGTATTTTGTTTTTTGAAGCTTCTAAGGAAGCTAACTCTGAGGCTGCCTATAATGCCAAAATGATTTTAGCCAAATTATTAGACCGAGCCGGTTGGCTTGATGAAAAAGCTAAAGCGCAATTAAGCCATCCTGGCTTGTTTTTGTATTATCTGCACGATGCTAGCAAAAGCGTTGATCTTGTGAATAAACTACGTTGGTTGCCAGATATTAATGAATATCAAGCGGCGATTAAATTATGGCAAAATGAATTTGTTGAGCGTGTTTCTTAATTTGGATGGGTATCGCAATGACCTGTATTTTTTGTAAGATTGTTGCCGGAGAGATTCCTGCTAAAAAAGTATACGAAGATGAAAAAATCTTAGTATTTCACGACTTGTATCCTAAAGCTCCCGTGCATGTTTTGGTGATTCCCAAAGAACATATCGAAAGCTTAGCGCATCTACTGCCTGAACATCAAGATATTATCGCGCACCTAACCCTCAAGCTTCAGGGTATTGCTGAGGGTTTAGGCCTTCATGATGGCTTTCGTATTGGCATCAATACCGGTAAAGGTGGTGGGCAAGAGGTGTTTCACTTGCATTATCACCTCTTGGGGCAGCCTAAACTTGAAGCTTCAGGAATGCACAAGAATTAAGCTCTAAAAGGGACGGGATGATCTTTTAAACTTATTGATATAGCTATGTTTAACGTGACGGCCCTGCAGTTCCACCTACATCTCCAGATTTCGCGTATGCACTTTCTTCGCCCCTCACTGTACCTACCCTCACTCGTAACCAACTAAGCACATCTTCTTTTTTTCTCTCATGCTCTCCTGCACCTGCTCCTCTCCCAGCAAGAGCGGCAGCAACTCCTTTGTGAACGTTAGATGCTGCTTTGGCGGCTCTACCAGCAGCGGATCTGGCTCCATCAACATTGCCTTTCGTGAGTTGAATAAACGCTTGCATTACTAGAGCATTCTCATAGCTACTGAAAAACGTAAGTGTTGTCAAGGCTCGTTCTCCAGCTTGTCTTGCTGCATCTAGTATTGGACTACCAATTCTACCATCATGAACATGAGGATGAGTATGAAAACATGCCAGATAGTACAGAACGCCAGCTAATTCTTTTGGAAAACCATGGCAACGTTCCACTTCTATCCCATACACACGTGGATTGGTATCAGGCACTTTGAGGCATGTTACCCCTTTTTCTTTTTTGATCTCAAGTCTGGAATCATTAAGGTATTCAAAAAAAGTATGGCCGAACTCAGGAGTGCCAGCAATTTCATGACTAATATGACTATTTATAGCAATATAAATACTGATTTTGCCGTATTTCATTTGTTTAATGTTACCTGGGAAGGTAAATATCGTCTCACCGACCTGAAAACCAAAGGACACTGCTGGGGCTGCTGGAGCTCCCGCAGGTCTAACAACTGCGACTGCCATTATAAACATCCTTGTTTATTATACTTTACCCCTAAATTATACATAATTAATATTATTTTGTCAATAAATATAATTTATAAATATAAAAAAC
>CAIQBE010000022.1 GCA_903870015.1 uncultured Thiotrichales bacterium
ATTATATTTATAATAAATTAATGTATTTTCATATGCTTTATTCTGATGCAGTTAGTGTAGCCCCTGGTCCTGAGGTCGTCAGTGGTAATTTGCAGTTTGCGTTGCAAGTTGTTTCGGGAAAGTTTGGCATACCTTATGCGAAAGACGGTGTCTGTTTTGGCTTTGCGGCAATGGCATCCCTTGCATTTTTAGATACCTCTCCTGATTCTTGGGCGGGGTTTTTACAGCGCATTATCTCCATTAAGCGACTATCTTCTGGTGTGGCTTTTCTTCCTGTAAGCTCAGAAGAGCAGGCTAATAAGGAGTTTTTGCTTCTATTAAATATCATTCAATCACCTGATAAATTTTCAGAATATTTTAGGGTGCGTGCTTTTTCTTCCGCATCTCAAGCAACCATTCTGAGTGATTTGCCAGCATTGGTTAAGTTAATTATGGATTGTGGTGAGCGATCATGCTTACCATTTTCTTGTATATTTCAATTATTGCATTCTGCTGTTTCAGCTTGCTCAGTTTCTGGTGAAGCATTTTTAAATAAGCATTCTATCGATGGTATTTATAGTCCGAGTGAATTGAAGCTCTATTTTGAATCGATTCAAGAAGCCTTCACTTCGGGTCGGCTTAGCATTAATTTAAGCTCGATGCGTCATTCGGTATCTGTTTTATATCAGGCGCCTGATCGATTTACTTATGTTGATGCTAATCAGGGAGTTTTTCCTTGTGCTGGGTTAGATGATTTGGTACACAATGTGTTGATGGGCTATGCTTCCGATAGCGATACCCATTATATTTTCATGAAAAGTACGCTAATGTCTGTGCCAGAGCTTGTGCAGTCTAATCCTTTTGAGCGGTTATCTTCCGTAGATAAGTGGATGCGTATTCATCAAAAAACATCAGAGAAGGCAAGTTTGAAAGGGCATTTTCAATGGCATGGTGCGCAAATAGCTGCGGCTAATGGGTATGTTGAAGAGTTATTGATTTTTCTTCAGGGTTTTTCACCCAATCACAAATTTGAAAATGATATCGCTTTAATGGATTTGGCGACGCGATATGGGCATGTTAGTATAGTATCTGCTTTGTGCAAAGCAGGAGTGTTAGCGAGCTTCTATGATATAGAATGTGCATTGTTAAATAGGCAAGAGGGTGTTGCAGTTGTTCTTTTGGGGCATCTAGCTGAGCAAAATTTTCGTGCCATGTTGACTAAGTTATCAAAAGTTACTGCATTAGCTGATGTTTCGGCTAAGCTTTTTGCGGAGCCAGACTTGGTCTCTGTCAGTTTTGCAGCAGCATCTATTGACGAGGTCATGTCTCGATATCAGGTGCAGTTAAGCGCAGTGAGGGCTTTTTTTGTTGACTTAATGCTGCCTGAGCGTGAAGCTCGGGCTCATGATTTTCAGAGCTTTTTACCCATCATTGATTGCGTTTTTACAAAAGGTGCGAAAGAGTTCCTGGTATCTGTTGATGCCATAAAGGCTCGTCTTGCTATGCTGATGACGCCAACCACTTTCGCCGATTTATCTTTGGGCCTTGGTGGGTTGTATGAGGCTCTTGATTCATCTGCGAGTGCTTCAGTTGAAGCTGCTTATTCAGTGTAAACCTTGCATTATTTCGCCAGGCGCGTTAATCTTAGGGTGTATAAATGGGATAAGTGTGCATGTCGAATCGTAGGCCGCCTACTTTATCCAATCGCAGAAAGATTAGTGATTTTAGTGACTCGCGGTTGGTGGATAGAAAAAAAGCAATGCTGGAGGCTTTTCAGCAGGAGCTTGTCATGCCGCTTACTTCTGCCGATCAGCACTTGCAAGAGGTTAAAGTCTTTGTTGAGCGCCTTAAGGAATTGGCGGTGCAATTTGAAGAGGCGGGTTCTTCGCATCGTCGGCAGTTTAGTTTGCAAGTGCAGCACGATGCCTTGCAGGCGGAGATTAAAAAAGCGTTGCAGGTTAAAGCGGATGTGCAAGCAGAGGCGGGGCGGCCTGAGGAGCAAAACCTAATGATTTGCCAGGCTTTTGTTGATGATGTGATTGTATATCTTGCCAAGGCAGGGATTCGGCTTAATCCGCTCAATGTGATGAAGATTCGTAAGAGTCGTTGGACTTAAATTTTTGGAATGTTATGACTCAACTGAAAGAACCGCGTTTATTGATTCAGGCGAATTATCAAAGTAAAGATAATGTGCTCGCGCAATTGTTAGCTGTTTGTCGTGCGCAAGACTTGAGTATTTTGCATATTTATCAGCGCGAGGTCGCGCGTTGTTATACTTTAGAATTAGAGGTTTCCGGGGTGTGGCATCAGTTAGCAAAATTAGAGGCCTTGCTCAAAGAGTTAGCGCACACGCTAGAGAGTCATATTTCTTGGCAGCGTTTAGTGGATGTTGAAGATGATGTTGTCTATCTGCCTTATATTGTTCAGGTGCAGACTTTTGCACACTTGGATGTGATACAAATTTTGACAGAATTTTTTAGTGCCTCAGACATTCAGCTTAAAGAAATTTTATTAGATTGTTATGTACAAGGTAAGACTTTGGTGCCGATGCAAAGTGTGAGCTTAAGTGTGTATTTGCCTATGAGTGTCAATTTACCTGAATTGCGTGAAAGCTTAATTATTCTCTGTGAGCAATATAATTTTGATGTTATTTTTGAACAGGATCGGGGTTAGTGATGATTCAAATCGGCAATGTAGTACCTAATATTGAATTTGCTTTGACTGAGGCGCCGGGTGAGCACTCTTTTGAAAGCTTTTTGGGTAAAACGATTGTGCTATATTTTTATCCCAAAGATAATACTTCTGGTTGTACCCTTGAGGCTCAGGGCTTTCGCGATCATCTTCAGGATTTTGAAGCAGCACATACGGTTATTTTAGGCGTTTCCAAGGATAGTCTCAAAAGTCATCAAAAGTTTCGCGTACAACATTGCTTGCCCTTTGAGCTTATTGTTGATGATGAGGGTAAGCTTTGTGCTTTATTTGATGTCATTAAAGAAAAAAGCATGTATGGTAAAAAGTATATGGGCATTGAACGTAGTACTTTTGTGATTAGTAAAGAAGGTCTGTTGTTAAAAGAATGGCGCAAGGTAAGTGTCACGGGGCATGTTGCTGAAGTGCTCGAGTTTGTACAAGGATTAGCATAATTATGAGACGCAATATTCATGCCGAAGATTATAAAAGCAAAGCCCAGCTTAAGCGAGAGGCTCAGGCTTTAGAGGATTTGGGCCAAACCATGGTGGGGCTAACGCTCAATGTTTTAAAAAAACTAGCGTTGCCTGAGCGTATTTTTGATGCTATCGTCGCAGCGCAAAATATGAAGATGGCTGCACGCAAGCGTCAAGTTCAATTTATTGAGCGCTTATTGCGTGAGGATGAAGATCTTGATTTAGAGGCCTTGCAGCGCACGCTGACGACGTACCTCAAATAAACTCACGCCAGTTGCCACTGAGACATTTAAGCTTTCAACGGTTCCGAGCATGGGAATCTTAACGAGAAAATCACAGTGCTCTTTGGTTAAGCGTCTTAGGCCTGATTCTTCTGCGCCTAACACTAAAACTGTTGGGGTAATAAATTCAGTGGAAGATATGTCTTCATCCGCTTCACCCGCTAAACCATAAATCCAAAAACCTTGCTCTTTTAAATCGGTTAATGCACGTGCTAGGTTGCTGACCACGGTCACAGGCATGTTTTGGCTAGCGCCGCAAGAGACTTTGTGGACGACTGGGGTGACCTGTGCGGACCGATCTTGGGGGATAATCACGGCATCAACACCAAAGGCATCGGCGCTGCGAATGCAGGCACCTAAATTATGCGGATCGGTAATGCCATCTAATACCAAAATGAGTTTGTTGTTGGCTAGAGATAATTGCATAATCGATGCCATGTCATAGGTGGTGGTTTGATCTTGTTGTAAGACGCAAATCACGCCTTGATGATTGCCGTTGCTAATTTCATCGAGTTTTTCTTTAGACACGCTTTCAAGCTGAATATTGTGTTTGCTTGCCAGTTCGCTAATCGTTTTAAGACGATCTTCTTTTTTGTGCGCCTGTATCCAAATGCGTTGGATATTCTGGGGTTTGGACTTAACTTGCGCTAATACGCTGTGAATGCCATAAATAATCATAAGTCTCTTTGATTGATTTTAGTGGCGTTACTATACCATTTTTTGTGCTATCAGGCAATTTATTTTCTTGGTTGATCAAAAAAACATTTGCACATTTTGAGATCTCGTGCTATATTTTTTATGATCAGTTTAAATAATGAATAGGAGGTGCCAGTGGCAAGAGAACAAACTATTGCTCCCAAAGAGCGCGTTAATATTTTATATAAGCCGGCGAGTAATGCAAAAGAGGATGTTGAGCTTCCTTTAAAGATGCTGATGCTGGGGGATTATACTTTGCAGGTGGATGAGCGGGCGCTTGAGGATCGGCGGCCGATTAATGTGGATAAGGATAATTTTAATGAGGTTTTGGCGGCACATAATCTCCATTTGAATATGCAGGTGCCTAATCGTTTAGGCAAAAAAGATAGCGCGGATGAGTTAAATATCCAGTTGCGTGTCCAAAATATTAGTGACTTTGAGCCCGATCGTATTGCTGAACAAGTGCCGGAGTTAAAGCAGTTATTAGAACTACGTCAGGCTTTAGTGGCTTTAAAAGGCCCCTTGGGGAATGTGCCGTCATTTCGTAAAAAATTACAAAGCATTATTAAGGACAAAACTGCATTAAGTCAGTTTTATCATGAGTTAGGCATTAACGAAGCTGAGGGAAATTAATATGGCACAGGCATTTGCGCATCAAAGCGTTGAAACTAAAACCAGCTTGTTAGATGAGCTTTTGGCAGAAACCCATGCTTTGCCACAAGATGAAGCGTATGGCATTACCAAATCTGGCCTCCAGGCTTTGGTGCGGCAAATGACTGGGGATGCGCAGGCGATTGAACGTATTGATAAAAGCTTGGTTGATCGTTTTATTGCGGATCTTGACCAAACCATTAGTGTGCAAGTAGATGAAATTATTCATCATGCACAATTTTGTAAATTAGAATCTGCTTGGCGTTCATTAAAGTTTGTGGTGGATCGTACTAATTTTAGAGAGAATATTAAAATCAATATACTTAATCTTTCGAAAGCCGATTTGGTGGAGGATTTTGTTGATTCGCCTGAAATTCCTAAATCGGGTCTTTATAAATTGGTCTATACGAGTGAGTATGGGCAGTTTGGCGGTGAGCCTTATGGCTGCCTCGTAGGGAATTATGAGTTTGATTATTCTGCGCCTGATATTAAGTTGCTGCAAAATATTGCGGCCGTGGCAACTATGGCGCATACGCCATTTTTGGCAGCAGCTAGCCCAAAATTTTTTGGGGTTGAAAATATTGAAACCCTACCCAATCTCAAAGATATCAAATCTATTTTTGAAGGTCCGCTCTATGCGAAATGGCAAGCCTTTCGTCAGTCTGAAGATGCGCGTTATATTGGCTTAACTTTGCCGCGTTTTTTATTGCGTCAGCCGTATCATGTTGAGGATAATCCTTGCAAGGTGTTTCAGTATAATGAAAAAGTCAGTGATCATCGTGATTATGTTTGGGGAAATAGTGCTTTTGCTTTGGCAACGCGTGTTGCTGATAGCTTTGCAAAATATCGTTGGTGCCCTAATATTATTGGGCCTAGCAGCGGTGGAGTAGTTGAGGATTTGCCCTTACATCATTTTGAATCGATGGGTGAGATTGAAACTAAAATTCCTACCGAAGTTTTGGTGTCAGATCGCCGCGAATATGAGTTAGCCGAAGAGGGTTTTATTCCGCTTGCATTTCGTAAGGGAGGGGACAATGCCGCTTTTTTCTCGGCTAATTCCGTACAGCTGCCGAAGTATTTTGGTACAAGTAGTGAAGGGCGTACGGCAGAGCTTAATTATCGTCTTGGTACGCAATTGCCTTATATGTTTATTGTGTGTCGGATCGCGCATTATTTAAAAGTCTTACAGCGGGAGCAATTAGGTTCGTGGAAAGAGGCCTCTGATCTTGAAAAAGAGCTCAATAAATGGATCAGTCAATATGTCGCTAATCAAGAAAATGCCCCGGCAGATATTAGAAGTCGTAAACCTTTGCGTTTTGCTGAAATTACTGTTGTAGATATTGAGGGCCAACCAGGTTGGTATAAAGTAAATATTTTGGTGCGGCCGCATTTTAAATACATGGGGTCTGATATTACTTTGTCTTTAGTTGGTAAATTAGAAAATGCGAATAAGCCATAAAAAAACTTTACAGCAGGCGCCATTATTACAGCGTTTGTTGATAAATATGCCTGGGCGTATCAGTCATTCAGATTGGGTGTGCTATGTGGCAGAGTCATTGTCAAAACTTTTGAATGCGCGACAGGGTGCAGCTTGTTCTTGCAAAGATTATGGCCTACCTGATTTTAATGAGTTGACGCATATGCCGGCACAGCTGATTAAAATGCTGGAGCGCAGTATGCTTCAAACGATCAATACTTATGAGCCTAGATTAAGTCAGGTCAGGGTCATGGGCAGACTTGATGAGGAGTTTCCAGATCGAATACGTTTTAGTATTTACGGTGTGTTGACCTTAGGCGAAGAAAAACATCACGTGAGTTATCAATCAGTGATGACACCAGGAGGGCGGATGATTGTTAAAATGTAACAGGGTTATGCTATGAGTCAAGCGCAAAAATATTATGAAATGCAATTAAAGCTGTTGCGCGAGCAAGGTAAAGTTTTTGCTCATAAGCATCCCAAGCTTGCACCATTATTAAGTGACGGCGATGTTGATCCTGATATTGAACGCTTGCTTGAGGGCTTTGCATTTATTTCAGGGAAGCTCTGGCATAAAATTGATGATGCTTATCCGGAAATCTCTGAGCAGTTATTGGAGTTTATTGCCCCTAATTATTTAAAGCCTTTGCCCTCGTGTAGCATTCTGGAGTTTATTCCTAAAATTTCACAGGCTGGAGTCAAGCGTATTCCTCGTGGAACAATGATTGATGGGCTTAAAAATCAAGTGCATTATTTTTTTAGCACGAGTTATGATACAGAAGTTCTGCCGATGCAATTGACTTCAGTTTCTTCTAAACATGAATATGGTGAGTTAGTCTTGCGTCTTGATTTTGCTATGCTGGGTGCGATGCATCTATCACAACTGCCTGATACACTACGTTTATATTTTTCGACAGATTTAAGCTCGGCATATTGGTGGCGCTACTTATTGCTTGAGCAATGTGCGCAAATGATTTTTTATGCTGGTAATGAAGTAGTCGTCCCTATTAAAAATATGCAAATTGATCCAGTGGGTTTTGGTGCTGAAACCATCTTAAATCCTCATGCTTCTGATCATCATGTCACGCAACACTTGCTTGAGTATTATAGCTTTCCCGAAAAATTTATGTTTGTTGATTTAAAAAAATTGCCTTGGCAATGCCTGCCCTATGCTCAAAATTTTAGTTTAGAGTTTTATCTCAAGGCGCCGTCGAGATTAAAGCTTAATACTACGCTTGAAAATTTTAAGATCAATTGCACGCCTATTATCAATCTTTGGGAGCACCATGCCGCGCCCATTGTGCATGATCATACTAAAAGTCGTTATTTCGTTAATGTTCCTGAGCTTGAATTAAGAGCCGAAGTGCATAGTGTGTTTGCGCTTGATGCATGGTCGAATCAAGCGCGTGAGCGTTATGATTATCAAGCGGCATATCGCTGTCCCAATCCTCATAAAAATATTAATCGTTATCAAGTGTATTTAGAAGAAGGCATTACGGCACCAAAAGCTTATCTTGAGTTATGGGAGGGTGAATTAAAATCTGTTGATAAAATTACCATAGTTCCCAAGATTTTGGCGTATCAGCCTGAGGCTTTTTTAGAAGTCCAGCGCGGTGATATTTTTGATCAGGGTCAGAGCTTATTAAATTGCGGTTATGAAAATATTAGTCCATTGTCCATCCCGGTTTATCCGCCGTTGGGATCTCGGGTGTCTTGGCACTTATTGTGTTATTTAGCCATGGCATATAAAAATTTAGATGAATTAGAAAATCTGAAAATTTTATTATTACAACATGATTTTGCCACGATGCATGGAGATCGTTATCAAGGCATGGGGCAAAAAATTGCAGATAGCCTGCATCAGTTCTCTCAAGAAGCTGTCGTGCGTTTCCATAAAGGCGAAGCTTTGCGTGGCTTTAAAACTGTTTTGTCGATTAAAGATGAGGCATTTCTTAATCTTGGGGAGTTGTTTTTATTTGGCAGCCTAATTGCTAAAATTTTTGCCGATCATGCGCCGTTTAATAGTTTTAATGAATTGGAAATTCAAGGTGTGTCTTCAAATATCGTTTTGAATTGGCCAGTATGATGACATCTATCTTAACACCCTTAAAAAAGAGTTTTCATTTTTTTGAATGGCTTGCTTTGATGCGTTTGTTAAAAAAACTTAAGCTACAGGATATCCAATATTTTTTTAAAAGCTCGCCCTCGATGGGCTTTCAGTCACGTGAAGTTGCAGCCTTTAATCTCGAAGATTCTGATCTCGAAATTACGGCCAACTTTCTTGGGCTTCAGGGCGCCTCAACGCCAATGCCTTTGCACTTTACTGAAATGATTCTACAAGATGATCCTGATGATTCTGCGCTGAACGAATTGCTCGATTTTTTTAATCAGCATTTTTATGAAGCTTTGATTGCTATTGATGCCAAATATCATTATGTGGCTCAGGCGCTGCATGGGTATGAAGATGCCTTGAGCCAAAATTTACAAGCCTTGGCAGGCTTGCCGATAGCACATGCGTCAGCAAAAAAGGCCTGTCGATATCAGTTATTGCCGGGGTTGCAATATTTGATAGGCGGGCGGGTTAGTAAGCAGGGCTTGTGTTTGTTTTTGCAGCGTACATTTCCGGTAAAAAAAGTGGTGCTAAAAGAATGCGTCAAAAAAGCGATTGCTATTCCAGCGCGAGAACAGAATGCTTTAGGCCTTCATGGCATCTTGAGCGAGTCTTTCATGTTGGGCGCACAGGTTCATCAATCGAGCCTGCATTGCGAGCTGCATTTATATTTGGATCGGGTTGAGCCGTTTTTACCAGGTTCTGAGTATTTTTTGCAATTAAGAGATGTTCTAAGCTATATGTTGCAGGCGCCTTTGTTTGTTACTCTGGTATTACATGCAGCGTGGGTGAGTTTGCCGATATTAAGCTCTAGCAGCACCTTGCAGCTCGGATATACCAGTGTCCTAGCCCGGGGGGCACAGCATTCATACGGTCTCAATCTAGTCTTTTTATAGCTGCCCATGGCTATAAAATGCTACAAAACAGCCAGTTTTTCTAATATTTAGCAAAAATTAGCAAAAAATCTTGCCAAGCCCTATTTACAGCCCGCCCAACTTTGGTTAGAATAGCCCCTCGTTTCCCCTTGTAGTTTAAAAAGGGTAAATGAGCAAGTTATTCCCCGATAGCTCAGTCGGTAGAGCAAGTGACTGTTAATCACTGGGTCGTTGGTTCGAGTCCAATTCGGGGAGCCATTTTATAGATCAGTAGCGTTCACCAAAGTTCATCAAAGCCTTTAAAATCAAGTTGTTCATCGAGATTGTTATTCATATTCATTCAGGTCGTTTCACCTAAATCCGCTTTGCAAAGTGGTACAATTAGGGGTGGAATTTAACTAAGCAAAAGGAGATACCCCTATGCCCCTCAATGACTTGATTATACGGACTGCCAAGTCCTTGGAGAAAGCCTATAAGCTTTCAGATGAAAAAGGCTTATTCTTGTTTGTTCACCCAAATGGTTCTAAGTATTGGCGTTTGAAATATTACTTCCTGGGTAAAGAAAAACTGCTTGCTTTAGGGGTATATCCCGAAGTTAAGTTGGCAGAGGCTAGAGAAGCGCGTGGTGCATTAGGTATCGCACATCGCACGCTACAGCATTGTGGTAAGGTCTTTCGCTATGCCCTGGCAACAGGCAGAGCACAACGAGATATAGCGGCTGATTTACGTGGTGCTTTGGCGCCTGAAGAAAAAGGACATTTTCCTACGATTACTGACCCGACAGAAATTGGTCACCTTTTGCGTGCCATCAATGGGTATCATGGTTATTTTGCTACGCGCTGTGCATTGCGCTTGGCTCCCATGTTTTTTGTGCGCCCTGGAGAGCTGCGGCAGGCCGAGTGGTCAGAGTTTAACTTTGAAACAAAAGAGTGGCGAATCCCTGCTGCGAAAATGAAAATGCGGGAAATGCATATTGTACCCCTGTCCACACAGGCGATTGAGATATTGGAAGAGTTGAAGCCGTTGACGGGCAATGGAAAGTATCTTTTTCCTGGTATTCGCTATCCTGATCGGCCAATGTCTGACAATACGCTCAATTGTGCTTTGCGTAGAATGGGGTATACGAATGATGAGATCACCAGTCATAGTTTTCGGTCAATGGCTTCGACTTTGCTCAATGAGCAGGGTTGGAATCGTGATGCGATTGAACGACAGCTTGCGCATGGTGAGCGGGATAAGATTCGGGCGACTTATAATTATGCGGAATATCTGCCTGAGCGTAGAAAGATGATGCAGCATTGGGCTGATTATTTGCAATCATTGTGTTAGTTCTGAATAATGAAATACGAACAAAGGTAAGGTGTCGACTTTAGAGTGTAGTGCTGAATTTAGTCGCATAGCTCCTGGTGTTCTCATTTTTCTTGACTTGGGAGGGTGCTATAGCCAGAATACGCTACGATTCGCATTTTATTCTAAAAAGGGAAATGCATGTTTTCAAAGCTAAGTGTAGAAGTTGATGGCACTGAAATCGAGTTTACTGCCTCAGAGCTCATTCAACTTGCTCAGGAACTTTTAGATGCTTTACCAGGAGAGGAAATACTGGTTCCTGAGCAAGGATGGTTTGATGCAATTATGCGTACAGTTGCGCCACAAATGAACTATGGGGCGATCCTTGCAGGGCGCCTAGATCCCTTCATTGTTTTACCCATACATTTAACGGGAATGAATAATCCACAAAAATGGCTTTATGTAGTTAAAGCGCTTGCTACAGATTATGAAGATAACCCCTTGCAAGGATGGTGGGCAAAAATTGGTAAGCGATTAGTTTTAGTTCAAAATACAGAAGACTATCGTTTTTATGTGGCCGATCATGGTAACGTGCATGAAATTTATGACAACACTTGGGAGCTCGCTTTTAATAGCGTGGATTGGACTCACCCAGGAATGATTAGCGCAATTGTCCAAATTGAATTAGAATTTAGAAAAATGTCTGCAGCCGAGCGCGAGGAATTAAACCAGAAGCTTTTAGAGTTAAGTAAAGCTACTCCAGTTGCGGAGTTACGAGAGTTTCATCCTGGCATGAAGGACGAAGAAATACTGAAGCTTCAAGCTCAGTTGGATGATGCAGCTTATGTTAAAAACCAGCGGGCTTTTTTTGAAGAAAATCATCGTTATGTTCTGAACATCTTAATAAAAGAATTAGGGAAGCACCTTAGCTTAGTATCCAATGTATACGCAGACTGTGGCGTACTGGATGAAGAAGGTGAGGTAATTGAATATGACGATGAAAAAGAAGCGCTTAAACGTCATGAAGATGCGACACGTATTATTAAAGCTTTAATTTTGCTGTCAGTTGCAAGAGGGGTCAATACAGGTAAGCAGGAGTCATTGTGTCGGCCAATCTATGCATTTGGCTCGCGAGAGCGAGGAGAGGCCTATCGTAGCTTTTATGATGCATTAATTGAATGCTTAAAAACTCAAGATTCAGTTGAGCTCGTACGCGCAGTTCGTATGCTTTTACGTGGAGAGTCTTATGTAGATGTTCCTGATTTTCTGCCTAGTTTAGTTGGCGCATTGTATCTTGCCGAAGGGTCAAGAAATCACCTGTCGCTGCTAACGACCACCATGATGCTTGACTTAATGGAATCAGGGGTGAGTCTGGAAATAGAGGGTAAGAATATTTATGACTGGCCCCATGTATTAGTTCATCCAAGTGAGGTAGCGCTCCAAAAAGATGGGCGTTATCCTAATAAAAAAGGGGGCACCTTAACGATGTGTCATAGGGGCGCAGTTGATGATGCTAAAACCCCTCTTACGCCTGGGAGTGTCTTAAATCGACTTAGAAAGAAGGAGGCGCGATTAATTATCCATTGGCTTCTTGAATTCATGAATAAAAATTATCCTCATTTAAAAGCACAGGTAGAAAAGGTAGAAGAAGGAGCTGAAGTAAAGGTGGTTGCGTCGCCTATTGAAGCATTAGAGAAAAAAATTACAAAGCTTAAAAAAGATATTGCTTTTAAAACAAAGGGTGGGAAGGACGCTACAAAAGATATTCAAGAATTGGAGCAGTTAGTCACTAAACTTGAGAAAAAGAAAAAAGCGCGCGCTATGATTGTCAATATTTTACAAGAGCGCCTTGTAACTTTTGCAAATCTGCTTGGTGTTAGCTTAAAAGTTTCTCCTCTTGCAATAAATTTGGCGTGCAGAAAAGAACGGGAAATATTTCAGACCAAGCAAAATGTGAAATTTGCTTTTCCTGACTATTTATCAATTAGCGACTGTGGTGCGGGAGGAGATTGTTTATTTCGTTCTGTAGCTTATCAGACTAGTGATACGGGTGAAACACCAGAAGAGTTGCGTCAATTGCTAAAAGCAGCCCTTGAGTCTAATAAAGCAATGCTCAGGAATATGATTGAGCCCGAGGGGGCCGATGTAAGATTGATTCGTGCCGATGGGGAAGAGGAGTATATTGTCGAGGCAGATCGGTATATTGAACTCATGGGAATGCCGGGAACTTGGGGTGGGCAAATTGAGCTTGCCGTTCTAGCGGGGGTGTTAAATCGGCCTATTGCATTAATTGCGCCAGGGTATCGTCCGATGGTTTATCCAAGTGGAGTCGATGTAGCAGGCCATCCTTTATATGAGGGAATTCCTATTTTTATTTATTATAATGGGCATAATCATTATCAGATGTTAGCAGTTCGTGCTGATTCGGAGATGGATGAGTTTTCTGCATTTCGGGCGATTCTTTTCCAGTCGTTAACAGATGATCTTCCTCATCCTGCTGAGCTAGTGGATCCTAGTAGGAGTCTTCTTTTTTATAGAAGGTTACATGAGGAGTATATCACTGAGCATCGCCATGAAGATCCAATGCTTCAGGAGGAGTATGATAGGCGTTTTGGTTTAGTGCTGAGATAATAAATTGTGGTTGAGCTCAGGTGTAGTAAAAAAGGCGCAAGCTTTTCAGCCCGCGCCTTTCCCTTGTTTAGTTTTATAATCTTAGTGCTGAGTGGCTCTTTTTTGAGCATATCTAGACTTTTATGCTATTGCCTAATAAAATGTCCTCAAGATAAAGTCTAGGAATGGTGTAGTTAATTATAATGAAATTGATTAAAAAAGTAGGTGAAAATGAGTGGCTTTTTCTTGAGAGCGAGAGGGTGCGGCATGTCACCTTGCATGATTTGACTGAAGCAGAAGAGTTAATGGAGGCAGGCAAGGCTTCAATAGCTCTCAAGGCATTACAACGGATTGCCGAAAATGTGCCTGATTGTATCGAGGTCTATAATGATCTTTATATTTGTCGGTGTATTTTGGGTAAGAGTGAATTGGCCTTTGAGCATATTCAGACGGATGTGGCAAGTATTCGTGCCGTGTTGCCAGAGGAGTTTTTTGGGAAAAAACAAATACTCAGCTGGGATTGCCTTGAAAATAGACCATTTATGCGCCTTTATCATAGTTTGGGAATAGCCTTGCTTGAAAGTGATCGAGTTGAAGCGGCTAAAAGTATTTTTGAGAATTTAGTAGGGTGGAATCCTAATGATAATCAAGGGGTGCGGGAAAACTTAGTGGATTGTTACTTAGCATGTAATGATTTTAAAAGTATTGTGAGTTTAGCAAAGCGTTATCCAAGAGATATAATGGCTCCGTGTCTTACTTATTTTCTGCCACTGGGTTTATTTAAGCTTGGAAAAGTCGAAGAGGCAAAAAAGGCTTTGCGGGTAGCGGTCAAGTGTCTTCCAAGCATTGGCAAGGAGCTTCTTAAACAAAAGCATAAACAACCTCAAGGAGTGGAAGAGGGATTTATTCAGGTGGGTGGTGAGGACCAGGCATATTTTTATTGGCAGGAGTATGGCCATCTTTGGAAATCCGATGAGATATTGCCTTTGTTGGAAATGTTGGCTCAGCTAGTGAATGAGTGTGAGCAGGTGAATTAAGATTTTTCTGAATCCAAAAAAGCTATACTTGCCTTAGCAGCTACTACACCATCAGTACCTATAAATTCCGCACAAGCCTCATAACAGTGAGAAATTCAGGGTGACCAGCAAAACGAGCCTGCAATTCCGCTCTAGGGATTAAGCGAAAATCCTTAAAATCAAAGCCAGGGAAAACGCTACAGCCAACTGAGGTGGGGATAGGAAGTTAATCAGGAGCATTGCATAATTAGTATGGCCAAAATCCAGATAGTGTGCAATCAGTGGCTACTGCGCGCTGGATGCCTAATAACCGTTTGAGTTAGAGGTGGTATAAGCATTGCTTGAATCGATCTGACTTCGCCCTAGTGCCAAAGCGACATGCGGCCTAACTAAAGGAGTGGTTCTTGTTTGCTGATAGCTACGCATTGCCTGCAAAACTAACTTTAAAAACCATTCTTCTATCTGTGCTTGTGAAGAAAAAATCTGGTCACGTTGGTCTCCGATTGATAATCTAATAAGCCTGGGGAACAACGCCTTCATATTTTGATCAGCAACCAATGCGGTATGTAAGTGGTCAGAAAACCCATCAGGATCAGTCAAAAAACAACGATAGGTACCTTGACACTGCCTTGTTCTCAAAACCGATAAGAATATCCCAGGAAGCAATTGTCTAAATTGCTCCGTCTTACCACCAAACTGTAAAGGAACCATGGAGCTATCTTCTTTTGCAGAGTCAGCCCATAATTTACGAGCTATTTTTTGCACTATTTCTTCTAAGATCCTTGGAAGTCTCTCTTCTCTATATCTCGTGAGAGAAAAATCCGCTTTCTCCTTATACTCATATTGAGCAGCAACCGACCTCATCTTTTCGGTCTTTATTTCAATCATTCCAGCATTAATCAACGCAAAGCACTGAAAAAGCAGAGGGCCGAAAACACGGAATAGGTCTCCTGTAATATGAGCAGGTGTAGTATCTTCGGAATCAACTGACAAACCAGCGCCTAGAGCCCACATAGCAAGTCCAGCGGTAATTCCAATTGCTAAAAAAGCTAAATTTGAAAAATTACAAGGCCTGCGTTGTAAATGAACTGGCAGAGTCTTTTCTAGTTCTTTTGATGAGCTAAGTTGCTCTCGCAAGCTCACAAAAATGGCCAATATCAACAGGCCAGCTTCTAGCGACAATGCAGTTTCAGGCTTTTTTAATTCTCCTGTTCCCACTGCATCTAGCGCTGCGCTGATAGATGAGCCTAAAGAAAGCAAAATTTCCAAACCTGTGTTTAGATTTACCATAGCGCAACTTTTTAATTTTTTATAAAAATCCCCCTGCATTGCTCGACTGGCACTTTCAACTGAATGCTCATCAATATCAACAGCGCTTTCAAGCCATGTTCGTGCATCAGTAAATCTTCCATCTGTTTTTGAATCAAAATAGTTCTCAGAAGGCAATACCTTTTGTGCATGCAGCACCAAGGCAGTGGCTATTGTAGGCCAATTGTACAGGCGAGCCAGAAAATATGGCGTGCGCAAAGAGCCATCGAGTGCCACCAAGAGCTGGCTTGGTTGCGTATAAATTATCTTGTGCGATAGCGCGCTTTGTGGCTCGTAAATTAAAGAGAAAGGAACAGCTTTTCCGAATTTCTGTTTAGTCAGATTCGGGTCGTAATTATCTCCAAACAACAAATTAAGTATAGTGAGTAAAGTTTTCTCCCTACCTAAAGCACACAACCCGTGCAAAATTCCCCTACCTTTGCTATCTTTTATCGCTTCGAGTCGCGGGGCGATCATTGTCTCCATAGGCGCGATCAATGAGTATAGGTGCTTTTCACTGCAGCGAACAAGTATACAAAACAAATTTCTTAATATTTCCGTTGCAGCGTGTGAGTTATTGCTTGGGTATAGCTGTGTATTGAGCCAGGTGCTGTTGATCAATTTAAATAATAAATCTTCACGCACACATATCGTATAAAAGTTTTCATCAACACGTGGATTCTTAAACATCGTAGTCAATGATAAGGACAGACGATCAATTTGAAGTTGCTCCCGACCAGGTTGCTCAGAATCAAGTTCACGAACGAAGTGTATAAAATCGCTTAAGCCAGTATCATCTGCCGCTATAAACCCTTGTAAGCCATTATTATTTGCCGCACTTGCCATCGCTAATCTTGTAAGTAAATATTTTTATGACTATAAAATTTAAAAATCCTTATGTCAATCAAATGCTTGAGGCCGAGGTCGAGTAGGCTCTGCCTGCAAATAACAAAGTTAAAAAACACAACGCCACATATAAAAAGTTTTATATATCGCCCGCGAAGCGGGCGCGTGCCAAAAAAGAAGCGCGCCTATAGAGTTGGGCCACTTGATTAGTGGCAACTAAATACATGGATTTGATAACCCACTTTTATGGCAAAATAATCACCCATAAAGAGATCGCGGGCAATTTTTGCATAATCGATATAGTATTCTAAATGCTCGGGGATTTCATAACAGCTAGTGTAAAGCTCTTCGGCAAAAGCTTCTTCGCTGTCATGGCAGCCATGATAATTATCTTCTACGGCTGTTTTTGCGTCTTCTAGGTCATTGTAATATGCAAGCGCAGCTAATCCAACGTCGCCGTGTTCTTGGATAAACAGAGCAATATTATTTGTTCTTTCTAGGCCCTCGTATTCACTCATGCGGTATGTGCCGAAGCCTTCAAAGTCATGTATTGCATATTCTTCAGCAAATCCTTCTGGGCTGTTTTTCAGCATTTTGTTTACTTCATCCCAAATGGTGTCTATGTCTTGAGTAGCATCAACCCAAACGCCATGTAACTTGCCATTGTTATAAGCGGCTAAGTCTGCAACGTAGATTCTTGGTGTTTCATTTTCTGTTGTTGTGTTATACATTTTTAAATCTCCTGTTTCTGTTTGGTTTTTAAAATCACATTCCCCCTGGGGGCGAAAAGAGAAACTTGTAGCCCAAAGGGCGAGCTTTTTTACAGTCGTCAAGGTGGACAGAAAGGCCCGCCGAGGATTACCTTGACGACTGTAAAAAAGCTCGTAAAATGGCCGTGCCCCAGGGGGAATATGTTTTGCGTAGCAAAGATTAATTGCATAAAATCAGGATGATTTTATGACTGAATGCGCATTCTGCTGTGGTTTTATCAAGATGCCTTGTTAATGGGGGGGGGAGCTTTCGAGGGGGCAATAATGTTGCATAAACCCGTTTTTCACTTACACTATGTTAAAATAGCGTATAAACTAAGGGGGCGTCATGTTAGCAACAACCATGGGTTCAGTTGAGCCAATTATAGAACGCATTACCGATTTATTAGAAGGTTTAAAAAAAGCAGTTGCTGAGAAAAATAAAGGGGCTATCGCCGGCCTTTCATCTGAGCTTGTAGGCCAAACCAATCTACTGGTTTTAAAGTTGTTAGAAATCAATATAGAAGCAACTCCATCTGAAACCGGGGTGGCAACTGAAGGAGCTTATTTAGAGCTCATATTAGCTGTGCTCGAACAAAAAAAAAGAGCTGCTTTTTTACTAACGGAATGTTTGGCTTATGTTCTGCCTAGTAAGCGCAATGCTATTGGTGCGAATATACAGCAATTGACTGCTAGTATTTACGATATCGCTAATGAGGGCGTGCATTACCTTTCAAAAGATGCTGTATTTGAAAGATATGCGGATATTATTTATGATCTCCTCGCTATTGCACCCCCTACGTTTAGAGCTGCTAAACAGCCCGTAAATTTTTACAGTGATTGTTTCATGCCTTGGATTCATGGCATACCTGCACCTATTCGTAAGGCGGCAAAGAGATATTTTCGAGATGAACTACCACATATTGCCGGACATCATGTGACTCATGTAACTTTTGAGGCAAAAGCAGGAGGGGTTCAGATTGGTACTCGGGCTATTACACATTTTGATGATGGTTACCCTCCTATTACTTTTCATGTCAAAGCCCATCAAAACTACGCGGCTATGGGTTCTATGGTAGCGAGCAGTCAAAGAAAGGGGATCGATTTAAAAGAGCTTTTTGTTTATAAAGTTTTGGAGTTTATTGGCCTCGGCTCAAAAGTGCATTTTATTACGCATCAAGCCAGTGAGGATCGTGCCCTTGATAAAAATGCCTTGTTTATTGCAACTCAAGATGTCTCATATACAAAGACGCCCGCGACCGCATCATCAAGCGCTCTAAGCACTATGGGAAAAGAAAAAATATTTCGTCCAATATCGGAACTCTATGATCTCGACAGGCAAAAGGCGATTGGCGATGAAAGATTTTTGGCACAATTTCAAGCAGAAATGGCGACTTCTGAAATCACCCAAATCAAGTTTGAGGCCACAATCATTGATATTATCGCTAGGGTGTTCCGCCTTGGAGATTTAAACGGGGGTAATTTTGGGCGTGTTTCTGTAACCACAACGGGGCATTCATATGAAAAGTGGAAGCTTTTTGATTTTACTGTCCCCGAAAAAATGGAAGGTCGGTATATCATTGGAGATGTAGAGAATACGACAGAAGGGTTTATAAAAGGCAATGGTACATTAAGACACCCAACCCCTTTTCTCTCTAATGTTTTGATGTGTAGAGATCGTGGTGAAAAAATTCAAGTAGGTCATGCTGTGATTGCCATGCTTGAACGAGGTCGTCCCGGGATCGTTGATGCCAGCAAAGTTAAAATGTCATTACCTGATGCCATCAGGCGGGCTGTTGATGAAATCATCCGCTATATGAGCGAGCCCATGGGTGCATCAGGGACAAGAGCGGATATTTTAGGGGTTGACCTCTCGAAATCTTTAGCGGATTTAGATGACTACAGCCGCTCTGCATTAGAAAATTTTGATCGTTTAAGAACTGGGTTACACAAGCTTCAAAGCTCCCCTTCAGCAGAAGCCGGTGGTGGGGCGGAAGCGCTTCTTAAATAACAGTTGAAAGTCAGTATTATAAATTAGTCTTTTTTGATAGGCGCTTTTTTGGGCGGTTCTGTGCACTCAGGCAAGTCCTTGCGATTAAAAACAGCGTGTTGTAAGCTGCATTTGGTTTAAAAAACCAAGGGACTCTTAAAAAGGACATGGGGAAAACTCGGGGTTACTTTTAGATGAAACTTTCTGGGGGCATTATTGGGGGCATCCTTCGTGATATCTCAATAGGCCTCAAGGTAGGATAAGGCTTTCAGGTTAAAGTATTGCTCCCTCTCTCATGTTAATTCTACCTTCTGGGCCTCATACCAATGACGACGAAAAAATATGGGGGTATAAATGGTTGTACACTCCGAAATAATAATTATCATTATGGCTTTAAATAAGGATTTTCAGGCATGAATGTGAGGTCAATTCGGGAGCCATTTTATCCTAAGGTTATTTTTGAAGTATAAAATTCTACAAGTTTTCTTTTGATGACAATTTTTTGTTTGCTCCTACCTAAGATGCTGGTTGCTCTCTGTATACTAATCTGCATTAATTCATCTAAACAGATCAAATCGCCATGAGAGGTCGGGTTATGCAGCCTATCTTTTATGTTTTTCTTTGCGTGTTACAATAGCGCTATATGTTGATATTATTTGCTATGGCTTGTTAGGGGGGGTATGGGATCGGGCACTATTGTTAAAAAAGAAGGTCTCTATTATTTTGTTATTAGTCCGGAGATTTGTTATCGTCTTCCTGACCAAATTTCTGCGCTTTCTAGTTCTCAGTGTAACGAAATTTTTATTTATTTTGCACGTCAGTATATTGCTGATGAAGGTGATTCGGAAGCCAAGGATATTGCGCAGACGGCTTATCCCGATGCAGCGGCAAGGCCTTCTAGCCGAGGAGTTTCAGCTGTGCGTGAATGGAGTCGGGATGACTTTATTAATTTGCTTGGATCAGATGAGGCGGGGGAATACTCTTCTGATTCAGACACTGATGATCTAAAAAAAAGGTCTTTTAGTGAAGAGGATATGAAAAGATCCCTAGGCTTTAAATTAAGAACAGGGCCTCTTAAACGCGATACTCTTCAAGATCGTATTCAACAAAGCGTGGAATTGAAAACTTTGGAAAAACCTGGTAGAAATGAATATTATTCCAAGCAAGAAGGCGGTCGCTTGGATTTAAGTTTAAGGGGTGATGATGCGACTTTAGAATTACGTGAGTATCTTCTTCAACTCACTAAAGGAGTACCACCAACAGAAATAGATCTATTAAATAAAGCTGTGAGTATCAATAACGACTTAAATCGTCGTAAGTCCATAGATGAGTTTCTAACAATTGAGAGCACTTCGCACGGCTACATTATTAAAGGACAGCTAAAAAATTATAGTAACAATGAATTTTTTAAAGTTGGCTATAAGCTTAAAAATACCTATTGCCTGCCCATGTTCAGGGGTATCTCTTATCTTGTTGACCGGTGGAGTCGCCAAGGTAGAAAAACGCACCGGCGATCAAAGCACACTTCTTTTCTTATGCGTTTTTCAGAGGCCATTTTAAAAATAATCGAAGGTAATTTTTATACTTTAGCCTCTTATGATGGGATTGATAAAGAGGCCTTACAAGAAGTTCGCGACGTTTTAGAAGCAAAGATGATAGCCTTGCGAGGAACAGAGCCTGAAATTTTTGCACATCTATTACAGGATCCTACTAAGGTAAGTGTTGCCAAAGACAAGCATCCACAAGAGTTTCGCAATATACTAGAACTATTACAATATCTCTTTTCTAATGGGATCGTTAACTTTTTAGCTTTCTTAAAATTGTTTAATGAATCCTGTCCTGGCATATTACCTAACGCTTATAATCCATTTTTACCTTTTAGTCATTTACCATATCATGCGGTTAAATATGCATTTGGGGACAAGGACCCATATTCTCGATTTGTACTCCCGGTGCTTTATGATGGAGGTGGGCGGCCTCGCAAACCTTTTGTAGGAAGATTAATGGTTAATTTGCACCCTTTGTCAGATTTTATTGATATAGATGAGCCTGATGTTGTTCCCTATTTAGTAAAAGAAGCGGGCGTGTCTGTTGGAAGAGTTATTGGCGCTGAATGGGAAGTATCTTTTTTAGCGGGCCTTCGTGAAGAGCGAAGCATAAGTCAATATACTGTTCGTTGGCCTTCTTTTACTCATGCAACTTGCCCTAAAGAATATGCTGCGAAGTATGGTTTTGATGAAGGTTTTTACCAGTTTTTCCGCAAAATGATGACTGCCCCAGAACAGCAAAAAGAAGGATTACGCAATTTAGAAAACTGGTTAAGGTTTTTTTATGCCATCAAAATTAGTGATGATGTTGTTAAGAGTGCTACAGAAAAAGGCGCTGTCATTCTTTATCGTCATGAGGATGGAACTTTCAATTTGGATTTTCCTGATGAAACAATTGATAACAAAGGATCAGCGCACCTTAGGTCTGATGTCACAAGTGCGCCGAAGGTACCCATTGTTCGAACGCCAAAGGCGTCCCCATTTCCCGATTCTACTGCAATTTTTTCATCCCCTTTAAGCACGCCTAGTCCCGCAAGAACTTTATCTGGTAGACGAGCTGAGGCAGTGACATTCAGGGACTTAAGGGCTGGTTCATTAACAAGTCCTTATCCTAGCTCCATAAAAAGTAATCAGCTTGGCTTTTTGAGTTCAGGTACGATCGAAAAAAGCTCACGAAGCGCTGCTACTTCTTTTGTTGGGCAGGAGATTGAGATTGATGTTCCAGGTGATGGCAGTTGTTTATATTACGTGGTAGCACTGAGCATTTTGTTACCTGTGTTGCGAGATGAAGATCGTTTCAATGAGGCCTATGTTCGTTTGTTTGGTGAGGGAGATGCTGAGGCAGTTAAGCAGTTGAGAGAGGGGCTAGGAGCTTATAATGGTACGCCTGAATTTATTAGTGATCATACAGCACTGCTTGAGGTATTGGTTGATACTCATTTTAGAGGAAGAGTAGTCGCGCATATGCGAGCAGATATTCTTCATTACTTAGGTGTTTATAATCAGCATCTTGCTGTGGGAAGTCCTGAGCTTGATACGGATCGTTTTCATGCCTACTTGGATCGACAAACTCTTGCTAAAAGCTGGGGGGGTAATCCTGAGATCATGGCTATGCAAAAGCTACTGGGGATTCGTGTTCAGATACAGGTTGGAGATGATCTACGGCCTCAGAATCTCTTTGAAGGTGTAGAGGGTGCTTTGGTTAAATTAAGGCACGTAGGTGAACAGGGTAATGAAAATCACTATCACTTTATAATTGGTGCTGAGCATATTCCTGTTTCAGAAAATCTAGGTGAGCAAATACCTTCTAGTAGTTCTTCCGCGGGAATAGTAGCAACTAGTCCTGTTCGAGAGAGAGGTGGTTCGTTAGATTATGAGCTTCTTTCTGCTGTATTTGATGGGCTTGCAATAACTCCTCAACCTAGGGCTGAGGATCAAATAAAATTAAAATTAGATGAACTAACTAAAGCTAATAGAATCTGCTGGCAGGGTGGCGGTGGTGTTGCAGAATATAAGCAATCAGAAGATATGATTCAATTATATGATCATCATACGTTGCTCGAGCAAGCCAAACAGATTCTTACCCATTACCAAGCTTATGGGCGCGAATCAGAGGTTGCTATATGGAAGGAATTAATTGAAAAATATCACCGAGATGAAGTTAAGCAGGCTGATGATAGCAATGGTTTTGGGGAGGCAGGGCCTTTTGCCGCAGCTGCAAGCACTGGGGGGTTGACTGTGAGTTCGGATGCCAGCACTCGTTCTGCTGGGTCCATTTTACAGGAAAGCAGCCCTGCATAGGTGGCATTGCTGTCTGATTTTCTGGTAAATACGGCGCTCACTCTCTGTTTTTATTAACACTCAGGCCTGTAATCAATCGAAGCCGTGGGCTTTTGAGGTGGGCTACTTTTGAAAAATAGAGTAGCAGCACTCTTGCCAGCTCTTTCTCCCATTTTTGTTCCTAACATTGATGTTAATATCTGTATTGCCATATTAAAATAACCATTATTTATTTCTCCTAAGATTAAGGCTGCGGATATCGCTATGCTCAAGTGTCGCGCTGTGTTCGATGATACTACGCCTAGCTTAGTTAGGCATATTAGCCCCATGTGCAGGAGGGCGGATTCGGGTGAGAACAAAATGCTTAACAGCAAACAATGCATCAGTTCAGTAGCAATTTCAGTATGCTTAGGATGATATCCCGTATAATTAAAAGTGCTTTGTGTGAAACTAGTTGCGGCACTTGTTAAAAAACTCTTCGCTGTCGTGACTGTATAGCCTGTAAGGATGCGGGTATCTCTTGCGCCGATCTGAACCACTATTTCTTGTTTGCCAGGGATACTTCTATCCACTTGTAGATATGAGTCCATCAGCATTTTAAATTCAACGCGGTGATCTTTAGGCGCGCAAGTTGCTAATGGCGAGGCGCCATAAATTTCTTGAGCGCCATTACTAGTTAGCGTTGTGCTGGGTAGCAAATATTGATAAACACCTTCCCAATTAAAGCGACAAGGGGGTTGTTTAACGCCAGCATATTCTCGAGTATTCATCGTTGTTTCTGCGGCGGCTTCTGCTGTCGAGGAATAAGCAGAGATCAATAATGCCTGCAATGTTTCAAGATTTGGCAACGCACCTCTCAAAGAAGTATACAGTTTCAGTAATAAGTATAAATAAATAGGAGTCTCAGCCTGTGTACTGCCTGAAGCAAGCGATGGGGGTTTTGCCCCATACCCCACTGCATAAGCGGCAGCTCCAGGAAGCGGCCATGATGAACCAAACGAGGCGCTTGATGTTTGATCGCCGGCTGCATTAACGCTAATTTCTTGTTGACCCGATTCGAGCGCTGTTTCAACCAGCTTGATGCTCTCAAAAAAATCATTAGCAACACTGATACTCGCTAAGCGTATTCTCATTGCATCGATAGGGTTTTTACCGGTCATTAATGTGATGGTGTCATCCGTATGATAATACGTGTCAATATAACGCTGAAGGTCGTTTACCCCCTGTAATATTTGCTCGCTGAGGATGGTATGGCCGTCATATTGCTGCTGTAAATTATCTCTAGTAGATTTTAATGATTGAGGCAGGAGCATAGGCTCCATTTCTGCTCTAGGGGTGGTTTCCAATCGGTCAACTTGATCTTGCAATAAAGATCGCTGGGTTTGAGCAAGGCTAGTTTGAATACTCTTCATCTCTTTTTCTTGTTCGGCGTGGTACTCTCGAAGTCGTGTTAATAACCTTTTAAACTTCTCTGCTTCACGATGAAAATGCCGAAAATTTAATGTACTGAACGGTTTCGAGGTGGTCGCGTTTACGCGCTTGAAAAATTCATTAAAAAAGTTTTGATCAGGGATATCCACCACCATGATATGCGCACTAGTCAGCTGCTTCATTACAAATAGAGTGTCGGGATCTAAATCTTTATTTTCTTGTGCAATACTGGCTATTTTCATCGCTATTTTATTGGCAGTGAGCTTAGAATCTGAAACCTTGTTTAGAATAAATACAACATTCTTCATCAAGTCTTCGGACTGGCCAATAATCTTACCCAATATGTTAAAATTGTCTAAAATATCCTTTCCTCTTCCCCGATAAAGATGATCATATTGACACGTTAGGCTAATCAATCGTGAGGTCTTAAATGATCTACTTAGTAACTGGGCGCTGAGGCCTGCCGAAATTTCATAAGCTAAACCTCGGGTATCATAAAATCCTGCCATATCGATAAAGTGGTAGGGGGGCTTGTTAGAATGGTAGGATAAGTTGTTTCAGATTTGCTGGATCTACTGGTAGCGGTTTTCTCTACAGTAGCATCCTCTGCTACCAGATAACTATCCCCAGCCTCATTTTCTTGCAAAACATATTTAATCCCCAACAAGGCATTGATCAGTGTGCTTTTTCCAGCCCCCGTTTTACCAAGAAAAATGATTGCATCTTCAAGCTCTGTGTAGAGGCGCAGGCTCTCGATACTTTCTCGAAGTAGCGCAAGGGTCTTGCCTACTGCAAGCTCACCAAGATCAAGGCCCTGCATAAATGAATAAAAATGCAATAGAGCTCTTATTTTATTGGAGACCTCATCCATTTCGGTGTCAGGTAAAATATGTGTCGGGACAATTTTTGCATCGTGCTCCAGCAGTAGGGTGATGACATCCACTCGCCTAGTGTGAATAGCAAGGCTTAAGGGCCGTTGAGCGATATTTCCTGTGTTTAGCGTAGAATCTAAGGCACTCTCATGTTCAAGTCTCGCGAGCTCGGCTTTAATCGCTTCGATCTCAGTATCTGGATCAGCACATAGCCTTTGGATAGCACTTGGGTCAATACTTAAGTTAAGGCTCACAGGAGGCGCTGCTGTTGTTTGCGGATCAGGCTCGGCATTGTCTAAGTTAATTTGTGTTTCCGCAAGCGTATTGCGTAAAGCGATAATAGTGGTCAAATCCTGGCTCAATCGATCGAGCATTGTTATGTTTTCTGTACCAAGACGGCGGGTGATGGTTAAAGCGGTATCCAAGGCAATGATCGATTGATCAAAGAGCGCTAATTCTTCTTGAAGGCTCTGAGCAAAGCTTTGCAGTTTTTTTGTGGCGGCGATATGATTTTGATTAGGATCAAGGTGGTCTTTTAAGCTTTGTATACGCTCTTGGACTGATAACATTGCGGTTCTGAGTGGGTGCTGGGTTACGGCAGCTTTCACTTTCGCTCTAAGGTTCTTTGTCGTAAAATCAACTAAATTATCCCCCAGATACGGCCATAGTTCTTCTTGCCATACTTTGCTTTGGAGTACTCCTGCGGATTTAATCCTTTTCATGCCACTGATGACCGAGTCCAGCTCTGAAAATGCCTGCGCATCTCCTGAAGCAGCAAGGCTTTGAATACTAAGCCCTAATTTTTGTAATGCGCGAGGGTTCATCGTGGGTGAGAACGTAGGATCCAGCAATTGAATAAATGCGATCATTTGCAGATAAGCGCTTTGAATTTTAGCCAGATATGTTTTTAAGTCGGTTTCAGTTCTAGTGATCTCTGTGACTACTGCTTTACGGCTGGGCACTAAAACGGTGCTATCGATTTCTTGAGAGAAGATTTTATCGAAATTTTTGGCAAAGTCCTCTCTTGCCTTGAAACGAAAACTCCAGTATCGAGGTGCATCTGTTGCAGTATAGTCATTTATATTTCCCCCCCATCCGTGGTAGCGAGATATTTGCTGAAAAAGACTACCTTGAACAAAAGGATAGCTTTGACCCTTGATATCGACGCTAGCAGCGACATAGAGCGCAAAGTCCCAATAATGATTAGCACCACCGACATTATAAAGATTATAAAACAAAGAGGGCTTAGCGATGCCGTAGGCTACTGCTGTTGCCAGAGCCGTATTGGATTGAAGCTTACTAAATTCCGCGGCTACCTCGGGTCTACCCACCAAAGCATCATATTGGCTTTGAGTCAGGCTCAAGCCTAAATCTCCATCTGGAATAGCACTACCAGGCCTCCCCATATGTTGGACATCTTGAATCATGTCTGCTTGACGCGTCCCACGTAGGCCAACCCAGGATAGGCTCTGGGTGATTTTTTTTGCTTCTGATGCTGCATCGGCCGATATCTCAAACGCTTTGATATTGGTTGTCGCATCTTTTGACAAGTCCCAGCGATAAGGAAAGGTAAGTCCTTCTGCTGATTTAGGTTGCTCATCCTTTAGGCGTTTTTTAAGTTGATCGAATGGATCTTGATAATTATTAATCAGTTGATCCCATAACGTACTTGAATCTGCTATGGTGCTTAAGAGATCAAGTACATTCGTGGCCATCAAATTCACTGCGTCTATCTGTTTGCGATACCCCTCAATGGTATTCGCATCAGAGTTTAAGATGCTATTCGCACTCAGTCGCAATAAGCGAGCATAGACATCAAAAACAGCCAACCAACCTTTGGGGTTAATCATTTTTGTAGAGGAATGTTGCGTAAAACTTGCAGGATCGAGCTCTTGTGCTAAGTTTAAAAATAGTCCAAGGGGAATATTAGCGGCAGCCTTATATTCTGGCGATAAGGCAAGATCAAGTGAGCGAATTAATCCGGCCGTATCTGTATCAAGCTTTCCTTGAATACGTTTTATACCCCCATTATCTAGTGTCGCCGTATCCGTCAGCCACGCATTTAAGACCGCACTCCAATGACTTAATTTGTCGGGCACAGCCATAAGAGATGTCGTTTGAATTTCAGACATAACTACTTTTGCATCTTGACCAGCGATATGATCCAAATAAGAAACAATGTCTGTTTGTAGCGTTTGTAATTGTTGGGTGATGCCAGCTGTGCTTGTTTCTATTTGAGCATGCAGCTCATCATAACTATATTTCATAGCTTGCATGGTTAATTTAAAACGTTCTTGGTTTTGGGCCTCCATTGCATTAAGCTTACTATCGATCGCCTCAAGCATTTGCCACGTCACCTGAAAGCTTTCTCTCATCTCAGACCACATTCCCATTATCGCGCTATGTATTTCGGCCAAGGCCTCGCCGATCCCATCATTTGATCCGCCAAATAGGGATGAGACCATTGAAATGGCTCCCAGTACTAACCCTGCTCCGTTGAGGCAGCCGGTTAGGGTTCCTAAAGAAAGCCCACCCCCCAGTGCGCTTGGGGCATTGATTAGGGCAATCGATTTATCCAGTTCTTTTATGCCGGAAAATGCCTGGGTGAGCGCTGAAATTCCCATGGCCGTTTGTGCTAATTCTTTGCTTTTGCTTAACTGTGCAACCTGTGATAAAAAGATGCTCGCTGCTGTTCCGGCCTGAACTAGAGATTTGAATTGAGCCTCAGATTGGAGATGCTTGCTTAACTCCTTCTGAAAGGTAAGAAATGCTTTAGGGCGATTATCTGACTTTTGGTAGGTTTGGTATAAGGCAATGACTGTAGGATCGTCTGGAAAATGAGCGCTCATTTCCTCGATCGTTCCATCGAGTAAATCAGCCTCGCTGCTCTTTACTTGCGAAATTTGCGAAGTAGAACCTGTCCTTTCTTTAACAAACGTTGTTGCTCTAGTTTGTGCATTAATCACTCTTTTTTTTTCTGGTGTTGGTGTTTCACCAGGTGTGATGCTATGCGCTTCATTGGGCCTTAATGATACTTCCCAGTTCGCAAAACTTAGGCTCTGTTCTTTGCCAACACCAGGCTTGTCGCCTTTTTGAGATTTAATTGCACTAAGCTTACCGCCAATACCCAGTCCGCGTTTTAATTTAAAGTCCAGCTCTCCCATTGGGGTTATCAGCGTCAAGCGCATTGCACCAAACTGTGCACCAGCTTTGGCGCCAATGCTTGATTGACCTAAGTTTGCTCCTACTGAAATACTCGGCCCCTCTATTGCCATTTCTTTAATAGTCACACTGTTAAGGTCACAACCTATATTTGCTAAAGTAGTTGTTAGGCTGTCGACAAACTCTGGACTGACGCCTTCTGCTTTTGCATAAGCGCTCAATTTTTGATTGATCACTAAAGGCGCTGGATGCGTGCCTGCGATATCCGCCGAAAAGGCAAAGCTAGAAGGATTAATATTCAGTTTTACTTTGCCGAATTGATATTCTCCCACTGCCAAATTAAATTCATAATTTCTAAAAAAGGATTTAACGCTCGATCCAGTTTTAACATCTGCACCGTATTGGCCTTTAGTATTACGCTCCCTACCATCGCCAAATGTTTTTGTACTACGTGTGCTGCCAAATTCGCCTGAAAATCCACCTGCCATATTCATTCCTTTAAAAGTTATTTTTACGTATATTTGGTGCCTGTCCTATCAAATATAATCAAAGCGTTACAATTAACGTGTGGCAAAAATCCACTTGCCGGCACGCGATGGGTGAGAAAAGAGGTGCAAAATTATGTTAACACGGTGCAAATTAGGTTTCCAATGCGAGAGTGATAAAGTGAATCAAACCTAGGATCATTCGCTACGCTCTCATGTCGCTAATTTTTTAGTGAAATCAAAATGATAAGGCCTGCGTTTTTAGTGGATGGCAAAAAAAAATAGTTTCGTGATATGATAATCCTACAACTTCTATTTTCACTGAGGGGCTGATTGTATGGCGTGCATTTCCAATGATAGCTTTCCCAAGCAATTCTCATTTGCCAAATCTTTGTCTGGAAAATATTTGTTTGTCAGTGAAAACCTTGCGGAGATAGCAGGATGTGATTCTCCTGCACAAATGGTTGGTTTACGAGATGTGGATTTGCCTTGGAGAAGTCAGGCCGAGCTTTACAGGCGCGCAGATATTTTGGCATTTGATGGTACAGTTGTGGCCAATCATCCACAAATTGTTACCTTTGTAGAGGGGCCCAATCAGACTCGTCGTACTCTTGAGACTAAGACGGCATTGCGAGACAGTCACAATCAAATTATCGGGCTGATTGGTTCCGCCATTGATGTTACCGAACATCATATATTAAAAAATCCCGGATATTTCGATGTTACTGGCAAGAAATTTATATGCACTGGCTCTTTGTCAGGGTTAACATTTAGTAAAAAACAAATGATGCTGCTTCAATATATTGTTATGGGCTATAGCGCTGCCGATATTGCTGGTTTACTTAATCGATCCAAGCGCACAATTGAGGGACATATTGAGCATTTAAAACATAAGCTGCAATGCACTTCTAAAGCAGAGATTATTAGGTGGGCTGTTACTTCTGGAGTATTGCATGGCATTGATTGGCCTAAACACAAAGAGGGGTAATAGATCATGCATATTAGTTTCCCGCAGCATTTTACCTGAGGTTAGATTATCCGGCTTGTGATAATATCTGGATTATCACGAGGTTTTAACTGGCCATCCCAGCAAAAAATATCATCTCCTTGACATACGATCTTTTGCAAAATCACGTATAAAATACGCTGTTTTTGATTCTAAATCCCCTCTATCATTACTTGGTAACAGTTATTTCATAACGCAATTATTTACTAAGGAGATTTTATTATGGCAGGTTTAGGCATAGATACAGGTGTGGTTACAACAGCAGCCGGGGCAGCAGCAAAAGCTGCAGCTTCTTCAATCAGTGGACTTCTTTTTCAGGTTGCTCTCAGTAGGTTTACTACAGGGCAGGATGCTACTCCTGCCGATCCAGTGATTTATGTAACTGAAGAAATCAAAGAGGTTTTGCGTCTTTATCGGCAGGCTTTTACAGATAGTGGTGTTGAGGACAGGCATAATGAAATATTGAGGCTCCCTGAAGGTGTTGATAGAATACCCGCAGATGCTTGGATCCGGCAATATTTACTGTTGCCTGGGCTAAGGCGCCCGGTTACTGTGGCAGCAGAATTTAGGCCTATTGTAGATAGTATTGTAGGCAAGCTTAAAATCTTCAATTCCATGCGTAATCGAGGCTGGTTTGCTGGGCCAACTGCTTGGGATACAACAGCTCCTATTAAAAATTATCCTCTTATTGTTTTTTTGTTGTTAGCCATTACAGTCAGTGCTGCAGGTGATTCTATCCGAGAAATGGATATTGATATTGGGATAAAAATAGCAACAGCTGCTGAGCGATTTTGCGTGATGATCATGAGTTCAGAGCGTCTTAGACGACCAACGCCAAGCAATGAAAATGAAATTGTTTTAAATCATATTCTATCTCCCGGAGAGCCAGATGCCCTTGCGAATGGTATTAGGGCGGATTTGATAAGTTTAAAAAAAATATTTATCAGCAGAAAAAGCAGAATGCTTTTTCAAAATGCGGCAAAAAAAGGCAATACAGCCTTGTACAGAGTAACAGATAAAATCGATCGATATTTTATGTCCTGGCTCTATGGCAATCAAGATCCTGGTATATTTCCCTCATTACAAGAAATTTATACGGCGGTTTCTCTTCTCGCTAGGTACCCTGATTATACAGGTAGACATGGTTTCCCAACTGAGCCGCGTCGAGACGAGGCAAATTTTATCGCTACCATACAAAAAATTTGCAATAGTTCAACAAGGCCTGTGGATGTATATTGGATGCTTAGAGTGTTTTTTTTACCAGTGACATTAGATAGGCGTGTTACCTTGGGTGCCAATATTGAAGAAACCATTACGGGCATTATTGCTGAAAATATGTATATTTATTCAAACGAAGCGTTAAAGCATACCTTTGTAGAAAAAATGAAGGCATTACTAGCTACCATTACTTTTCGTGTCGATCCTGTTGGGATTGGCATTACGGCATATAATCCCCCGGCATTTACGCCAGATGAAAACAATAGAATTGCGGAAAATTTATGGCAGGTCTGTTTATTGCGTCACAAAGTTAAAATAATTCTTGAGGTTGGGAAGGAGCTACATTACATCGCGGTAATGTTAGGTGCATTTGCAGGGGCTTATATTCCTGAGCTTGCGACGTATTTTACTACATTATTAGAACAAGTAAGATCTGGGTTAGCCGCTTTTAAAACGATGCTGGAGGCAAATAACTCTTTAAGGCATTTTGGGCATTTAAAGTTGCATGCTCTTATGAATGGCATTATGCAGGAGTTTGTCTCCTTAGATGCGGAGTTTACTGAAATAATTCATGAGCTAAGATTTGCAACAGAAGGAAATTATCTCGCTGAAATGACAGCGGAATTAAGAATGCGCTTAGAAAAAACGGTTAGACAACTCGGAATACTTTTTCCTCATAACAGAGAAAATTTTGAACGAGAATTAAATGGCGTAATGTCGAGAGTGGTTTCTATTACTGGACCATTAGTGACTGAAGCTACTGTCGTTGCTATGCCAAGAGCGTCTGAGGCATCGGTAGCGAGAATAGTGGCTGAGAATCAAGAGAGGTTCTCTAATTTATTGCTCACAGAGGGTAATTTAGCAGTTATTAATAAGGCTTATGATCCAGTTGCTACAAAAGGTTGGTCTAATGGAGCCTTTAAAAGAGATGCAGCCATTGCTGCAAAAGCAGAATTAGAGACGTTTTTTAGAGAAAGGCCTTATATTCGTCCGCAACAGGGTGCAGCATTATTAGAAAAAAGCAGTTTTGCTAATCCTTTTTGTACTCGCGAGGATTTACTTAAGTTGTACGGCCTATTTAGTGCTATTTGTTTATGTTCGAAGGATCCCAGTAAGCATAAGCTTCTTGATGATTTAAATATAAAGCTTACTGATTTAAATATAAAGTTTGCGAGTTTTTTTTGTACGCTACCAGCAGCTCCAGGCCTAGTGACAGCCACGGTTGGAGTAGCGATAGGGGGTGAGGCTGCTCCTGAGGCATTGCCAGTGGTAGGTGCTAGAGCGGCACCTGATGTAGGGTCGTTAGCAGGAGCAGATGTAGTTCCTGCTCCAGGGCTAGCGGCAGACATCAGGGCCACTCCTGCTGTAAGGCCAGCAGTAGATGTTGGGGTAGTTCCTGGTGCAGGAGCATTTAGAGTGGTGGAGCACCCTCTAAATGCTACTCCTGTTGCAGAGATGATTTTAACGCCTGCACAGAGCGCAGCAGCTAACCAGTTATCCGAGCTCTTATTCGGAGCTAGGACTTAAGTATCAAATTTAGAAGGAGATTAATTATGTTAAACAATTCTATTCTTTTCCCACAGGCACTTGCCCAGCGAATTGCGGCCCCTGAAACGATAACCAGTTTAAGAAATTTTCGGCCACCTAACCTAGGTCATAATGGCCGTTTTGATGATGAGGAGTTGGCAATACACCTGACTCAAGTAAGGCAAGTGGTACTATTGTTTAGGGGGTTGGTCGATCAATTCGCTAGACCTGTTGTTCTTAATATAAATAATTTAGAGAATGCAATAACATTACTGAATGAGATAGATGGGCTTCGAGGTATTTGTGATGTTGCTAGGTTGTATCGTCCTGTTGCAGCAGCTGGCGCTATTTATGATCTTCATAATAGAGCTGTGGCAGAGGTGTCTGCTGGCGCTAATTATATTTTAAATATTGTGAATCCTTTGCGGGAGACAATAGAAAGAGTGCGGATAGATAGAGAAGGTCAAGCAAGGGTTGCCGCGAGAGCAAGAGTTTGGAGGGGTGTGGCTATTGCAATGGGGGTTATTAGTGGGACGTTCGTAATTAGTGCTAGTACGATTGGTGTCTTTTTTTTAAGCGGTGGGTTTGCAGCGCCAGTAGCAGTTCCTGCCGCAGCGGCAGTGACAACTAAATTATTTAGTATAGGTGCTGCGGCCACAGCCCCAGCTGTATTCTTTGCCACACCAACAGCAACAACCATCGCTGTCACGGCAACCGCATCGGGTTTAGGGATTAGTGGTGTTGCTCTTGGAGTTACATCGGTGGCTCTTTTGTCGGGCCAGAGAGCAAAATCTGCTACTGAAGAAAGAGCGAATGTGCTATATCTAGAATATGTAGAGGCAAAAGCATACCTGGATACGGTATTATCATCTTTGCTGATAGATCTCGCGGTTGTTGAGCTTGATGAGCTTTCTAGATCTCAGTCGCATAAGCCAGAAATAGCAACGGTATTTTCTCCCTCATCAGCTGAAAAAATAACGTCTCTTCCATTACTGAAGATGGATGCTGCAATCGTTGCGCCATGTCCTGGCGGTCATTCTTGATGGGGGGCTTTTTTAAAAAGTGTTGGGATGAGTTCGGATTTGCTATAACAGCCTAGTTTGTTTTTTAGGTTGTTTAGATGGCCCTCTACAGTGCGTGGGGATAAATTTAATATCTTTGCAATTTCGTTTGCAGTGTTACCAAGAAGTAGATGGTTAATGCAATTGAGTTCTTTAGCATATCAATATGGTTCACGATGATATTGATCTCTAGGTTTTTTGCTTTATGCTATTCCTATTCTTGGTATTGCTAATACGCGATGCTTATCAGGCAATTTCTAAAGATTTGCTTTTGCCTTTTGTGCTTAATTTAGATAGGCTTAGTGCTGATTCGGCAAGAGGCGTAAAGTTAGAGGTGACTCCATGTTTAGCTAAATGAGTATCTAGGCCGCGGACATAATGATACACCGAGAATATTTTTTCGCCATTATTTATTCCTGTGATTGATGCAAAAGGCGCTCGTGCATTTTTTTTATCAATATTATCCAAAAACACAAATGATGTAGCATCAGCTCCTGGATAGTAAGCTAAGTTTAATGAGCCTGGTTCTTCAGAAAGTCTTTTTAATTCATCAGCAGTTAATACATCAGGTCTCCATCTTAAGGGTCTTACCTGTGCAAGATTACATACGGCTAGACCTCTGTTATTTAGGGCAACCCATTGTGATTGATGCGCAGTGTGAACATGAGCGATTCTAACGACCACCTCATCTACTAAAAGTGGGTCCGTAGATAAGGCTGCCGCGGCTTCTAGTAATGGGCGGCCGGTAAAAGGAAAGTCTTTTTTACTAATACTTGTATGTTCTGCAAAATTAGCGGTACATGTCTTTTGTGAAAAAAATACTTCATATAAAGGATGGCTGGTATAACGCCCCGTAAGAACTAACATCTTTTTTTCTAATGTGTTATAAGTTTTTTTCATTTGCTCCCGATCAGTCGGATTGGGTAATTGATAAAAGAAAAACTCAAAGCGTTCTTCTATCATTCTTAGCCAGATCTCCAGAAGTTCTACTTTCATTTTTGTAGGGTCAAACCTAGCTACACGCTCATGGGTTGATGGATTTATTTCATCTTTGTATAAAAAGAAGTCAAGATCATCAATGAAGTGATCGATAAGTTTGTGCAAATGCGGTGATAGCGATGCTTTTCCATCGGTTAAATCACGTATCAATCCATGTATTTCATCTCGAGTGAACCTTTTTTCTCTACTAAAAAGCATAGCGTTCTTAATTTGTATAGGGCATTTGTAAATAATAACTCTATTAGGTCCTCATTTGCTATGCTGTTATTAGTTCAAGACTGCTGCATAACCCCTTTCCGGCGTCATCCTTCGAATTTTGCGGAGCAAAATTGCGGAGGATCCAGTTTTTACTAGCATGCAGCGTAGCTGCATTCATTGCATGATTAGGGACGGGTTGAATGCAGCTACGCTGCATGCGATTGGGTCCTGGTTCCTCCGCAAAAATTGCTGCGCAATTTTTCGAAGGATGACGCCGGGGGGGATGGGTTATGCAGCAGTCTTGGTTCTTAAGTTGGGCGTATTAACAACAGACATCATCGATTATACGCTGCTTTTATCAGCTCATAACTTAAAGCATGGGGATGGCTCTATGTTGATTCCAATTACTCGGGGTTCTTTATTCACTGCAGTAAGTGATCCTTATCATCCTCCGTATTTTTAATATTAAATGAAATGACCGGTAGGGTGAAAGGGTGCTTGTTCTTACTTTATTTTGGGAAAGGTAATGACAAACTCAGTGTATTCTCCTAGTGCAGAATTACAAGTCACATCACCATCAGCTTGCAAGATGGCTAGTCTGCAAAAGCCTAGTCCGGGTAAAGTAATGCCATTGCGTTGTGTAAAAAATCGATGAAAAACTCGGAGCATGTTATTAGGGGCTATTCCTGAGCCTGTGTCTTTAAAGTGGATTTCGTTGTAATTTTTTGAGTTGGTGGTCCAGATGCTTAGTGTACCTTTTGCGGCTTTTTCTATGCATCGGAGCGCATTATCAAGCAGGTTGCTCAGTAAGTTGTCAATAAAAATAGGGGCGCATTTAAATTGAAAATCTTCTTTGCATTCAACGGTTACCAGTGCACGTTCTTGCTCATTTTTGAATGCGTGTTGTTCTAATAAATGATTAAGGCAAGCCTTAATGGATAGTTGTGCAATATCCTCAGAGCTTGAAAGTAATTTTTTATCATAAGGGTGGAGTAAGTCCAGGAACTCAATAGCTTGTGTGCTCTCTGTGCGGATATTCGGTACGAGTGCGTCTAGGATTTTTAAATGTTTATTATCAATTGTGGTTGTTACTAAATTATGTTCTAGGGCTATTTTATAAGCATTGAGCAACTCTGGGTATACGGTTTCGATGAGGTTGCCGGTATTGCGTATTGTTGATAACGACGACATTACATCATGGGATATACAATCAACCATTCGTGACCAGGCTTTGGCAATTTTATCGAGCCGTTCTTGTGTTAGGGCATCAGCGTTTGAAGATGCTGTCATTATTATCCTTATTGGTTTAGTCTTGATTTTAAACGAAAAAAATTATGAGTCAATATATAGCCATTGGTGCTATGTATGGGTGTTTTATGTTAGCATGTGGGTTTGTATCAATAAAATAGGCATCTCTATGAGTACTTTACCCTCGTGTCCACAGTGTCACTCTCAGTATACTTATCAAGAGAATGTTTTATTGATTTGTCCAGAATGCGCACATGAGTGGTCGGCAAGTTTGGATACTGTTGAGCTTTCTGATGAAAGAATCATTAAAGATAGTAATGGTGTTGTTCTTAATGATGGTGATGATATTAGTGTTATTAAGGATTTGAAAATTAAAGGGACCTCATTGGTCGTTAAGGTGGGTACGAAGGTCAAAGGTATTCGTCTTGTTGATGGTGATCATGATATTGATTGCAAAGTTCCTGGGATTGGGCCGATGAAATTGAAATCGTGTTTTGTTAAAAAAATAGTGTAGTTTTAACTGGTGTGATTAACTGAGGAGTGATCTATGCGTCAATATCTTTATCATCATTGGGCTGAAAGTACTTTGATTTTAGCGTTGGGTATCATTGTATTATTGCTATCATTTTTTTCAGTGACGCCCTGGTATTTATTTTTGATTTGGTTGCAGTTTCCGATTTATTTGATTCATGAATTTGAAGAGCATGTTTTTCCTGGAAAGTTTAAAGAGTTTATTAATAAAGAAATTTTTAAAAGTACCGATACTAATGCGCCATTAACTACGGTTGCGGTTTTTTGGATTAATATTTTGGCGATTTGGGTGTTATTTCCGCTTGCGGCTATTTTGGCGCAAAACGTTTCGCCGAAGTTTGGTTTGCTTTTACCGGTTTTTGGTTTGTTTAATGCAACATTGCATATTGTTATGTTTGTGGTGAAGCGCAAATATAATCCAGGCTTGGTGGTCAGTGTGTTGCTCAATTATCCTACTGGGATTTATACTGTGTATGTATTGGCGCAAAATGGTTTTGTGTGCGCTATGAGTCTTAGTGCTGCATTGTTAGTGACGATTTTAGCGCATGCGTTGATTGTTATCATGGTGATTCGGGCTCGTAAGTAGAGATTGTCTTGGCTCGATATCTGGGGTAGAATTGTTATATGCTGTTTTGAGAGGTGTATATGGCGTTAATAGATGATATTATCAAGCATTGGCATTCGTTCAAAAACCCAATTATTAATGATGTTTTGATTAACCTTGAAAAACTCGAAAAGACTGGCCCCAGTTTGACTCCTGAAGAAATTAATGCGGTTGATGCTTTTGTTAATGCTTTAAGTAAAATTCCTGCAGAAAAAGTTGATGAGCTCGAAATGATTTATACGCTCAATCAACTTCCAGCTGCTTATATGCTTTATATTATTCACCGTATGCAAACTTTAAATGGTGATCTTGTAGTGCGTGTCATTAACTATACCCAAAAATATCGGGCCAAAGATCAAGAGATTGAGCGCTTTTTTCAGCGTAATATGGTATTTGAAAAATCTCAGTTGCTCGGGCGTATCTTTTCCGAAAAAAGAATGCAAGATGTGTTGGATTCCCTATGACAGATGCGATTAGAACTATTGGTGCGTTCACACCGCAATTAGGTGCGCGTGTGTTTGTGGATAAAAGTGCTGTAGTTTCTGGCCAAGTGATTTTGGAGGAAGATGCCTCGGTATGGCCACAAGTGTCGATTCGCGGTGATCTTTTGCCGATTATGATTGGCGCGCGTACTAATATTCAAGATGGTGCGGTTTTGCATACTACGCATGCGAGTCAATATAACCCTGAAGGGCATGCGCTCATTATTGGTGCAGATGTCACCGTGGGTCATGGTGCAATTTTGCATGGCTGCACGATTCATCATTTTTGCTTGATTGGTATGGGGTCGATTGTGTTAGATGGTGCGGTATTAGAATCTGAGGTCATTATCGGTGCCGGCACCCTGGTGCCTCCTGGCAAAAAATTAGAAAGTGGGTATTTGTATTTAGGCAGTCCTGCTAAGCGTGTGCGTGCGCTTGATGCTGAAGAAAAAGCCTTTTTGCGCTACAGCGCCCAAAAGTATGTTGAGCTTAAGGCGCTGCATCTCAAATAAGATTATTTCACTCTAGCTGTCAGCTCGCCTTTGGCGTAGCGTTCTGCCATATTCTCGAGGGTCAAAGGTCTTATTTTGCTGGCATGGCCTGCGCTGCCGAAGGCTTCGTAGCGGGCGATGCAAACCTCTTTCATGGCGTCTTTAGCTAGTTTGTTATACGAGCGTGGGTCAAACTCTTCTGGATGGGTGCCCAAATAGCGACGAATGGCGCCTGTTGCCGCTAGGCGTAAATCGGTGTCGATATTGATCTTGCGTACGCCGTATTTAATTGCATTGACAATTTCTTCGACCGGCACGCCGTAAGTTTCGTGAATTTTGCCACCGTGTTCATTAATAATTTTGAGCCAGTCTTGTGGAACTGAGGATGAGCCGTGCATGACCAAATGTGTGTCGGGAATGTGTGCGTGAATTTCTTTGATGCGTTTAATGGCGAGTGTTTCACCTGTGGGTGGGCGGCTAAACTTATAGGCGCCATGACTTGTGCCAATTGCAATCGCTAGGGCATCAACCTGCGTAGCTTTAACAAATTGTGCAGCTTCTTCAGGGTCGGTGAGCATTTGCTCATGGGATAAATGACCTTCAGCTCCTGAGCCATCTTCTTCCCCAGCTTTGCCAGTTTCTAACGAGCCTAAGCAGCCTAATTCACCTTCAACTGATACGCCACACTCGTGTGCGAAATGAGCTACTTGTGCGGTAACCTCAACATTATATTCGTAGCTTGCTGGTGTTTTAGCATCGGCCTTTAACGAGCCATCCATCATGACAGAAGTAAAGCCAGTTTGGATTGAGCGTAAGCATACGGCAGGTGCTGAGCCATGGTCTTGGTGCATGACAATGGGAATATTTGGAAATTCTTCGCTGGCTGCTAGAATTAGATGGCGAATAAAATTCGATCCTGCGTATTTACGGGCGCCTGCTGAGGCTTGGACGATGACGGGGCTGTCGGTTTTTTCAGCTGCCTCCATGACTGCTCGCATTTGTTCTAAGTTGTTGACGTTAAATGCAGGTACGCCGAACTGATGTTCGCCCGCGTGGTCTAATAATTGTCTTAATGAAATTAGCGCCATGAGAATTCCTTTAATTTTGAGGTTTTTATATCATACGTATTGGTGTTAATTTTGACAAGATCTGTATAAGGGGTGATTTTGAAAATAAAAAAAGGGGCCTGATGCCCCTTTTATTGGTAATCACTTCATTATGATCCTGAGTGAAGCTTTGCATTAACCTCCGCATTGACTACTATGTCATATATGCCATCATTGGCACCATCCATTGCTGCGTTTGCTAATAAGTCTGTGCAGGAGCTTCTATCAATGGCACAGCGCGCAATCATGTTTTTGTTGTTATTGGTTGATGCTAATATTGTAGATGGTGTTCCGCCTTTTACGATTTTGTCAAAGGCGCCGGCAACGAAAATGTTGCCATCATTATCTAGTGCGGTTGCGCCGATGAAGGTTCCTATCGATGAGGCGCCACCAGTAACGTAGACATCATCTGCCCCTCCGAGTGCGTTATCGCTGCATGTTGCCATAGCGCTGCCCGTAGGATTTAGTGCGCATTTTGCCAGGAATATATTGCCGCTATTGCTCCTAACGTTATCTATAGTTGTAAATTGACCGCCGATATACAATAAGTTGGCATTGTTATCAACTGTGGTGGTGTAAACAAAATTGTCTGCGAATCTGTTTGTTGGTACCAGAGAGGCGCAATTTGAGGCTATGTTTTTATCTGTACCAGTAATTGCACAGCTTCCAGCGCCCATTACTACACCTGAGGTGCTGCCTATGTAGTCCATTGCTCCGCCAATAATGAGGTAGTCGTTGTCATTATTGTTATAAAGCGTCATTGAGTATGCTTGGTTGGCTGAGATGTCGTCGCTAGGTGCGTCCGCTGCAAGTATGTTGGTGCATTTATTTGAGGATTGGCTTAGATCGCATTTTGCGAGTAAATATCCGCCCCCGTTAGGATCGTTTAGTCCTCCTGCTGCGCCCCCTATGTTATTGATGATACCAGTTATGTATAAATTGTTATTGCTATCGAAATTGATCCCAAAGATATTGGCATCAGCGCCGCTATTTATCGTCGTTGCGTTTTCATCATCTGCAAATGGATTGGTTATTTCATTGCTGATTGGGTTGAATTTTGCGAGGATTGCTGCGTATGGGTTTGTTGTTGTTAGTAATCCTATCTCGTCAAAGGCTCCCCCAATATAAATATTACCGGCGTTGTCATTGGTTAGTGCAAAAATACTTCCATTAGGGTTTTTTTGGTTGCTGTTTTCGATAGGGTTGGTGCATGAGAGTGTGTTGATATCGCTGCTGAACACGCATCTTGCTAATAGGGTTGAGTTAGCCAAGCCTGTTGCTGTTGCATCGCCAAGCTGTTTGAATTCACCGCCTACATAGATAACACCTTGTGTAGATACGTCAAAGGTATTCTGGCCCTGACTTGTGTTGATGGTGAACGTTTGGTCAAAACTGCCGGCAATTTGTAGTAATTGCTGATAATTTTTGTCGGCATGTATCATGACGTAGCATGATTGGCCGCTGCTTAAGCTAGTGCCTGCTTGGCAGCCATTGAGCGCTTTTGAGTTGTTGTCACTATACGCCATGTTATCGCTGTTGGGTACAATGCTGCTGGGGCCGTTTGCACTTAAGGTGAGTGATTGTATCGTCAGAGGTTTTGTTCCGGTATTGCTAACTTGGAATCCAATGTAGGAAGGGCCCATTGTCTTGCTATTATACATGGTCTTGTAAGCGCTGTTGTTTGACCTGTTTAGAATTGTTACGGTGTAGCCCTGTGTGCTGTTATTGTTTTGTTGCCCGGCGGAGTTTCCGCTGTTGCCACAGCCTGATAGTAGTCCAGTGCTGATTGTTGCGATACATATTAATTTTGTTATTTTCATTTTCAATGCTCCTTGCTCGTAAAAAAAGTATTAATAATATTATGGCGAGAGTATAGCATGTTATTTATTTGAGTTCCAAGCTTTTTATAGAAATGAAGTGTTTTATTTTTTTTATGTGGATGATTTGCTGAGGATTGCATAATAGAAGCCATCTGAGCCTTTTTCTTTTGGTAGGATTTGCCAGCCGTAGGCTGTGGTTTGTGCATTAATATTTTCTGGTACTATTGTGTTAATTGGGGTGGTGCTAAAAAGCTTTAATTGTTCTAAGGCTTTTTTTATGGTTAAATCATTTTCTTCTCTTAATATGGAGCAAGTTGCGTAGAGTAATAATCCGTTAGGTTTTAGATTTTTTGCAGATTCTACGATGATTTTGACTTGGAGTTGATGTAGTTGATCAATGTCTTTGGCTTGGCGCAAAAATTTTATGTCAGGATGGCGGCGAATGACCCCTGTGCCTGAGCAAGGTGCGTCAATAAGGATGCGATCAAAAAGTGTGTCAAATTCTTGAGGTCTGCTTGCATCACCCTGGCGTACATCTGCTTTTAAATCTAGTCGTTTTAAATTTTCATTAATTAAATTTAAGCGACGGTTGGAGATATCCATGCTTGTTAATTGTATGTCACAAGATTCCAGAATGTGGCAGGATTTTCCTCCCGGTGCTGCGCATACATCAAGGACTTTTTGTCCTGGCTTTAAATCAAGTAAATAGGCGGCTTTTTGTGCGGCTAAATCTTGTACTGATATCCAGCCTTCTTGAAATTTTGGTAGTTCTGCAACATTAATTGCTTCATTTAAAGTAATGGCATCAGGCAGGCCTGCGTGGATTGTTCCAGTTATTTCTTGTTGGCGTAGTAATTCCATATATTCAATGGTTGTGGTTTTGCGTTGATTGACCCGTAAATGCATTGGTGCTTGCATGTTGTTAGTCTTGAGAATCGTTTGCCAATGATTGGGGTAGGTGGCTTGTATTTTTTCCAGTAGCCATTGCGGGTGTTCGGTAATCGTTGTGGATTGTAGTTGTGCCAGTAATGTTGTTTTTTCTCTTAAAAAACGTCTTAAAATAGCATTCACTAATCCTTTAGCGTAGTCGAGATGATTGAGCTTAGTGAGTTCTACAGTTTCGTTAATTGCCGCGTGCTCTGGGGTGTGGGAGTTTTTTAACTGAAACAGGCCCAGTAATAGAATGAGCTTTAGTTCTATTTCTTTGGTTTTTATAGGTTTATTAAGAAGTTGGTTGAGGATGATATTTAAGCTTTCATATTCTCGTAGGACGCCATAAGCCAAGAATTTTACAAAGCTTAAATCCTTTTGTTCTTCTAGATCTAGAGCCTCATCAAGAGATTTGTGCTCAATGATTACTTGCTTTAGTGCGTTTAAGGCGCTGTTTCTGGTGTTTGTGCTGCGCATTTTTGTGTTTGGCACTGTGCTTTAAGCGATGATCATACATTATTTTGGCTTAAAAGCGAAAGGTTGTGTTGATTTGTAATTTAAAAATCAATGGGTTATGTTTTTTATATGTTGAGCCTATTGTATTTTGTAGTGGATGGGATCAGAATTAACTTATAAAATAACAATAATAATGGTGTCATATGAAAAGCGATATTTTTATTAATGCAGTCTGTGTGTGTTTGATGGGGCTTATGTGTTTTGGTGCGCTAGGTGATGTTGCCTACGCTGCCGAGGTTTCACCGGTTACCTCAACAGCAGTTGTTATGGCTCTAGATGAGTGTGCGCACTAATCTACCAGGCTAAGTCTTTGATGCTGCTAATGCCTAGGGCTTCTTTTTGCTTTTCGATCAGTGTTTTTATTCCTGCTTTGGATAATGCTAGCATTTCCTGAAAATGGGTCTCGGTAAAAGGCGCGCCTTCAGCGGTGCCTTGAATTTCAATAAAGCCATTATCGTTATTCATCACGACATTCATGTCGGTTTCGGCGTTGGAGTCTTCGATATAATCAAGGTCTAGGATCACTTCATTTTGATAGACACCGACCGATACTGCGGCAATTAGGTGGCGTAAGGGGTGGGGGATTTTGAGTGAGTTTTTGATTAGGTTTCTTTCTTTAAAAGTATTGAGCGCATCGGCAATGGCAACGCAGGCGCCGGTGATCGATGCTGTGCGGGTGCCGCCATCGGCTTGAATGACATCGCAGTCAACGGTGATGGTATATTCGGGTAAAAAATTTAAGTTCACTGCTGAGCGTAGGCTGCGGCCAATGAGGCGTTGAATTTCATTAGTCCGTCCTGTTTGTTTGCCAGCAACGGCTTCACGTTGGGTGCGATCGGTAGTGGCGCGAGGGAGCATGCCATATTCAGCGGTAAGCCAAGCTTGGCCTTTGCCTTTTAAAAAACGAGGTACGCCATCAATGACGCTAGCGTTACATAATACTTTGGTATCGCCAAAGGAGACTAATACCGAGCCCTCAGCGTGCTTAGTATAGTTGCGCTCGATGCTGATGTTACGTAATTCGTTATTGGCTCGTTTACTTGGACGCATAAAGTTCTCTATCATATTTTGTAATGCATAGTATAATATAGTTTCATCACTTTATTAAGTAATATGTGTTTTTGAGAAAATTAAAAGAGTATTGCATCTTAATGCGTTGGCATCGTCCGATTCCGTTGTTATTGTCTTTGTGGCCTACTTATTGGGGTTTGTTTCTTGGGGGCTTGCCGTCAATACGGCTTTTTTTTGTGTTTACCTTAGGTGTGGTTTTAATGCGTGCTGCTGGTTGCGTGGTGAATGATTTGTTTGATCAAAATTATGATCGTTTTGTTGCGCGTACGGCATTTCGTCCGATTGCCTCGGGTGCTGTGCGTAATGTTGAAGCGGTATTGTTGTTATTGGTGCTACTGCTTTTGGCGGCCTCTTTGTTGCTTTTTTTAAATTCCCTAGCACAGCTTCTTGCCCTGCCAGCATTGTTTTTAGCGTTGGTTTATCCTTTGGCAAAACGCTTTACTTATTTTCCGCAGTTGATTTTGGGCTTGGCGTTTAATTTTGGGATGATCATGGCTTATGCGGCAGTTCATAATCAGCTTAATTCTATGATTTTTTGGCTTTATGGTTTGTCGATTGTTTGGACTTTATTTTATGACACGATTTATAGTTTGATGGATTATACTGATGATAAGCGTTTGGGAATTAAATCACCGGCGACTTTTTTTGATGGGCGTGTGTATTTATTTTTATTCCTATTGGCCTTGTGCTTGATTGTTGCTGCGAGTGTGTTATTGCACAATTTGCATTTACATTATGCATTTTTATTTGCTTTGGCGTTCACTTATGTGATGGTGCGTGCGTGCTGGCATTTATTAAAAGGTAAGTTGCTTTTTTTAATTCCAATTTTGATGATGCGTTCGCAAATGCCTGGTCCTAAGCAAGCTATTTGGGCGAGTCCGATGTTAACGCCTTCATGGCGTGAGGCGGTTGTGTGTCAAAAACTTTTTGACCAGCAGCAATGGTTTGGTTTGATTATTTTCCTCATGATCCTCTGTCAATTTTTAAGTGTCTAATTTTAAAAAAGCCGACCGCAGAGAGCAGAGGTATTAGGCTTAATAGCGCATAGGTGATAACAAAAGCATGTAGAGGGTAGTGTGTTGCCTCAATCTTGCCGTCAATGGCTAAGTATAAAATAAAGGCACCTACTGCAATGCCAAAGCTCTGCATAATTTGTTGCATACTGCTTAAAAAACTCGTTCCCATATTTTGAAATTCATGAGGTAGGGTGCTGTAAGCCAAGGCATTCACCGTGGTGTATTGAATTGACATTAAAATTCCAGTAATAATAAATACGCCTAAAATTACCATCGGACTGGGGAAGTAGCATATGAGAATATTTAAGTTCAAGCTTAGGCAGAGTAATATGCTCGTTGTCCCGGCAATGAGCCCGGCATTAAAACGTCTTAGTAATTTCTGTACCCATGATTTTGCAAAAATCATAGCAATGCCTGATGCTCCGGAGTAAAGTCCTGACATCATGGCGCTCATGTTTAAACCGAGTTGTAATAGTAAAGGTCCTAAAAATGGTATGATGCCCAGTGCTAGTCGTATCGTCATGCTATTGATTACGATGCTTTTGAAGTTAGGGGTGTTTAATAATTTTGGGCTGATCACAGCGCGTTCATGATTTTTTGCATAAAACCAGTAAGCGGTAAGTCCTATACAGCCTAATAGCCCTAGCGTTATGATCTCGATGCCTGTAAGGGTATGCTCTGTCAAGGTTTCGAAGGCAAGGAGTAGTAAAATTAGGCTTGTCGCGAGTATGGTAAAACCCAAAAAATCAAAGGATTTTACTTTAGGGTTTTTGGTGTTTTCAATATGTTTTTGCACATAGTAGAGTGCAAAAAAGCCAATAGGAATATTGACGAAAAAGATAAAGCGCCAATTTAAAAAAGTCGTTAAAAACCCTCCAATCAAAGGACCAATACTTGGGCCAATTAAGCCGAAGGAAGAGATCGTGCTGAGTGCTACAATAAACTCAGCTTTAGAAAAATGGCGAACCAGTAACAAGCGCCCAAGAGGTAAGGAAAGGGCGCCGCCAATCCCTTGAATGATTCTGCCAAGTACCATGATAACAATGTTGTTGCTTAGGCCTGACAGTATCGAGCCCAGTAAAAAAATGACAATTGCTAATCTAAAAATAACTTTAATCCCAAATTTGTCAGCGAGCCAACCGCTGATTGGAATCATGACGCCCGCTGCTAGTAAATAAGTAGTGAGGGCTACTTTAAGGTGTAGGGGGGTAAGGTGTAGGCTCAAGGCTATTTGCGGTAGTGAGGTGTTCATGATGCTGCCATCTAAGCCTTCCATAAAAAAAGCAGTGGCAGTGAGGGTGATGATAATGCGTTGTATCTGTGTCATGTGCTTTATTTTACAGCAATAGGCTTTAAAGTAAAAGTTGTTTTTTATTTGTGCATCATCATGCGTTGACGTTGCTTTATTTTTTGGTGATTTTTGTTAGAATAACATCCATGTTATTATTTGAAGATCATTAATGAAATCTTGGCTTAGATGGATAATTTTAGTCATATGTCTTTTGGGCGTTTCTAGTACCTATGCTTGGAAGCAATTAACGATAACAAAGTCGGATACACTGGCAAGTGTTGCTGAAAAATACCGACCGACGGGTGTCTCAAATATGGATATGGTGATTGCTATTCGTAATGCCAATCCTCGTGTTTTTAGTAAGGCTTCTAATTTTAAGCCAGGGATGCAATTATTAGTGCCTATGAATGCGGTTGAAGTGCGTAATGCTGTTAAAGGTAAGTATCCTCAGCTTTCAGCTGTTTCATCTAGTGCCTCTGCACCTAAAGCTGATGCAGTAAAGACCCAGGTGTCGGCATCTCAAGCAGATGCAAAAAGTCCGACGCTCGCATCTAAAACAAGTGGAAGTGCCCCAAAGAGCCCTGCAGTACCTGTTGTAGCTAAATCAGTTACGTCTGTTGCGCCAAAGGCCGCTCAAGCGCCTAAACCTGTTGTTAAAAAAATCACATCGACTCAGGTTGCTGCTGCTACTCTGCAAACGAATATGACCATTAAGAGTTTGCAAGATACGGTCAGTAGCCAGACGCAAACAATTGAGGATAACCAAACGCAAATTAATCAACTCACGGGGCAGCTCAATATTGCGAATCAGCAAGTGCAGTCTTTGCAAGCACAAGTTTCTCATCAGAGTGTGTGGACTTTAGGAAATTTATGGCTGGTATTGTGGTTGTTAACATTGGTTATGCTGTTGTTGCAGTATCGTAAAAACAAGCAGTTAGTTGATGATTACGATGATCAAAATGATCATAATCATCAGGAAGAATATGTTGAGGTATCGCCATCGCTTGATCCTTCTTATGATGAGACCCCTGTGTTGGTGCAGGAGGCTCGCGAGCATGATGAAGCGAAGGATAATGAGCGCTATGAGCCGCAATTGGACTTAGGTGAGGTATCGAAGCCTAGGCGTAAAAGTGAAAATTGGGAGCAAGTAGAATTGGATATTCCTATCGTAGAGCATCAGCCCATTTTGGATAATGGCGAGGCGCTCGAGCATGCAAATGGTTTAGAAATGTATGATGATCAGGCGCTTGCGGGTGAGCAAAATGATATCATTCAAGCTTTGTCACAAGACGTTGATAATATGGAGTGGCATCAGGCTTTGTTAGAGTTTTATGTTAAAACTAATAGTCAAAATGGCTTTAAACGTCATTATCAAAATATGGTAAAAAGTGGCCTGATGACTGAGGGCGATCCTTTGTGGGAGGAAGTGCGTAAGATGTATTTGAATAAATGGATTTATCAAGCTGTTTAGTATGTTGCAAATTTCATCAATTTTATATATTATAAGTCTTAATAAACCTAGTGGTGCTGTATGAATTACTTAGATTTTGAACAACCGATTGGCGAGCTTGAAGCGCAGATTAAAGCCTTAAAAGAATCAGCCACTTCTGCGAATATGAGTCTGGATAAGGAAATTGAGCAACTTCAAGCCCGAGTAGTTGAGTTGCAGGGGCAAATTTTTAAACAACTCAGTGATTGGCAGATCATTCAGCTGGCCAGGCATATGGATCGTCCTTATACTTTAGACTATTTGCAAAATGCTTTTACTGATTTTGAAGAATTGCATGGCGATCGTAATTTTGGTGATGATCCTGCTATTGTTGGTGGGATTGCGCGTCTTGATGGCATGCCTGTGATGGTCATTGGTCAGCAAAAAGGTCGTACTACCAAAGAAAAACTATATCGTAATTTTGGTATGCCTCATCCGGAAGGCTATCGTAAGGCCTTGCGTTTGATGAAATTGGCAGAACAATTTGATATACCTATTATTACTTTGATTGATACCCCAGGGGCTTATCCTGGTGTGAATGCCGAGGCACGTGGACAGTCTGAGGCGATTGCGCGTAATTTACGTGAAATGGCAGCGCTTAAGGTTCCCGTTATTTGTGTTGTGATTGGAGAGGGCTGTTCTGGTGGTGCTGTAGGTATTGGTGTTGGTGATACTTTAATGATGCAAGAATATAGCTATTTTGCGACGATTTCTCCCGAGGGCTGTGCGTCTATTTTGTGGAAAAGCGCTGAATTTGCTCCCAAGGCAGCTGATATTATGGGTATTACTGCCAAGCGTTTAAAAAAATTAAAAATTATTGATCAAATTATTAAAGAGCCCTTGGGGGGTGCGCATCGCGATCATGTTGAAGCGGCTTCTCATCTTAAAGCTGCATTGGTCCAGGAGTTAAAGCGCTTACAAAAATTACCTTTAGCGGATCTTCTGCAAATTCGTTATGATAAATTGATGGATTTTGGTGTCTATGAAGTTCGTGAACCTGCTGTGGCTGTAGAAACAGGCGCATGAAGCTTTTTTTTAATGAATTGTCGGTGCTGCCTAAGCGTATTTTTATTGGCTTTAGTGGCGGTATTGATTCGCGCGTTTTGTTTGATGTGCTCTTACATGATCCTGTTGTGCTTGCCCATAAAATAGAGCTGATTCTCGTTAATGTTAATCATCATACCGATATTACTGAAACGCCTTTGAGTATTTTAGCGGCTAAAATTGCAGAGGATTATAAAGTCCAAGTGCATTTGCTACATGTGACTGCTCAATGTCCTAAAGGTGCGAGTCTTGAGGCTTTTATGCGTGAAGAGCGTTATCGCCTATTTAATGCTTTGTTGCTAGAGGGGGATGTATTGGTGACTGGTCATCATCTTGATGATCAGGCGGAAACATTTTTGCTTAATTTAATGCGTGGTTCAGGCTTGCAGGGTTTGAGTGCTATGGCGCCTGTGCGTTTGCAAGGTCTAGGTTGTTTGTGGCGTCCTTTATTGCATTATACTAAACAAGAGTTGCGTGCTTATGCAATTGCTAAGTCTTTGCAATGGCTTGAGGATCCTACCAATAAAGATATTATGCTTGATCGTATTTTTTTGCGTACTGAAATTTTGCCTAAATTAACTGAGCGCTGGCCGAAAGCAAAAGAGGTCTTGGCACGTACGGCTAGTCATGTTAGACATTCTCAAGAAGTCTTGGATGGCTATCTGCAAGTGCATTTAAAAAACCTTGTGGTTGAAGGCGCTTTGAACTTGAAGGCATTGAAGCTTTTGCCCGAGGCCCAGGGTATTTTATTGTTAAAAGCCTATTTAGATCGGTTTGACTATCGCTTAGGTAGCGCACAGTTGCAGCAAATTTATCAGGATTTTGTGTTGACTGATAATGATGCCGCCCCCTTGTTTCAGTATCGTGGGGCGACTTTGACGCGTGTTAAACATTTTTTACACGTTGATATGCACTCAAAAATCCAAAAGAACCCGCTTTAATAATTAATGCTGGGTCCTGATGAATGCTATGCATTATCAGGACGATGGTTCCTGGGTATCAATAGCGATAATGCTCGGGTTTATAAGGACCATTCACGTTTACGCCGATATACTTCGCCTGTTTGGGCGTTAGTTTGGTTAAGCGTACGCCTAGTTTTGGTAGATGTAAACGTGCGACTTCTTCATCGAGGGCTTTGGGTAGGCGATATACGTCAGCTTTGTATTTACCTTTATTTTGCCAGAGTTCGATTTGTGCCAGTACTTGATTGGTAAAGGACATGGACATGACAAAGCTAGGGTGACCGTTAGCACAGCCTAAATTTGCAAGGCGGCCTTTGGCTAAGAGGATAATGCGTTTTCCATTAGGGAAAATCACGTGATCGACTTGTGGTTTAATTTCTTTCCAGATACATTTCTTTAGTGAAGCAACATCGATTTCATTATCAAAATGTCCAATATTGAGGACAATGGCTTGATCCTTCATCTTGTTCATGTGCTCGTAACCGATGACATTGCAGTTACCGGTTGTTGTAATAAAAATATCAGCATCGTTGCAAGTCTCATCAATCGTGGTGACGCTATAACCTTCCATGGCGGCTTGCAAGGCATTGATGGGGTCGATTTCGGTGACAATAACTTGGGCGCCTAAACCACGCATTGCGGCGGCAGCACCTTTTCCGACATCACCATAACCTAAAATCACGGCTTTTTTACCGGCTACCATAACATCGGTGGCGCGTTTTAAGCCATCCATTACTGATTCGCGAATTCCATACATATTATCAAATTTTGATTTAGTGACGGAGTCATTCACATTAATCGCGGGCATTTTAAGTGTGCCAGCCTGGGCCATTTCGTACAGGCGATGAACGCCGGTGGTGGTTTCTTCACTGACGCCGACGATGCCTTTTAGAATTTGTGGGTATTTCTTGTGAATCAGTACGGTTAGATCTCCGCCGTCATCCAGTAAAATATTAGGCTGCCAACCTTTTTTGCCGTCGATGGTTTGTTCTACGCACCACCAGTATTCGGCTTCGGTTTCACCTTTCCATGCAAACACAGGAATGCCTGCCGCTGCAATGGCTGCTGCCGCATGATCTTGAGTTGAAAAAATATTGCAAGAAGACCAGCGTACTTCAGCGCCTAGGGTGATCAAAGTTTCAATGAGTACAGCGGTTTGGATGGTCATGTGCAGGCAGCCAGCAATGCGTGCGCCTTTTAAAGGCTTTTTGCGGCCATATTCTTTACGTAAGCTCATAAGGCCCGGCATTTCGGTTTCAGCAATGGTAATTTCGCGTCTGCCCCAGTCAGCTAAGCTTAGATCTTTGACTTTAAAATCATCTGTCGTTGTAGATTTTGCTTCGACTTTTTTTGTGGCTTTTGGTGCTGTAGTTTTCTTAGTGGTTTTCATAATCGCCTTCTTACTGGTTAATGTTTTTGGTTTCGCTTTTGTTTTAACGGGTTTTGGAGTTTCTTCCTCAAAGTTAAAACTTAAGTTATCAAGTTGCATGTTAAGTTCTCTTTTTTATTTCTAGTAAATGTTCGGTGACTTTAGTGTAGCTAATATTAGCTTGGGGATGGTCTTCACGCAAGTATTTTAGGCTGACTTCATTGTTTTTCAGTTCATCCTCGCCGATGATGATAGCGAAGCGCGCTCCGGATTTATCGGCTTTTTTAAATTGATTTTTGAAACTGGTATCGCCATGGCTCATGTGCGTGCTGATATTATGATCGCGCAGTGTTTGCATGAGTTTAAAACCTTGTATCGCTGCCTCTGCTCCCACGGCGACTAAAAATACGTCGGGTGTGTGATTTAGTGTTGGATATGCGTTGATTTGGTCTAGTAATAAAATTAAACGCTCAAGGCCGATCGCAAATCCAAAGGCGGGAGTATTGTCCCCGCCTAATTCTGTTACCAAGCTATCATAGCGACCGCCGCCACCGATGGCCGATTGTGAGCCCAATAAGTCCGTCGTCCATTCAAAAGCCGTGAGATTATAGTAGTCGAGACCACGCACTAAGTGTGGGTTTAGCACATAGGGAATGCCAATGGCCTCTAGGCGTGTGATGACATTCTCAAAATGTGCTTGAGTTTTGGGGCTTAAGTAATCCGCTAATTTGGGCGCGTTTTGTAAAATATTTTTAGTGCTTTCAACTTTAGAATCCAAAATGCGTAAGGGATTGGTTGCAAGCCTGCGTTGACTATCTTCATCTAGATCTTGTCTATATTGTTCTAGATAGGCGGTCAATGCTTGGCGAAATTGAGCACGTTCGTCTTTTTGGCCTAAATTATTGAGTTCAAGGCGGGCGTGAGTTTTGAGCCCCAGTTTTTTTAAAATGGCGGCAAAAATGCTGATTACTTCAGCGTCAATATCAGCGCTTGCAATGCCGAAAGTTTCTACACCAAGTTGATGAAATTGGCGATACCTGCCTTTTTGAGGGCGTTCATAGCGAAACATTGGGCCTGAATACCAAAGTTTTTGTATTTGATTATGGAGTAGGCCATGCTCAAGTGCTGCGCGTACACAACCTGCAGTACCCTCTGGACGTAAGCTTAGACTTTCATCGTTGCGATCTAAAAAAGTATACATTTCTTTTTCAACAACATCGGTATGTGTGCCGATACCGCGTATAAAAAGCTCGGTTTTTTCAAGGATGGGAAAGGCAATTGGTTCAAAGCCGTAGGTGCTGATAAGCTCTGCGATCGTGTTGGTGACGTAATGAAATTTTTGTGCCTCGAGAGGTAGTAAATCATTCATGCCGCGGATGGCTTGGATTTTGCTCATAAATAAGACTCATTAAAGTTTAGGTTTGACATCAACCTCTGGAATTTCATAAACTTGACTAAAGTCAGGAGGTGTTGATTTAAAAATTACGTCTGGACTATACGAGTTTTGTCCTGGAGGGATATTGAATTTTGGTGCAAAATTAGGTGTGCTTAAATCTTTGGGTGTTTGTATTGGTGCGCTTAAATTTTCGACACTGGTGCGCGCGTAATCGAAGTTGCGATTGCGTAGTGAGTTGGAATTGGCGACAGAACTACATCCTGTTAAATTAAGGCATAAAATAAGTAAACTTAGTAAAGTAATTCTTTTCAACATATGGGGCATTTAGGTACAATGTTAATTCTTACAAATGATTATAACGGAAAACTTCAAAATGCGAAACCTAACAATGCATAAAAAAATATTCCTTATTGCTATCTTAACGAGCTTAACGGCGTTATCCGGCTGTGTGTCTGCGCCCTTTGCTTTAGGAGTGGCTGGTGGGACCGTGGCGGCTAATTCCGCTGGAAGCTCGGTTACGGTGCCTCAGCAGGCTACTGATTTAACGATTCGTTCGAATATTTATACTATTCTTAATAATATGCCTGGTCTTAATGGTGCTAACGTTGAGGTGACGGTATTTAATGGAATAGTCTTGTTATTGGGGCAGGTGGGTAGTGAGGATTTAATGCAAAAAATTGTGAGCCAAACCTCTGCACTTGATGGCGTGATTGTGGTTTATAATCAAATGACGGTCGGTCCTAACGAACCCTTCTCGCAATATACGAGTGATAGCTGGATTACCAGCAAAGTCATTACGAGTATGACTAAAAAAATCAATCCTACACATTTCAAGGTAGTCACTCAAAATGGTGTTGTGTATATTTTAGGTCAAGTTACGCATGATGAGGCTACTGTTGCGGTGGCGCAAGCGCAGCAAGTGAGTGGTGTGAAAAGTATTGTCAAAATTTTCAATTATGTTAATCCAACCAAGCCTCAGCCTGAGGTGGTCACCGTTGATCCCAATGCGAAAGCCCCGCCTGAGGCTTCAAATCCCCAAGCAGCGGCACCCGCCTCATCGAATAATGATGATGCCGTGCCTCAATATGCCCCTAGTTATGGTGCGGATGATTCAAGCAGTGGTTCGGGTTCTAAGGCGGTTGGGTCTGCGGCTTCGGATTAAAATTCTGTAAGAGTCGCTTTATCATTCATGATACCAGTGTTTAAGGCTGTTGGCAGCAAAACCCAGTAAGTTCCGGGCGATGCTAGGTGGCTAGCTAGGTCTTTTGCCCGTGCGCCGCTACCCCAATAAATGTCCCCTCGAATTGGGCCATTGATAGCGCCTCCCGTATCTTGTGCGACCATCATGCGTGTGAAAGCCGTGCCATGACTATTGGGGTCGGTATTGCTTGGATAAAAGCTGCTAAGCCAGATTGGGGTTCCTAAGGGAATATAGCCAGTATCAACCGCGAGTGAGTGCCCGGGCGTCAGTGGAATTTTTTCAGCGCCTAAGGGTTCTGGAGTATTCAGTATTTTAAAAAATACATAAGAGGCGTCAATATTCATAATATTTTGTGCCATTGCAGGATTGTTGTTCAGCCAGCTCTCTAGCGTTTGTATGCTGCCTTTGGGTTTTGTTGCGCCAATGTCTTTTAAAAAGCGTCCAATTGGATAGTAGGGAAAGCCATTTTGACCTGCGTAGCCTAATAATACACTTTGTCCTTTTGGCAATAAAATTTTACCGGAGCCTTGTACCTGCATAAAATAAAGGTCCACAGGATTATGGATCCAGGCTAATGCTTGTGCATCAGGCAACATTCCTGCATTGATTTGCTCACGATAGGGTATGTTCGATTTTTTTTGCGGCATGGCGTATATCGGAATTTGGTAATAGGGGGTTTTAGTCAGGCTGCCTTTGATTTCAGGTAGATAGTAGCCGGTGAATAAACCTTGGCGTGAGAAATTATGGACAACGAGGTAAGGTTGGAAATAAGTTTCTAATATTGTTTTGGCGCTCTTGCTATTTGCTTGTGCAGGAATATTCAGAATACCTTGGCAGCTGATCATCCACGGGAGTTCGCCCCTGATGTCAAAGTTGCTTTGAAAATAATAAGGATAGAGCATTAGGTTGCGTTGACAGGATGCCTTGATAGCAGTGAGTAATTTATTGTTAATGCGGCTTTGTTGCCATTCGGGCAGGGTGTTATAGTTTTGAGGGATAAAGTACACGGACGCCATTGTAGGAAAAGCAAATAGCGCCAGTGTGATGATGATGCAGGTTTTTTGTAAAAAGCGTTGTGCGATGCTTTTCATTGATGGTTATTTAACACGTTCGGCACTTTTGATGATTTCAGCTTTTGCCGCAGCGGCGTTTTCAAAGCCTTCTACTTTCACCCATTTGCCAGTCTCGAGGTCTTTATAATGCTCAAAAAAATGCTTGATTTGTTTGAGTAAGAGCTCGGGTACATCGTTGATGTCTTGTACGTTTTTATAGATTGTGGTGAGTTTGTCATGAGGTACGGCAATTATTTTGGTATCTTTACCAGATTCATCGGTCATGTTGAGCATGCCTACTGGGCGGCAGCGAATCATCGCGCCGTGTCTTAGTGGAATTGGGGTGATCACGAGCACGTCGACTGGGTCGCCGTCTTCGGAGAGGGTGTTTGGGATAAAGCCATAGTTGCAGGGGTATTGCATGCAGGTTGCCATGAAGCGATCGACAATCAGCATATTATTTTCTTTGTCAAATTCATATTTGACAGGCTCGCTCATTGCGGGAATTTCGATGATGACATTGAGGTCATTGGGTAAATCTTTGCCACTGGAAATTGTGCTCATTATAATTGCTCCTATGATAAGTTTAAGACTTTGCTCATCTCGGCGACCGAGCTTGAGTTTAAATTCGCCATGACGTTTTCGCCCAGTTGTTGACTGATCCTTGAAATCGAAAAGAGTCCGCGCAGTGTTTCGTTGCCATCTTCATTGGCGATAACAAAAATATAGTTAGTGTTGAGCTCATGCAGTAAGCGCACGATATGCCCAACACGTGCATTAGAAAGCTCATCAAAATTGAGCGTATGTAAGCTTTCAGGTCGGGTCATCAGCATTTTGACGGTTAGCTCGGTCATTTTAAGGTCAAATTGATGGGCAATCATAGCGGCTTTATTGCTTTGAATATCCCGGGCAGACACGTGGCCGATGATTTGATTGTCGTTGTTGACGACAAAGAGTGATTTTACCCCAAGAAGCTTCATTTGTTGCAAAGCCTCATGAATGGGTGTCGTTGCATGTGCGGTATAGGGCGGGCGCTTTTGAAAGTCAGTGATGACCGTGATCGCTGGATCATCGAGATGCGCAATTTCATAATTTTGTATCGTGGTCGTGAAGCTCGTGTTTTCTTTGAGGGTATTGGTTTTGAGCAAGGCGTAGGTTTGGTTCATAATCATCTTTTTTATAAACTTTGAGTGTGCTTGCGATTGTACAGAAAAAATGGGCTTGGAGCAAATCGCGTTTATGGTTTTTATAGAGAGCAAATAAAATTATCAATATTGCGGCTCTTTAATAAATATGACAATATATTCATGTTTTAATATCGAAATATTGGTAAGCGCTTTCATGTTCCAACCTATAGTATTCTTCTCATCGTATTGGTGCAATTGATTATCGGTAGTTTTTTTAATTTGGATCTTATTACCGAAGTTATAAACTTTGGGGCTTTATTTGGATTTGTTTTATTAAATGCGGCTACATTTTTGCATATTTTGCGCCATAAGCCCTATAAGCGTAAGTTCTCCCCTGTTTTGCTTATACCTGTGATAGGGGTGTTGTTGAACTTTTGGATTTTGGCTCATTTGGGGGCTGTGGCGCTTGTGGTTGGTGGTGTTTGGCTATTGCTAGGTATTGTGCTCTATTTTGTTAATAGTATTACAAATGAGGAGTATCCTAATGACAAAGCGTCCTAAACCATTTAGAATAGCGGTTGTCTTTCACTATTGATGTTATGTATGTTACCTAATTTTGTTTACCATCAAGGCCCACCGGATTTAGAGGCTTGGTTTAAGAAAATGTTTGCCAAGATCAGTGGTCCTAAGCGTGCGACACTTAAGGATTTTAAGCCGCCTGAAGCTCGGGGTTTTAATAGCTGGTGGGTCATTGTGCCGTTTGTTGCTGTGGCTTCAATTTTGCTGTCTGGGGTTGTGTCGGTTAGCCCTGATGAGCAGACAGTGGTGACTCGTTTTGGTGTGTATCAAACGACGTTGCAGCCGGGAACGCATTGGACTTTGCCTTTTGTGGATCGGCATATTAGTGTGGATATAACCGATGCTACGCAAGTTAATATATCGAGCCTAATGCTGACCCAAGACCAAGATCTTGTCAATGTTGGGGTTAGTTTAAGTTATAAAGTTGTCGATCCTAAGGCGTATCTTTTTGTGAATGCTGATGTGGATGGCATGTTGCAGGCGTCTTTACAATCGGCTACTGTTCAGGCGTTGCAACATCAAATGATTGCAAATGCTTTGAATAAAGCTAATTTTTCTGGGATTGCCACGGCGATTCAAAATAATTTAGCTGTGCATGCGGCGACTTATGGTATTCAAATTCAAGGCGTCAGTGTTAATAGTATTAATGTTCCCGATGCTTTAAATGGTCAATTTATGCAGGCCGTCAGTGCTGCCCAAAATCAAGTGAAAACCATGATGCAGGCAGCAGAGGATTATAGTAAAGCTGTTACTCCTGTCGCGGTTGCACGTGCCGCAGAATTACAGCGTGCGGCTAATTTAAAACGCGCAGCTGTTATTGTCGCGGCGCAGGCAAATGTTGCTGAATTTAATGCGCTCTTTCCCATCTATCAAAAAGATCCTGCAGCTACTTTGGCGTATTTGCCTTTGGTCGTTGCTTCAGATATCCGTAGCCTGGCGCCACAAGCTTCAGGTTCATCTTCAACCCCAGGAAGCTCCGCAACAGCACAGAGTGCTTATGCGCGTTGGCGTTCCGCAAATCAAAGTCAGGTCGATGCGCAACAGCAAAATCAAAATTAATCATATTCTTTCAGGCTTAGTTCTGTGCTTCGTGCTTTTGGCGGGGGTCTTGTACAGCATTTTAAATGTCGTGCCACAGGGTAATATTGGTGTGCTTGTGCATAAAGATCACAGTACTTTTTTAAATCCAGGCGTGCATGTCAATGCGCCTTTTGCCACGATTGTTTTAGTGCCTACCAGTGAGAGGCTTATTGCCTTGAGTGGTTTTGAAAATGAGGATGGTACTGGGACTAATAATTTTGGTATTTTGTGGCAGGTGACGGATGTCTCGAAATTTTGGCAAGGGACTGAGGGTGATTCTGATAAAATCAAGGCGCTATTTAAAACAGCAATGTTGGTGGCTTTGAATACTTCTTCTAAAAATATGGCGGCTTGTTTGGTGAGTTTAAAGCAAAATAGTGGGCTTCGTGCTGCTGGAGTTACTGTGAATCAAGTATTATTGACTGGTCAGGTGCTTGATGATGACCAATTAAAAGCGACGTATCAAAATATGCAGGGTTTGGCGACAACCATTGCGGCGGGTATTGTGGCTGATGGCACTAAAAAGGCAGCTGCTGTGCGTGCGCAGGGAGATCAGTCGCTTATTAATATTGAAGGCCAGGCCGCGAGTCAGGCTGCAGCTGTGGTAGGTGACGGTGAAGCGCAGGCGATTCAAATCAATGCGCCAGCCTATCATAAAAATCCTCAATTATTTAAGGCTTTGGTCGATGCGCGTCATCATGCATCGTCGATATCAAATTAATTTTTTATAGGATAACAATCATGACAACAGGAAAAAGTTTGGTAGTGTTGGGTGCGCAATGGGGTGATGAAGGTAAGGGTAAAATTGTTGATATGCTCACCAATCAGGTTGACGCCGTTGTGCGCTTTCAGGGCGGGCATAATGCCGGTCATACCTTGATTGTGAATGGTGTAGTGACGAAGTTGCAGCTTATTCCTTCAGGTATTTTACATGAGGGGGTGCGTAATTTTATTGGTAATGGCGTGGTGTTATCCCTTGAGGCATTAACCCGTGAAATGGCGGGCCTCGAAGATCGTGGTATTCCAGTCAAATCCCGTTTGCATATTAGTTTTAATTGTCCTTTGATTTTGCCCTTTCATGCTGCTCTTGATGAATTGCGCGAGCTTAAAAAAGGTGTGAATGCCATTGGTACTACCAAACGTGGTATTGGTCCAGCTTATGAAGATAAAGTTGCGCGTCGGGCTCTGCGTGCTCAGGATTTGTTGTATCCAGAAACGTTTAAAGCAAAGCTTACTGAGTTGCTTGAATATCATAATTTTATTTTTACTCATTATTTTAAAAGTGCCGCCTTTGATGTTAATCAAGTTTTTGATGAGGCAATGAGTCAAGCCGAAGGTTTTAAGCATTTATTAATGGATGTAGGTGCGGAAATTACCCAGATTAAAAAAGATAAAGGCCGTATTATTTTTGAGGGGGCGCAAGGGAGCTTCTTGGATGTCGATCATGGAACCTATCCTTTTGTTACCTCTTCAAATACGACGGCAGGCTTTGCTTCTGTCGGTAGTGGCGTGGGTCCCAGATTTATTGATGAGATTGTAGGGATTGTTAAAGCATATACTACCCGTGTTGGTGGGGGGCCTATGCCGACAGAATTATTTGATGCTGTTGGTGAACATTTATCCATTGTGGGCAAAGAAATTGGTACAGTCACCGGTCGCAAACGTCGTTGTGGTTGGTTGGATTTGGTTGCAATGAAGCGCTCCGTGATGATCAATAGCTTAACCTCATTAGCGATTACCAAGCTTGATGTCTTGGATGATCTTGCAGAAATTAAAGTGTGTACGCATTATCAAAAAGGGTCTGAAACTTTTGATTTGCCGCCGCAAGATGAAAAAATTTATCAGCAATGTCAGCCTCAGTATAAAATTTTTAAAGGCTGGCAAAGTTCAACGCAGGGCATGACGACTTTTGATGCTTTGCCCCAAGGTGCGCGGGATTATTTAAAATTTATTGAAGATACTTTAGGTGTGCCCATCGCTTTAGTCTCAACTGGTCCTGAGCGTCATGAAACCATTTTCTTAAAAGAGATTGTATGACCGAGTCGGAAGTAAAAGCGCTATTGCTTGATTTTAAACATCCAGCTTGGCTTGGTGCTAAGGTGTTTAGGGTTATTAAAATAGAGGGTGATGCCTTAACGTTGCAACTAGAATTGGGTTATCCGGTTGTTGATATTCGTGAGCAGTTAGTCACAGCTTTGCAAGATTTTTTAAAAAGCCATGCGCCGTTTAAAATAGTCCAAATTACCTTAAATCAAAATATTGTTTCTCATCAGGTGCAACAAGGTTTGAAAGGGGTTCAGGGTATTAAAAATATTATCGCTGTAGGTTCTGGTAAGGGTGGTGTGGGTAAATCCACAGTCAGCGCGAATTTAGCCTTGGCTTTATCTTTAGGGGGGGCTAAAGTTGGTTTGCTCGATGCTGATATTTATGGTCCGAGTCAGCCGCAAATTATGGGTTCGTATGAAGCGCCTAAAGTTGAAGATAAGCGCGTGCATCCAATTGTGCGTTATCACTTGGCGACGATGTCTATGGGTTATTTGGTGGGTGAGGATACGCCGATGATTTGGCGTGGTCCTATGGTAAGCGCGGCCTTGCAGCAATTGTTAAATGATACGCTTTGGGGTGATTTAGATTATTTGATTATTGATTTACCTCCCGGTACTGGTGATATACAGCTGACCTTGTGTCAAAAAATTCCTTTAAGTGGTGCGCTGATTGTGACAACACCTCAGGATTTATCTTTGATTGATGCCCGTCGTGCGATTCAGATGTTTCAAAAAGTAAAGGTGCCTATTTTGGGCGTGATTGAAAATATGAGTACCTATCATTGTCCTGCTTGTGGTCATGTTGAGGCTATTTTTGGTGAGGGTGCGGGTTTGTTTTTGGCTGAGCGCGAACAGGTTGAATTGCTGGGGGCTTTGCCTTTGGATAAATGCATTCGTGAGGATGCTGATCAGGGGATGCCGACAGTGGTTCGAGATCCTGAGCATAGCATCAGTCTTGCCTATCGCGCTATTGCTCGAGCTGCTGCGGCAAAGCTATCGTTAAGTGCAAAAAATTTTGCGGCAAAATTTCCTAATATTGTTATTGAAAGGAGCGAGTCATGAGTATTAAGGCGGATCGTTGGATTGTTGAACAAGCGCGTGCGGGTATGATTGAGCCTTTTGATGCGGGTCAAGTGCGTGAGAAAGAGGGGTATAAAATTATTTCTTATGGTACTTCAAGTTATGGTTATGATGTGCGCTGTGCTGATGAGTTTAAGATTTTTACTAATATTAATTCTACGATTGTTGATCCCAAAGCCTTTGATGCTAAAAACTTTGTTGATTTTAAAGGTGATGTTTGTATTATTCCGCCTAATTCTTTTGCGCTCGCGCATACGGTTGAGTATTTTAAGATTCCGCGTAATGTCTTGACGATTTGTTTGGGGAAATCGACTTATGCGCGTTGTGGGATTATTGTGAATGTCACGCCGCTTGAACCCGAGTGGGAGGGGCATGTGACCTTGGAGTTTTCAAATACTACGCCATTGCCAGCAAAAATTTATGCATTTGAAGGTGTGGCGCAAATGTTATTTTTAGAATCTGATGAGCAGTGTGTGACTTCGTATAAAGATCGGGGTGGTAAGTATCAGGGGCAGCGTGGGGTCACGCTGCCTAAAACTTAAGTGCTTACGCTTGCTCTTTTTGTTCTGCAGGTGCGGCAACAGGTGCGGCTGCTTTAGGAGTGGTAAGGCGTTCACGAATACGTGCAGCTTTACCTGATAAGGTACGAATGTTGTAAAGTTTAGCACGGCGAATATCTCCGCGACGTTTTACGGTCACGCTGCCGATCATGGGGCTATGGGTTTGAAATACGCGTTCAACGCCCTCGCCATCAGACATTTTACGTACGGTGAAAGAAGAATTCATTCCGCGGTTGCGTTTAGCAATTACAGTGCCCTCAAAGCCTTGTAAGCGCTCGTTGTTACCTTCTTTTACTTTAACCTGTACTAATACCGTATCGCCTGAGCGAAATGCGGGAATATCGGTGCGAATCATGCTCTGCTCTAGGGCTTGAATTAATTTTGACATAGCGGGCTCCAAATTACATAATCTTTAATAGGCCTGCGATTTTATCCTCTTTTTGTTAAAAAAGCAAGCGTTTGTTGGTTTTTGCCCAGAAACTGGGTGTGCAGCAAAATTGCTCGCTTAAATTTCTGGTAAGCCCTCTGGAAATTCAGGTGTGTGGGCTGTGGGCTGTGGGCTTGTAAATGCCGATATAAATATTGCAGGCTTTCCTCTTTTGTCTACTCCCCCCCTGGCCTGAAAGTCCTGTTCTTCCTTTTCGGTATATTTCATTAATTCTTGAATTTCAGCATCAGCTTTGTCTCTTTTTTCATCTAGATCTCTTTTGAGTTTTGTGTGTGTGTCCGCAGATAATTTGCCATTCTTTTCTCTGGGGTGGGTGGAGGGGGTTTTTGGCTTTATTTTTTTCTGGTTTATCTGGTTTATTAGTTCGCCAATCGCTACAAAAGCGCTGTGGACTTTTGGGTTTTGTTCAAATACTTGGCATTTTACCAATAAAGATGTGTATGGGAACGCGGCAAGCATTTTGAGTCTTTGTCTTGAGTGTTTTGAACATGTTGTTAATTTGAGTAATTCTTCGGCTATCATGCTAAGGATTTCTGAGTCGATCAGCGCTGCCTCTCCTATGGCTTCTGTGCTCATATCGGTTGTTCTTTCAGTGATTGCTTTTGCTACTGCGTCAAATTCGTCTACTAGAACCTGTTTTATTAGTATCTCTTTTTTTCTCTCTTTGTCCTCACGCTTGCCTGTTATGGGCTCTGGAATTCCTTTGGTCAATATTGCTTTGCCTTGATCAAAATGTTTTTTGGCTAAGGCGGTGATCTCTGCCTGAGTTAGTGGGGATCTTGTTTTTGGAGTTGCTAGACTCATCCTCAACCTCAAGAGGGCTACGAAGGTTATCTCTGTTTTCCTAAAGAATAATGGGCTGGTTGCTCGTTCGTCCCTAAAGGGGTGGAGTCCTATATGCATGGCTAAATCCTTTTAAATTTTGTGTTATTATGATTGTGGTCCGGTTGGTTTGGTTTTTAAATTATTGCCCTGAGCCTTTGATTATTGAACATCAAAAATTGTTGCTTAATTTAAATCAAACCGTTTGCCAGGTTTCATTATATTTTTTTATAATTAATTGTCAATCTTTGTTTTTGTAAAATGATTTTAGTGATGGGTTGGGCTGATTGAGGGTGTTGGTGTTATCTATATTTTTAGATGATTTTTTGGGTAGTTTGGGGTTCTGGCGTGTCTGTCTTGTATTTGGTTCTGGCAATAGCGGAGGCTTTTAACTGCTATTGCCAGGTTTGTATTTATAATTCGGCTGAGATGACTCACTGGTGTCCGGTTTAATTTGAAAGCAAGGCGATGCAAGCCAGTATTTTCATTTCTTTCAGTTAATTTCAACCTGTCGGATGTTTGAATTTGGCTGTAGTTTCGTCACGTACTAAGGACTGCTACCGAACTTAGGCATGCGCCTCCCCCGGCGTCATCCTTCGAATTTTGCGTAGAAAAATTGCGGAGGATCCAGTTTTTAATAGCATGCAGCGTAGCTGCATTCATTGAGTGGGCAAGGGAGGATTGAATGCAGCTATGCTGCATGCGATTGGGTCCTGGTTCCTCCGCAAAAATTGCTGCGCAATTTTTCGAAGGATGATGCCGGGGGCCGCATGTCTGGGTTCTGCGGGAGTCTTTACTATTTATCAAAAGCTTGAGCTAACTTTTTAAACCAACCGGACACCAGTGGAGATGACTGCTGATTTTTTTGTATCGGAAGTTTCTGTGCCAAAGACCGTAGCTACTCGATAATGTCCTCCTCGGCGTAAAGCGCCTAATTCAAAAGGTGTGGATCGCGTAGATAAAGGAGATAGGTTGCTACTAAAGGGTGAGCTGCTTAGAGTTGGGCAGCTATCTGAGGAGGTTGTGCTTGTGCTCCTTGATCTAATTGAGGCTAAAGTGGCATCATAAGCTTCGGCTGCTGTGCGAGCAGATGCTATAGCTTTATTTTCCTCTTCGCGAGGTGTTGTTACTGTGCTAGCGATGGCTATAGTTCTGGATCTATGGAGTGATATATTTTGATTGTTGGCGGTGCCGATTGCTAGAGAGTTTCTTCTGCTGATGCTCTGTAGTTTTTCGTTAAATGCGTTAATTGCGGCATTGATTGTTGTGAGGGCTTCTTGCCAATGATCCTCCAGGCGATTCCCCGTCCTCTGTTGAATTATCGCCCAGTTTCTTATCCAGTTTTTCACCTCTGTAGCTTTTAGAGGGCCTTCTTGGATGACGGTATTAATGTTATTTTTAATAATCTCTAAGTCCTCTGGTGTAGAAATCCCGTGGGTAATTCGCTGAGAAGCTTTCCATGCATCGATTATGTTGCAATTAATAATAGCGGAAATGCAAGCTCGTGCTTTTGTGATAGCCTCGAGCCAATAAGGCTCTAGCTCGCGACCAGTTTCTTTATCAGAGCGATATTCTTGTAGTGCGTTTAACCAGTTATTGATCCCTCTAATTCTTTTTATATTGGTTGGTTCTGCCATAATTGCACCAATAATAGTATCTGTCATAATCTTCTGATCATCAGGCCTTATGGTTGTGTTGTCTCTATAAATTCGTTTGCTATTTTTAGATGCCTCTAAGGCTGGTACTAGGCCATATTGTTCGGCTCCGCTAACGATTTCAAAATAGCGCTCTGCCTGTTTTGCTTCTGCTGATCCATCTCCGAGGTACATAATAACATCCTTGTTTATTATTTTACGTTATTATTATATCATTTTACATTTAAAATGTAAATATATTTTTATTTTTAGTTTTAATTTATTG
>CAIQBE010000023.1 GCA_903870015.1 uncultured Thiotrichales bacterium
AAATATATAATTATTTTTATGTTTAATATGAATTCGGGGCGTTAAGGCCAAAAGAGTGGGAAGAATCAGGAATAGAATTAACAACAAGAGTGGCAACACTCTTGCGAGGGGAAGCGCCAGCGCCCTCGTTGTCTGGAGAGAAGCCAGTAGATTCCGCCAGTGTAATATTTCCAGAGTCTCCCATGGATCCAACCATAGATCCAAGCAATACAATTAGAATCATGATCAATTATGGCCCCGGCTTTGGTCATCAAACTGCAGCCATTACTTTAATGCGTAAATTAAGAGCGCTAGGTTTTACAGGCCTATTTGATGTGCGCTATATGGGTGAGAATGTAGTAGGGCATAAGCTAGAAACTTTATTTGTTGGATTTAATATGACCTCTGCTAATTCAGGAGTGGAAATGTTAAGTTCAATGGTCGGTCGAATTAAAATAACTAAATATAGTAAAGATAATCTTCCTCAGGTTTATCTTACGATGACACCTGCTTATGATGAGTTTCGTGGCATAAACCCGGCATATTATCATTGCGAGGGTTATGTGATTTTGCAACCAACAGATTGGCTGAGACCACGCATTATTGCTTTGTTAGCAGATAGGGGTGAAGAGGTTGAAAGAGTTCACATGCCTATGGATGCGCGTTTATCTGCAGAGTCATTGCCACCTATTGATTCAACAGTAGTATCATCCCCTATTGAAAGTAAAATCATTGCTTTATGTAAAAATACAGCATGCGACTCACAATTGCTGTATTGCTTTGGGCATCCGGATATAGCCAAAAGCTGGTGTGCGAGTGCAGAAGATACTTCTGCTGCATACCATGAAAGGATTTTAAGAGAATTAATTAGAGCTCATAGAAAAATCCAAAGTAGTGTCACATATGAGGGGATGAAAAGAAAGATTCTATTCCTGCCACAGTCTACCCATGATTTACAAGTTTTCAAAAAGATAGCAGATCCTGAAGAAAATATTTATTTTTTTGACTTGAGTGAAGGCGAGACTCCTAATGTGGAGGCGCTATCAACAAATGCTATTATTCTCGTGCACACAGGTAAGTTAAATCCGCAGTTGTTTGCACATTTGATGATAGGTCTCACTAATTTCCCTCCCGTGATTGAGGGGTGCAATGCCAGGGAAGCCTGTGAGCATAGGGGATGGCCATTTATTCATGGTGGCGCAAAAGAGCTTGATGACAACGGCTTAAAGTTATATTCGCTGCCTGATGCTTACCTAGCAAGTCAAGAGTTGCATCAACGAGCCTCTAGATGTCTTATGCAAGCATATGAGCCTGGCGATGAGCGTGCGCTGAAAGAATATATGCAGCAATGCTTAGTAAGAGATCCTACATTAATGGCATATCACCAAGCGCGACAAGCGGCATTTCTAGCGCGTCCCGATATTGTCGATCTGGCAATAACAGTTTTACGTGAAAAGGGATCTGAAAATATAAAGAGGCTAATTAGCTCATTTATGCCAGTGCCTTCAGTGGCAGCAGAAACCTCACCTCCTGCGCTCGCATTAGCTTTTAGTGGAGCAACTTCTGGGGCTTGTGTGGCGGTATCGGCAGCGCCAGGCTCATAGGCATGGGGCTGTCCAAGCTTCTCAAATTTTGCTATGATAAAGCCTATTACGAACGGTAACCTCTATCATGTTCTATCCACTATCCCTGTTCATCGGCTTGCGCTATACGCGGGCGAAGCGTAAGAACCATTTTATTTCGTTTATTTCTATTGTATCGATGCTGGGCATTGCCTTGGGAGTGATGGTGCTGATCGTCGTGCTATCAGTCATGAATGGCTTTGATAAAGAAATCAAAAGCCGGATTTTGGATATGGTGCCGCAGGTGACGATCACCGGCAATAGTGGGCAGATCAGCAATTGGCAGCCCTTGGCAGCATCATTACCTGGGCATAACCATATTGTAGCAGTTGCGCCTTTTATTCAGGGTGAGGCGATGTTGACGGGCAGTATGGGTTCGCCTGCCTTTGGGTTTTTGCAGGGGATTGATCCCGCTACTGATGTCAAAGTATCGCCCATTGCCGATAAAATGGTGCAGGGGAAATTGACATCACTTGCCCCGCGTAGTTTTAACATTATTTTGGGCCAAGATTTGGCAACAAGCTTAGGTGTTTATGTTGGCGATAAAGTTGTTGTGTATGTTCCCAAAGCTTCATTTTCACTCGTAGGTGTCGTGCCGCGTTTAAAGCAATTTACCGTGACCGGGATTTTTAAAACTGGCTATCAGTTTGATAGTTCTTATGCTTTGATTAATATCAATGACGCTGCGGCGCTCTTACAAATGGGCAATGCCGTTTCAGGTTTGCAGTTAAAGCTCGATGATTTATTTAATGCCGAAAGTGTAAGCGAAGTTTTAAATAGGGTATTGCCACCCAGTTTGAATACTTTTACCTGGGTCAACCAAAATGCCAATTTCTTTCAGGCTTTGGCGATGGAAAAGATCATGATGTTTTTTATTTTGGTTTTGATCGTCGCTGTAGCGGCTTTTAATATGCTGGCATCTCTCGTGATGTTAGTCACCGATAAAGAGGCCGAGATCGCGATTTTACGCACCATGGGTATGCCCTCAAAAATGATTTTACATATCTTTGTGATTCAGGGGATGGTGATTGGTTTGATCGGTACTTTTATTGGTGTGGTCTTGGGTATTATTGTATCGTTAAATGTCACGGCATGGACCAATGCGTTGCAAAATTTATTTAACATCCAGTTTTTAAACTCGAGCGTTTATTATATTAATTTTTTACCTTCGAGTTTGCATGTAAGTGATGTGCTTGTGATTAGCGCTATTGCCATTTTATTAAGCTTTTTAGCAACGCTGTATCCGGCCTATCGCGCCAGTAAAATTAATCCTGCGGAGGCTTTGCGTTATGAGTAATATTGTATTGGCTTCAAAAAATTTACATAAAACTTTCATCGAGGCAAAGATGCGCACGGAAGTTTTAAAGGGCGTGGATATTGACATCAAGTCGGGTGAGAAAGTCGCGATTGTTGGCGCTTCGGGCTCTGGTAAAAGTACCTTATTGCATTTGCTAGGTGGTTTAGATCATAGCACCAGTGGCGAAGTCTTGATGATGGGGCAGAGTTTAAAAGATTTAGCGACAGAAAAAGTAACGGCACTGCGTGAGCAGTATTTGGGATTTGTGTATCAATTTCATCATCTGTTGCCCGAATTTACTGCCCTGGAAAATGTCATGTTGCCCTTGGCTTTGCGTAAACAGTCTCTGACAAGCGCGCGCGAAGAGGCTAAAAATATATTAGCACGCGTAGGCTTAAGTCATCGTTATGAGCACCGCCCCTCAGAATTATCCGGCGGCGAGCGTCAGCGGGTTGCCATTGCCCGGGCTTTGGTGAAAAAGCCATTATGTGTGCTTGCAGATGAGCCCACCGGAAATTTAGATCATAAAACAGCTGCGGGCGTGTGGGAGCTGTTGCTGGAGCTTAATCAAGATTACGGCACAGCATTGCTTGTAGTCACCCATGACGAGCGCTTAACGCAGCATGTCGATCGCGTGCTGCGTATGAGTGATGGTTTGATTATTTAATGCTGATAATTTTACCATTTTCATGCCCAATATCGCTATGAATCAAATAGCCATAGCGTTTATGCATGAAGTGGTCGAGTGATATCCGGCCCATGCCATGAAGCATTAGCATCATCAGCAAGATTCCCCACATGATATGATCATCTAGACCATTGCTGCCTGCTGGCGTCCATAAGAAGCTGAATGATGCCGCGCAGATAACATTATACATAAAAAAGCAGAAGATAAAAAAGCGGCCGCCAAAACCTAGTACTAATAAAATGGGGAAAATTAGCTCTGCCGCTGTGCCCATGTAGGCAGAGATAACAGGGTTCATAAAAGGCACGCTGTAAACATCTTTAAAAAGCACAAGGGTGGTGTCCCAGTCAGTGATTTTGCTAATGCCGGATTGGAAAAAGATTTGTGCAATCCATAAACGTGCAATTAGATCGCCGACATCTTTAAGGTGATTTAAAATGTGTAGTACGGGCTTTACAATTTTTGCTGAGATAATAATGTGTTTCATATTGGCTCCTGTAAGGTAATAAGTTGCTGCTTAAATAAAAATTCAAAATCTTTAATCAGCAGCGCGCTATCGAAATGCTGCAGATATTGCTCACATAGTAGCATAAATCTTGGTATCGAAGATATCTGTTGCATTAACCAGTGTTGTGAGGTGCTCAGTGAATAGCATCTTAAGCCTGCGTCGGTCTTAATAAAATAAAAATTAAAAATCCCTGGTGTGAGGTCAAGGTCTTGATCATTGGGTTTTATGCAGGCTAAATGCAAATGATGCAAGGGGTAAATGCTAGGTAAAAATTGTAGATTAGGCGCGGCGCTTAATTGAATAGATTCAGGATGCTCAAGATCAAATACTTGTAATGGCAGAGCAGGTGCTGCCAAAAAGCATTGATGTTGTGCAAATAAATACGCGGCATAATCGGCAAGGTAAGGCAGCTCTGTATGTGATGTATGCGTTTGTAAAAATGCTGCAAAGCCTTGGCCATAATGATCTAACACGGGATCGCTTGCGGCATGGTCTTTCACAAAGTCATGGCATAAATGCTCAAAATATTCTGCACCTACGAGTGCGATAAAAGGCTCATAAATTTTTGCAAGCGTGGCCTTAAACGTCGCCTCAATGCTGTTTTTATAAATAGTAACCGGTGATGTCAGCGTGCTATTTTGCAAGGTTTTAAAAATTTCAGTTTGATATTTATAAAGTGCATCAGGTGTATATGTTTGCGTGAGTGGGCGCTTGAGTTGTGATTGCGTAGCTAGTGCTTGAGGTGGGTGTTTTTTTTGAATCACAGCCGCATGCGTTGCTTCATCTAAGAGCGCTTGTAAATCTGGAATATTTTGATCACGCTCAATGATCGTCAATGTCGGTCCAATATGTGCAATGACTTGATCATATAAATCCCAGACATCTGGGCTAACTTCTGCGCCATGAGTATCAAGGACCAGTTCAGGCCATTGCACATTGTGTTCATGGCCTCCTAAATGCAAATAACTAATATACTGAGCGTGTAGATCATGATTAAGTGTGCCGCCATGATTATGCGCATTGACCCATTGATTATTGACGTCTAATAAAATTTTAGCACCGGTTGCGGCACAAAGCGCATTTAAAAACTCGATATCACTCATCGAGGAGGCCTCGGGCATAATATAAGTTGAAGCATTTTCCAGGATCAAGGGTAAATCTAAATATTCTTGCACGGCATGCACCCGCTGAATCACATACTGCAGTGTATCTTCATTCAGCGGCAGTGGTAACAGCTCAGGCACATAATGTTGTTGATGCGACACAAAACACAAATGATCCGAATAGCTTTTAATCTCAAAACGCTGCAATAATTTTTTGATACGCGCCAGATAATTAAAATTTAAGGGATCAGTTGCGCCAATAGAGAGTCCCACGCTATGCGCAATCATGGGATAATCTTCACGAATGCGCGCTAAGTCTGATAATAAAGGGGAGTCTTCATGCAAATAATTATCCGCAAGAATCTCAAAGCAATCAAGCTTAGGCCTAGAATGAATAACATCAGCAAAATGGCGCGGGCGCAGGCCTATGCCGATTAAAGGCATCGTTAAGATTTTTTAGTGTTAAAATCACCGATCACGCCGCCTTTCACCTGGGTGCATACGCCTTTAGGAATTGCAATCCAGGCATCGGGAGCGCCAGCAACAGAGCTGCTGCCACCACAGGCACTGGTCTTCGTCGCGCAGTCATTTTTTCCGGCAGCGGCGACACCAAGACAGGCCACATAATCATTCGCGGTATAGGGTTTCATGGTGGCAGTTTGTGCTTTTTGTGCTGGGGTTAAAGCCTCAACTTTTGATCCAGCAAGCTTCTCACAATCGCCTTTAGAAATAATGATGGGGACATTGGGGCCTTGTTTAGAAACGCCGTAACAAGCAATATAGTTAGGAGCTTTTGCAGCCATGGCTCCTGTGGAAACGCTAGCAATAGCAGTGGCCAGGGCAAGTTTAGCAATGGTTTTAATATCAGTCATAATCAGTCCTTGGTTAAGTTAAGCTTTTATTAATGATTTCAACAGCATCGTTTGATAAATGCAAGCCCGAGAGTCGTTTAAGCTCAGCCTGCATCAGCGCTTGATAGGGGGGGCTATAGCGCTTGTGATTCATGAGTGCACGCACTAAGCGCGCATTTACAAGCGGGTTAATCGCATCTAGGGTCTCAATCACGTGCCCTAAAAAGGCATAGCCCTGACCTTCATCATCATGGAAGCGAATAATATTTTGTGAGAATGCCGCCGGCAAGCTATAAACTTTATTGGGGTTTTTAATATTAAAGGCCGGATGTTGCATGAGCTTTTGCACGCGTTCGAGCGTGTCTTTAGATTTGCTCGTTGCTTGCACCATAAACCATTTATCCACGACGAGCGGTTGATCTTTAAAGCGTTCATAAAACTCAGCTAGTGCTTGTTCTTTTAGTTCGGTGTTATCAGAATTGCAAAGCACTATAAGCGCTGCCAGACGATCAGTCATAAACACGGCATCTTTGAATTGTTGATAGGCTAGTGTTACCCCCTCAGTATTGGCTTGAGCGAGATAACTCAGGCAAATATTTTTAAGCGCACGCCGACCAACAGCATTTTGATCTAACAGTTCAGTATTATTTTGTGCCAAGCGCAGATAAGTTTCATACAAAGTGGTTTTTAAATGCTTGCTGACATAGTTAAGCAGGGTTTCACTAGCCTTAAATAACGCTTTGGGATTAATTAAAGTTTCTTGTTCGCCAATGGCTTTAATGCTTGGAATTTGAATCGCCTCGGCCACAAATGCCTGTGGCAATGAGGTGTCCTCTAACAGCGCTTTAATCGGCTCAAGGACATAAGTCGCAAAAGCATCAACACGATCATGAGTTATCAGTTCTTTAAAAATACGGCTTAGTAATTCTTGGCCAGCATCCCAGCGATTAAAAAGATTGGCATCGTGTTGCCACAAAGTTTTTAGATCATCATTTGATAAGTTAAATTCAACTTTGACTGGTGCGGAAAAATCACGGAACAAAGAGGGAATCGGCTCAGAACTAATATCCGTAAATACCCAGGTCTCTTCGGGCGCCTTCAGAGCAATCACATGCTCAGCATAAGCTTGGCCTTGGTAGCTAAACGACAACGGCGCACCAGTTTTGCTAATAAATCCTAATTTAACTGGAATAAAAAATGGCTGTTTTTGGTCTTGGCCGGGTGTGGCAGGACAGCTTTGCTTAAGATGCAGCGTATAAGTTTTTTGCATGCCATCATAATGGCCAGAGATAGCCACCTGTGGTGTGCCGGCTTGGCTATACCAGTTTTTAAATTGTGTCATATCATAATGATTGGCATCGGACATTGCAGCAACAAAATCATCGCAAGTCACTGCTTGCCCATCATGGCGCTCAAAATAAAGATCCATACCTTTACGAAAGCCAGCAACGCCCAATAAGGTTTCTTGCATGCGAATCACTTCTGCGCCTTTGTTATAAACGGTCACGGTGTAGAAGTTATTCATTTCAATATAGCTATCTGGGCGAATCGGATGGGCCATGGGGCTGCGATCTTCGGCAAATTGACTCGTGCGAATAATTTTGACATCTTCGATGCGCTTCACGGTACGATCATGAAGATCAGAAGTAAATTCTGCATCGCGAAATACCGTTAAGCCTTCTTTTAAACTCAACTGAAACCAGTCGCGGCAGGTGACGCGATCCCCGGTCCAGTTGTGAAAATATTCGTGGGCCACGACGGCTTGCACGCCCTCATAATCTTTATCAGTGCTAGTTTCTGCGCTGGCAAGTATATATTTGGTGTTAAAAATATTGAGGCCTTTGTTTTCCATCGCACCCATATTAAAATCTTCGGTTGCCACAATCATGAAAATATCAAGATCATATTCACGACCAAAGCGCTCTTCATCCCAGCGCATCGAGTCTTTAACAGCAGTCATGGCATAAGCAGCTTGGTTAATAAATTTGGGTTCGGTATAAATTTCTAAAGCGACATTACGGCCTGACATTGTGGTGAATTGATCCGAGATATGCGCAAGATTACCAGCAACGAGGGCAAATAAATACGAAGGCTTTTTAAAAGGGTCATGCCAAATCGCATAGTGTCTGTGCTCATCAACGGCGCCAGTCTCAATTTTATTACCATTACTTAACAACACAGGGTAAAGCTTTTTATCCGCAATAATTTTGGTGGTAAAGCTCGCCATGACATCAGGGCGATCAAGATAAAAGGTAATACGACGAAAACCATGAGGCTCGCATTGGGTGCAAAAAGTGCCTTTGGTTCTAAATAAACCTTCGAGCTTAGTGTTACTCTCAGGGTGAATTTTGGAAACTGTGGTGAGCGTAAATTTTTGCGGCAGCGCGAAAATTTTAAGCTCAGTCTCACTCCAGTCATAACCAGCAGCGGGAATATCCATGCCATCGAGTTTAAGGGTAAAGAGTTCTTGATCTTCGCCATTTAAAATCAGTGGAGCATTAATAGGTGCATCAGGCGCACGCTCGATCACCATTTCATTCGTGACCATCGCCTCGTGTTCTTTAAGATCAAAAGTCAGATAGGTTGAAATAATATAATAATGCGGCGCTTGGTAGTCTTTGCGGTAGTGGATCGTTGGGCTCATGGGCTTAATTATTAATGATCAAGAAGCCCATGTTAGCAGAAAATAACCTAGATGTTAAGGCAGCGCTTTTAAGGGTGGTATCGTTGTGCTTCGGCTCCAACACGGTTTCCGCGCCACCAGTTAAGAAATGCTGCTGCGCAGCCGCAGGTCCAGTCGACAGGAGGTGCCGGATCAGGTTGTCGGGCAGCAGGCAGAGGAGGTTCTTGAGGAGCCCCTCCAGCGGGAATGGCTGCCTCAGCCAGAGCAGTTTCAGCAGCATCAGCATCAGTGACTAATATGCCATCGTGAAGTGGTAAATGTTCTCCAACTGGAGGGAGGCTTAGGTGAGTCGGTGCGCGCGTTCTCGCGAGAGTGAATGTATAAGAGAGGTTTCGGGGAGAGTATATGGCTTGAGCTAGTCCGTCGCGTTGTAATTTTCCAATAGCATTAACATAGTGATGAAGATCAAAGTCAGGTGACATAATGCTTGTTGCAATCACGCTTCCATGTTGGTAGCTGGCGACGCCCATGATATATAAAATAAACTCACGTTGTTTAGCTGGCGTGTCATCAAGCAAAGCAGCAGCTTTTACAGCAAGCGCATTATAGATTTTTGAAGCCATAGGCCAAAAATTAGCACCCGCGATAGGTTTATCAGAAAACTCAGCATTAAATCCATTAGCTAAAAAAGCGTTTGTAAAGCCAGCCTCTCCTTTAAAGAATGCAATGAGTCGCTTCAGTATATTTTTGATATTTTCAGCAGTGTAGAGTGCGGCATGTGCTGCGCTATTTAGAGATGGTTCTGAATCGTGATGAGCAGCAACTAAAGAGTGGTATATTGCAGTAAGGCCTATGATAGCATCGGTCACAGCCGGGGGGTAATCTTTGAGGTCTTTTATCCTTAATGTATCCGTTAGTTCCCAGCTATCTTCAAGCATAACTCTAGTGCCTTGGCCAAGGCATAAAAATGCGGCATCAATAATTGCGGGGTGATGATTAGAGGCCGCTCCTATCATTTGAACAACATCGTTGTGCAAGGCTGAATCAAGCTTGAGCTTTAAGCTTAAGGTGGCGCTCATACTTGTCGCAGTAATAGCTTGTTCTGGAGGTGTAGCGCAGCTGCTCAGGGTATTTGCATTTGAGGTCGCATTGACATCAGAAAATGTGAGGGCTAAGCGGAAAAGTTTGAGTAAGTGAATATCACTAGATGCCATAGGTGATGAAGCGCTGGAAATAGTGGGGGTGGCATAAGCAGCTCGTCGGTCTTGATCTCTAGGGTAGTGAATACCAATATCGGTAGTAGTCTCCTGAATAGATTCTTCATTTTCAGTTTGATGTGCCAAGGCAACCATTTTTTGAGTATTTTTGGGAATGATGGGATAAGTGCCCCCTACGATGATATAGTAAATAATTTTTATCAAATCTTCACGAGCTTGTTGAGCAGGTCTTGATTCTCCCTCAGGGGGGGAATCAAGGTTGAGTAGGTGAATGAGTAATAGCGCACTTGCTGCTTCATCATAGCCTCGAGCACGAGTAAAAATACTATCATGAGCACACCCCATTAAGAATAATAAAGTTTCAAGACTTTGCTTTTGAGCATCATTAAGTGAAATAGGCCAAGACATATTTTTGAAAGTCCATACACTATTGTGTGCAACTTCAGCACCATGCATTCGGGTATGATGAACCAGCTGGAAGCGTTCTTTATGTGAGTCCATCGAGTCCAATAATAGGCGAGGGATGTCATTAAGAGCTACAGTGCTCGAGTCTTTTAAAGAACAGAGCATTGCTAATTGAGCATCAAGTTTTTCAAAAACGGGAGAGGCGGCATGCTCATCGGGCTGAGATGTGCTATGACCAGCTGCTATAATATGTGTGTGTACAGGGCTTTCTAAAGCGAGTATTCCAATAAGAATATCTTTAGAGGCGGGATGTGCGCGTCGAGAGAGAGTAAAACGATGTTTAGATAAATTGTGAAAATATGTAATCGCGGTCATAAAACGCACATCAGTTAACCCGATAGCGCAGTATTTTAAGCGGTCTGCAAGGCGATCATGCACTTGGCGCGTTTGGGGAGGCGTTTGAGCCATGGTGATATAATCCAAGGTTGAAATAATAATTCATTGATTATTTCATTATGAATAATTAATATCAAGTTCGTTTTTTTACTAAGGGTTTATTTCTTTATTTGAGCCTGGGTGATTTTTTTGTCAATGGCACGCATTTGCCTTTTAATCGCACGGCGTTGCTGCATTTTGACAATATTATTTTTAAGCTTTTGTGGCGTAAGAAATAAAGCCCTAAGAATTTTATAAAACAGCCAAGAAAGATAAATAAAAATAACCACAAGTAAAATAAATAACCACAACGGAAAGGCAATGCTTAAGCGATTAAATTGAAACAATACAAACGAGGGTTCATTAGCAAGCGCTAGGCCAATAAAAACGGCAACAACCAATATAAAAAGAAAAAATAAAATTTTGCGCATCGCTAACTTAAGCCTCCATTAATCATCGCCCATTCTCGCAGAAGTAGCTGGGTACTGCAACAGGATAAGTTCGTTGGTTTTATAAGGCGCCATCGATCATTTGCTTGGCTGAATAACATCAAGCAGAGGCAGCTTAGGGGGCGAGGACTTAAAGATACGGCTTGCTACTCCCCTAACAATTGTTGCGTTAATTTTTGGTCGGCAGAGTTTTGTCCCAGCCAGATATTAAAAAATGCCTCAGCAAAATCTCGCCCCTGGATTTCCCCTAGCCGCTGAGCTTGCCCATTATAAAAAATTGTCGTGTTCTGACCATCAAAATAAGCGATTAGAATACTACCTGGCTTCACATCAGGAAAAATCATGGCCATTTGGTCGCCCCATTGTCGCAAAATATTTTCGGGGTATTGCTTGGATGTTCGCTGCATCTGCTTTAAAGTTTCCTCAACAATTTCTTGACCTGTGAAGGCTCTTAAATATTGGACTTTTAAGGCAGAGGACTGTTCATCACTCCAGGGTTTTTGTTCGGCATACAGCGCTATATTGTAAACCTTCCAAAAGAAATAACGGTATTGCCCAGCACCAATTTGTTGCATAGCAGGTAGGCTTGGCAATACGCTGACTGGGTTGGCAAAAACCGGATTTATCATGAACGCCAGCAATAAATATAAAATTTTCAGCATTTTCTTCAAGGCAAAACTCCTCTCCTGTTTTTTTATCCTGTAGCATCCGCAGTTAAAGTTTTCATCAGTCGCCAGATGATAGTGAAAGTCTGTTATTTTAACAGTTACACTTTCATAATCCAAATGAGAGGAGAAACGGCGTAGGTCCTAAGAGGGCCGTTGAGAAATTAGTAGCGCATCCCCGCCTTGGCGAAAAACTGCCGCAATACGCACCCCGTGACGTTAGGCATTTAGCTGAAGAACAGGCTATTTTAGATGCAGGGCTGCTGCATAACCTAGGCCTACGCCTACCCCTCTCCGGCGTCATCCTTCGAAAAATTGTGCAGCAATTTTTGCGGAGGAACCAGGACCCAATCGCATGCAGCGTAGCTGCATTCAATCCTTCCCTAATCATGCAATGAATGCAGCTAGGCTGCATGCTAGTAAAAACTGGATCCTCCGCAATTTTTCTTCGAAAAATTCGAAGGATGACGCCAGGTACCGTAAATACAAGTAGTATCAGCGCTGGTGACACAAATGTATCTAAAAGCTTTTAGTCAAATATTTGCAAATAGCCTGATTCGAGAACGAACGTAACAGCAACACGTTTTTTAACTGCTCGCGTTCTGCAAGCTGTTGCATTTGTCCGGCCATGACGGTGATTTTGGCATGAGTTGTAATGTTGAGTTCTAAGAAATATTTTAAGGCATCAGTACTCGTTAGTAGAATCAGGTCATAATGCTCTTGCACTTTTTTCATTTCATCTACGCTTAAATCGCGGCGATGATTTTGATAAACGGGAAGATACTCAACGTGGGCGCCAAGGCTCTTTAAGGTTTTTGCGAGAAACTCTCTGCCCGTCGTGCCACGGATAATTAAAAATCTTTGGCCTAAGACATTTTGTAATTGCGGGAGTTGTAATAGGGCTTCGGAATTTTCATCAAGGGATGGATAGAAAATTTGTTGAAAGCCATGCTTTTTTAAAAGCGTTGCGGTGCTTTGGCCTAAAGCGTAAGCGGGTAAGTTTTTAAGATTTGGATCAATCTCACCACTCATGAAACATTCAACCGCATTGGTGCTCACAAAAATAAGCGCATCGATTGCGTTGATCTTTGCAAGTTCAGCCTGCCAAATTTTAGAATCAATAGGATGAATATCTAAAAGCGGTACGACCTCAGTATCGATGCCATTATTTTTTAGCATGATGCTTAATTCAGTAGCTTTAGGTTCCGGGCGGGTGATTAGTATTTTCATAATAGGCCTAAAAATGTTGGTAGCCCTGGATGACGATATCCATGGGTTGATTCTGTGCGTCAAGAAAAATTAGGTTTTTATGATCGGTAATGGTGCCGATGCGGGTGACTTGTAGAGCATGCTTTTGCGCGAGCGTCATAATTTTTGTATGCGCATTTTGTGGTGCAGTGAAACATAGTTCGTAATCCTCGCCGCCGTTTAATGCCAGAAGAAGATCGGCCTCTGGAAATAATGGGAGGGCTGTTGTCATAACATCGGCGCCAACACCTGATGCTTGCAGCATATGCGTTAAATCTTGCGCCAAGCCATCAGAGATATCAATTGCCGCATGGGCTAATCTTAGTAAGTCTTGAGCAAAAGCAACACGCGCCGTTGGCGTGTGAAAGTGTGCTAATGCTTGTTGTCTTAGCTCATCGGGAAGGCTCATTTTATTTTGCAAAATTTGTAACCCCAGCGCCGCGCCGCCTAACGTCCCAGTCACATAAATATCATCATCGGTTTTAGCGCGATCGCGTTTTAAGGCTTGATCTTCATCAAGTTCACCAATAATCGTAATATTAATATTTAACGGCCCTCGCGTGGTATTGCCGCCGATCAAATCCAAATGATATTCTTGCGCTACTTGTTTTAAGCCTTGGCTAAAAGGCTCAAGCCAATTAGGATCCGCATCAGGTAATGTGAGCGCCAGCATAAAGGCTAAAGGCTTAGCCCCCATGGCGGCTAGGTCACTTAGATTAATCATCAAGGCTTTTTGTCCCAATAAAAAAGGATCAGCATTCTCAAAAAAATGCGTATGTAATACCATAGTGTCGGTTGAGAGTGCTAGGGTTTTTGCAGATTTCAGTAGCGCACAATCGTCGCCAACACTTAAGCGCGTGGATTGAAGCTGGGGCGTAGTATGAAAAAATTTGGCAATCAACTCAAACTCGGTCACGAGGGCTCCTTAAAAAAGCGCTCGATCTCAGCGCGCATTAAGTTTTTAAGATCATCCGGCACCGATTGTAAATCAATAAGCTGTTTATTGCGGGCAAAATCTGTGGCAAAGTTAGGATGTTTTTTATGATAGTGCTCGGCCAAAAAAGTCACAGGATCCGGAGTGCGAAACGCTTCTTGTAATTTTTTACGGGTGACCATGGGGAGTGCTGCCGGGATATTGTCTGAGACATCGCCACGAATGCATTTGACAAATAAATCAAAGGAGCCGTTTTTGGTGCGCTCGCGAAATTCACCGCGGGTGGGGCTAAACAAACGCACGCGCTCAGACAGCAATTGTTCAAAATCACCATCCGAGCTAATAATCGTGACATTAAAAGGTGTATAGGCACAAAGCGCATAGATAATATCATCAGCTTCACAATGGGGGATTTCGATGCAGATATCTTTTTTTTCAGTCTTAAAGCGTTTGATCACGCGGCGGATCAGTTGCTTAAATTCATTATCCACACGCTGGGCTTTGTACTCTGGAAAAATTTGTGTGCGCCAATAAATATCTTCATGATCACACGCAAACACAACATGGTCAGGTTGAAAGTAACGATATTGATCCCGTAAATAATTTAAAGTATTTTCAAAGTATAGGGCTTCTGAAGGTTCCTCAGCTGAACGCCTGCTTTTGGCGCCAATATAACACACATTGGATAAATCAAAAATTAATAATTGCTTCATGATAATAATGCTCGCCATTGCTCAACAAGTGTTGTGGCAGCTGCATCAGAATAAGGCTGGGTTAAGGCGCCAAAAACAGGTTTGGGCCAAAAGGGATCATCAATACGACGGGCAATAATATGCATGTGGAGCTGCGGCACAACATTGCCAAGGGTCGCAATATTTAATTTATCACAGGGAAAGTTATTTTTTAATAAGTTGCTAACAAGCGTAATTTCTTGACTTAACAGTGCTTGCTCTGTGGTGCTTAACTCGTAAAACTCAGTGACATTAGCGACACGCGGAATCAATATCAGCCACAATAGTTCGCTGCGATTAAATAAGCGCAGTTGTGAAAGCGTAAGATCTTTAATAAAAATTGAGTCTTGCTCATGGCGTGGGTCAAGTGTAAATACGCTCATCTTAAACCTCTTTAGCCATGTTAAGGGCGAGTTGCGCAACTTTTTGCGCCGCACCTTTTTCACCAAGTTGCATTTTTATTTTTGCTAATTCTTGATGGCAAAGCAAAACCGTATCGGGGTGATCCAATAATTTTTGCGCCTCACACACGATATTTTGGGCATTGGCCTGATCTTGTATTAATTCAGGCGTAATGGCTTTATTAGCCAACAAGTTGCTGAGGCCAATAAATTTGACTTTAATTAATCGTTTAGCCAGTTGATAGGTTAGGGCATTGGTCTTGTAAATAATAATCATCGGCACGCCTAAAATCGCAGCCTCAAGCGTCACTGTGCCTGATGAGCCAATCAGTATGTCGCAGGCTGCCATGGCCCTATGGCTGTTGTCTTGAATCAAAGTAAGCGGCAATGTCGCATCAAGATAAGGCACAAGATCAGTATCTTTTAAAGAGCTGGCAATCGGTAATAAAAATTGCGCTTTGGGGTAATGCGAGAGGAGGGCTCTGGCGCTATCCATGAGCACCGGCATCAGGCGCGAGATTTCACTATTACGGCTCCCTGGTAATAAGCCAATAACAGTTGCATCATGATGCAAGCCTAATTGCTGGCGTGCCGTATTTTTATCCTGGGGTTCAACATTTTCAACAATCGGGCAACCAAAGTAGCTGACGGGCACGCCAGCCTTTTCATAAAAAGCCACTTCAAACGGAAAGATAACGACCATGTGCGCAACGGTAGCTTTAATTTTATGAATACGACTTTGGTGCCAGGCCCAAATTTGTGGGCTGATATAGTAGAGTACTTTGATGCCCAGGGCTTTGGCTTCTTTAGCAAAACGTAAATTAAAGCCAGGATAGTCAATTAAAATTAATACATCAGGTCTGCGCGTTGTTAATGCTTGAAGCGCAGTATTCCACGCACGTTTAATCGTGGGATAATGTTTGATAACTTCAACTAAGCCTACGACGGCAATAAGATTAGCATCAAATAAAATCTCGCAGCCAGCAGCACGCATCATCGTACCGCCAATACCAAAACATTCAACGCTAGCATCTAAATTTTTTAGTGCGCTCACAAGTCGGCCACCATGCGCATCACCCGAAGCTTCACCTGCAATCACCATGATTTTAGTCATGAAGCACTCCCGGCGTTTTGTTGTTTAATTTGCTCGGTCATACTAATTGCCACAGCCAAAGAGCGTTTGCCATCTTCGCCTGTGACTTTGGGTGGTGTGTTATTTTCAATGGCCTCTAAGAAGGCCGCGATTTCGGTCAGCAGGGCGTCGTTGTCTTTGGGTTTTAACACTTTGCGATCAATATTGGGAATGCCGGGGAGCATTTCCCCGACGCCTTTACGACAGATCACGCCTTCTTTATTTTGTAAATCCAGAGAAAAATAAGCATCGGCTTGGAAAATGCGAAGCTTGCGTTCGGACTTTAAGCTAATGCGACTAGCGGTCACATTGGCCACGCAGCCATTGTCAAAGTGCAGGCGCGCGCTGACAATATCCAAGCTATTGGATAAAACTTCAATGCCAGAGGTATCAATGCTTTTGATTTCATGACCGACAATGCTTTGGATCAAATCAATATCATGAATCATCAAATCTAAAATCACATTGACATCTTTGTTGCGGGGATTAAAGCCCATAATGCGGGTGGATTCAATAAATTTAGGTTCAGTAATTTGCGGCATGACGTCCAGTATCACAGGATTAAAGCGCTCAAGATAACCCACTTGCAACACGAGTTTATGTTGCTGTGCCAGCGCAATCAGATCATCCGCTTCTTTTAAAGTGACGACCATAGGTTTTTCAACTAACACATGAATCCCATGACTTAAAAAGAATTTGGCAATCTCATAATGGCTCGATGTCGGGGTGACAATACTCACCGCGTCAACTTTGCCAACTAAGTCGTGATAGTTTTGTGCTGCCGTGCATTTGTATTTTTTAGCAAGGGCAGATGCTGCTTCAAAATTAGGATCCACCAAAAATTGTAACTGGGAGTTTTTCAGCTTAAAATATTTTTCAGCATGAAACTTCCCCAGATAACCCGTGCCAATCACTGCAGTACGAAGCATACTCTATCCCTCAGATCGTTTTCGCTATTGTATCGTGATATCTAATGCTGGAGCAACAAAGGATTGTTGCTAAACAAGCCATCCACGCCTGCAGCAAAGAGCTGTTCGGCTTTTATTGCATCATCAACGGTGTAGCTTAATAGATAAGGGGCGATGCCTTTGAGTTGCTTAATAGTATCGGGTGTTAATAAATCGACATCGATATTAAGGCTTAAGGCATTGAGCTGCGCGCTAATCGCTTTAATGCCCGCAATACCATGTTTTTTAAAGTTGATAGGGTCAATCAAAATGCCCAGAGCCAGCTCGGGAATAGATCGATGAAACTCGATGAGCGCATCCCAGTCAAAGCTCGAAACCAGCATGAGTTCTTTTAGTTTAGGCAAAAGTGGTTTGATGACTTCAACAACTTTCGCAACAAGCGGGGCGCTCACGGCATGGCTATTAATCTTAAGCTCTAAATTAATTTGCATTTGATGTTCAATGCAAAAATTCAGAGTATCAAGGAGTGATGGAATCGATAACGCAGCAAGTTCTGCATAAGTAAAATCATAAACAATGCCGTGACTTTTGGTGGTGCGATCCACAGTATCATCATGAATAATCACGGGCACATGATCGCTGCTTAATTGCACATCGCATTCAAACATGGCAGCACCCATGGTATAAGCTTGCATAAATGCTGCTATGGTATTTTCAGGGGCATACATACTTGCGCCACGATGGGCAATGATTTTGGGTAAGGTTTTCAGCATCATCGCTCCCCGGTTAGTTAATACCAATATGCACTAATAAATTTTCAACATAATGAATCCGATCTGGCGCTTTAGGCATGGAGGCTTTAATCAACAGTGTAGTTTCGCCCCGCAGTTGTAATTCACCGCGGCTATTTTGCACGAGACGAATGAGTTTGAGCGGATCAAATTTAATATCCGGAGTGAGCTCAAGTTTGCCGCCATGGGCATGGACTTCGACTTTTTTAATACCTAAAGATTTCGCTAATAATTTTAAACGCTGGCATACAAGTAAATGATGTGCAGGCTCAGGAATGGGGCCAAAGCGATCAATCAATTCCACTTTAAAATCATCAAGAGCATCAAGATCAGTTATTTGAATTAAACGTTGATAAAGTTTTAAACGCACATGCACATCATGGACATAATCCTCTGGCAGCATACGGCTAATATGTAGTTCTACATCGACTTCATCAGGAATTAATAAAGCCTCGGCACTTAAAGTTTTACCCTGTTTAAATGAGCTCACTGCGCGATCTAACAATTCTAAATAAAGATTCACGCCAATCTCAGTCATCTGGCCACTTTGTTCATCACCTAAAATTTCTCCGGCACCACGAATTTCTAAGTCATGTGTTGCCAAGGTAAAACCAGAGCCTAATTCAGCGCTATCAATAATCGCATCAAGGCGTTTTCTAGCATCAGCACTTAAAGCTGCATAGGGCGGCGTGAGAAAGTAAGCATAGGCCTGATGATGCGAGCGACCCACACGACCACGTAATTGATGCAATTGTGCCAAGCCAAAATCATCGGCACGTTCAACAATTAAAGTATTCGCATTGGGAACATCAATCCCTGTTTCAATAATAGTCGTGCACACTAACACTTGAATGCGATTATGATAAAAATCTGCCATGACACGCTCAATGGCATTACCGTGCATTTGACCATGGCCCACGGTGATTTTGATATTCGGCAATAATTCTTCGAGTTCTTGGCGCTTTTGTTCAATGGTCGCAACATTGTTATGAACATAATAAACTTGGCCACCACGCATCACTTCACGCAAGATTGATTCTTTCACTAAATTTTTCGTATGCTCTTTCACAAAGGTTTTGACAGCTAAGCGTTTGGCAGGCGGTGTCGCAATTAGGGATAAATCACGGAGCATTGAAAGTGACATATTAAGCGTACGGGGAATCGGCGTTGCCGTCATCGCAAGCATATCCACTTCTGCTTTTAAAGTTTTGAGTTTTTCTTTGTCTTTCACACCAAAGCGATGTTCTTCATCAATAATCACTAACCCTAAATTTTTGAATTTGACTTTTGGGCTTAATAGTTTATGCGTGCCGATAATAATATCGACTTTACCCGCGGCTAAATCTTGTAAAATGGCGAGTTCATCTTTGCCCTTAGTATAGCGCGAAAAATGTTTGATGATCACGCCCCAATTGGCAAAACGATTATTAAAGTTTTCGGCATGTTGTTCGGCAAGCAGTGTTGTTGGCACCAAAATCGCCACTTGCTTGCCGCTCTGCACGCATAAAAACGCCGCGCGGATGGCAACTTCAGTTTTACCAAAGCCAACATCACCGCACAAGAGGCGATCCATGGGGCGCGCAGATACTAAATCTTTGATGACATCATTAATCGCTTTGATCTGATCATCGGTTTCTTCATAAGGAAAAGCATCAGCAAATAACAAGTAATCATCATTGGGAGGATTGCAGGCAAAGCCGCTTTTGCTCATGCGTTCAGCATAGAGCGTCAAGAGTTCAGCCGCGACATCGGTAATGCGTTTTGCAGCTTTTTCTTTGGTCTTTTGCCATTTATCGGTACCCAAAGAATTCAAGGCATGTGCAAAATCGCCCTGACTATAGCGGCTAATTAAGTGCAATGATTGTACGGGTACATACAGCTTATCCCCCCGTGCATATTCAAGCGTTAAAAATTCTTGCGGTGTGCCACTAATATCTAATTTTGATAAACCCAAATAGCGGCCAATACCATGCTCTAAATGCACTACAAGGTCATTGATATTGAGCTCAGATAAGTCTTTAAGGCTAATGCCTGGACTATGAGTTTCAGTACTTTTACGGGGTTTACCTTGGGAGCGGAAGGGGAAAAGTTCTGATTCAGTAATGATAATAATTTTATTGGCAATATCAATAAACCCAGAGTTTTGCATGCTGGTAGCTAAATAAATACCGCTGGGCAAGGGCAGGCGTAGCGTGCCATTAATTTTTTGATAATCTAAATGCATTTTATTAAGATGCTCGGACAGCACCTGTGTGCGCCCAGAGCTATCAGCGCAAAATACAATCGCAAACTCATGATCATGGGTATGCACAAATTTTTGTAAATCATCCCAAGGTGTTTTACTATTTTGTTTAAAGCTAATATCCGTTATGGTTTTGAGGTCAGCATTAATTTGAGTAGCACTAGTTTTCGGAAGCTTCGCGGCGTCAAGATCAATATGAGCAAACGCTTTTTGTTTGGCAAAGAGCGCATCAACGCTTAGAAATAATTTATGTTTGGCAATCGGCGGATAATCAGGATCAAAGCTTTTTTCGAGAAAACGTTGTTCAGCTTCTTTTGCTGCAGTCTCAGCAGTTTTGTAAATATTGGGTAGGCGCAGTAAAACGGCGTCTTTGGGTAAATAATCAAACAGAGAATATTGCTGATGGTGATAAAACAGAGGTAAGTAATATTCGAGACCCGGTGCGGCATGAGCGCGTTGCACGGATTTTAAGACCGAAGAATCTAAATGCTTGCCAGAAAATTCTTGCTGCCAGGCAGCAGTAAAGGTTTTAATCGCGCTTTCATCCAAGCTAAACTCATGGGCCGGCAAAATTTCAATGCGCTCAAAAGTGGCACTGGATCGCTGTGTATCCATATCGATACTGCGAATACTATCAATATCATCGCCAAATAAATCAATGCGAAACGGGCATTTAGCGCCCATAGGAAAAATATCCATAATCGAGCCACGCACAGCAAATTCACTAGGCGCAAACACTTGCTCAACCAGTTGATAGCCTGCGCGAATCAAGGCAGATTTTTTTTGCGTGAGATTAAGTTTTTGTCCCACCTCCAGTAACAAAACCTGTTGCTGTAAAAATTCAGGTGGGCATAACGGATTCATTAAGCTATAAATGCTGGTAATAATAATGCCCGTTTTAAGAGCGGGGAGTTCATGCAGCAGCTTTAAGCGCGCCGAGACAATATCTTGATGCGGAGAGAAATGATCATAGGGTAGGGTTTCCCAATCTTCGAAATCATAAATCGGCATAGAAGTTAAAAAACTCAGCTCATCAGAAAGCGCACGTTTTTCTTGTTCAGTCGCGCAAATCACAACAAGTGGCTGCTCGAGCGGCGCCATCTGTGCAATGATCCAGGATTGCGCAGGCGTGGGGACGCCGCCGATGCGTGCTTCGGTATGTGGGTCGATGTTGAGTGTATTTAGCATAAGACCGCTAGTATACGCTTTTTGTGTGAAGATGAATATCATCTTATGCGTTTGTTTAGCCGCTAGAAACTTGAGCATTTGCAGCAGCGATACAAATTATAGCATAAGAATTATTATATAATAAAGCAGTATTGACAATATCGGTATAATATTATATTATAAATTATCACCATATTAATAAAATAAAAGTTGTGTTTTTTAGGATTGAAAAACAGAGGTATTAACGAAGGATTGTTATCATGGTATCAGCACGAGCTTTACAACGGATAGAGCTAAGCTCTATTGATATTCAGACACCGTATTTACAAGATCCAGACACCTGGAAAAGTGGTGATGATTTTCTAGTGCCAAAACTTGAAGATGCTTTGGCTGGTGATCTTTCTAGAAATGAAAATTACTATACCATAGGTTCTAGAGGAACTTTAAATCTTTATGCTAACTTTGCGAAGGTCAAGAATTATACTTTTAATGGTGCGAAAGATTCTCCTGATATTAGGGAACTACGTCAGCATATTTTTACTCATTTAGAGCTCGAGGGTGATCCAGAAGTAAGTGGAAACTTAGGAGGTATTTTATGTTTACCTCAAAATATATATTATCCATTAGCTCAAATATTAGTCTTTTCGACAGGAATGGATCCAAAGATAGCCTCTATTTATGAGCATAAAGTTTTACTTAGCAAAGAAGAAAACGGTAATCCTCGTATAACGATTGAAGGGCATATTAGCGCCATCGAAGTTAGTATGAACGAGGGCAGCAGTAGAGTTTCCTGTGAAAAAGAAATCATCCCTGTAGATATTGATTTTAGCTATCAATTAGTTTTTGATGCAGAAAAAAGACGCTATAAACTTGATCTAACTAGCTTGAAAAAAGGGGGGGCAGATGCAGATGTTATAGAAGATGCATTGCGCCATAGAAGACTTTCTGATGGACGACTTGGAGAGTTATTAGCACGGGGAACCAGGCTAGATCGGGGCACTTCCAAAAGTAATCCCTATTGTCATTTTATGAGTCAAGTTAAAGATATAAAAGAACTTTTAGTTCAAAAGCAAAACACCTTACCTGCGTATAAAGGTATTGAGTTTAAAGAAAAATTTTTAACAATCATTCAGGAAATGGATGGGTTGATATATAGTTCTTTGCGTGAGTATACTAGCAAGCCTTCGGATCAGCACGCAGCTACCATGCAGGCTTTTCAGCAAAAATTTGCATTGAAGTTAAGCGCGTTAAAAAGCGTTGGAGAAGAAGTTAAGGAAGTCGTAGATGATTTTTCTGCAGCTTGTGATAGAGAGGTGCCGCCGTTAGATTTAGAAGCATTCGATAGGAAGACAGAAGAAGCACAATATGCAGCAGCAAAAAGTTTGATGGAGGGTGGTCATTGCGAAGCGGGGGCAATAATAGTAAAGTGCTTGATTGAGCCGAATCAATTGCAACTAGCAGCGAGTCTCGTTAGCTCTCATAAGTATAGAGAGGCAATGAAGGTGTTAGTCGAGTATGTCCATAAAAAATTAAGTACACAAGGCATATTAGATAAACACAAAAAAGCGGCGCGGGATGCAGTAAATACGGTTATGGAAAACGCTATTCAAGGGTGTGAAACGCGCGACGCAGTGGTTGAGCTCTTTGCGGCTTATCAAGAAGCAAAGGATACAATAAGATTTCACGATGAGCAGGCGGCTACTGATCCCTATACGCCTTTGGGTTCTTTAATGCGTGATCGTCATGGTATTTGTGGCTCGCGTTTTCAGGATGTTGCTATGAAACCCGGTAAAATAGAGGCAATAGTCCCTACATCAGCGACAGATAGTGCTTTAATTATGAAGATGAAGCATAAGCACAAAAAACAGGTTGTCAGCGAAGGCAATCAAGCCAAAAATAAAGAGCTACTTAAGTTTGAGCGCAAGCCTTGGTACACAAGTAATACCTTTTTAATCAGCGCACCTCTTACAGTGGTAAGCGCTGCCGCAGCAGGAGTATTTACAGCAGGAGCAGCAATTCCTGTTATTGCTGGACTAATAGCTGCTAAAACTTTATTGATTGCAGCTTCAAGTAGTGTAGCGGTCGGTGCAGTGGGTTTTTTTGGTGCAGCCTGGAGTGTATTAAAATCAACAGTGAATCATTGTTGTGGAAGAAAGGCAGTAGGGCCAAAAATAGTAGCAGCACAAACAGCAACCGTAATTAAAGACAGTGGTATAGCATCATGCAGTAGTGCCACACCAGAAGTGAGTCTAGGAGGGGCTACTGGGTCATCACAAAGTTTGGATAGTGCTTCGCGATAGCTGGATGGCTAACCAGGTGGTCGCTTGACAAAATTTGAACACAGGATTATTATTTGATCATATCATTTAATATCATCTGAGCTATGTCTGCAGAAATTATCTGGCCTGATGGTTGTATCGATAACAGCACCACGATGATATCAAGTTTTACTTTTGATGATCGGATGAGTGCGTTATATACCTTAAAAATTACTTGCCATGGCGCTATAGATGTCGCTATGCCAGAGCTATTTTCAAGCATTACTTTTAAATTTAATCACGTCAAAATTAGTGGGATGCTGACGAGCATTACGCGCCATGAGGATGCTATCAAACAGCGCTGGGATTATGTCTTAGAGATTCGGCCGCGTTTGTACGCTTTAGCCTTAAGACGAAATATTAATCTTTATCCAAATAAAAGCATTAGTGACATTATACAAGCGCTACTTCAAAATGCCAGAGCACCTTACACTAATTTAATAACAGATAGTCTGTTTGTTACCCCATGTCAACGCCTTGAAATTAGCTATGCCGACAATAATTTTGAATATTTGCAGGCGCTGACGCAGTACGGTATTCGCTTTTATTTTGAAGAAACAGCGACGGGCGAGCAGGTGGTTTTTGTCGATGCGCTTTATAAATTAACACAGCACAGCGAGACTTTATTTTTTCATCCCGATAAGCAAGAAGATGTATGTCGGGATCAGCCACTGATTTATCGGATTGAACAACAACAAAAATATTCGCAGGTAGTGGGTCGGGCTATTTTTTATGATCCCAAAGCCGTCAAAGCAAGCTTAAGCAACATGATGCACAGCCTCAAAAGTCCCAATGATAAAATCGCCAATATGAGTGGGCAGCCATTATTGTGGATGTCGCCATGCTATAGCCCGCCAGACATTACCCAGAGCATGAGCAACTATGTGCATCAATTAAAACATGCGAATGATCATTGCTATAAGTTGCATAGTTATTATAGTGGTTTGAGGGCCGGCCAACGGGTGGCATTAGAAAATATTACTGGCTTTATTGAGGCAGTTAAATTAAGCGGTCAATTTGAGCATGGTACCTGGCATTTTGATTCAATCGCAGTGATGAGGCATGATCATGATCGCAGTTGGCTGGGTCCGTGTATTCAGCGCCTGCCTTTGCCCGCAACGCTCACAGGCGCTGAAATACAAAGCGAGGATCAGGTCAGTAATATTGGGGAATTTAAAGTAAAGTTTCCCAAGCGCTTTCTGACTGATGCTAACAATGATCCTTGGGTGAGCTTTAGAGATTTGCAGGCGACCAGCACTTCAGCGGGGGGCGCATCTCATAGTATGAGCGGTACGGCTGAAGTCATGATTAGTTCCCAAAATGGTGCATCTTATGATTGGATTATCTTAGGAAGTTTAGATAATAACGAGCGTCCTAGTAATATCAATGCAGTTAATTATCATGAAAGTCGTATGAATACTTCCGGAGGCGTGAATGTGCATTTACGGCATCAAGACTTAAGTAATCCCTACAGCGAAATTAATATGAGTGTGCAGGATACCCAGCAACATCCTGCGGGGATCAACTTAGGCTCAAGCCTTGATCTTCTAAAAAATAACCCACAAGCGCATGGTATTCAAGAGGTCAGTAGCGGCTACGGTAAGCGTGCGATCATGGGGAATGTATACCATACCGTCGGTAGTGTAGATAACCCAGTACAGCAGAGTGCCTTAGTGCAAGACGCTCAGTCAGGCCTAACAAGCTTAACCCAACAGGTCAATATCAGTGGTTCAGGTATGTATCTTAAACGTTATTATGCTACACGGTCATCGTCTTGGGGTTAAAAAAGTAAGGCTGCTGCATAATCGAGGCCTAGGCGTGCATGCCAGGGTTCTGCGCCAGTCCTTAGTGCATTAAAAAGCTGCAACTAAATTCAAGCATCGGGCAGGTTGAAATTAACTGAAAGCACTGAAAATACTAGCTTGTATCGCCTTTTTTGCAAATTAAATCATGGGTCTGTGATTTTTGTCTTAAAAAATTAATTTTAAATATTGTTTTTTATAATTTTTTA
>CAIQBE010000024.1 GCA_903870015.1 uncultured Thiotrichales bacterium
ATAAATTAGGTGTTAATAATGTTTGATTGTGCTTTAACTAAGGGTGTAGATGCTGTGGATATTGAGATGTGGGGGCCTCTCGAAATTTCTGAGATAAGGGGGCTGTTGGAATCCAAGCAAAAAGAAAAAGAGCAAATCGAACGGCGCATTCATTATCGAGCTGATTTAACAGCAGTGCTTAGGGCAAAAGTCGTAAGTCAGTCTGAAAATATTAAGCGCTGTAAGCAGGATATTGAAAGCGAGCTTGGAAAAGAGAGAGGGCCTGGTTCAGAGCCGCGTAATTTTCAGTTATTAGCTAAGCTTTATTCTGAGTTGTATGCTTATACAGGAGAGTTGCCCTATCTTATTTCCAATTTAACTTATCTGCATCAGCTGCTCCAGGGTGGGAGTGCTCTGGCAGAGGGTGCAAGAAAGAGCTTAGAATTGTTTGGGTTTAATGCTGCATCTATTGAGATCATTAAACAGGGCCGGGGTGAAATTAGTTTTTATGTGAAGATGGGGCAAAAGTGCAAAGTGCAAGCAAAAGGCTGGGAGATCAGTATTTTGGGTCAAAGTCCAGATTTACCTGCGGTGCCTGATCCGGCTATTCCGATCATTCCATCAGAAGCAATTGCGGCAAGCGTAAAAGATTATCGTGAGAATTATATGCTATTACGTGGCTCCGAGGGTGTGTATTCAAAATTACAAAACGATGTGGCTCTCCTTGACCAAGAAATTAGGGATCTGCGTGCGCATCTGGAGGCAATGGCCCCTGGAGGAATGCGGCGTACAAAAGCGAGTGTCTCTTTATTGTCATGGACTGAGCCCAGAGCGGTAGAGGAGGAAGTGGGGCTCGCGCCTCCCTATTCTGTTGGTGATGACGAGTATTCTTCATCGGACTATGATTAAATTTACAAGTGGGATTGGATGCTGGGAAGGTTTGAAAATTTATATTTAATTAAAATAAGTCTATTTTTTTTCGTAAAAATACTTAATATTTGAAGTTTTATTTCTTAAACATATCTCGATGTGATAATTTTTGAGAATAATCAAACTGCGACCCGCTCGGCGGGAAACACAAACGTAAAGGTACTGCCTTTGTTCAAAACACTTTGAATCTCGAGCTCAGCTTGGTGGCGTAGTAATACGTGTTTGACAATAGCGAGTCCCAAGCCTGTGCCGCCGGATTGTCGTGAACGTCCTTTGTCGACGCGATAAAAACGTTCGGTGACCCGAGGGATGTCTTTTTCAGGGATGCCAATCCCAGTATCCATCACTTTAAAATATGCCAGTTGCGCTTGCTGATACCAAGAAATGGTAATGGTGCCCTGGGCTTTGGTGTAATGAACAGCGTTAAAAATAATATTGGATAGAGCGCTACGTAATTCGTTAATTTCACCAAACAATTTAAGCGTGGGGTCAATCTCTAAAATAAACTGATGTTGGTTTTTGCCTAAGTTTTTAGCATCTTGCACAATATCTTGAATCAATTTGGCAATGTCGATCGGATCACTCCCGGCGACCGGGTTTTCATTTTCAATTTTAGCCAAGAGCAATAGATCTGAAATAATCATATCCATGCGTTTGGTTTGATCAAGAATTTGCGTAAAAATAGGATTAAGCTTGGCGTCTTCTTGATATAATGACAAGAGTGTGTCCACATAGCCATGAATGACTGTGAGCGGTGTTCTTAATTCGTGTGAAACGTTCGCCACAAAGTCTTGGCGCATTTTGTTAAGGCGTTCACTTTGAATGAGGGCGTTATCAATCATGATTATTCCGGATTAAAACGATAGCCTAGGCCACGCTCGGTCGTAATTAAATGTGCGAGACCAAAATCATCCAGTGTCTTGCGCAGGCGTTTAACATAAGTATCCACCGAGCGGTCAGTCACAACCTTTTCATCCCCCCACACTTGTGTAAGCAAAAGATCACGCGAGGCAAGTTGGCCAGGGTGCTTTAAAAACCAAGCAAGTAATTTAAATTCTAATACCGTCAAGCGTAAGGTTGTGCCTTTGATGCTGGCTTTGTTTTCAGTGAGGTCGAGATTAATGCCGTTAGTAGCAAGCGTTGTGCGCTCGGTGGTGCGGCGCAACACTGCCTGGATGCGCGCCATAAGCTCCATCGGTGAAAATGGCTTCACAATGTAGTCATCAGCACCCATAGTGAGGCCTTTAACTTTATGTTCTTCTTGCGCTAAAGCGGTGAGCATAATAACGGGCAATTTTTGCGTCGCAGCTTGCGTGCGTAATTTTTTAATCACCTCTAATCCCGATTGATCAGGTAGCATCCAGTCAAGGAGTACGAGATCTGGGTGATGTTTGTGAATCAGCTGCAAGCCGGCATTACCGGTTTCAGCCTCAAGAAAATGAAAGTTAGCAAGCTCTAAGGCAAAGCGCAGCATATCACGAATTGGAGCTTCGTCCTCAATGATCAGGATAGTTTTCATGAAAGTCTAAACATGATTAATTAGAGTCGTCATTATAGCATCACATTGATTTCAGTGGCAGGGGTGGTAATGATATCAATAATACCCAAGCGCAGAAAGTTCTATGCTTGGATATTATAGTCAATGCGGTATCAGCTGGTTGCCTCGATCAGGGTTGGAGGCCGCGCCGCCAGCAGCAGATACCGAGCTATCTGGTGCTAATGGAGCGTAGAATAAGATGGCGGTAGTGCCAGTAGTGCTATAAGTGTAAGATGCTAATCCAGCACGGACTATATCCTGGAATCCATTGTATTGTTTGTCGGTGTGTGCTTTAAATGCGTGGATATCGTTATGCATCTCATTGATATTCGGAATTTGCGCGCTAGATGTAGTTCTTAGCCAAGGGTTTTGTGAGGCCAAGTTCTGGGTAAGTGAGCGAATCTGTAAGTCGGAATAATTTTTAACCAAGTCATCTGCGAAATCTGAGGTTTGAGCTTGGAGTTCGCATAGTTTTGTCTCTGTTAAATGGCGCGAGTCTAAAAAAATAAAGTAAAGTGCGCTCAAGGACGTAAAAATCTCTTTTATCAAATTACCACTAGACTTCTGAGCCTCATGCAATTGCGTTGCAAAGTCTGGGAGTGGGGCTATATGATTAATAGTTATCAGGAGTTCGAAAAAAGCATCAAACAAGCGACTAGCGTTGCGGGCGGATTCTCGAGCCTTATCATATTCACTTTTAAGCTTCTGGGTAGTCTGGGCGATATCTGTTTCAGCGCGATTTAGTGCTTTTAGCAAGTCTGTTAAGAATTGTGAATAGTGAGCTAGGGCCATGGCAGTTAATGTCTTAATCCTGCGCAAGTCGTATACCATGAAAGTGAGAGCCGAAGCTATTGGGTCTTTTTGTCTTATGGTTATATCCGTTGGCTTGGGCTGACGCAATGGGCTGGGTGCCATTAAGCTTTGCCAGAGTGTATCTTTATCCATTGATGCAATGCGGGCAATATGACCTTGTGTTTCTGCGTTAAACATACCTTCTGCTGGGGCCTCAGTTCCAGCTTCCGATCCTGGAGCTTGCGAGAAATCATGAGATATCAGAGCGCCTTCTGGCGCAGTTGGTGCAATGGTCGGTATGGTTTGGTTATCAGCTGTTTGGGTAGCTTGAGGTAGGGGTGTTTGTTGTAGAGTGCTTGTAGCTGCTGCATCTGGCTCGGCTTCTGGTAAAGCGGGTGGGTGCTCCGCAGGGCCAGCTGATTCCTCAGTGTTATTTGGTAGGGGCATCTGTTCTTCGATGGATGCAGCTGCCGTTACAGTTAGTTGAGGTAGAGCGGGGCTGGCTGCTCCTGCTGTGTGCCTGGTAGAATCGCCAGCGGATTCTTCAGTGGTAGTTGGTGGAGTTACCTGTCCTGCGGTGGGTGCAGCTGCCGTGAAAGTTGGTTGAGGTGGGGCGGGGCTGGCTGCTCCTGCTGTGCGCCTGATAGAATCGGCAGTTGATCCTCTGGTTGTGGCTATTGAGCTTGGAGCTGGTTGGGGAATCATCTTACTTATTGAAGCGCTAAGTAATTCTAGTTGGTGTCCCTGAAGTTTTGCAAGATCAATATTAATTTTGTATGATGAATCGATCATCGTAGGTTGCTTGACCTCGATCTTGCCGTGGGAAGGTTCTTTAAATATTCTAACCAGCTCTCTAGCGTTGTCGTCAGCTGAGGCACTTAGTTTGATTTCATATTTATTGAAGTGTTTGCGCTTCTCTGTGCATTTAACCTTAAAATGAAAATGCTCTGCGCAAGAAGTGATTAGCTCTGTGAATGCTTTTTGTTGCTCTGGAGTTATAGTAGAGATCTTGGGTGCTGCTGATGCCATGAGTGCTCCATTTTTTTAGTAGTGCTAATTTGCTGCGGTGGAATTAAGTTTGGGTGAAAAGCGATATAACTCAATATTTTTAATGCTCGCAGTTGTGTTTTATTTGTTTGTGGTTTTAATTTTAATTATTGGTTATTTTAATGTTATCATTGTTTTTTGTCAATGTTATAATGTTAAAAAATTTATTTTATAATTTTCCTTGGTGGTATTGATTGTGCAGGCTGTTTTGGTCATTGCTATTTTTACAAGCTGGGGGGGTATCATCGCGAACGCTTATTATGTATTTTTAGCCACATAATTTTCACCCTTTTTTCATCAAGATTTGCTATGATCACAGTCCAACAACTTACATTTAAGGATCTCCTATGTCGATGCAGTTGAAAAAGATTTTTGTTCCAATGGCGCTTATGTTCGCAGTCAGTGCTCATGCTGATGTTACAGGTGCGGGCTCAACCTTTGTCTACCCAGCGCTTTCTAAGTGGGCGGCAAATTATCAGGCTAAAACCAAGATTCAAGTCAATTATCAAGCGATCGGTTCTGGTGGGGGAATCAGCCAGGTGAATGCGAAGACTGTAGAATTTGCCGCAACCGATAAACCCCTTGCAGCTGCAGATTTAGCCAGTGGTGGTCTGGCGCAATTCCCTATGATTATGGGCGGTATTGTTATGGCTGAGAACGTTAAAACTAATGGGCCAGTGGTGCTCGATGGTGCGGCGCTAGCAAACATTTATTTAGGCAAAATTACGTATTGGGATGATGCCGCGCTAAAAGCCCTGAATCCAAAACTAAACTTACCACATCAAGCCATTACCGTCATCTATCGCGCCGATGGTTCGGGTACCACTTATAATTTTACGCGCTATTTAGATAGCGTCAGCCCTGCATTTGATAAGCAAATTGGTAGCAATACAGCGGTATCTTGGCCTGTGGGTATTGGTGGCAAGGGCAATGCTGGCGTTGCTAATTTTGTCAAAACCGTCCCTGGTAGTATCGGTTACGTAGAATATGCCTATGCCCAAGAAAATAATTTACCCATGGCGAGTATGAAAAATGCTGCGGGTCAAGTCGTTAAAGCAGGTATGCCTAGCTTTAATGCAGCCACAGCAGGGGTTAAATTAATGCCTAACGGTGTGCTCGATTGGAGTCATGTCAATGACAAAAATGCCTGGCCCATCATGGCAGCGACTTATGCTTTAGTGCGTAAAGATCTTGCGCCTAGTGATCAAAAACAAGTGTATGATTTCTTCAAATTTGCCTTTAGTCAGTCGGATGTTGCTCGTCAGCTTGCATACGTTCCGCTTTCTAGTACAATGGTCACCAATGTTGAGCAATCGTGGTCTAAGAAATAATGAACTTTTCATTTTTTTCTCAGGGTTGTCGTTTAACCGCAACCCTGTTAATTTTTATTATTCTAGCAATCGCTTTTTCTCTTTGGTATCAAAGCGCGCCTGCGTTCCACCAGTTTGGCTGGGGGTTTTTAACGAGTAGAGCTTGGGATCCAGTCAATGAAGATTTTGGCGCTTTAAGCGCGCTGTTAGGAACCTTAGTTACCTCACTGATCGCTATGTTGATTGTCATTCCTTGGTCCTTATTGGTCGCTTTGACTGTGCATTTACTAGTGCCTGTGTCTTTCCAAAAATCCGTGCGCGTGTTTATTGATTTGATGGCGGGCATTCCCAGTATTATTTTTGGCATGTGGGGCATGATAGTGCTTGTGCCGATCATGGCAAATTATGTTGAGCCAGCGATGACTGCGACCATCGGCCATTTGCCTTTAATCGGTTTTTTATTTTCAGGTCCTGGCATTGGGATTGGTATTTTTACCGCCGGTATTATTTTGGCCATGATGGTATTACCGATGCTATCAGCAATGTTGTTAGATTTATTAGAAACCGTGCCCAAGCAAACGGAAGAGGCTGCGTTCGGCCTAGGTGCTAAGCCATTTGAGGTCATGTTTAAAGTATTAATGCCTCAGATTCGCTCAGGCTTTATCGGAACTTGTATGTTGGGCTTGGGACGGGCATTGGGTGAGACTATGGCTGTGACTTTTGTGATTGGTAATTCCCATCAATTGTTTACTTCTTTGTTTGCACCAGGCACTACAATTTCATCTAGTATCGCCAATGAATTTACCGAGGCATTAGGCAAGCTATATCCTTCGAGTTTATTGGCGCTTGGATTTATTTTATTTGCAATTACCTTCGTGGTGATTGTGTGCGCACGGTTATTGTTGCAAAGATATAAGGCGTAAGACGTAATGATATATGTAAAACGTAATCTTAAAGGAGTGATTTGGCATAGCACAGCGTACATCAGCTTTGTGTTTATGTTGATTATTTTTATCGCGATTATTTATAAAGTCGTCGCGATGGGCCTGCCGGCGTTAAACCTGCATTTACTCACCGAAAGTACGCCGCCACCAGGTGTCACTTATGGTGGTTTGTTAAATGCTTTGGTAGGGTCGCTTTTGATGGTGGCTTGTGCTTTGGTATTGTTAATTCCGATTGGTTTATTAACAGGAACCTACTTAAGTTTGCATAAGCACGAGCGGTTATCCAAATTTTTGCAATTCTTAAATGATAGCTTATTGAGCATCCCATCGATCATTATTGGCCTATTTATTTACAGCATTGTTGTATTAACCATGGGGCATTTCTCAGCGATAGCAGGTGCTTTGGCCTTAGCATTGGTAGGTTTGCCAATCGTTATTCGTGGTACCCAAGATGTCTTAACAACTTTACCACCTCAGCTAAAAGAAGCAGGGTTCGCTTTGGGTGCAGGTGAAGTGCGCGTGGTTTTGGGTATTTTATATCGTAGTTGTAAAGCAGGGATTTTGAGTAGCTTTTTCTTGGCATTAGCGCGCATGTTGGGTGAGACCGCGCCATTATTATTTACAAGTTTAAATAACCAATTTATGAGTGCGTCTTTAACGCAGCCTATTGCCAGTTTGCCGGTCACGATTTTTCAATTTGCCATGAGCCCAGATTCAAATTGGCAGGCTTTGGCATTTGCTGGTGCAGTTTTATTAATGATCGTAATTTTGGTGTTGAGCCTATTGGCGCGATTTTTATTGGCTAAAAATAAATAAGAGGAAGGTATGGAAGCGGCTATTTCTGTCAAGCATTTAAACTTTTTTTACGCAAAGAATCAGGTATTGTTTGATATCAATGTTGATATTGCTAAGCATGAAGTTACCGGACTTATTGGGCCATCGGGGTCGGGAAAATCTACTTTATTGCGTAGCTTTAATCGCATATATGATTTGCATCCGCATCAAGAGGCGGAGGGTGAGATTATCGTTGAGGGCACATCAATTTTAGCGAAAAAAACGAACTTAATGTGGTTGCGCAGTAAAGTGGGTATGGTGTTTCAAAAGCCTACGCCTTTTGCAATGTCGGTTTATGATAATATCGCTTTTGCCTTGCGGACGCACAAAAAAGTCACCAAAGAAGAAGAGATGGTCCTAATTCAAAAAGTCTTGGAAGAGGTCTCTTTATGGGATGAAGTAAAGGATAAGCTCAGAACTTCCGCATTTAACTTATCGGGCGGTCAGCAGCAGCGTTTGTGTATTGCTCGAACCTTAATTATCGAGCCCAGCATTATTTTATTAGATGAGCCGACGAGTTCTCTTGATCCTGCATCAACACAAAAGGTGGAGGAGCTCATCAAGCGCCTTCGCGAAAAATATACCATTGTGTTGGTCACGCATAATTTAAATCAGGCGCGTCGTCTTGCAGATAAAACGATGTTTTTAAAAGCAGGGCATTTAATTGAATATGCTGCGACCGAAGCGTTATTTACCAATCCTCAAGATCCATTAACCAAAGAATATATTGAATATGCCTAAGTCGCTACTTGGTCCCAAATACTGGCTGCTGTGGCTGGGTATTGGGATTATGCGTCTTGAGGTCATGTTGCCTATCAAGTGGCAACTAGCAATTGGCCGAGGCGTAGGAATGCTGTTTTACTGGTTAGTGCCAAAACGGCGACATATTGCTCATGTAAATATTAATTTGTGTTTTCCGGAAAAATCATTAAGTGAGCGCAAAGCCCTGGTGAAAGATTCTTTCAAAAGTTTAGGCATGGGGGCCATAGAGGCTTTTATTGCTTGGTTTATGCCCGAGCGCCGCTTTAAAAAAATCCCCTTTCATTGGATAGGCGAGGCAAGCACGATGGCATTCATCAAAAATGCCCAACATGCAATGACCATCAGTGGGCATTTTACCTGTTTAGAAATTGCAGGGCGTTTTTTTGGTCAATGTTTTTCTGGCTATGGGATGCCTTTAAATTTAGTGCATAAACAAAGTCATCATCCCTTATTCGAGTATTTGATGACAAAAGGGCGCTCCCCTTATTCAGAAAGTTTAATTAAGCATACCAATGTTAAGGGCATGGTGAGATGTTTGCGTGAGCGTAAAGTGCTTTGGTATGCCCCAGATCAAGATTTTGGTTTATCACGTTCGGTATGGACTACTTTCTTTGGCATTCCTACGGCAACAGTCCCTGGTGTGAGTGTATTAGCAAGAGTAGGACATGCCGAAGTAATCCCTGTATTTTTTAGGCGTTTGCCAACCGGAGGTTACGAGGGTTTGAGTTTTGAGCCACTCACTAACTTCCCCAGTGGTGATGATGTCGCTGATGCTCAGAGGTGGCAGTCATTGTTAGAGGAGTATATTCGTAAATATCCCGATCAATATTTATGGATTCATCGTAGATTTAAGACGCGGCCAGAAGGCAGTGCTTCAGTTTATTAAATAATGCTTTGAGCGGCATTTTTGATGAATCGAAAAGATCCAATCAATCAAGGGATGTCTGCAATATGTCTAAATCTTTGCTTGGGCCAAAGTATTGGTTGCTGTGGCTGGGCGTCTTAATGATGCGTCTTCTGGTCATATTACCCATCAAGTGGCAGCTAGCTATCGGTCGAGGTTTGGGTATGCTGACCTATTGCCTAGCATCGAAGCGTCGGCAGATTGTCGAGGTCAATATCGGTTTATGTTTTCCAGAAAAATCATTAAACACGCGCAAAACCTTGGTCAAGGATTCGTTTAAAAGTATAGGGATGGGGGTGATGGAGGCCTTAATGGCCTGGTTTATGTCTTCACGGCGCTTTAATAAAATCCCCTTTCGTTGGGTGAATGAGGCGTCGACAATGGCGTTGATGAACAATGGCAATCGCTTTATGTGGCTCACGGGGCATTTTACGTGTGTAGAAATTTCGGGACGTTTGTTTGGTGCGCGGGTGCCTCTAAACTTAGTGCACAAACAAAGTCATCATCCATTTTTTGAGCATTTGATCACTAAGGGGCGTACTCCATATTTACAAGGTTTAATTAGGCATACGAATGTTAGGGGGATGGTGCGATGTTTGCGTAATCATAAAATTCTTTGCTATGCACCAGATCAAGATTTTGGGTTGTCACGTTCAGTATGGACTAATTTTTTTGGCGTACCTACCGCAACAGTGCATGGCGTGAGCGTATTAGCAAAAACGGGGAATGCTCAAGTTATTCCGGTGTTTTTTAGGCGTTTACCAGAAGGTGGTTATGAGGGTTTAAGTTTAGAACCACTGAGCAATTTTCCCAGTGGTGATGATGTCGCGGATGCTCAGCAGTGGCAGTCATTATTAGAGGATTATATCCGCAAATATCCCGAGCAGTATTTATGGATGCATCGTAGATTTAAAACCCGACCCGAAGGCAGCGCTAAAGTTTATTGAGCAAAAAAACTCGCCATAATCCATTTGACACCAACCTCGCGAAATTTAATTTGCAAGCGGGCTTGTTCGCCTGAGCCCTCTTGATTCAGCACGATGCCTTCGCCAAATTTAGGATGTTGTAGCATCTGGCCAATTTTAAAATTAGAGCTAGGTGTGAATAAAGGTGCTTTTGCTGTCGCTTCTGAAAACTGATAGCGCGCTCTTGGATTTTGATGCTGCATGCGTAGAGGTGTAATCGCAGCCTTAGGAATTTCGCTTAAAAACCGCGAGGGTGTATGCGCTTTGCTTTCAGCATAGAGTCTACGATTTTCGGCATAACTAATAAATAAGAGCTTCATGGCGCGCGTCATGCCGACATAGCATAAGCGTCGTTCTTCCTCCAATCGCGTAGGATCTTCATCAGCAGCGCGTGCGGGAAAGAGCTCATCTTCAAAACCCACCAAAAATACGCAGGGGAACTCTAACCCTTTGGCAGAATGCAGGGTCATCATTTGTACGGCATCGTGTTCTGTCGCTCGATCAGTGCTCGATTCTAAGGCTGCGTGCGCAAGGAATTCGCTCAGACTTGGGGTCAAGCCTTCTTTTTGCTGTAAATACACAAACTCACCCACGGCATTAACAAGTTCATTTAAGTTTTCATTACGACCCTGGCTGACATCATCACCCTCGGCTTCATAGTGTTCGATCAGGCCGCTTTTTTTGATAATGGTATCAGCCTGATCAATCACAGAGCGTTCGGAGCTTGTCATATCATGAAGCTCTAGTAGTAAGTAATAAAACTCTTTAAGCGCATTACCAGCACGGGCACCCAGAATATTATTTTGTAATTCATCTTTTAAGGCCTGCCATAACGAAATCTGTTTTTGTTTAGCACTGTCACGTAAAAAAGTTAAGCTACGATCACCAATACCACGCGTCGGAAAGTTCAGTACGCGTTCAAAGGCAACATCATCATCAGCATTCATTGCAAGGCGCAAATAGGCCAGGGCATTTTTGATTTCAGCGCGATCAAAAAAGCGCTGGCCACCATAAACCCGATAGCTAATGCGTGCTTGTAATAAAGCTTCTTCCAGTACCCGCGATTGGGCATTGGCACGATATAAAATGGCGACTTGCTCGGATGAATATCCTTGCCGTTGTAACTCATGAATGCGATCGGCCACAAAGCGTGCTTCATCTAGCTCATTAAAAGCAGCATACAAATAAATAGGCTCGCCCACAGCGCCCTCGGTCCACAGCTCTTTACCCAAGCGTCCCTCATTATTGGTAATGACAGAGTTAGCGGCATTAAGAATATTTTGTGTCGAACGATAGTTTTGTTCAAGGCGAATAATTTTGCCAGGAAAATCTTTTTGCACCTTGTGAATATTTTCAATTTTTGCGCCGCGCCAGCCATAAATCGATTGGTCATCATCGCCAACGACCATGAGTTTATTATCATTGCTCATCAATATTTTAAGCCATAAATATTGCAAAGTATTCGTGTCCTGAAACTCATCCACCAAAATATGGCGAAAACGCTGTTGGTAAAGTTCGCGGATATTGGCATGATCGCGCAAAAGTTCAAAACTGCGCAGCAATAATTCGGTAAAATCGACACAGCCATTTTGTTGGCAGAGTGCTTCGTATTGGCGATATACTTCTTGAAATGTTTTTTTATAAAAATCACGCTCATTAATTTTGAGCTGATCTGGACGCTCGACTTGCTCTTTGTGGTTGTTGATGAAATTTTGTAATTTACGCGGCTCGTAATTTTTATCATCAAGATTCATCAATTTGGCAATGCGTTTAATCATGCGCAGCTGATCATCGCTATCCAAAACCGCAAAATTTTGCGGAAGCTTTGCAGCTTCATAATGAATACGCAGCAGTCGATGAGCAATGCCGTGAAAAGTCCCCAGCCACAAGCCATCAGCAGGGATATTAAGTAAATGCTCAACCCGTTCTTTGATTTCTTTAGCGGCTTTATTAGTGAAGGTCACAGCTAAGATGTGAAAAGGCGCAACCCCAAGCTCTTGCACCAGCCAAGCCATGCGATGTACAAGCACGCGAGTTTTGCCAGACCCAGCCCCGGCAAGCACAAGAAAGTGCTCAGGCGGCGCAGTCACGGCATCGCATTGCATGGGATTAAGGTCGGTCAATAAGGGATGAAGCATAAGGCCCTGATCAAAAATGATAAGGGCTTATTGTAACAAAAGATTGGGCTTGGGGCGATGGCATGTGAGTCAAAAATTTCTTTTAGAAGCTTGCAATCACTGTTAGTATAGGGTTTATGCAAATAAACAGGTTAAGAGCTATGTCTAAAAAATGCGGATACATTACCATTATTGGTCGGCCCAACGTCGGTAAATCTACTTTGCTGAATTATTTGCTTGGGCAAAAAATTAGTATTACTTCCAAAAAACCCCAAACCACGCGCCATCAGATTTTAGGGATTAAAACGGAGGCCGATGTGCAGATGGTATTTATTGATACCCCGGGGATTCATACGCAAAATAAAAAAGCGCTAAATCGCTATTTGAATAAAGCAGCGCTCACGAGCCTCCATGACGTCGATGTCGTGCTTTGGGTGATTGAGCCGCGGTGGAGTGATGATGAAGATTTTATTTTAAAAAAACTAGGGAATTTAGCGACCCCCGTGATTTTAGTGCTGAACAAAGTCGATCGCATTCAGGACAAAAACAAATTGCTGCCGATGATGCAGATGTTTAAAGACAAGTTTCCATTTAGAGATGTTGTGCCGATTTCAGCAGAAACGGGTGATAATGTCGCCTTGCTCTGTCAGGTAATTAGCCAATATTTGCCTGAGCAGGAATTTATTTTTGATGAAGATCAGCTAACCGACAAATCGACGCGTTTTTTGATCGCGGAAATTATTCGGGAAAAATTAATGCGCTATTTGGGGGAAGAGCTGCCTTATGCTACTACGGTGCAAATTGATGCTTTCAAAGAAGAGGCGGCGATTAATGATATTTCTGCGACCATCTTTGTAGAGCGGACCTCGCAAAAGGCCATTGTAATTGGAGAGGCGGGGGCGGGCTTAAAGAAAATCGGTACAGACGCGCGTCGTGATCTTGAGCAATTGCTAGGCAAAAAAGTAATGCTGCGCCTGTGGGTTAAGGTCAAAAGCAATTGGGCCGATGATGATGCAGCGCTTAAAAGTTTAGGGTATAACTAAGGAGCCATGCCTGCGCCAGAACCAGCATCAGCACCAGCACCAGCATCAGCGGAGCCGCCGTTGCCTGGATCAAGGTCGGTATTATCAACCTGTCCTGGGTCACTAGTAGCATCCGATTTACTGCTAAGAACACTGGGACCACCTATCCCTGTCGCACTAGCGAATGACATAGGGGCTCCGTTGGGGCTAGGAGCGCCAACGGGTGGCATTGCTGCAATGGCGCTTCCAAGTGCTTGGTTGTCACTGCCATTGCTGCTAGAGCCAAGGCTAGAGCCTCCTCCTGCTCCTAGTAGTCCTGAAGAGCTCGCGCTACTATTGTGGGCGCCAGGGTCAAGCTTGCCATCAGAGGTTTTTTCAGATTTTTGTTGTGACTCTTCTTCCTGTTTTTGCTTTTCTTCTTCCTGTTTTTGTGCATCATCCTTTTGGGAGCCTTGATCTAGAGTGGGTTGAGAGCCATCAGCATCCTGGGCGCCGTCATAGCTTGGATTAGCCTGCGTAGCGGCGCCTGCTTCTTCCCTTGCAATCGCTGCAACTGCAGCAGCTGACTCTGCATCAGATGCCTCTACAGTCTGAAAAAATTCATCAGTCTGTTCCGCGTATTGCCCATCCTGCATTTTGGCTTCAAGTGCCTCTATTTCTGCTTCAAGCTCAGGATCTAATCTCGCTCCGATTGCTTCAAGCCTTTCCACGCAGGTCTCAGGGGTAATATCTCCCCTTTCTAGATCGTCAATAATTTTTTGAATCTCGCCTTTATGAGCAGGGCCAAAGGTAGGGCCTTCCACTGTAGGGTCAATGCTGAGAGTCTGGAGGGGGGGCTCAGCGGTTTGGGACTTGTCAGCATCGGTCTTCAAGTTTTGGGCCTCGGCAGCTTGCTCTAGTGCGGCTGCTTCTTCTTTTTCGCGTTTAGCCAGTTTCTCAAGCATTGCTCTAAGGCTTGCAAGTGCACTGGCGACATGATCTGGTTCAGCCATAGTATTTAAATCCCCAAAATTTTGACCCATTATACGCTAAAAATAATTAAAAAGCCAGGGGGTTTGGTTGTTTATAATGCAAAAAGATTATTAATGCGAATTCTTGGGTAAAGTAGCATGATGGCAGTAAAAAAGCTGTAATATTTTTTTGAATCTAGCGCTTAAATCAGGTATCATAGCGCTAAGCAAAATTTAGGGTCAATGATATGCCAGAAGCTAAAGGTTTAGTATGTTACCGTACCATCGGTTTAGCCAATCCAGCCTCCCTTGAGACCTACATCAGTGTGGGCGGTTATTCTGTGTTGCAGCGCATTTTAAAAGAAAAGCCTCCAGTTGAGCAAATTATCGAAGAGTTAAAAGCTTCAGGTTTGCGAGGGCGGGGCGGTGCAGGATTTCCGACAGGCTTAAAATGGAGCTTTGTGCCCCGTAATGCGCCTGGGCAAAAATATGTCGTCTGTAATTCTGATGAAAGTGAGCCAGGAACTTGCAAAGATCGGGATATTTTGCGTTACAACCCACATCAAGTGCTTGAGGGTATGACGATTGCTGGTTATGTCATGAATGCCACTAAGGGCTATAATTACATTCGTGGTGAATATTGGGAGCCTTTTTACGCCATTGAAAAAGCACTGAAAGAATCGCGTGAAGCAGGATTTTTAGGTAAAAACATTTTAGGTTCGGGAATGGATTTTGACATCGATAATTGCATTGGTGCTGGTGCCTATATTTGCGGGGAAGAGACCGCATTGCTCAATTCCTTGGAGGGTAAAAAAGGCATGCCTAGATTTAAGCCGCCATTTCCAGCTAATCACGGTTTGTATGGCCGCCCAACCAATATTAATAACACTGAAACTTATGCATCAGTTCCAGTAATTTTACAAAATGGCGGCAAATGGTTTGCTGATTTGGGCTTGCCTAATAATGGCGGTCTCAAATGCTTCTCAGTCTCAGGCCATGTCGAAACTCCGGGAAATTTTGAAGTGCCTTTGGGTATTCCATTTAAAGATTTGTTAGCTCGTGCTGGCGGTGTGTGGAAGGGCCGAAAATTAAAAGCCGTGATTCCTGGTGGTAGCTCTTCTAAAATTTTACCCGCAGACGTGATTATGGATTTAACGATGGATTTTGACTCTCTGGGTAAAGCAGGGTCAATGTTAGGTTCGGGTGCGGTTGTGATTATGGATGAAACCACCGATATGGTCAAAGCCCTGTGGCGCATTGCCTATTTTTATATGGAAGAGTCCTGTGGTCAGTGTACGCCGTGTCGTGAAGGTACCGGCTGGATGGCGCGGATGCTGCGACGCATTTTGGATGGTCAAGGGCAACCCGGTGATTTAGACAAACTGACCGATGTTGCCGGTAAGATCGAAGGCCATACCATTTGTGGGCTAGGCGATGCAGCTGCGTGGCCAGTGCAAAGTTATGTGCAAAAATATCGACCTGAGTTTGAATATTATATTGAGCATAAATGCGCCATGCCGGGATTGGTGTAGGTTTACTTTCGAAGGCTCAAGGCCTCGGTTAAGTGCAGCATCTCAATTCCCGGGCTCGCCTCCAAATCTGCAATAGTGCGTGCAACTTTCAGTAAACGATGCAAAGCCCGGCCTGAAAGTTGTAATTGATTAAAGGCATTTTGCAGCCATATTTGTTGCTCCATCGATAAAGTGCAGTGTTGTTCTATTTCTTTGCTAGTTAAGTTTTTGTTAAGCTTGCCTTGCCGTGTTAGCTGTAAAGCTCGGGCATTGATGACTTTGTTGCGCAAAAGTTCGGAGCGATCTTCGTTATTTTCAGGTAGGTTCAGCAAAAGCGTATCGGGTACATCCGCTACTTCAATATACAAATCCATCCGATCCAAAAATGGCCCAGATAGTTTGGCACGGTAGCGTTGAATCTGTTGAGCCGAGCAGCGACAAGATTTTTTGCGCGAGCCTAAGTAGCCACAGGGGCAGGGATTCATAGCCGCAACCAGCTGAAATTCTGCTGGGTAGGTTACTTGATGTTGGGCTCGGGCGATATGAATTTTTCCGGATTCGATCGGCTCGCGCAGTACTTCTAAAACTTTACGATCAAATTCAGGTAGCTCATCCATAAACAATACCCCTTGATGAGCGAGAGAAATTTCACCCGGTTTTGGGTTGGATCCACCGCCGACTAAAGCCACTGCAGAGCTGGTATGATGGGGTGTGCGAAAAGGGCGTTGATAAAAACTATTGACTTTAAGGTCAATGCCTTTGAGTGATTGCAGAGTTGCAATTTCCAGCGCTTCATCTTGGCTGAGCGGTGGTAATATTCCAGGTAGGCGTGAGGCAAGCATGGTTTTACCGGTCCCTGGTGGTCCAGACATTAATAAATTATGTCCGCCCGCTGCGGCAATAAGCAAGGCGCGCTTGGCACTAGCTTGGCCTTTTACATCCTGGATATCAGGATAAATATTGAGATCCTCAGCAATAGTTGATGTTGGGTGAAGTGTCAGTAGTGTTTCTTTTTTAAAATGCGCGCACACTTGTAATAAATGCTTTGCGGAGTAAAACTTTAAATCCTGAACCAAAGCCGCTTCTCTGGCATTTTGTTCAGGAATGATTAAAGTTTTTTTTGCTTTTTTTGCTGCCATCGCTGCCGATAATATCCCGGAGACACCACGGATTTCACCACTTAATGCTAGTTCGCCAATGAATTCATAATCTTCGCTTAAGGGTGGAATTTGTTGGGTGGCTGAAAGAATGGCTAGGGCGGTGGCAAGGTCAAAGCGAGCGCCTTCTTTGGGAAGGTCAGCAGGGCCGAGGTTAATAGTAATGCGTCGATAAGGAAACTCAAAATGACTCGTAATAATTGCCGAGCGCACACGATCTCGACTTTCTTTAATCCCTGTTTCTGGCAGGCCAACAATAGAAAACTGTGGTAATCCCGGTGAGATATGAGCTTCGACGGTGACGAGGGGCGCATTAATACTTTGTTGAGCACGACTATAAGTCACCGCGAAATTCATAATATCCTACATTATTTGGTGTCCATAAGCTCTGCAAGTTTTTGTTCGAGGACGTGAACGCGATGTTGTGTGCGCTCTAAGGCTTTGGTATGTGCCTCGAACTCTTCCTGTGTGACAATCTGACATTCGTTTAATACTTTAGTGAAGGCTGTGCGTATTTGATCTTTAAGATCTTTTTGCAATTCCCCAAGGCTTTCAGGGATAATGCTGCTGACATCTTCGATTAAGCGTTCGAGTAGATTGCTTTTTGCTTTGGACATTGGTTTCTCCTGGTTGTATTATAATCTTTGGATTATTTTTTGGCAAGATCTTTATGTAATCATTTTAAATCTTTTTTGTAAAGCTCATCATCAATCATTTCAATCAGTTTCGCAAGGCTTAAATACGTGTATTCAGGCTGAATCATGATGCCGTATTTGCTAATATCTTTAATGTCATGCAGGCCCTCGCGTAAAAGTGCGTGGGCCCAAGTGTAAGGTGTGAATTCTGGGCGAGTTTTAATATTATATTGCTGGCATTTTTTTTGCAAAAGCGCAGCATCCGCGATCAAAAGCTTGGTTTGCAGCACTTGCGTGATAGTCTGATTTAGGCGATTGAGAATTACAAGTTTTTGTGAGGTATTGTAGCCATTCCAGTCAACCACTTCTTGCGCAGAGCGAAAACAGCCGCGGCAGACATAATCACCATAAATGGTCGAACAGATGCCAATGCAGGGGGTTTCTGTGGTTTTACTGGCTAGGCGCGTTAGGGTCGCGGCTTTGTGGCTTGCTGGAATTTTTGCCTCCATTATGTCTCCAGAGATTTTGTGGGGGGAGGGTATTTGGATTCTCGTTCATATTGGATTCAAGTGAAGCGTGCAATAACAATTCGCGAAGCTGTGTAGTGGCAACAACTAAAGATATTTTGTTGAGATCGATAAGCTCTTGCACCACTCGTAGCATACTAGTAATTTCAGTAGCGTTCCCTGCAGTAGTCATGATTTTTTTCCTTAAATTTTTAACCCATAATCTCATCAAGGTCATCTTGGATGTCTTTAGCGATGTCTTGCAAGATGTCTTTGTATTTTTGCAAAATTTTAACCTGGTCTTCGTAACTGACATTTTTTTCTAATAACTGCTCTTTAATAGATAGTAAAATATTTTTTCGATAGAGTTTTAATTGGATTTCGCGCTGCTTGAGTTCTTCTTCTTTTTTACGCAGTTGCAGTTCTTTGCCTTTTAAGGCTTGGGCATAAAGCTTGATTTTAGCGGCTTGTTGTGTGAGCCGTTCACGATCAAAGCCTAGTTGTTCTTGAGTGTTTTCGGGGTGGTCTGTCATTATTTTTATTCCTCTTTTGGCACTCTCAACCAATAATGCCATTTTGGTATATATTTAATATAAAGTCAAGTATTTTTGCTGTGCATTTATAGCAAAATACAGTTATAAAGTGTGCCGGCGCAACACTTGTGCTTTTTGTCGCTCCCAACTGCGTTCTTTTTCGCTAGCGCGCTTATCATACTCTTTTTTGCCTTTTCCAAGAGCAATCAATACCTTGGCGCGATTTTTTTTCCAATACAGCTTAAGTGGAATTAAAGTGTAACCTTTTTCCTGATTTTTGCCAAGCAGGCGTGTCAATTCCTTCGCATGCAAGAGCAGCTTTCGGCTGCGGGATGATTCAGGGGTAATATGCGTCGATGCTGTTTGCAGAGGGGTGATCATGGCATTTAAGAGATAAGCCTCACGGTTTTTAAACACCACATAGGCATCGCTAATCTGAGCACGGCCCTGGCGCAGGCTTTTAACCTCCCATCCTTCCAAAACCAGACCCGCCTCGATTTGCTCCTCAAGCGTATAATCGTGGCGCGCCTTGCGATTAAGTGCGATCTCGCTTCCCACTGCCTTGACCTTTATGTTAATATTTATCTATTTTAACATGCTTTTGAGCTAATTTGAACATTATTTGTCAAGAACTTCGCGTCCCTTATGCCGCAGCCGATATTTATCAGCTGGTTGAGGATATTAATGCGTATCCTGAATTTTTACCATGGTGTAAGCATGCCAATATTTTGCGTAAAATTGATAATGTCGTTGAGGCGCGCCTAACGCTGACAAAAAGTGGTATTACCAAAAATTTCGCTACACGTAATTTAATGACCCCGGCAACGAAAATTGAAATGCATTTACTAGAAGGGCCTTTTAAACATTTGTATGGGGTATGGGAGTTTTTTAATGAGCCCCAAGGGTGTCGCGTGACTTTAAAAATGGAGTTTAGCTTTGATAGTAAAATTTTGGCCATGATGCTTGAGCCCATTTTTAAATCGATCTCAGAAAGTTTATTAGATGCCTTTGTCAAACGAGCTGAGGCTAAATGCAGCAAAATATAATCTCAGTGACCCTCGCCTATAAAGCTCAAAAAATAAATTTGATTGTGTCTGTAGGTGCAACACTAATGGATGCTGTCAAAGATCAACGGCTTTATCAAGAATATAGTGCGCAAGTCACCGTGCAGCGTTTTGGGGTTTTTGGCAAAGAAGTTGAGAGTGACTATATTTTGCAGTCCAATGATCGCATTGAACTCTATGAGTCACTTTTATACGATCCAATGCTACAGCGCAAAAGCAAGGTGGATCCTAAGCGCTACCGCCGACAACCATCGTGAGGTCATTTAAAAAACGTAGACCATGCGCTGTTGGTTGTAAGTGTGTGTTGCTTAAGTGAATCAGCCCTCGATCTTGTGCCTCTGCAAATAAAGGCGCTAGAGTTTCGATGTCAACAAAAGTACGTTTACTGATAAGCTCAAGATCAAAGCCATCAATTAGTCTTAAAGCATTGAGCATAAATTCTAAAGTTTGCTCTTTTTGCTCAATTTCAGTGTGCTCGGATAAAAAATCTTTATCAGGGTCAAGATAATTTTTCGGCAGTTTATGCTTGGTGGTGCGTATTATTTTTTGATTGGGGCGATCAGTAATTTTGCCATGGGCGCCAGCGCCAATTCCTATATAGTCGCCAAACTCCCAATAATTTAAATTATGCTGGCAGCGCTTATTATCACGTGCAAAAGCCGAAATCTCATAGCGCCTAAAACCATGGGCATTCAAGAGCTCAAAGCCAGCATCTTCAATATCTGCTAATGTTTCATCAATCGGCAGTTGCGGCGGATAATTCGCAAAATAAGTATTGGGTTCGATAGTCAGTTGATACCAAGAAAGATGCGTTGGGGTAAATTGCAAAGCTTTGGCTAAATCATCAAGGGCCTCATCAAGCGTTTGTGAGGGTAGGCCATGCATTAAATCTAAATTAAAATTTTTAAAGCCTGCATTTTTGATTTCATCAATCGAGCGTGCGACATCATCAACAGAGTGAATGCGCCCAAGCGCTTTTAAATGTCTAGGGTTCAGGCTTTGTACGCCCAGAGAAATGCGATTGATACCAAGATCAAAGTATTGTTTAAACGCCCCGTGTTCGATAGTGCCAGGGTTGGCTTCTAAAGTAATTTCGATGTTGTCACTGTAGTAGGGCTCTATTCTTTGAAATAAAGGTGCGAGTGCCTCTGCTGAAAATAAACTCGGTGTGCCGCCGCCCATGAAGATGCTATGAATTTTGCGGTTTTGGCCGAGGCGCGCATAGTCTTCTGTAAAATCTTTAATTAAGCATTGGGTATAAGTAGCTTCATCAAAGTAGCTATCTTTTTTATGAGAATTAAAATCACAGTAGGGGCATTTTTTGATGCACCAGGGGAAGTGAATATAAAGGCTAAGTGGAATCATGGCTTTTTGTCTGTTAATTAAAAAATGGTCGGAATGACAGGATTCGAACCTGCGACCTCTGCTTCCCGAAAGCAGCGCTCTACCAAGCTGAGCTACATTCCGCACGCTGTGTCGCTACCGACACGCAATAATAGTTTATCACGCAATGCTCTTCCGGTCTGCAATCAAAGATTGCAGCCGTTTGCTGGGCCGAAGCAGTGCTTCGTCGATCCCCAGCTCACCCAAGCTGAGCTAGGCGATGTAAGGGCGTTATCATAACCATTTTTAGGGGTAAATACTAGTCGCGGCTAGCTTTCAAGGGTAATTTCTAGGATAATAGCCTGATCTCAAGCAAGCAAACATAAATCATGGATAAAACCTACCAGCCCGAAGCCATTGAACAAGCATTATATCAATCCTGGCAAAAAGCCGATGTATTTAAACGTAAAGGTAAAGGGACAGGCACGCCTTTTTGCATTATGCTGCCGCCGCCCAATGTCACGGGTAGCTTACACATGGGGCATGCGTTTCAACATACGCTCATGGATATTTTAATTCGCTATCATCATATGAGGGGCGATGATACTCATTGGCAGGTTGGGACTGATCATGCCGGGATTGCCACACAAATGGTCGTGGAGAATCAGCTCAAAAAAGACAATAAAACCCGCCATGATCTTGGGCGTGAAGGTTTTGTAAAAAAAGTATGGGAGTGGAAAGAGCAGTCAGGTAATACAATCACCACACAAATGCGCCGTTTAGGTTTGGCGGTTGATTGGAGTCATGAGCGCTTTACCATGGATGAGGATTTATCCAAAGCCGTAAAGGCCGCATTTATCAAACTCTATGACGAGGGGCTTATTTATCGCGCCAAGCGTTTGGTCAATTGGGATCCAGTATTCAAAACCGCGGTCTCTGATCTTGAAGTAATTCCCACGGAAGAGCAGGGCTCAATGTGGCATATCCGTTATTTTTTAACGGATGGCAGTGATAGCATCGTTGTGGCAACCACGCGTCCGGAAACTATGTTAGGGGATGTGGCTGTCGCAGTGCATCCTGAAGATGAACGTTATAAAAATTTGATTGGCAAAACTTTACGCTTGCCGTTAACACATCGTGAAATTCCGATTATTAGCGATGAATACGTTGATCCTGCTTTTGGGACCGGCTGTGTCAAAATTACGCCGGCCCATGATTTTAATGACTATGAAATGGGGAAGCGCCATCAGCTAGCGTTGATCAATATTTTTGATGATGAGGCAAAAATTAATAGCAATGCCCCGGAGGCGTATAAAGGCCTCGATCGTTTTGTGGCCCGCAAACAAATCATTAAAGATTTAACCGAACAAGAATTATTAGTAAAGATTGAGCCACATGCGTTAAAGATCCCCAGAAACGATCGTGGTGGCGCGGTGATCGAGCCGTATTTGATGGATCAGTGGTATGTCAATATGAAAGCCATGTCCTCCGATGCGCTCAAAGCCGCAGCAAATAAAGATTTAACGTTCATTCCTGAAAATTGGATCAATACCTATAACGAATGGCTCGAGAATATTCAAGACTGGTGTATTAGCCGTCAGCTCTGGTGGGGTCATCGTATACCCGTTTGGTATGATGAAAATAAAAATACCTATGTCGGTGAAGATGAGGCCAATGTGCGAGAGAAATATGAGCTCGCCGCTAATATCAAATTAACTCAAGATGAAGACGTCCTCGATACCTGGTTTTCATCAGCGCTCTGGCCATTTTCAACCTTAGGCTGGCCTAATACAAATAGCGAAATGCTCAAGACGTTTTATCCAACGCAAGTGTTAGTCACGGGCTTTGACATTATCTTTTTCTGGGTCGCACGCATGGTGATGTTTGGCCTAAAATTTATGGAAGACGTCCCCTTTGAAAAAGTCTATATCACTGGTTTGATTCGCGATCAAGACGGCCAAAAGATGTCAAAAACCAAGGGCAATGTCTTAGACCCAATTGATTTGATCGACGGCATCAGCCTGCCTGATTTAATCAAGAAGCGCACCTCAGGCATGATGCAAGAGCGCCTAGTTGAAAAAGTGATTAAAGCCACAGAAAAGCAATTCCCCGAAGGTATTGCGCCCCATGGAACGGATGCCGTGCGCTTTACCTTCGCAGCACTTGCAAGCCACAGCCGCGATATTAATTTTGATGTGAAGCGCTTAGAGGGCTATCGTAATTTTTGTAATAAGCTTTGGAATGCTGCGCGCTTTGTGATGATGAATGTTGAGGGCAAAAAGATTGCAAAACAAGAGCCTAGGCATCCCATTAATAAATGGATGTTGCAACAGCTCCATGCCGTGATTGTCCAAAATGAAACGTATAATCTTGAAAATTATCGCTTCGATATGCTGGCCCAGGATCTATATGAGTTAGTCTGGAATGTCTATTGTGATTGGTATTTAGAGCTCTCAAAAAATTTAATTCAAAATGAGGCGACGCAGGCAGAGACTGCTTATGTATTATTGCATGTTTTAGAAACCATGTTGCGGGCATTGCATCCGATCATTCCTTTTGTGACCGAAACCATCTGGCAAGAAATAAAACCTTTGCTAAATCTTTCTGAGGAATTTATTTTAGATAGGCCGTATCCCTCAGAGCAAGAAATGCATGACTTTTTCGCTGGCGATGCTTTTGGTTATCCAGATGACTCAGAGGAGCACCATATAAATCAATTGCAGCGCACCATTATCAATATCCGAACCTTCCGCTCAGAAAATAAAATTAGCCCGAGCAAAGTGATTAAGATGTTATTTGCAACAGAAGGGGTGAAAGAGTTTCATGGCCAATATTTGGAAATCATTAATCAACTCGCGCGTGTTGATTTGCAAAGAGTGGCGCAGGGCGCAGCACTTCCTGCAAATCTGCGTTTAGATGTTGGCGATCAAACTTACTATGTTCCGCTCGCTGATTTTATTGATGTCGAAGCAGAGTTAAAGCGCGTGCATAAAGAGCTCGCAAGTATCGACGCGAATATCACGAGTGTCGAAACCAAGCTTGGAAATCCTAGCTTTGTCGACAAAGCACCGCCTGCGGTCATCGAGAAAGAGCGCGAACGTTTGAATGAGCAAAAGAGCTTGAAAGAAAAATTGTTGATCAAGGTATCGGAGTTGCAAAGGCTTGCTTAAGCATTGGAGGCACTAATGTTTAAACTAATCGCTTTTGAAATCGCTAAAACAGATATTGAATATTACGCCGAAGCACAATGGCTGCTCGAAGCGTATCTTTTGCTGCGCCAGTATCAAGTGCCATTAACGCGCCTCAATGAATTCGGGGCAGCGCCTGCGAAAAAACTACAAAGCTTTATTGAAAAATTTGAAGCTTTTTTAAGTAAGCATGCATTAGCTGTGCCTGCGCTCAATAAATTCAAGCAAGTATCTTTAAGCAAAACGCCATTCGCTTTGTTTTTTCTAGCACTCATGCGCTTGAAAGCCGAATCCAATTTAGAGCACGTGAGCAGTGTGTTCACATCCGTGTTTATCCCCGAAGATTTAGCGCGGCGGCATTATGTCGATAGTGCATTACGCTCGCGTTTGCATGCCTATGTTAATTTAAAAGCCTATGTCGAGGAGCTGCGAGATTTTCCTACTTGGCAAGCCTTTGCGGAAATAGCCATTCCAAAAACCGCAAGCTTAAGCGAATGGGTAGTGCTGACGCGCAATATTTTAACGCTATTTGCAATCAGCATGCCCCGGCATTTTCTTGAGCAACTCGAGGCCTATTTTTTGCCGGCTGCGCCATATGTGAGCCCCTGCACTTACACTGAGTTTATTGAGCATTTGCAATTGTTTTTGCAAGACACGGCGCTTGATATTAATCTTAATGCCGCATATGAGCGTTATCGTGCGGATCACATAACGGTGGCGCTAGAACCTGTACGTGCAAATCCATTCATCCCCATGGCCTTGCAAAAAGAGTATAAGATGTTTGCAGCGCCCATTGAGGTGGAAGAGGAGCAAGCTATCTCAATACCAAGAGCATCAGGCCAAAAAAAATATAGCATAACATCGTCTGATACTTTACAACATCCAGAAAAGCTAAAGCTGCGTGAGCAAGTGGGCGGTGCGGCATTATTGAACGAGCAAAGCGCTTGCCCCTTCAAAGCCTTTGCGCATTTTCAATTAGGCCTGCGCCCGATGGTGCAGCAAGATGCTTGGCTAAATCAGAAATTAAAAGGCATTGCTATCCATCGCATTTTAGAAAAAATTTGGCAGGAATTAAAATCGCAATCAGCCTTGCTAAGCTTAAGTGATCCTGATCTAAAAGCTTTAGTGCATAAAGTCATTTTTGATGTGATCACAAATTTAAGCCGCGGCCAGCAGTTTTTTTTACCCGATACTTTGGCGCAATTAGAAATACAGCGTTTGCAAAAACTGATTTTATTATGGCTATCATTGGAAAAGCAGCGACCTGACTTTACCGTTATTGCGCTCGAGCAAAAAAGTTTTGCCTACCTCGGGTCATTGGTGGTTAAGCTACGCATTGATCGTGTTGATGCCTTGGCATCCGGCCAGCAAATTGTGATTGATTACAAAACTGGGGTGGTGAATGTCAAAGATTGGTTCAGCACGCCCATGAAAGATATGCAGTTACCGCTCTATCTCTTAAGTAGCCAAGCCCAGGGCGCCTTGCTCGCGCAAGTCAATGTGGATCCAAAATTTTCAGGCGTGGTACAAGAAGATATTGAGCGCTTTGGCGAAGTCAAATATACCCAAGCGATCAACTCAAAAAATTTAGCAGACACTGAAGAGGCCTGGAAAAAAATCATGATGGCCTTAGCCGATGATATTGCGGCAGGGCGTGCTCATGTCTCGCCACAGCCAGGGGCTTGTGATTATTGTGACTTGCAGGCAGTCTGTCGCATTAAAGAGCGGGGGGTGGCATCATGTTAGTAGATCAATCGGCGCGGCAGCAAGCCTTAAATCCTCGTGAATCTTTTATCATGGAAGCCCCGGCAGGCTCAGGAAAAACCGAAGTCTTAGTGCGGCGAATTTTAAGCTTGCTCTTAACTGTCGAACATCCACGGAGTCTTTTAGCCATTACCTTTACCCGCAAAGCGGCAGCTGAAATGTATGAACGTGTGCATCAGGCGCTCCATAGTGATGAGCATCACGATCCTGATAAAATAAAGTTGATAGAAGCAGTGCGTCAACGCATAGAAGAAAAAAATTGGTCAGAAGAAGATTTAGCTGCGCTCTCGATTATGACCATTGATGCTCTGTGTGCCCGCATTTTAAATATCGATGCGGAGAGTGTGAATACTAATTGTGAAGTCATTCCCGATTATGCAGTATTAGGCGATGCCTTAATGCTGGAGTTGCTGGAGCATCTCGCCGCACAAGATGAACACGCCGCAGCCTTAACCACAGTATTTTTGTACTTTGGCAACAATATCGAAAAGGTCAAAAACTTATTGCTAGGAATTTTGGCGAAGCGTTCGGAATGGCTCAGTGTATTTGTACCACGTCAGGAAAGCTCTTTAAAAGAAGAGCTGACGACAACGGTCATTTATTTGTATGAATTGCTCTGGCAAAAGTGGCAGGCGCTAGCGCCTAAAGCTTGGGTGTGTGATGTAAACGCATGGCTAGGAATTAGCTCGCCACAAGAGCTTAAAAAAATCGCCGCCTTATTACTCACAAAGCAAGGTGATCTACGCAAACGCTTTGATGCACGTTTAGGACTAGCGCAAGAGTTAAAACTCGGCTATCAGGAATTAGTGAGCGGATTGGCGGTGCATGAAGATTTAGAATTATGGCTGAATGTCTTGCAAGAGATTCAGGCTTTGCCAGATTTAAATTTCGAAGTCGGAGCCCTAGCTGATGCCCTGATGCAAATCTTACCACTCATTGCCGCGCACTGGCAGATTTTATTGCGCACGCATCGCTATCGCGATTTTCAGGAAGAGGCTCTGCAAGCCTTGTTAAGCCTAAGCAATAACGATCCAGTGTCCAATGCCTTGCTGCGTTTTGAGCGTGATCTTAGCCATATTTTGGTAGATGAATTTCAAGATACCTCGGGTCTTCAGTTTAGGATGCTTGAGCTCATGACCCAAACCTGGCAGTCAGGAGATGGCCGTACTTTATTTTTGGTAGGTGATCCAATGCAATCGATTTATCGTTTTCGTGATGCAAAAGTGGAATTGTTTTTGGAGGCAAAAGCAAAAGGCTTGGGTAATATTATCTTAACGCCATTAAGATTACTCGCAAACTTTAGAACGGATCGAAAAATTATCGAATTTATTAATACGGCCTTAGAGCGTGCATTTCCAAAGCATTCAGATATCTTAACGGGAGCTGTGACATTTACGCCCAGTCATGCCGAGAGATCCTATCCTGATGCTATCGGCATCGAGCAAATTTGCTTTGAAAATCCAGAGGATGAGGCGGGTGCCTTAACTCAAAAAATAAAAGCATTGTTGCCACAAGATCCAGGCGCAAAAATTGGTATCTTAGCGCGCTCACGCACGCATCTAAAATTAATCATGCAGCATTTGGTCAGTGAAAATATTGCGATTACAGCCGAGAATTGGGGCAGTTTATTTGAAGCACAAATTATTTTAGATGTGGTAAGTCTAACCTTGGCAATGACGCATTTAGGCGATCGCATGGCCTGGATGGCGGTGCTACGTTCACCGTTATTGAGTTTGAACTTAGACGAGTTATTGTGGCTCGCCAATAATAGCCGTGAGCGCACATTGTGGCAGGCATTTGAAGATATTGGTGTGATGGCGGGTTTATCTGTCGACACTCAATCACGGCTTCAAAACTTTATCGCAATCTTAAAGCCTTTGATTTTTGCGCCAGATATATTTTTGCTAACCAAAGTGAAGCGCGCATTTTTAGCGTTAACAGCGGAGTATCAATTTGCAGTCTTAGAGCAAAATAGCCTAGAACAATATTGGCAGTTTTTAGCAGCACAGCCCTTAATTCTCTCGCGCCAAAAATTTTTAGAAGATTTAGCGCGCTTAAAATTAAATTACACGATGCCAGATGCCAGAATTACCTTACTAACGATTCATCAAGCCAAAGGCTTAGAATTTGATTATGTCTTTTTACCACATTTAAATCAGGGCGTACGCCGAGATGATCCGCCTTTATTACGTTGGGATGAGGTGCATTACCAGGGGCAGTTTAAATTGTTGCTAGGGCTGCACAAAAATGCCGAAGGCGATGAGGATTCAATTTATCAATACTTGGCGTGGCGCTCCAAGCTTGAAAATGCGCACGAGCAAGTACGTTTACTCTACGTTGCGCTGACCCGCGCCAAAAAAGGTTTATGTCTAAGCTATTTTGACGAGTCGGGTGAGGATGAGTTTAAGGTCAAGGCGGGGAGCTTTTTGAGGTTGTTGCAGATATAATCTACATAGCAGAGGCGATGTATCCAACGCCTTTTTGTATTCGTCCGCCATAAGCGCTTCTATCATGCGCTATAACTGCTGGCGCTCGTAAATATTGACGGAGTCTAGCATCATCGAATAGAGTAACGGTCGTTGTACTGGGCTTATTGTGCTCCGTCGTCGTAAGGTTGCGCCTATGAAGTCCGCCATCACCTTTATGGGCATTCTCTTCATAATGTATGACCAGATATAAAGGCAGGTGTTTGGCCCCAGTTTCAATTTTTACGGCATAATAACGAGTATTGCCGAAGGGCCTAATTGAGAAAAAGCCTTGTTCCATTTGAAGGTTAAGATTCTGTTGGCTCAAGATGCTCAAGGCATCTTCGGGAGTGTTAATGCCTGGCTTTATGGTGCAATAAAAAGGTTCTCCAAAAGTATTGCGTACAATAAGCGTGGGCTCACCCACAAGCTCTAAGCTGTGAGGAAAGATATAAGTTGTGCCATCTAGCATAAAGCCAAAGGATTTAGGAGCTGCTGTGGATTCTGCGGCTTCACGGAAGGGCAGTGCTGCCATCGAAGCAGTGGTTGGCGGTTTGGGCAGTTGTTTTGGTCTTGGTGCTGCCCTTATGGGGGTGGTAATGGTTGCTGTAATAGTTCTATAGACCACCCCATTATCTGCTTGTGCAAGCCCAACTTGATGGCCAGGGGCCTCTACAGCGATCAGTTGAATATTAGGCAAGGGCTTTTGTAAGGGTGCTCTTGCTGTTGAGGCAGATTGTGTTTTTTGAGGTTGTGCTACAGGTGTAGGAGTGAGATCAGTTAAGCGTAAATTATTAAAGATGCCTGTTTTCATTTTGTCTAGAGCGTGAGAAATAAAATATCCGAGGCCCATGCTGGTAGAGAGAACAAGGAGTAGTGCGATACCCGTAGCAACCAATTTCATGTTCAGGGTTTCAGCATTATAGATGAAAGCGATTAAACCAAGGGCTAAAATACCCAAAATGCTATGACCAGCGCCAGTGCATCTGAGTAGGGGATTGGATGTGTGTAGTTCACTTGGGTATGTTTGCCGAATCTCTTGGAAAATCCGCATAAAATTCGCCGATGATGTTGGAAGTAAATCTTGTATCCATTGATGCAGGTCATGAAGTTGATCCGAGGTAAATCCTTCGGTGTCGGTTTCTCTATCTGAGCTAAGAGGTAATCCAAGCCATGCATTATATGCAGCCAAATTTGGGGCAAAGCCTTGATATTCTTTAAGAAACCTATCAAAACGACTCGTTTTTTCATCGGCGCTCAGGTCCGGTTCAGACAAGAGGCAGGCGCGAAAAATATTAGTTGGGGCAAAACAATAAGCTTGTTTAAACTCAAATTTTACAAATAAAGAACTGCCTGCTGCCAAGCGTGCATAATGGGAGCGATGCCGATACCATGCTTGTAGGTATTGAGAATCCATTCCATCGTCTTGCTCGCGAATCTGTGCGCCAACAGTTAGCAATAGAATATTTTCCAGTTGTATTAGAAACTCATTTTCTTTTATTTGCTTTTGGAGTGCATATGGAGAGGTGAGAGGTTTGCCAGCCTGAGTGCGTTTTGACGCCCGGGACATTTTCTTGGAAAGGCTGTTAAGAACCTCCGGTGCTTCAATTATCATTAAGTACCGTACGATATTTGTTCTTACAAATATTTTGTTTGTGTAAGGTAATGTTCTTGTAAAATCAAGTAAGTTAATAATAATATTTTGAACGCGAGCGTCATTGACAAATACTTTATAAAATGTTTTTTGGTGCTCACTCCATCGACTAGTGTTGAGATTCGCAGCGGTGATTCCTGCTGAACGATCAGTTGGCGCTCGCAATTCTGCAGAGAAATCGTGAGCTCTTGATAAAGCTAGCGCATTGTTGGCCCCTTTTGGGGTGGTGTGTGGTCTAGAGGAGGTGAGCATAGAAGATATTTTTTTAATAT
>CAIQBE010000025.1 GCA_903870015.1 uncultured Thiotrichales bacterium
ATTTATTTGACAATTTTATTTTGGTGTATAATCTAAGGTGATTTTAATAATTTTGAGGTTTTGGTGTTTGCAAGTGCTTCTAATGGTGCGGATACGCTTCAGTTGTAAACGGCTTTATCTGTGGTTAACTATTGATCCTGTCAAAATAAAGACGAGGCAGCGGTAGCGATTCTTGAGGGCTTTTGCAAATTTGCTGGAGTTTTAGGCTAATGTGGAATGAATGCTCATAGGGAGGAGTCTTTTGTAGGCGTTTAGGCTTCCTGCGCACGCCGCTCTGGCCCTAGCTTCCATATCATCCATGCGATTATTCAATCCATTCATTGATAATACTCCTTGTTTTAAATAGCGCCGTTATTATATTTAGTGGGTTGTTTTAGTGTTTTAACGCGGCGCGCAAAAGCGCGTCAATCTTATCGCCTTCGCTAAATGATGGGTCGTAGTGGAAGTGTAGCTGGGGCATGCTGCGTAGTTGGCAGATTTTGGCAAGACTCGTGCGTAGGTAGCCCTGGGCTTGCTCTAGGGCTTGTTCTACACCTAGCAATTTGGATTCATCGGGGATGACGAAATAGACTTTAGCGTGAGATAAATCGCGCGAAGTTTCGACGCCGGAGATCGTGACGGTCTTTAGGCGCGGGTCTTTGACCTCGCGCAGCAATAACAGCGCCAGCTCTTGGTGGATCATATCGTTGATACGCTCTAATCGATAAGAGGGGCGCTTGTTTTGCATGTTTATAGGGTTCTCACGATAGAGGTCACTTCATAGACCTCGATTTGATCGCCGATGCGCACGTCATGGTAATTTTTAATACCGATACCGCATTCCATATTTTGACGTACTTCTGAAGCATCGTCTTTGAAGCGGCGTAAGGATTCAATCGCGCCCTCAAAAATCACGACGCTATCGCGCAAGACCCGAACAGGATTGTTACGTTTGACGATACCATCGGTCACCATGCAGCCTGCGATCGTTCCAAATTTCGATGATTTGAATACTTCTCGTACCGCAGCAACGCCAGTAATGGTCTCGCGCAATTCTGGCGCTAGCATACCTGACATCGCTTTTTTCACATCATCGATTAAGTTATAAATAATGTTGTAATAGCGCACATCAATTTGTTCTTTTTCGGCTAAGCGCTTAGCGCCGGCGTCGGCACGAACGTTAAAACCAAATACGACGGCGCTTGATGCCATGGCTAAATTAATATCAGACTCTGTAATTGCGCCAATTCCTGAGCCCAAGATCGTCACTTTGACTTCATCGGTCGAGAGCTTGTTGAGTGATTCGATTAAAGCTTCGAGTGAGCCATGGACATCGGCTTTTAATACGATATTTAAGGCTTTTTGCTCGCCCATCTTTAAGCGTTCAAATAAATTATCCAGGGTTGCTGGTGTCGATGATTTATCTTCGCTTAATTTGCGCTCTTTGTTGCTGCGTAAGGTGGCGATTTCGCGGGCTTGTTTTTCATCACTCATCACGAGCACTAAATCACCTGATTGTGGTGCATTGGAAAAACCTAGCACTTCTACCGGCATTGATGGGCCGACGGCTTCAACCCCATGGCCAATTTCATCAAATAATGCACGTACGCGGCCAAACTCAGTTCCCGATAAAATAATATCGCCGCGTTTTAAAGTTCCTGATTGAACCAAAATACTTACGGCAACACCGCGGCCTTTATCTAAGCGCGACTCAAGTACTACGCCGCGAGCGGGGGCGTCAATGATGGCTTTTAATTCTAAGACTTCGGCTTGCAATAAAATCGCATCTAAAAGCTCATCAATACCGGTTCCAGTTTTTGAGGAAACGCCGACAAACATGTTTTCACCACCCCACTCTTCGGGGATAATTTCATATGTGGTCAGTGCTTGTTTGACTTTCTCCACATCAGCTTCGGGTTTATCCATCTTGGTTAAGGCAACGATAATAGGTACTTTTGCTGCTTTAGCATGTTGAATTGCTTCGATGGTTTGGGGCATCACGCCATCATCGGCAGCGATGACCAAAATAACGATATCAGTTGCGCCAGCACCACGGGCACGCATGGCCGTAAAGGCCGCATGTCCTGGAGTGTCTAAGAAAGTAATCATGCCTTTGGGGGTGTTCACATGATATGCGCCAATATGCTGAGTAATTCCACCAGCTTCGCCTTGAGCCACTTTGGTTCTGCGAATGTAATCAAGTAATGAAGTTTTACCGTGGTCGACATGGCCCATGATGGTGACGACAGGCGCTCTTGGTTGTAGGTCTCCTTCAACAGGCGCAGCTAATAAAGCTTCTTCGATAGCGTTTTCATTTAACGGTACGCCTTTATGGCCCAGTTCTTCAATTACTAACATGGCGGTGTCTTGATCAATGGATTGATTGATAGTGACCATGACGCCCATTTTCATTAATGCACGAATAACTTCGATTGATTTAACAGCCATTTTTTGTGCGAGATCAGAAACAATAATATTCGCAGGCACTTCAATTGTGTGAACGATTGGCGTTGTGGGCTTGTTAAAATTAGAGCGTACGTTTAACTTTTTACGTCGGGTGACCACGACTTCTTGGGGTTTGGTTGGCGCCACCACGACAGGGGCTTCAACTTCTTCCTCATCGTCACCCTCTAAGGCCTCAAGTGCCGCAAGACTAAAGTGGCGTGAGCCGCGATCTTCGGGTTTGGCTTTGTGTTTTTTGACCTTGCTTTCTACTTCGTCTTCTTCGATGTCATCGGTTTTGTGGTGTTTTTCTTTGTGCTCTGCCTCTTGTTTTTCAATTAGTGCCAGTGCTTCTATGTCTGCCGGTGTTAAAGTTTTTTCTTCTTTTTTCTTGGTAAGGGTAATAGCTTTGGGTTTTTCGGGCACGGCTGGGCTTGTTGGAGTAATGGGGGGCGCTGCAGGTTTTTCGGCTGCTGCTTTTGCTTTGGCTAATGCTTCTTCTTGTTTGAGTGTTTCTTCTAAGCGTTGACGTTCTTCCTCTTCCGCCATTTGCTTCAGTTCTTCGGCGCTCGGCATGACAAAACTACGCTTTTTTCGAATTTCAATCGAGCCCTTGCTTAGGGTGTCTACAGGTTTTTTCTTCAGCGATAAAGTAATTTTTTTAGGGGCTTGTTGTTGACTTTGCATATGTTTGAGCAAAATAGTTTTTTGCTCATCCGTCAATACTTCTTCGGCTTTTTTTTGGGGTAAGTTGGCTTCTTTGAGCTTTTGCACTAAAGCATCTACGCTCAAACCGACTAAACCTGCTAATTGTTGGACTGTTGTATCAGCCATGCTTTGCTCTCTCCGTCTTTACAGCATTTATAAATATTATTCAAACCAAGGTGCGCGCGCGGCCATGATAATTTGCGCTGCTAATTCTTCGCTCATGCCTGGAATGTCCATTAGTTCATCCACGGCTTGTTCTGCTAGATCTTCAGCGGTGTGGATGCCTTGCTCGGCTAATTTTTGTGCGAGCTCTTTGGTCATGCCCGGTAAAGCTAATAGATCATCAGCGGGTGCATCTTCTGTCTTGCCTGACAATGCGCGGGTTAATAAGGCATTTTTCGCGCGATCACGTAGCTCTTTTATCACTTCTTCGTCAAAAGCGCCTAGCTCTAAAAGCTCTTTCACGGGCACGTAAGCAATTTCTTCTAAGGTAGCAAAGCCTTCGTTAATCAATAGATCAGCGACATCATCTTCAATGCCCAGTTCGGTCATTAAGATTTCTTTGTGCGAGCTTAGCTCAAGCTGCTCTTTTTCTTCGGCTTCGTTTTCTGCCATGACATTTAAACGCCAGCCGGTTAGTTGGCTTGCTAAGCGCACATTTTGACCGCCTTTACCAATCGCCAGGGACAGCTGATCTTCAGGGACAGCGACATCCATGCTATGGGCTTCTTCGTCCATTACGATAGATACAATTTCTGCGGGTGCTAAAGCATTAATAACAAACTGTACGGGGTTGTCATCAAATACGATGACGTCAATACGTTCGCCGCCTAACTCATTGGTCACTGCCTGAATTCTTGAGCCGCGCATGCCGACGCAAGCGCCGACAGGATCAATGCGGCCATCATTGGTTTTGACAGCGATTTTGGCGCGCATGCCGGGGTCTCTAACTGCAACTTTAACAGCAATTACTTCTTCGGCAACTTCAGGCACTTCTAAGCGCAATAATTCTGTCAACATTTCTGGGCAGGCACGACTTAAAATGATATGGGCGCCCTTTTGATCTTTAAACACTTCTTTTAAATAGAAGCGAATACGATCCCCGACTTTGTAAATTTCACGCGGAATGCTTTCGGTGCGAGGCATTAAGCCTTCGCCGTTATCGCCTAAATCTACGACGATATTATCGCGGGTCACGCGCTTAATGGTTCCTGATAATAATTCGCCCACGCGGCTTCTGAACTCTTCAACGGTTTTATCGCGCTCGGCTTCGCGAATTTTTTGAATCACGACATTTTTAGCTGTTTGTGCTGCAATGCGTCCAAACTCGATCGATGGAATTTCTTCTTCCAATACGGTGCCGGCTTCAACCTCTTTGTCGTTGGCGTCTTTTAGGAAAATTTGTGCTTCGGGATTTTCCATTTCAGCGTCGTCGGCTAAAATCATCCAGCGTCTGTAGGTTTGATAATTACCGGTTTTGCGATCAATCGCCACGCGTACATCCCAATCCATATCGTTGAGTTTACGGGTAGCCATGGCAAGGCCCTGCTCCAAGGCATCAAAAATTACACCTTGCTCCATCATTTTTTCGTTGGCTACGGTTTCTGCAACCAATAGTAGTTCTTTGCTCATGTTCCACTCCTTTCACTGTTCCAATCTATAACTAGATGGGCTTTTTGTATATTACTAAAATCAATGCTCACTTCTTTATTTGCTTCAGTGATGATGATTTTATTATCCACCACTTTTTGCAAGATGCCTTTAAAATTACGTTGGCCATCAATAGGTAGTTGTGCCTTAACGCTTAAAATCTCTCCGCAATAGGCTGCATATTGATGCGGAAAAAACAACGTGCGATCTAATCCCGGTGATGATACTTCCAGCATGTATTCGCTTTTAATGGGATCTTCAACATCTAAGATCCGTCCCACTTGTCGACTCACTTTCTCGCAATCATCGACTGAAATGCCCTGTTCGTGGTCAATATAAACCCGCAGTGTGCCCTTGTTGGAGCGCGCTCCTGCAAACTCTAAGCCCCAGAATTCATATCCGAGTGCCTCGATGCTAGGCTTTAATAAATCAACCAAATTACTGTGCATAACGCCTCTTTAGCCTAATAAAAAAGGCCGTTAAAACGGCCTCCTTCAAAAAAATAATCCATAAATTTGGTAGCGGGGGCAGGATTTGAACCTACGACCTTCGGGTTATGAGCCCGACGAGCTACCAGACTGCTCCACCCCGCGATCAAGTTTTGGGATTATATACGATCAATAATGGATATGCAAGGTATTTCTTTAATTGTCGCTATTTGCGCATAATTACATTTAAATATATTTTTATATTAATTTGAATTGACAAATTTGCTTTAAAAGTTTATAATTACGCAATCTCATGGATAGAGGCGGTTATATTTTGCACGCAACAACATCAGCAAAAGCATCATTACTTGAGTCTTTGCTCCCAGCGGCTTCGCGTTCCTCTGGTGATGAATCTCCCTTAGAGTCTTCCCCAAGTCCATCCATTGTTTTTGTGGCTAATCCAGCTACAGCGCCTGCTGCATTACGTGGTTATAGTGATTGTACTTCCCGATTTATGATGGCTGGGGTTGCGCTTTTGCTATTGTCGATCTTTGCGGCCAGGGTTTCTAGTGCTTTTGGGTCGCGCGATTCAGAAGATGCAGTGATAGATGATTTTTTACATGACATCCCCAGAACCAATTTTGTGGCTGATGAGACGGCCAGTGCGGTACTGGCTTATGTTTATTGCATTGTGATGGGGCTTATGAATGGGCTCTCAGAGGTTGATAAGGTTTATCAATATTTACGAGCCGATTCATCTAACAAAGCTTCAGATGCGGGTCTCCCTGATCGGTCGCATTCCTGTTTTTCTTCTGGGTGCTTATGCTTGCGGCGTTTTGCGCTTCCTCTTTTGAATGCTTCGATTACCGCTTTTACTACGGCTAATGGGGTCTTGTTATTTGGAGGTGAAGATCCAAATATTGGCTTTTATATCGCAGCGGCTTTGGTTGGCCTTATTGTTTTTGGCTCATCTTCATTTTTTAATATGTGTAAACAGAGTGAAGCTAAAGAGGTTGAGTTGAGCGGTGCTAAACAAATTCTTTTTCCTGTTATGGTGGTTGCTGCGCTGATCACTAATGGCTCAACGGCGGTTTATCAATCGCTTTTATTGTTATCATTTTTTGACACTGAAATGAATGTGGCGATTCCCTTGAGCATTGCATTGGCGATTGTTTCTGATTTGAATCTTTATTTTGCCCAGGTTCCGGCGATGAAAACTCGTCTTGCAAACATGGGCAAGGCGCAAAAAAATGATTCTCAGTGGGTTGCCAAATATTTGGTGGCGACCCCCGTCATTGCTCTGGCTACCTTGCTTACGCCATTTAATACGCCTCAGGGACTCAAAGATACACTGCAAGTTTTTACGGTTTGTGCGGATAAAATCGGTCATCAGCCCTCGAATACTTGGTATGATACTCCTGCCGGTTATTGGTCAATTGGGGGTGTGGGCTTTGTGTTGGGTCTTAATGTTGCCTTTAGTCTTTGGGCGTTTCGTGGCACAGAGGTTACGGATTTGGTGTGTCGGTTATTTAGCGTTTGTCAGCGCTCTCGTCCCTCGGTTAGTGAACCCTCTGAGGAGCGTCCTCTTTCTTCGGGTCCATCTTCCTCGCCTCAGTCTTCAGGCGATGTTGCTCAGCGCCCTGAGTATCCTTTTTTGGATGCGTCTTCCCCGTCTCATTCTATTGCGATAGTTCCGCTTGAATTACCCCGAGCGCCGTTAGTCGATGCTGCTCCAGGCTCTGAGTATCCTTGATTAATTAAGGCCCTGCTTTTTTAACTGCATCGCTGACATTGGCGAATTTGGTAAAGTTATCTTTAAACTTTGCAATCAAGCTATTTAGTGCTATTTCGTAAGCTCCAAGATCTTTCCAGTTTAGGCGTGGGTCAAGTAGTTTGTCATCAACGCCCGCTAATTTTGTAGGAATCTTAAAGTTAAATCCAGGCAAGTTTGTGCTTGGTTCTTTTAAAATATCGCCTGATAAAATGCCATCGATAATGCTGCGTGTGGTAGGAATGCTAAAGCGCTCCCCGCCTTCGCCATAGGCGCCACCGGTCCATCCAGTATTTACCAGATATACTTGAGCGTTGTCTTCGACAATGCGTTTTATTAATAAATCAGCGTAGACTTCTGCGGGTCTTGGGAAGAATGGTGCGCCAAAGCAGACGCTAAATGTGGTGCTAACGCCTTTGGCGCTTCCCATTTCCGTGCTGCCGACCAATGCCGTATAACCACTTAAGAAATAATATGCGGCTTGTTCTTTGTTTAGGATCGCCACAGGTGGGATGACGCCAAATAAATCGCAGGTTAGAAAGATCACGGCATTAGGCACCGGGCCGCGATTGAGTGGTACGCAGCCTTCGATAAAATCACGGGAATACGCGACGCGAGTATTTTCGGTGTAGCGAATATCGTTATAGTCGGGGATCTTAGTGTTAGGATCAAGCATGACGTTTTCCATCACGGCGGTATCTCTGATGGCATGATAAATCATGGGTTCATTTTTTTCGGAAAGATTCACGCATTTGGCATAGCACCCACCCTCAAAATTAAAGACTGATGTTTTGCTCCAGCCGTGCTCATCATCGCCGATTAAGTGGCGTTTGGGGTCTGCGGATAATGTCGTTTTGCCCGTGCCTGATAGGCCAAAGAATATCGCCACACTACCATCATCACCCATATTAGCAGAGCAATGCATGGGCAAGACATCATGAGGGGGTAGTAAAAAGTTTAATACTGAAAACATGGCTTTTTTCATTTCACCGGCGTAGGACGTGCCACGAATTAAAATTTTACGTTCGGTGAAATTTAAAATGACGCAAGCTTCGGAGTTGAGGCTATGCTTATTGAAATCAACAAAGCAGTTAGGTGCGCTGAGTACGGTAAATGGCGCTGTGCTTTTATTTTCGATCTCACGAATAAATAAATTCATAGCAAATAAATTGTGCCAAGCAAATTCGGTAATGACTTCTACTGGAATTTGCAGTGCAGGATCGCTACCGACGGCGTAATGGCCGATATAGGTGTTTTTGTCTTGAAGGTAAGCTTCGGCTTCTTGCCACAAAATGCTAAATAAATCTTGCGATATCGGTTGATTTACCTTGCCCCAGTCAACCGTGGTTTCAGTGATAGTGTCTTTGACAATAAAGCGATCTTTAGGTGAGCGGCCGGTGCGTTTGCCTGTAAGAGCATTAAATGCGCCATTGCTAGCGATTTCACCTTCGTTGTTTTGCAATGCGTGTTCGACCAATTCCTTTGCGTTTAAATCTTTAAATACTTTCATGATCACTCCTTATTTAACTAATCTAATCTTGTGTATGGGCCAAGCGCTTGGGTTAATTTTGGTGTTTTTAATGCGCGCAATTCGGGTAAGTGCCCGACGAGTGGTAAGGCATATTGGTAAAATTCATCAGTCACACCATTGCCATCGCTATTAATCATTGAGCGTGGCATGAGCTTGGTTTTTTGTGCGACCAATGTCAAGTCGCATAAGGTTGTGGTGACTTTATATGGTTGGTTGCTTATGCGAGTTAAGCACACGGTCTTGTCGGTTTCGCCGCGCATCATGTAATGTACCGCCATGGCGCCAACTCTAAAGGCTTCCTGCTGGTCAATCGGAGATGCCATGCCGACCAAAGATCGTTGCAGGTAGCCAAAGGTATCGGCGCGGCATCTTAATTTCCCAAGGTCGGTTTTGTAATTTATATTTTTCTTAATTAAACTTACCAAGTAATCGCCGAGTTTGCCAGAGCTTGAGAGCAAAGGATTGCCAAATTCATCTTTATCATCAATAAAATTGCCGCCTAATTGATCGGCGATACCTTCAGCAACCACGATGGTAGCGCGTGATAGGCGGTCGTAAGTTTTTTGGACATCGTGAATAAAGCGTTCTGCTGAGAACTCTAATTCAGGCAGGTAAATTAGATGTGGGCCTAATTCATCATGTTGGGCGACATCAATGTGGCCTTTTTTGGCCAAGGCGGTTGCGGCAGCAACCCAGCCAGCATGGCGCCCCATGACGACATTTAACTTGATGCTGTTATAAAAGCTGCGATTATCAAGGTCATCCCCGGCTACAATATGCGACACTACTTTTGCGACGCTGCCATAGCCTGGGCAATGATCAGTGACCATTAGATCATTATCAATGGTTTTGGGCACGTGTAAAATGCGGATATCAAAATTGCGTTCGTTCGCTGCTGCGCGGATGAGTTGTGCGGCCTCAGCCGAATCATTGCCGCCGATATAAAACAAGAATTTGATGTTGTGAGCGGTTAACACTGCAAAAATCCGTTCAAGATCAGAGGGTTTGGGCTTAATCCGTGCTGAGCCTAACGCTGCGCCGGGGGAGTTGGCCACTTCAAGCCAGCTATTTTCATCTTCAGCCGATAAGTCTAGTAGGTTTTCGTAAAGTAAACCATGTAAACCATGGTACGCACCTAATGCTCGTGAAATTTCAGGATAGCTCTGCGCAGCCTGCATAATGCCTGCTAAAGATTGATTGATCACCGCGGTCGGGCCGCCTGACTGGATGATTAGCGCATTCCCTTGGATCATTCATCGCTCATCTATAAACTTTGAGCAATTCTGCATGATTTTGCTCAAAATGGCAAGTATTTTACCTTTTTGGTTTTCATTCTAAGCCATTTGTTTTGATGGTACTTTATTCACTGCTGTCCGGTTGGTTTAAAAAGTTAGCTCAAGCTTTTGATAATAATAGTAAAGACTCCCGTAGAACCTAGGCATGCGCCCCACTGGCGTCATCCTTCGAAAAATTGCGCAGCAATTTTTGCGGAGGAACCAGGGCCTAATCGCATGCAGCGCAGCTGCATTCAATTCTCCCTTAACCACGCAATGAATGCAGCTGCGCTGCACGCTATTAAAAACTGGATCCTCCGCAATTTTGCTACGCAAAA
>CAIQBE010000026.1 GCA_903870015.1 uncultured Thiotrichales bacterium
CAAAATTCGAAGGATGACGCCTGTGGGTTGGGCTGCGCAAAATTCGAAGGATGACGCCTGTGGGTTGGGCTGCGCAAAATTCGAAGGATGACGCCTGTCGGTTGGGCTGCGCAAAATTCGAAGGATGACGCCTGTGGGTTGGGCTTCACAAAATTCGAGGGATGACGCCTGTGGGTTTGGTCTCACAAAGCTCGAAGGATGATGCCGTTAGTCACCCCATAGGCGTCATCCTTGGAGCCAAGCTTTGCTTGGCTGCCGAGGATCCAGGGCCCAATTAACCTTCTTCGCTTTTATCTTTGTGATGATGCGCCTTTGCCTTTGGGATTAAATCGGTTTTATGCAATTCTGTCACTCTGGGCTCGTATGCAAATTTCAAATTGTCGTTGCTTAAGCTAATCCTTACCGTGCCGCCTTCGCTCAATGCGCCAAATAAAATTTCATCGGATAAGGGTCTTTTGATTTTATCTTGAATCACCCGAGCCATGGGGCGGGCGCCCATTTTCGGGTCGTAGCCTTTTTTGCTGAGCCAGTCTTTGGCTTCTTCGGTAATTTCTAATACGATGCCTTTTTCGGTGAGTTGGCCTTGTAATTGATCCATGAATTTATCAGTGACTGAGCGCATAACATTGACGCCTAGGGGTTTGAATTGAATTACGGCATCTAAGCGATTGCGAAATTCTGGCGAGAATATGCGTTTTAAGGCTTCCATGCCATCAGTATCGGTATCTTGTTCTAAGAAGCCAATGGTATTGCGGTTGGATTCAAAGGCGCCGGCATTCGTCGTCATGATAATAATGGTATTGCGAAAATCGGCTTTGCGGCCGTTGGTGTCTGTGAGTGTTCCGTTATCCATGGCTTGTAATAAAATATTAAATAAATCGGGATGAGCCTTTTCAATTTCATCTAAGAGCACGATGGAATAAGGATGCTTTAGTACGCCATCCGTCAGTAAGCCGCCCTGGTCATAGCCGACATAGCCCGGAGGGGCGCCGATTAAACGTGCGACTGAATGCGACTCCATGTATTCGGACATATCAAAGCGTAATAATTCTACTTTGAGTAATTGCGCTAATTGTTGGGTGACTTCGGTTTTACCTACGCCTGTGGGTCCTGCAAACATAAATGAACCCCAGGGTTTATTGGGGTCACGTAGGCCCGAGCGTGCGAGTTTGATTGCGGAGACTAAGGCTTCGATCGCAGGATCTTGGCCGAAGACCATCATTTTTAAGTTGTGTTCCAGATTTTTAATCGTGTCTTTGTCAGAGATCGAGATATTGCGCGCGGGAATATTCGCGATCTTGGCGACGACTTCTTCGATATCTTGGGCGCTGATTTCATGAGGCTGTTCTTTTTTGGGGCGCAGCTTCATCATGGCGCCGGCTTCATCAATTAGGTCAATGGCTTTGTCGGGCAGGAAGCGATCGGTAATATAACGTGCTGATAGCTCGGCAGCGGCTTTAATGGCGCCCATGGAATAATGCACATGATGGTGCTTTTCAAATGTGGGTTGAAGGCCTTTTAAAATATCAATGGTTTGTTCAACCGAGGGCTCTTTGACATCAATCTTTTGAAAGCGTCGCGCCATGGGGGCTTCTTTTTCAAAAATGGTGCGATATTCTTTGTAAGTGGTCGCGCCGATGCAGCGTAATTCACCGCGTGCTAAGAGTGGCTTTAAAATATCAGAGGCATTCATCGAGCCGGATGCACCGCCTGCACCCATGAGCATATGGATTTCATCGATGAATAAAATCACTTTGGGATTGTTTTTGGCTTCGCCTAAAATGACTTTTAAACGTTGTTCAAAGTCACCACGATAGCGTGTGCCGGCGACAAGGCCTGGTAAATCAATCGAGTAGATCGAGACGCCTTTTAATGATTCAGGCACTTTGTTTTGGGTAATGCGTTTGGCTAGGCCTTCGACGATGGCGGTTTTGCCGACGCCGGGTTCGCCCACTAATAAGGGATTGTTTTTGTAACGTCTTGATAATGTTTGAATGGCGCGATTTATTTCTTCATCGCGGGCGATGAGTGGGTCGTCACGTTTGAGCATTTTTTTGTTTAAATTTTCACCGAACATGTCCAGGCCACTGCGGTTGCCTTCTTTGACCTCTTTTATTTCGGTGTCTTCATCATCTTCTTCGGTATCTTGGCTAAATAGTTCTTCATGATGGCTGCTGCGTGTTTGCTCATCTTTTGAAATACCATGAGAAATGTAATTGACGATATCAAGCCTTGAGATATTTTGTTGCTTCATAAAATACACGGCTTGGCTTTCTTGTTCCGAAAAAATCGCGACGATGAGATTGGCGCCATTTACCGTGTTTTTGCCGATGGATTGTACGTGAAACACTGCGCGTTGTAGGACGCGTTGTAAGGCAAGCGTTGGGATTGTGTCTTTGGCATTGTCAGTGCGCACTTGGCCGCTCGTTTCTAAAAAAGTTTTGAGATTGGCGCGCAGCTTTTCAAATTTGGCGCCGCAGGCTTTGAGGGCTTCGCGGGCGGAGCGATTTTCGAGAAGGGCTAAGAGCAAATGCTCCACGGTTAAATATTCGTGATGCATTTCTCGGGCCGTTTGAAAGGCTTTATTTAGACTCTCTTCGCACTCTGTATCTAACATCTCGTTCCTTACTTAAGTAGCGGGTTCGAAAAAACAACGTAGGGGATGGCCTTTTTCCTGTCCCATTTTTAGGGTTTCAGCGACTTTCATTTCTGCGACTTCTCTTACAAAGACGCCGCAAATGCCTTGGCCGCAGTGATGAATTTCGAGCATTAAGTTTTGCGCTCGTACCGAATCCATGCTAAAGATCTTTTGCAAGACCTCAATGACAAAATCCATCGAGGTATAATCATCGTTGATCATGACCACCTGATATAAGGGCGGTTGCTTTGCTTGTGGCTTGGCCTTGAGCTCAGATTGCGTGCGCTCTTTTTCAATGACTCGATCATCAACTTCGGTGTGCATCACGGGCCTCGTTACATGTGTTTGATCATGGCTGCGCCAAATTGTGATGCAGATACAAGTGTTGCACCCGACATTAGGCGTTCAAAATCATAAGTCACTGTTTTGGCTTTGATGGCTGCTTCCATACTGCTAATGATTAAATCAGCGGCCTCTGTCCAGCCCATATAGCGCAACATCATTTCTGCTGACAGGATGAGTGAGCCTGGGTTTACTTTATCTTGGCCGGCATATTTGGGTGCGGTGCCGTGGGTGGCTTCAAACACTGCAAAGCCATCGCCAATATTAGCCCCGGGCGCAATGCCAATGCCGCCGACCTGTGCGGCTAGCGCGTCAGAGATGTAATCGCCATTTAAATTGAGGGTGGCAATCACGGAATATTCTTTAGGGCGAAGCAATATTTGCTGTAAAAATGCATCAGCGATGACATCTTTTACGACAATAGTCTTGCCAGTTTTGGGGTTTTTGAATTCACACCATGGGCCTTTTTCAATGAGTTTGGCGCCGAATTCTTCCATCGCCACTTGATAGCCCCAGTCTTTGAACGCGCCTTCGGTGAACTTCATGATGTTACCTTTGTGCACGATCGTTAGCGAATCACGATCATTATCAATCGTGTATTGAAGCGCAGCACGAACTAAGCGTTTGCTGCCCTCTTCTGAGACGGGCTTAATGCCAATACCGCAATTGGTGGCAAAGCGAATTTTTTTAACGTTCATGTCTTTTTGTAAGAAGTTAATCACTTTTTCAGCTTCAGGCGTTCCGGCTTTCCATTCGATACCAGCATAGATGTCTTCGGAGTTTTCACGGAAGATCACCATGTCGACGTTTTGTGGCTCTTTAACAGGGGATGGCACGCCTTGGAAGTAACGTACGGGCCGTAAGCATACATACAAATCTAATTCTTGGCGTAGTGCCACGTTGAGGGAGCGAATACCGCCACCCACTGGTGTGGTCAAGGGGCCTTTGATGGCAATATGAAATTCTTTGATGGCATCCAGTGTTTCTGGAGGTAACCAAGTGTTTTCGCCATAGACGTTATTGGCTTTTTCACCGGCGTAAATTTCCATCCAGGAAATTTTACGCGCAGTGCCATAGGCTTTGGCCACGGCAGCATCAACGACTTGCATCATCACGGGGCTGATATCAACACCAATGCCATCGCCTTCAATAAATGGAATAATAGGATTGTTGGGTACGGTAAGGTTGCCCTTAGCATCGCTTTTGATGTGTTCGCCTTGGGGCACAGTAATTTTTTGATAGGTCATGTTGGTTAGCTCCGTGTATTGAAAGACTTATCTTAACATAGTCTGGGCTTTGCGTAAAAGCGGGTGAGTCGCGGTTTGTTGCTCTTGCTGTGTTGTTCACTCGGTATATACTTTGCGCGTAAGTCGGGTGGTTTGTATGACCTTCTTTAATGGGTTGGTATTGAATATTTACATTTCTTGATTTGTTTGCGATAGCTATTGGCTTGGGCTTGGACTTGTTTGGCGAGTTGTATGAGCCAGGGCTTTTGTAGGTAGGTTTGTTTGCCATAGCCAGCCAAACCTTCGTGATAAGCTAGGTATAAGTTATAGGCGTCGTTTAGGCGAATACCGTATTGTTGGTTGGCTTTGTTTGCGTACCACCCGATGAAGTCAGAGGCATCACCGAATTTATCGCGTGAGCATTGATAATTCTGGGTTTCTTGTTGATATTGTTTCCAGGTGCCGTTGACGACTTGGGCGTAGCCGTAGGCCGAAGTCACGTGGCTCCAAGTGGGAATGCCCAAAAATTTCTTGTGTTGCGTTTTTGCTCCAGCTTGAAAATCAGATTCGTGTTTAATAATTGCCATTTGTACGCTGACGGGTACGCCCCAGCGGTTGTAAGTTTGTAGGGCTTCCCAATACCAATTGGGGTTTTGCTCAAAAATTTGGCAGGCATTATTGACGGCTTTTGCTGGAACCTTGGGTGCGGTTGCTGCGCTTATGGAGCTGCAGGCGTTTAAACATAGTGTGATTCCAGCGAGCAGGCTGATCATGCATAAGTGTTTAAAGATGCGCTGTTTTGCCATTCTGGGTAGTTTTTGCTTTTGATGTCTTTCATGGGTTCATTGTAGAAGCTTGTGGTGCTTTGGTCAAACTTGTTGCTAATTAAGGGCTGTGGCGTTTGCGCATTTGCCATCATCTTTTTTTTAATTAAAGTCGATTGTTTCGTGTGATATGTTTTTTTATTTGATATAATTTTATTTTATTAGAGTGTTAATCATTAGCGGTGGAGACTATTATGCCTATTCCTCGGTCCTTAAATTCCCAAATTTTTGATGCATTAAGCGAGCTTCGAGGAGGCTTCCGAGTTTCTAAGAAGCCGGCCCTAGAAATTTTTCATGACCTTTCTACTGAGCCAGGAAATTTAAAAATTTTGAGCGCGCATGGGGGATTGATTCCGGCTCTTTTTGCTGTGCTTAGCAATGGATCTTTAGTTGAGCAAAATCTTGCTGTGCAGACGTTGGCGAATCTTCGTGTTGAAAAAGCCAATGCAGCCATCATTAACACGCAATTTTTCATGATGCTTCCTCAGCTTATCATTCTCCTTAATGCCGGATCTTTGCCAACAAGAACCATTATCGCAAGAGCATTAGGTAGTTTATCGGCTCAGGTGGTTAATTTGCAAGCCATGATCGCTTTTCCTCCTTTGTTTCCTGCGCTTGTTGGTGTGCTCCGTTTGGATCAATTTGCCATAGAGGGTGTCCTAGAGGTTTTAGCAAATTTTTCAGAGAGTGACGCGGGTCGATGGCATCTTCAAAGAGTTCCCGATTTGATTAATCATGTTGTTCCTCTCTTCCATATGAAGTCTTTATTTGTAAAAGAATCTGTCGCTCGAATTTTGGGTAATTTATCTAGTGACCCTGCAGCGCTACCACTAATTGCCGCAAGGCCTCAGGTGGTTCACAATCTTCTTGCTTTAATACTTGGTAAAAAACCTTTGTCATTAGCAGCCTGTTATGCCATTCGTGCTTTGGGGAATCTTTCCATGGGGGGAGCTAGTCGTGAGGCACTGCTTCGATTTTCACAGCTTTCACAGTTGATCGCTATTTTTACTGATATCTTGCGTGATCAAAAATCTAATTTGACCTTAGTGGTTTCGGTGTTGCAAGCTTTGGCATCTGTTTCGATTGATGATTGTAGGCGGGCAATGATTGCAAGGGATGCAGAGCTAACTTCTATCCTTGTTGATACTGCTAGAGCGGCAAGCATCTTAGTTGTAAAATATTATGTCGTGGAGATTTTAAATCATTTAGTTTTTGAGAGCGAGAGCCGAAAAATAGTTGCAGAAACTCCTGGGGCGATGTCTTTTCTTTTGGAATTGTTCTGTTCGAACGCTTCAGGAGCTGCGCCTTTCATGGGGTCTTTGGCAGAGGTGTTGGTGAGTCTTATCCTTGAGCCTGCTAATCGAAAAATACTGACTAATGCTCCTGGGTTGATGCCGGCTCTGGTCAGATTGTTTGCCATGCATTCTGGGGTTTCTAATTTGCAAAAAGATCATGTCGCTAATTTTTTAGTAAATATTGGTTCTGACCATGATGGGCTTGTTTTGATGGGGAGGGTGCCGGAATTAACGGTGCTTCTTGTTGAGCTCCTTAATAATGGATCTATGTTTCAAAAAAAATGCGCAGCAGCTGTGTTAAATAATCAGCTTGTGTTGAATGCTCCAATCTGGCATCAGCCCGCTCATGCCTTGGCTTTATTATCTGCTGATTCAGCCGCTATTAAATTATGTGGGGCCGTTCGTCGTATTTTGGTTGCGGCCGTTCTGAGTGCATTGCAAGCAAGAGGTATCGATGCGCCTACATTGCAGCAAAAAAATGCGTTTATTGCTGCTATGGAAAAAAGGGGGGCGGTTGCGGGGCTTTTATTTCCACAAACAGTGGGGTGTGGTTTTTTTACTTCAAAGTTATGGGTTACGGTTCAGGCTTTGGTGGCTCAATTTAAAGCTGAGAGGGTTTCTTCTCCAGCATCAGGCGTTGGCTTGGCTAGCGGGCATGAGGGGGCTTTTTTGCATCAATTTAAACTGACGGGGGCGGTGCGTGAGCAGGAGGCTGGTACGTCTGTAATTAAGCGTTAATTTATTTAAAATTGCTTTTTATTTATAAATTTTACACGCTATTTTGCGTCTTTATATAGGGATTCAATGACTTTGTTGGCGTTGTTGGCGATGAAGCCGGTGAAGTAATCATTCCATTGTGAGCTTGGTTGATTTAAATTTTTGGGGTAGCGCCAGACGAATTCGATAAAACTATTAGCGATTTCAATCAGCTCATCGATGGTTTGGGTGGTGATTTTGGCCCCCAAAGTCGAGCTTTGTTCTATGCCTATGCTTTCATTGCCTTTGATCGCACCGCCTGTGGTGTTGAGTGGGAGTTTTAGCTCGTTGATCATGAAGTGATTGAAAGCTTCGAGGGATTTAAACCCTTTGAGTAAATGCACGCTAATGGTGAAGTGATTCGGGCAGCGGCCAAATAACAGCGTCCAGGCCAGAAGTTCGTTGCTTTCGCTGATCTTTAGTAAATCTTCTTTGCTGGGCAGGGGCCAGTCGCGTTGGGTTAGATAAGTTGCCAGTGTTGTGGTCAGGGTTGCTGCGGCCTCTGCATCGCCGTTTTTAACCTGTTCTGCTAATTTTTTAATAGCACCTATGGCATTGGGGTCGCCATAGTGCATGTATTTTTGAAGGATCGTTTGCGTTGATTCTGGCAGCTCATCCAGGCGAAAATCCGCTAAAACTACTTGGGGTAGGACATTAAGGGCGCTATTTTCGCATGCATCCTCTTCTGCCATCCATAAAAAATCATTTTGCTTTTCTGGTAAATAGTCCCGTCCTTGCAGGCGGTAGCCAATGCTCTCAAAAATTCCCGCTAGGCTTTCCATGCTGCAGTGTATACTGGGTGCTGTAATTATGGCGTAATGATCTAAAGTCGGTGTTTCACCGCGTTGAATCAATTCAGCTTCTAGCGCTTGTGCGTGTGGGGATTGGGTCTTGTAATGACGCCATAGTAGCTCGTTCAGATCGATGCGGACTTGTTTTAGTAACATGGGTGTTATGCAGTTTAAGCTTCCGGCATTATAGGCTTTTTTGCGGGGATACGCTATTCCCTGTGATAGGGGTGATTGTTTAAGATTGAGCTCGCCCGATAAATTTGTTCGCTGACCATGATTTTTATCATTTGATGGGGGAAGGTGAGTTGGCTTAAGGACCAGGTAAAGTTAGCGCGGGTTAGGCATTCAGCGCTTAAGCCCGCAGGGCCGCCGACTAATAAGCAAAGGCAGCGATATTCTTGTTGCCACAGGGTGAATTTTTGCGCCAGGGTTTTAGTATTGAGTTCTTGACCGTGTTCATCTAGTGCAATACAAAAATCAGTGGCCTTGACTTCTTTGAGTAAGAGCTCGCCTTCTAGTTTTTTCGCTTGATCGATGGGGAGTTTGCCATGATTTTTTAAAGGTAGTTCGATGAGCTCAAGGCTAAAATCATTGGGAAGGCGTTGTTTGTATTCAACGAAGCCTTCCCGAACCCATGAAGGTGTTTTATGACCCAGGGTGATGAGTTTAATCTGCACGGCCGAATCTCGTTATGAGCCTTTACGGTCTTCGCGTTTACGATCCATTTCGGTTAAGAATTTTTTGCGGATGCGAATGCTCTTTGGTGTTACTTCAACTAATTCGTCATCGTTAATAAATTCTAACGCTTGCTCTAATGAATGCTTGATTGCAGGTGTTAAGATGATGTTTTCATCGGTACCTGAGGCGCGCATATTCGTTAGCTGTTTGCCTTTCAGGGCGTTCACAACTAAGTCATTATCACGAGAGTGAATACCAATGATCATACCTTCGTAAATTTCAGTATTGGGCTCAATCATCATCTGGCCGCGCTCTTGTAAATTAAAGAGGGCGAAGCCTACGGATTTACCCATTGCGTTAGAAATTAATACGCCACGGCTTCTACCGCTTTGCAGATTCTTTTTCATGGGGCCGTATTTTTCAAAGACGTGGGTCAAGATACCGGTGCCTGAGGTTAAGCTTAAGAACTCAGTACGGAAACCGATTAAGCTTCTGGAAGGTGCGATATAATCAAGGCGTACACGACCATTGCCATCGGGTTGCATGTTTTGTAAATCAGCTAAACGTGCGCCCATACGCTCCATTACGGAACCTTGATGGTTCATTTCGACGTCAATTGTCACTGACTCGTAAGGTTCTTGAACTTCGCCATCAACGGTTTTGAGAATTACTTCTGGGCGAGATACTGCAAGTTCATAGCCTTCACGACGCATGTTTTCAATTAAGATGCCTAAGTGTAATTCACCACGGCCGGATACTTTAAATTTATCAGGATCCCCAGTGTCTTCAACACGTAGTGCCACGTTGTGGATTAATTCTTTTTCTAAGCGTTCGCGGATTTGGCGTGAAGTGACGTATTTACCTTCTTTACCGGCAAAAGGCGAATTGTTTACTTGGAATGTCATGCTGACTGTGGGCTCATCAACCGTTAGGGGTGGTAGTGCCTCAATTGCATTGGGGTCGCACAGCGTATCAGAAATAAAGATTTCGTCTAAACCAGTGACGCAGACGATATCGCCGGCAAAGGCTTCTTCAACTTCAACGCGCTTTAAGCCTAAATGGCCTAAGATTTGTAAAATACGACCTTGGCGGGTTTTGCCATTGGCGTCAATCACAGTTACGGGCATGTTATTGCGCGCTTTACCACGAGCAATGCGGCCGATACCAATAATCCCGACATAGTTTGAATAGTCGAGTGAGGAAATTTGCATTTGGAAAGGGCCATTCACATCGACTTTGGGTGGCGCTACTTTTTCAATGATGGTTTGGAATAAGGGTTCCATGTTGTCACTAGGCTTATTCAAATCTAAAGTTGCAAAACCTTGTAGGGCGGATGCATAAATAATTGGGAAGTCGAGCTGTTCATCGGTTGCGCCTAGTCGTGCAAATAAATCAAATACTTGATCGATGACCCAGTTAGGGCGTGCGCCAGGACGGTCTACTTTGTTAACAACTAAAATAGGGCAGAGTCCTTGAGCAAATGCTTTTTGGGTGACAAAGCGTGTTTGTGGCATTGGGCCATCAACAGCATCTACGAGCAGGAGTACGGAATCTACCATCGAAAGTACACGCTCCACTTCGCCGCCGAAGTCAGCATGCCCTGGGGTGTCAACGATATTAATATGGTAGCCTTGATAGTTAATCGCGGTGTTTTTTGCCAAAATGGTAATCCCACGCTCTTTTTCCAGATCGTTAGAATCCATAACGCGCTCAACAACGGTTGCGCGCTCATCAAAGGTGCCGGATTGGCGTAAAAGCTTATCTACCAAGGTGGTTTTACCATGGTCAACGTGGGCAATAATAGCAATATTACGAATTTTATCTGGATTGGACATTGGCTTCATCAAAATTGTTCAAGTGGCGCATTCTAGCACTTGTTGGCTCTTTAAGCAAACTTTTTCGCACGCGTGTGGGGATGACACCTGAAGTTTAGATATGCTAAAATGTGCCAACTCAATAATTGGAGTTATGTTGTGACTCATGATATTGCAATGGATTTAAGTGAAGAGCTGTGGAATCAAAACGATACTGAGACTTTTAAAAATGATGAGTATCATGTTTTATTGATGGAGCAGTATAAGCTTTATGTCGAGATGGCGGATCGCATTAGTGCGCGCAGGAACTTGGCGCAAACTTTTTTTATGACTCTTCATGCGATTATTTTAGGGGTTTTGGGTTTGAGCTTGAGTAATCAGGGTGCGATTAGTCGTGTTGGATTTTTGTTGTTTCCGCTTTTGGGGTTGCTGGTGATGTGTTATGGCTGGTGGTCTTTGGTGCAGTATTTTAGACGCCTTGCACGTGCTAAGGGTTTGGTGATTGCTGAGCTTGAAAAACGTCTGCCCTCAAGGCCTACAATTCAGGCGGAGCAAAAGGCTATGGGGCCTATGAATCCTTATGGACCGCTCAAACGCATGGAGGTTATCTTGCCGGCGGTCTTTGCGCTCTTGTATATTTTCTCGTTTATTTATGCGGCGACTTTGCATTAGTCGCTAAATGATTACGAGCAAGGCCTACTGCTGCTCGTGCGGCTCCCCGTGTCGTTTAGGCTTAGGGTTCCGCAGTTGTCTTTAAAGTTTGGATGGGCGCTGAGGGTGAAGTGATTCGCTGTTGAGTTTAAAGTGTAGTTATATTCGTCTTTTTCTTCCTGAAAGCCTAATTGTTGTAGGTTTAACCCCGCAAAGCCTTTTTTGCTGTCTTCGTGTTCGTGTAAGCTCAGTGCGATATCTTGTAAATACAGTTCTGCTTGTTTGCGTTCGAGCTCATGCTTGTTATTTTGATAATGATAGTAAAAGCTGCCAGATAAGATAATTGCAATACTCATGCATATACACAGTTCGATGAGATTAAAGCCCGCTTGTTTCATTGATAATTCCTTGTTGGCTGATAGTGATTTTGTAGGGCGTATGGCTTTTGCTGCTGATGTTAAAAGTGCCATTGTTAATTGAGGTGCCGTGATTTTGAATGAGGAGCTCATTGTTGCTATAGAAGGCGTTGTAGTGGATGCTTAAATTTTTGGGTGTGCTGCCAAAATTTTGAATAATGTTGTTGCTCGAGCGTAGCACTAACTCGCCTTGCCAGTCTTCTTGGCAAGTGCCTTGCTGCTGTGCGCAAATGGTGAAATCCTCGTTGCGTCTGAGGCTTAGGCCTTGAGCAAGTTTTAGGGCGCTGCTTAGTTGTCTTGAGAAAGTCTGAATTTCGTGGTGTTCATAAATGGGTGAAAATCCTGTTAAAGAGATTATGGCGGTGGTGCTTAATAAGCATAGGACAATAAGCATTTCGCTTAGGGATAGGCCGGGCATGATCGGTTGGTATTGTAAATAAACTGATTATAAATTATTCTTTTTGAATTTTCAAATGATATTTGAAAATAGATATTGGGTCCTGCCTGATGAATGCTGTGCATTATCAGGATGACGTGCCTACCGTGTGTTATTCCATTTATTTTAAGCTCACGCCTTCTTTTACGATGTTGATCGGCTCAGCGCTATAGGGGCTGGCTAGGGTTTTTAAGGCTTTATTTACTTCAGCGGCTTCTGCAAATACGAGTAAAATGCCAGCGGCATCGCCTCTGACAGCGCCTGCGCCTGAGAGTTTGGCTACGATTCCTTGTTGATAAAGTTGTAATGCTAGTTCGTGAATTGGAGTGGGGACGACGCCGATGCGTTGTAGTAATAAATGATTGCGGTGAATATTCGAGTGTAGTGTGGTTGGGTCATTGTTGATGAGTGCTTCATAAATATTGGCGCTAACTTCGTTAAAGGCTTCGATCAGCTCGGGATCATTAAATGCTGCGCGGGTATGGGCGATGCATTCACCAGTAGATGATGCTGGAGCTCCCGTGTTGATGATGCTTAAGGGTATGTTTGGAAAATCAATGGGCGTAATGGTGCCTTGGGCGAAGCGGATGCAGCCGCCGCGCATGCTTATTTGTAAGTCTAGGCCGCTAGAACGGCCGTGTTGTAAATTTTCTGCGGCGAGATTGAGTTCAAAGAGTTCATCAATGCTTAAGGGTTTTTCCATAAAATGGCTCAGGGCATAGTTAAGGCTCACAATCGCGGCGGCTGATGAGCCCATCCCGCAGCCTGTGGGAATGCTTGAGTGGGTGTCTAATGAGAAGCCTTCTTTAAACTTGACGTTGAGTCGGTCCATAAAGGCGCCGGCGGTGTATTCTAAAAGATAGAATGGTTCTTTAAGCACATCGGTAATCGAGCGCTCGCCTTTGGTAAAGGCGTTATGGCGCTGTTGTAAAGCGTCTTTTAAGCGCTTTAGGTGTTTTAGGGTGCGTTCGCGTTTATGTTCGAGATTCGCTAAATTAAATAGTACTCTGGGTTTTGATATTTGATTAATAGTGGTTTCACAAAAGCGATCAATCGCAATGGCAATTGCTGGTGTGCCGTGAAGAATGGCGTGTTCGCCTGTGATAATTAGTTTGCCGGGGGCTTTGGCAGTGACTTCATCTTTTTCTGGTGCTGTTTTGAGTTCATTAATTAAGGGTTTGGGGATAATGATTGCGGGAACTTCGGTGGTTTCTGTCAGGGTTATTTCTTTGCCTTCAGTGTAAATGCGTTGATGGGCTTTGATGGCTGCTAAGCGAAAGCGTCCGGTTTGATGCATCGGGATTGCGACCTCTGAGCCGTCAGTTGGATAATTGAAGCTGTAGTAACTTTCGTAGGTAGCTTGATCTAGTTCTTGCCTCTCGTTAAGCATTTTTTGATGTGTTTTTGCTTTTAAATGCTTGGTGTAGCCCGGGGTTACTTTGAGGCTGAAGAACTCGCCAATGCAGCCAGAGCCATAACTGTAAAGGCCTAAGCGGCTATTGTCGAGGTCATTTCGATGCTCAAGTAAAGAGATGAGGCCAAGGTATAAAGACGCGGTATAGCAATTGCCGATGGTGCGGCTGTATTTTAAGCTGTCGTTTAAGTTTTTGGCAATATCAGCATCTGAAGGTTTTTCTAATTGATTGATAATTGCTAGGCGCTGATAGGCTTTTTCCGCTAAGCGTGGGATGGGAATGTGGAATAAAAAATGGTCGTGGTCTTTATAGCTGCGCCCCGTATTATTTTGGTAATCTTGCCAAGATTCTTTTAACGCTTTGAGATAAAGATCGACGGAGTGTTTGCCATCAACGAGGGCTTCATCCCGATAATTCGGCCGCCAAAAATCCATAGCGTCTTCGGTGTAAACGCCGTTGCCTTCTTCAAAGCTTGCTAATTTTGGGTTGTTTGAAAGGGTCAGAGCTACTGCGCCTGCGCCTTGGGAGGGTTCTCCGGGCATGCCTAAGCCATAACGAGCGATATCTGAGGCGATGATGAGAGCTTTGTATTTTGGGTTGCCTTTGAGCCATTCTTTGGCGAGCATCAGCGCGCCTGTCGCGCTATAGCATGCCTGTTTGAGTTCAAGCACGCGACAATGCGGGGAGAGTTTTAATAATTTGTGAATATACATGCCCGCGGCTTTGGATTGATCAATCCCGCTTTCGGTGGCAAATAAGACTAAGCGGATGCTGTCTTTGTCAATATCTTTAAGGGCTTCAAGGGCGGCATTGGCGCCTAGGGTGATAATATCTTCATCAGGAGGGGATGTCGACATTTGGTATATACCTAGTCCGATATGATATTTGTCTGCGCTCACGCCCCTTGCCTGTGCTAGTGTTGCCAGATTTAGGTAATAGTGTGATGTATAAAAGGCCGCGGATTCGATACCGAAGTGTGACATGAGCGCGCAGGCTGTTTTGAATCACGCGATTATAGCGAAGTTGCCAGGTTTTGTCGATTTGGTGTCATTTGATTATTTAATGCATTGTAATCCGCGCTCATTTTTTAAATAAAAAATAATAACCTGTTATAATTAACAGTGTTTTATAAATTTATTTTGTATATATTTGCGTATAATTTAATATCCACAAACCAGGGGAAATGATGAGTATGTTCTCTCGCTTAAAAAAATGTGCGCTAGCGTTTAGTTTGTTTGCTGCAGGTGTTTCAGCTGCTTTGGCGAGTCAATCACAGCCTGTGACGGCTTATGTTTTATTGTCATCGCCAGGCTCTATGGTCTTGCTGCAGTCTTATGCGGGGGGTAGTAAGAAGATTAATTTTGATCGCATTAATATCGCTTTTTTAAAGCCGCATTTGACGGCATGGGCTCCCAATGGCAATTTGCAAGATTTGGTGAATGCTGGTGTGATTACTGCGTCACAGCTAAATGAAGATCCTGGTTTTGATTTAAAAGCGGTTGTTGACCAGTTGCATGCTAAAGGTGTTAAAGTGCTTATTTCTGTTGGTGGGTGGGCGTATAGCGATTGTCAGCAAGCGGATTATGCTGCATGTCCCGTGGGGGCGGATAATTTTCCTTTGAGTCCTTTGGTTGCGACTGCGGCAACGCAAAATCCACAAATGGCTTATTTGCCAAGCGTGCAGGTCGTGGATCCTAATTTTAGTACTGAAATTCAGAATTGGGTTAATTTTGCGAGTACTTATGATTTGGATGGTCTGGATCTGGATTATGAAGAAAGCTGGTATGCAGCGCAATATGCACAGCAAGCGCCGACCGTGAATCATGCGGTGTCTTGGGCAACGCCTTCTAATGGTCCATTAATTATGCCGCAAGCCGTTGAGAAGCTTGCGTTTATTCTTAATGCGCTTGAAGCTGATATTTATAATCATAATAAAGCTGCAGCGATTCCGTTGATGCTTACTACGGCAGCGCCTTCGGTTGCGGCTTATGATATTCATACGGCAGTCAATAATGGTAATTTTTATTGGAAGCCCCAGCCAGGTCAAGGGGGTAATTTGAAAGGTGTTTACTATGATTTGATTCATGCGCAAAATCACCCTCAAGTAGAAAATCAAGACTTTGCCTTGTATGATCCTGCTAAATATTCAGGAAGCTTGAAGCCCTTGTTTGCAAGTTTTCCTTATTTGGTTTCGGGGGCTGCTAGTGCGAACATTCAGGATTTATCTGGAATTTCTAATATCGGAATCATGAGTTATGACCTTGATGATGGTTATGACGGCATTGGGTCCTACTGGTGTATTGGTAATAATGAAGTGAGGGATCCGCCTGATAATCTCGGTATGAATGTTGATTGTTCGATTCAAGCGCAGACTAAAGCACTCGTCACTATGTTTGCTGGTTTGTATCAGGGTGTTGTGGTTGCGCCTTCTAAAATTGCCTTTGGCTTAGAGGTTGGCTTTCCTAACTATCCGATCAATCTTGATCCCAGCCTTCCGGGCGGCGGTAATGATACTGCGGATGCGCATTATCGTTGGAATGATCCCTGGGCTGAGTATGATATCCCGGTGATGTCAACGATGGGCTTGCCTAATGTGGTGAGTGTTCCTGGTGATAATTACCAGGATATTCATGTGGAGCATTTGCTAGTGAATGCGTTACTGTTCCAAAGTATGCAAGCTGCAGGTGCAACCGGTGGCGTGATCGTTTGGTCGGTGAATAATAGCTTTTATAATGATTATTTAAGCCCGGATGCCGCTAATCTTGAGGGTGATTATAGTCTGTATTACTTAAAGAATAATACCGCCCATTTTGCCAGTGACTATACTTTGTATTATCAGCAAAATGCAGCCAATGCTTGGGCTGAGTTGGGTGCAATCTTCAAAAATGCCGCAAGCCCTGATCAAATTCTTGATGCCGCTTATGGTTATTATTCCAAATAAGTATTTGACGTCTATATCTATATAGTCTTTTGGTTCAATTTAATGAGATGTCGGTGATGAAAAATAACTTGATATCGCTGCAAGCGTTGTCTCGATATCTTTGTTCGTGGTGTAGCGCCCGAATGAAAATCTAAAAGAATGATCAGCGGCTTTGGTGGATAAGCCCATAGCGCGCAGGACATGGCTGGGTTCCATGTGGGCGGAGTTGCAGGCGGAGCCTTGGGCGATGGCGATTTTGTTTTCTATACTTAGTAAGAAGCTTTCGGGGTCGATGTTTTCAAAAGTCACGTTACAGATGTGGGGTATGCTTGCGCTAAAATCGCTGTTAAGTCTTGTGTTGGGTAGGTTTTTTAAGCCATCCCAGAGGTTTTTTTTGAGCTCTAGGATTCTTTGGGTTTCGGTATCTAGGTCTTGATGGACTAATTCTGTGGCGCGGGTAAAACCTTCGATTAAGAATGTCGCTAAAGTGCCGGGGCGCAGTCTTTGTTCTTGTGCGCCGCCGTACATGATGGGTCGTAGATTTACCTGGTATTTACTTCGTATATACAATGCGCCGATGCCTTTAGGGCCATAAATTTTATGGGCGGAACAGGACATGAGGTCAGCATCTAAATCTTTGACGTCAATTTTGATTTTTCCTAAAGCTTGGGCGCCATCGACGTGGAGGAGTGAGCCATGCGTGTGGATGATTTGGGCGATTTTTTTGATATCTTGAATTACTCCGGTTTCGTTATTGACCATCATGATGGAAGTGAGGATGGTGTCGGGGCGTAGGGCTGCTGTTAATTCGTTTAAATCAATCAGGCCTTGAGCATTGACCCGTAAATACGTCACTTCAAAGCCTTGTTGTTCTAAAAATTTTAAGACATCCAATACGGCTTTGTGTTCGGTTTGGCTGCTAATAATGTGTTTGCCTTTGCTTTGATGGCCAAAAGCGATGCCTTGGAGTCCGAGGTTATTGGCTTCGGTTGCGCCTGAGGTGTAAATAATTTCGCTGTCATAAGCATTGATGAGCTTGGCAAAACGATGTCGGGCTTTTTCAACGATCGATGCGGCTTCAAGGCCATAGCTATGGGTGGTGGAATGTGGATTGCCAAAAGCGGTGTCAATACCCATGCAATTAGTCATGGCATTGATCACTTCTGGTGCAATGGGTGTCGTGGCGGCGTAATCTAAGTAGATAGGTTTATGCATGTGAGCCTCATTTTTTGAGCATACGATCGATATTGCTTAAGATACCGCGCAGGGTTGTTACTTCGGTTTCATCCATTTGGGCGCGTTGAAATAAGCGTCTTAGCTTTAACATCATGATCTCGCCGTGGGGGCCTTTTAAAAATCCTACTGTCGTTGCGACTTTTTGTAAATGTTCATAAAGGCGCTCCAGGTTTTCATAGGGGGCGAGTACGCGGGGTTCTTCCGCTTTTGAAAATTGTGCTGATGCCATCATGAGTTCATAGCAGGCGACTTGTACTGCTTGTGCTAAATTCAACGAGCTAAAGTCTGGATTGGCAGGGATGTAGACATGATAGTGGCAATGTTTTAATTCATCATTCGTTAGCCCCGTGCTTTCGGTGCCAAATAAAAATGAGACCTCATTGCCCATGGAGGCTTTTTCTATGGCAAGGAGTGCTGCTTCGCGTAGGCTCATGCTCGGCCATTCAAAAATGCGATCTCGGCTGCTTGTGCCAAATATTACGGTGCTTTTGGCTAATGCGCCTAATAAATCTGGGTGCATTTCAGCATTTTCTAAAATATCAGTGGCGCGTGATGCCATGGCATTGGCGCTGGGTGAGGGGAAATATTGTGGTGCCACTAATGATAATTGGCTTAAGCCCATGGTTTTCATGGCGCGCGCTGCAGCGCCGATATTGCCTGGGTGGATGGTTTTAACGAGGGTGATTTTAACTTTATTCAGCATGAGTTTTGGGCTTGAGCCAAGCTGAAAAAAAGCGTTGTAAAATCCATTCGCCCCAAAATACCGATATCGTGCCAACATAAGCAGATACAATGATGTCGCTAACATAATGATCCGCCAGAATCAGGCGCGAAATGCCGATGATGATCGGTGGTAAAAGGCATAACAGTGTAAACCAGCCTTTTTTAACAAAGCGTGCGAGCGTTATAAACAGAGTAAATGCAATCGCCGTGTGGCCTGAAGGCATTGAGTCTGTGCCTTTAGCCAATGAAAAATAATCCAAGCCATAAAGATTATTATCTAAAAGCTCCGTAGGGCGGTAACGAGCGAGGCAGTATTTGATGATCGCTGTTATGATAAAAACGAAAATCAAATTGATTCCGATGGCTAAAGTATAGGGCGCATAGGGTAGTTTGTGTTGTTTGTGTGACCACCAGGCGTAACCAAAAAAGATAGCCCCTATGATGAGCCAAAGCGGAGGAGAGAAAATTATTTTTAAGGTTTTGCTGGCTGGAAGCAGCCAGGTGCTTTGGTAGTCATGAGAAATAAAATACATGAGCGACATATCAAGCCAATTGAATAGAAATGTGCAAATAATAAAAGTTGGGATGAGCCAAGTGAGTGTGAGTTTGATGGGAGCTTTGTTCATTCTATGCGATTATCCGGAGTTAAAGTTTTTGCTTAAGATGTTATTATATATCAGTTTAATGCGAATGGAAGTCTTTTATGAATGATGAGAATACGCGTATTCAATTGGTTGACGATTGGAGAGCGCATCTAGGAGATGAGTTTACTAAACCCTATATGCAAAATCTTAAAGCATTTTTGTTGCAAGAAAAAGCTGTGGGTAAGGTGATTTATCCCAGGGGCAAAGATATTTTTCATGCCCTAAATGCTACACCTTTTGAAAAGGTACGGGTGGTGATTTTGGGTCAGGATCCTTATCATGGGCCGAATCAAGCCCATGGTTTGTGTTTTTCAGTGCAAGAGGGGGTGTCTATGCCGCCTTCGCTTAAAAATATTTATAAAGAATTAAAGCAAGATTTGGCTGTTGTTCCGCCTAGTCATGGTTCTTTAGATGCTTGGGCGCGGCAAGGTGTTTTACTGTTGAATAGCGTGTTGACTGTGGAGGCCGAGCGCGCGGCCAGTCATCAGGGTAAAGGCTGGGAGCAGTTTACTGATAAGGTGGTTGAGGTGTTGAACCGCGAGCGCGAGCATTTGGTCTTTATTTTATGGGGGGCTTATGCCAAGAAAAAAGGTGCGATTGTGGATCGGTCTAAACATTTGGTTTTAGAGGCGGCGCATCCCTCGCCCTTGTCAGTGACCAAGTTTTTGGGTTGTCGGCATTTTTCTAAAACAAATCAGTATCTTGAATCCCAGGGCTTGGCGCCTATAGAGTGGCAGATTGCCTGATGCTAAAAATTATTGATGCGAGTTTACATTATAAAAAGCAGGCTTTGTTTCAACATCTTAATTTAGAAATTGGTGAGCATGAGTGGGTAGTGCTGTTGGGTAAAAGCGGTGTGGGTAAAACCAGTTTATTGCGTATGGTGGCCGGCTTTGATCGGGTATTTCCCGAGGTTGATACTGTGGTTGCGGGTGCCATTAGTTGGCGGGGTTGGGCCGATGTGCATTTGGATATTGCCTATATGGCGCAGCAAGATGGTTTGTTTTATTGGTTATCGATAATCGATAATGTATTGATGCCAATGCGTTTGCAGGGTCAAGTGCCTGATGTTGCTAAGGCTGAGCGCTTATTGGCGCAGGTGGGCTTGGCGGATCATCGGCATAAAAAGCCCGCGGCGTTATCTGGGGGGATGCGTCAGCGGGCGGCTTTGGTGCGTACGTTGATGCAAGATCGGCCAATTTTACTAATGGATGAGCCGTTTTCAGCTTTGGATGCCCTGACGCGCATTGAAATGCAAAATTTGCTATTTGAAGTTTTTAAAGAAACCAAGCCGATGTTGTTGATGGTGACTCATGATCCTTTGGAGGCTTTAAGGATTGCTGATCGCATTGTTGTTTTAAGTGGCGTGCCTGCTAATGTTGCTTATAATGTTCAGTTGCCTAAGGCTCAGAAATTACGAGATCTCACTCCTGAATTGCTAGGAATTTATCAGGAAATATTGCGGGCGCTGGGCGCGCCATGATGCCGTAGCAATTTTGATAAAAACATATTAAAATAAGGTCGTATTGTTTAAATAGCAGAGATTTATAAAATGTCGCCCAATAAAAAATTGCCTTTTTATTATCATCCAGGTACCGTGGTTTTGGTAGATGATCAGCCGGCGTATTTGCGTTCTATGGTGACTGCAGTAGGGTACGCGGCCGATTGTATGGGTTTTTCTGAGCCGCTACAGGCGCTTAAATTTCTTAATGGTTTGTCATCACAGCATTTGCCTTTGGGTGGCCATCATGGCGAAGCTTTGATGGAGCCTGCTGTATTAGCGGCCTATTTGGCCAGTGATCAGCGCTTTAAGTTGGTGACGACTTTGGTCGTTGATTATTCGATGCCGGGTATTACGGGTTTGGATTTTTGTCGGTCCGTGAGCTTGCCTTATGTACGTAAAATTATGTTAACTGGCGATGCCGACTCAGATCTTGCAGTTGCGGCATTTAACGAAGGTTTGATTGATAAGTTTTTTAAAAAATCTTCAGATCAAGTGGTGTTGGATTTAAATGTGGCAGTGCTGAAGGCTCAGATTAATTACTATGCGATGCAGGCGCAGTTGTTTAATGAATCTGTGAATCAAAAATATTTGCCCAGTTTTTTGAGTAATCAGGCGGTGATTGATTTGTTATCGGGCTTTATTCAAAATGGTGAATGTTGTGAGTTTTATTTTTTGAATTATCAAGGCGATATTTTGCTGATTAATAGTGCTGGGAAGCTGCAGTTATTGATGGTGCGTGATGAAAAAGCCATGAAAGAAATGGCTCAAGATATTGAGCAGATTTATTTGGATGAGCCCATTGATGCGTTTGAAAATTTGCTGCAGGCCTTTAAGAAATATCAAGTGATTGCTGAGCCCTTAACCGCGCAGCAGAAAAATATGAGTTTAGATGAGTGGGAGCGTTATGCCCATCCTGCGAATAAAATTGCGACGGCACAGGGTGATATTTATTACGCGGTGATTGATGCGGCGTCCTCTAATCTTGATAATTATTTGGGGTTGTCGCTCGAGATTAAAGCCTTGGATGCCTTCTTAAGCTCATTTGCTGTTAGTTAGATTCTTCATTTTATAAGGTCCGTTATGAATAATTTTGAGTTTTGGGCGCCTACCAAGATCGTTTTTGGTCAAGGTCAGATTGCGCAGTTAAAAGCTTTGGTGCCTGCGGGTGCGCGTGTGCTTATGACCTATGGCTTGGGCAGTATTAAAAACAATGGTGTTTATGATCAGGTGCTCAGTGCCTTGTCCGGCCATAAAGTTGTTGAGTTTGGCGGAATTACGCCTAACCCTGATTATGATCATATGATGAAAGCGTTGCCTTTGATTACAGAGCATCAGCTTGATTTTATACTCTCCGTTGGCGGTGGTTCGGTGATTGATGGGACTAAATTTTTAGCCGCGGCAGCGTGTGCACAGGCCGACCCTTGGGCATTGGTCACAAGTGGTGGGGATTTGATTGATAAGGCCATGCCTCACGGCGCCGTCTTGACCTTGCCAGCGACGGGTACGGAGATGAATCGTTGGAGTGTGTTAAGTCGTCGCTCGATGGATGAGAAGCGTGACTTTGGTCACCCGAGTTTATTTTTGCAATTTGCAGTGATGGATCCCGCTACGACTTTGACCTTGCCACAAAAGCAAATTGCCAATGGTATTGTTGATGCTTTTGTTCATGTAGTTGAGCAATACGTGACATATCCGATCGATGCGCCGTTACAGGCCAGGCAGGCAGAAGCAGTATTGTTAACGCTGATTGAACAAGGCCGTCGAATTCTTAAAGATCCCAAGAGTTATGAAGCCCGTGCTAATTTTATGTGGGCGGCGACGGCAGCCTTAAATGGCTTGATTGAAGCCGGTACGACCTCAGATTGGACTACGCATAAGATTGGCCATGAGTTGACGGCGCTTTATGGTTTGGATCATGCCGAGACGTTGGCCGTGGTTTTGCCAGCAGTCTTTAAAGTATTGCGTGTGCAAAAATATGATAAGCTGATGCAGTATGGCCGTAATGTCTGGGGTTTGAATCATTTAGGGGGCGATGCTTTGGCAGATGCTGCAATTCAAGCAACGGAAGATTTTTTTGTTGAAGTAGGTGTCAAGGTGCGCTTAAGTGACTATGGTATTGCGTCAGATAATTTTTCACGTATTGCTGATAAGATCGAAGCCAACGGTGCCTTGCCCTTAAGTGAGCGAAAAAATGTCGGCAAGGCCGAGATTGTCAAAATTCTAGAAGCGTGTTATTAGGAGCAAAAAATTACTGAATACGTTGTTTTAGTGGATGAAAATGATGTCGAGATTGGTCAAGCCGAAAAACTAGAAGCGCATCAAAAAGGAATGTTGCATCGCGCATTTTCTGTCATGCTCTATCGTAAGGTTGCCGGTGAAGTTGAATTTTTGCTACAACGTCGCGCCGAAGCAAAATACCACTGCGGAGGTCTTTGGACTAACACCTGTTGCAGTCATCCGCGCCCAGGTGAATCGACGCACGATGCGGCAGGGCGCCGCCTGCAAGAAGAGCTGGGTATTGGTCTGCCTTTAACTGAAATTGGTCAATTTACCTATACTGCCCATTTTGACAATGGCTTGACCGAGCATGAGTTTGATCATGTTTTCATTGCTGAGTATATACTAACGCCCGAGAACTTTAATCGAGATGAAATCAGCGTGTTAGAGTGGGTGAGTCTAAAAGACTTAGGCGCGGCCTTGATGTCCGATCCCGAGCATTTTACACCGTGGTTGCCTCAGGTGCTTGTTTGTTGTTTGGAGTATTTTCGGATTTAATCTTTTTTGATAGTATCATTTAGTCGCATCTTTTTTTCAACTTGGTTGTCATTCTTCGGATTTTGTGAAGTCACGCACGTCAACACCATAAATTCGAAGGATGGCGCGAGGGATGAGTAGCTCTGGGTTATACAGTAGTCTTTATTTTTTGCTGAAGCTTTAGTTTTGTTTTTCTTGACAAGTATCGATTATCGATAAATAATAAGTATAAATTTTGCTAATTGAGGCCATGTGATTCGAAGTTTTGAGGCTCCTTGGGTTGAAGACCTTTATCATGGGGTTTATCCTGATTTTTTTTCGTCAGAATTATGTGCTAAGATCCTGCGTCTCTTTGATCATCTCAATACCCTAACTGATTTAAATGCCATTAAAATTCCGGGGGTCGATAATTTTGAGCGCTTTTCCCAGGGGCGTTGGAGTTTGATGGTTGATTCAGAGTGGCGTTTGGTGTTTAAATGGTTTGAAAATGATGTCTATAACTTGGATCTGATGCATTTATGATATTGCCGCAAAATCGTAAGCCAACTCATCCGGGTGTCATGCTTTGGGAGGAGTTTTTAAAGCCCCTTAATATTTCCCAAAAACAATTGGCTCAGCATCTGGGGTGGACCACGGCTAAGCTTTCTGAAATTATTCATCAAAAACGTGGCGTGACAGCCGAATCCGCCCTTGCTCTGGCCGATGCTTTTTTGGTGACACCGGAGTTTTGGTTAAATCTGCAATTGGTTTGGGATTTGTGGCATGCCGCCCAGAATCGTAAGCCTGTTATGCCTGTGAAATTTAATTAGGCTTTCATTTTACCATCAAGCTGTTTTGAGTGCTGTCACCGCTTTGACAGATTGCTGATATTTCAGTAGGCCCCGTAAATTCCTATCCTAATTAGAATTAGTTACACTAAATTTTTCTTGGGTCTCTAAACACATCGCCGTGAGCCTTCTACCCCACACGGCGCCCGTGTCGAGGGCGAATACGTTAGTGTGATCGGCGTTGCCGTCCAAGGCTGCCCAGTGGCCAAAGACAATATTTTGATTTTCGGTCTTGCGATTTGGGGTTAAAAACCAAGGATAAAAATTTGGGGGGCACTCTAGATTTTTGGTTTTTAAATCAAGATGACCTTTGGCATCGCAATAACGCAAGCGTGTTAAGTAATTGGTGATGACGCGGAGGCGTGTATATCCTGTCAGGTTATCGTCCCAAATGTTGGGCTCATTGCCATACATGTGTTTGAGATATTCCTGAATATTGGGGCCTTTTAAAATGGTGCTGACTTCTTCCGCTAAATTCAGGGCTTGTTGTAAATCCCACATAGGTGCAAAACCCGCATGTACCATGGCGTAATCTAGTTTAGCATCATAATGTGCTAAGGGCTGTTGGCGTAACCAGTCGATGAGTTCTTCACGTTCGGGAGCTGCTAAGATATCTTCTAGCGTATCATCTTCAAAACTTTTACGCATGCCATAGTGCACTGCGAGTAAATGCAGGTCATGATTGCCTAAGACCAGTTTGGCATTGAAATTTTTAATGAGTTTTAAGGTTTCTAGAGATTGCGGCCCGCGATTAATTAAGTCACCCACAAACCATAGTGTATCCTGTTTGGGCTCAAACTTTATCGTTTCTAATAAGCGTAGTAACGGGTCTAGGCATCCTTGAACATCGCCGATTGCGTAGGTACTCATGTCTTGGCTTTCACCATCACACATGAGCGTACGAAGGGGCCATTTTCACAAAAGCTGCGCTCTTTATCGGGAGCATCACTAAAGCGTGGATCAAATTGCGGCAAGGTTTTGGTTGCATTGATTTGATATAACGGATCGGCCTCGTAATGAAAAAACTGAAATTCCGTATTGCTGATAAATTTATGCAAAGTGTCGGTTTGAGATTCCAGCCGTTTTTGAAAGCGTTCTAAAAGATGTTTGACGTTGCGCTCATCTTCTAGCGTATTTCTAAAATTATGTTCGTGGGTGAGTGATAGTAGGGTGGGTATCATAAAAGAATAGTAGACGGCGTTATGACTTTTTCGATTAAGATAAGTGGGTGCTAAGATCGTGGGGATATAATGTTTCAGTTTATAAAACTCAATATAGGCTTTTTCGATCATGCTGACGGGGGCGATGTGTTCATCAAGGTGGGCATTGAGCGGGCGAAATCCTAAAAAAGCACCCATGGCGATATTGACCAAATGTTTGACCGATTCAAGAACGTAAACATTGGGTTTTAAGCGTGTTTCCGCTTGGGTTTGTGATAGGGTTTGCCATATGGCCTCAAAAGTTAGGCGATTACGTGAATGCGTTGAGTTGGCCCATTCTTGTTTTAGGCAAGTATAGTGAAACTGCATCCAGGCATTTTGTGGTAAAGACTCAAACCAGCCTCTGCCTAGATACAATACTTCACAGTTCCAGTCATTCTGCAAGCGGCTGGATTGCATCATGCTTTTAAATAACAGGCCCTGCATAAACATATTATGTTGTGAGCCTTCATCGATATTGAGTAAGCGTTGCATGCGATTGTGACTGGTATTGTCTGTGGCCTTGGGTACTAAGAATAAACTACGAGCGCCTGCAGCGATGTTCCACATTCTTTGATAATAGGGTGACTCACGTGGATCCATTAGCTCCCATAAGCCATAAACATCTCCTAGTTCAAACATATGCAGTGGATGCACCCGGGTTTCAAGGTCCACAAATACTTCAGCGGTTTTGTTCAAAAAAATGCCGGCACACATCTGTGAATAGTTAAGTTCAGTTTTAAAGGGCTCGGGCAGGTCAGGGTGATTCAGCCCTATTAGTTGATTATTGATAGGGATTTGGGTAATCCCATTTTTAACAATCAAATCGCCAAAATGATAGCGAGCCAGATAAAGCTTGGCCGAAGGATGGGTTGCAGTCGCATTCATCGCCTCAGCAAAGACCGGATTTATTTTTTCAACGCGCTCTTTGACCTCGTCCCATGAGACTTCTTTGATAGACATTATTTGGTTTTAATATTAAGGATTATCTTGATAGCTTATCCTTTTTTGCCTTGTAGATGCAATGGTGTAGTGTGGTTATGGCGCCCTTATAGTCAATTGCTGCAGTGGTATAGGACCAAATTCGTTTGGCCAAATGCTGTTTCTGCAGTTAAGTTTTTGACAAAATTGCAGTGCTTAAAGTAGGCCTGCAATTGCGGAGGCTGGTTGCCAATATACCAAGCTTGGGTTAATTTTTGTGTGAGCAAGGGGGCGCTCCAATAGGTATATACCGAAATCCAATCACTTCCTAAAATATATGTCAGTGGTTGGTTTTGTAAGTAAAACGATGCTTCTGAGGCGTTGGCGTATGTGTCTGCTAAGATCAGATCTCCGGGCTTAATCTCTGCATTTGCTTGGGGCATCATTTCCGGATAGCCTTCATAGAGTTTGCTAAAAAAAGGTTTGGTCACTTCAATTTTCCCCAGAATCACTGGTGGCAGATGTAAGATAATCGCTAATACCAAGCTGACACCCACAATACCCCAATAGGTTTTGCGATAATGATATTTTTGAATCCAATAACCCAGCATAATCAAGCCACTAAAATATGCGGGTGCCGGCCAGTTTGGGGGCGAATTTTTATAAAGGCCATTGTAAAGAAAGAACCCTAACGTTCCGACAAATGGTAGCATCAAATAACGCAGGCGTTGGTCTTGCCAAATTTCTTTCCATTTCATCGGAATCAAAACTAAGAATGCGATAAAGGCTACGGGTGTGACCAAGCCAAGTTGTCCGCCTAAAAAGGCTAATAATAATTCGAGTTGGAACACGGGGTGTGTTGCCACACCATTGTGCCACTGGAATAAAAAGCTGACCCAATGTTGTTGCATATTCCAGATCAACACGGGGCTAAAGATAATGAACATTAGCATGATCGCTGCATAAAAATGCGGACTTTTAAATAGTTGGCGGCCTGTTTTTGACAGTAATACTTCCAGAAATAGAAACACGAGCAGCAATACCCCGGTATATTTACTCAAGAGCAGTAAGCCGGCTAACACACCTGTATAGTAAAGATAACGCGCTTTTTGTGTCTCTAAGGCCAAATAAAAGGCATAGAGTGTGGCAATCCAAAACAACGTTAAGGGCGCATCATACGTGGTAATCGCATACCCCACTTGCACACCGGGTGAGAGCAAAAATAAAATCAAGGCAATTTCAGCGGTTTTGGCATTGAAGAGATGTTTGGCAAATTGATGCAAGAGATAAGCGGCGAGCGTAAAGCAAAATAGTTCGACGGCTTTCACGCCAAAAACAGTATTACCAAAAATTGCCGTGCTGGCGCGAATCATATAAGCAATCATCGGTGGGCCATCATAATAGGATAGCGCTAAGTGGCGACTCCATGCCCAATAGTTCGCTTCATCCTCTGATAAAGGAATATGCAGATCAAACCAGAGGGCTAAGGCAAAAACGAGTAAGAGGACTATTTTCGAATTTTTTGTCATGATTTTTTAATTTCCTATCCCAGATTAATTTTGGGTTTGTAACCAGGCTTTAAAGTTCTCTGGTGTGCTATTTAGATTTTGTTGTGACAGGTAGGTAAAATAACTTCCCATCACGGTTTTTCCAATAGAGCGAGGGTCGATCGCTCCGTAGATAATAGAGTACTGTAATTTTATATTCCAATCGCTATAGCCGGGGGTGGCTGCCAAAGCCATGGCAGAGGCGAGGCCGGTGCGATCAGCACCTTGTGCACAGTGAATCAAGAGCGGTCTAGGCGCGGTTTGGATTAAGTTGTTCAGTTGTTTTAGCTGGGCGGGGGATGGATCAATTAACGCATTTAACCCTAAGTCAAAGTGAGTGACGTGGTTTTTATTTGCAACCGCTAGCTCTTCTGGGTATTCATCTCCGTAGGGGGCTAGATCAATAATGGCTTTTATATGTTTTTGGTCAATCACGGTTTGCAATTGCGCGGGAGAGAGTTGCGCTGAGCGATACACTTGACCTGGAATCACGGTATGGATATTTCCTGATATTTTCATATAGCCCCAATAACCAAGGCAGAACAGCACGAAGATAGAGAGACTGATTCCAATAACTCGTTTTAATTGTTTCATGTATTAAAGTGCCTGCAGTGGTAAAAGGAGAATTGGTTAATGGCTTTACCATGAACGCTGGTGGTTATTGTATCAATATATTGGCAATTTTGAAATTGGCCACTGGCTACATTGAAGCTTTTGGGCTGAGTGTCATTTGTGGGGACAATCATGATGCCATTTGAAGTGGTAGTAGGGCTGCCATACCAGAGTTGAAATTGACTCATGTCTGTCGATGCTACAACCACAGGCTCATGGCTATACCAGCTGATTCGGCTGGCCAGGGTCCAATTCGGTACGAAAAGATGAGGACTGCCTTCAGGTAAATTTAAGGTTTGTAGTAACATTTTGCTATGTATGGCCGCGCGTTGCCAGCCGTATAAATCATTGAAAGGATTTTGGTTTAGTGGAAAAGGAATCCAGCCGAAAAATATTTGAGTATACACGAGCAGATAGAGGACGCTTACCAAGCTGGCACTGAAATATAGGAGTAAGCGCACCCATAGTCTTTGCCAGTGCTCAATGAGATAACGTACTGCTAAGGGAATGGCCAATAACCAACCCAGCGCTGGCCAGTGTGGTAGGATCTGTTGATGTCCGCCGCTGTAAATAAATAAGATAATGATGGGCAAGCCTAAGCAGGTGAGTATTTGGCTGCCGGTATCGCGCCATTGGCCACGTAATACGTAGATAAAACCCAAGGTTCCAAAGACAACAGGGGCTAGGCCATAAGCGCCCAATTGAATCAGTAGGGAGCTAAAAAAATTGCCCCAATTCCAGTTTGTAGGTAAACCATGATGTAGTTGGTATAAAATAGAAATCCACTGGTTCTGTGCATTCCACACAATGATGGGGCTGATGCAGCCCAAGGCTACGAGCAAAGCCATGTAAAATTTTATTGATTTAAAAGCTTGGCGATCAAATATTAAAAAGTATAGGCAAATTCCTGCGGCAAAGGGTAGTGCGGTATATTCCGATAATCCGGATATCCCTAAGTAGAGCCCTAGTCGTAGCCAAGCCAGCCAGCTGGGATTTTGAGTGACTTGATATAGACTGTAAGTGGTCCATAATCCAAAGAATAAGAGTAAGGTTTGCGGTATTAAATCAATGCCAAGCACGTTGATGATGACCGCCAAAAAATACATGAGGATACAATAACCTCCCATATTGGATGATGTCTTTGGCAGTATTCGGGGGGCGATGTAATAGAGTGATAGAAAAGTCGCTGTGGAAAAAATAAAGGGCCATACGCGCATCAGGAAATCATTGTTGCCAAAGGCCAGTAAAGAAGCTTGTAACCAGCCCACTAAAGGTGGGTGGTCATAATAATTTAGGGCAAGATACTTGCCATATAATGCATAATGAGCGCCATCGACAGTGAGCCCTATTTGGCCAGCAATCAGAATGTGCAGCACCAAAAATAGTGCTACAACTGCCCAGATGACCTTCATGGTCATTGCAGATCTGCTTGAATCAGTTGATAAACAAAATCAGGTTTAATTATTTTTAGGCAGATGTTGTCGCTGCAAGCGGTTTTGCGGTGATTTGCCGCAGAAACGCAGGGTGAGCAAGCAAGCCCTGCATAAATGGGCACGCTATTACCCAAAGAGCCATATAGTGCCGGTGTTTCTGGCCCAAAGATTACAAAGGTTTTGAGAGGAGTGACTGAGGAGAAGTGCCCAGGACCAGAATCGTTGGTTACCATCAGTTGTGATATATTGTATAAATCAATGAGCTCACGGAATTTAACTTGGCCTGCAAAATTAATGCAGCGCGGGTGTTGTACTTGAGCCACGAGATTGTCGGCCTGAGCCTTTTCAGCAGGTGCTCCTGTAATTACCACATAATGATTAGGGTGTTCGGCCAGAATTTTTTGCATCAGGGCAATAAAGTGCTCGGGCATCCACCGGCGTTGGGGCAGCAAGTCGCTGGCATTGGGATTAATCAGCACAAGTTTGTGTTGCTCGGGATTGAACTCTGGCTTGATGGCTTGGATTTTACCGTAGATCACGTTACGTTGTTCTGGTGAACTGGGTACATGGGGCAGGGTGAGTTCAGTATTTGCAATCACGGTTTTGGAGTAGGGCTCTTCGCCATTATTGCTGATCAAGGCATTGACCAAGGCAATAAAGTTTTTACCAATGTGGATATGCGGGTTGTAGGCCACTTTGTGGGTGAGCATTTCGCCACGATAAAGGCCTTCATTGTGAAAGCGATAAAAGCCAACACGATAGCGCGCGCCTGAAAAACCACTTAGTAGGGCAGTTGCGCGCGAAAACAACTCTAAATCAATGGTGGCAGAAAACTTTTGTCGACGGCACCAGCGTAGATAGCGACAGACATCCCAAAGAAAAGTTAAGAGACTGTCCTCTCGGATTGTGAAAATATTGGCATCAGGTACAGTTTTGAGCAAATCTAGGCTGACTTTATTTTTCTTGAAAATTAAAAAATAGAGTTCGGCGTCAAAATGTTGCTGCGCTTTACGCATGGCTGGGTCAACGATAATAGTACTGCCCATTTCGGAGAGTTCAATCAATAAAATTTTCTTGATTGCTGGGGTTTTGGGTTTGAAGAAATCAAGGATTTTCACAATTCCCGTTGCAATAAAGCAGAGCGGAACTCCCAGTCGGTGATCCAGTTTGCGCATGGTATCGACTTTCATATTAATTTCCTTTTGTGATCAAATAAATAACAATACAGTCCTGGTAAACTCGCTAAAATGAGTGAGATGCCGTAGAGCACCGATAAAGATAAGATGCCCGCTTTCGGGACGCCCAAAAATAATAAAAAGGTTACCATCGCGCCTTCACGTAGGCCCCAGCCTGCAAATGATAGTGGTAATAATGTGATGAGCGTTACTGCGGGCATAATGCCTAAGAGGCTCATTAAGCTGATGGGGAGGTCTAGGGCAATGGCAATGCAATAAATTCCGCCTATGCAGAGTAAATTACTGAGTATGGCCAGTAAAAGTAATACGATTAAACGCTTCGGTGAGCGGGCGCTGATTAAAATCGCTTGGGAGAGATCATAAATAAATTGGGTGATCTTAAAATTTTTTAAAAAATGGATTTTACAGGTGATCAGGCCAAAAAATAATGCGAATAAAACGATACCTAGGATGCTTATGATGCTCACAAAAATATTTCTAGGCACAATGTGGTATAGCCAGTTGAGTAGGCTTAAGTTAATTAACACAAGGCCTGCAGTGCCGTAGTAGCGATCGACCATCACGCCATTAAACGCTTGGCGTAGTCCTGATCCTAATTTTTTAGCATAGGCAATGCGTACGGCATCGCCCCCTACGCTTGTGGGTAATACTTGATTGCATAGAGCACCGATGAAATAAGTGCGCAGATAAAAACGGAACGAGGCATTAAAATGCATGCTGCGCATGACGACGTCCCATTTATACGCTGCGATACAGCAACTGAAAATTTGCAGGGCAATGGCCAGTAAGTACCAAGACACATGGATGGTCAGCAAGTAGTGAGCAAAAACCTGGAAGTTGATCTCATGGAAAATGACACCGATCAAGACCAGGGAGATAGAAATTTTAAGTAGAACCTTCCACACGCTAATTAAACCTAAAGCTAAAATAGGTATTGTAGAGACATTATGGGAAAACTGCAAATCGAGAGGGGATGTTTTTTGTTGTTTTTATTATTTTTATGTTATGATTGCCCGCGCTAAATTCACTCAAGGAGGTTATTAATGTCAAATGCACCACTTGGTTGCCAGAATGCTGTTGTGCTTGCTACGCTTGCCGCATCTGCAGGGTTTTGTGTTGGGACTGTCATCGGTGTGGCTGTTGTTGAAGGGGTTGGAGATCTTTCTCATCAACAGGAATTAGCCACAGTGTTAACCCCTGCTTCGTTATTAGCTGTGTTGGCAGTTGTTGCGCTTTTTCGTTTTTGTTTTTCGCAGTCTAATGCTGCTATACATGTTGGGCATGAACAACTCTTGCAAGGTAGTCCTTCGAAGCAGTCTGCTACGGCACAGGCTTTTTCTGTTAGGATTCCGGTAGGTCCTTCGAGTCCTTATGGTACTATGGATCCATAGTTCTAGTGTTATACCAATCCAATGTTAATATGGCATTTGATAAGTTTTTTAAATTTATTTTTGTATGTTATGATGCTTTCCAATTATTGAGCTCAAGGAGATCGCGAATGCAGGGATTAGGTTTACCGTTCTGTGGCAATCATGCTAACTTACAGAATGTTTTATTGGGTGATGTTGGCGTGGGTGGTAGTAGTGGATCACTGGCAGGGGTTTTCTTAGGAAGTGTGATTGCGCTTTCTCTTCATGGTTCTGTGGTTCTTTCCTCTGCGGAAATGTTTGCTACGCTTTTCGTTCCAGCTGTTGTAGGTTTTGTCGCAGGAGCGATGATTCATAATCGTCGCCGTCTTGATGCGCTTAGTCGCCAGAGTCCTGAAGCGCGCCTTTCTCGGCAAGCATTAGTTGGCCGTGCTGAAGATATTGCTCGTTATAGTGGTGCTGCTGCGCCTTCTGCACAAGTTTTTGCTGCTTCGACTAATACTTCCCTTGATCCTCAGGGACTTGGTTTTCAGTAAGATTGCCTAAATAAGACCTTTTTGGTACAATTTGCGCCTGAATGTAAGGTGTTGTCATGGTCTTTGATAAAATTTTTGATGTGATTGTTGTGGGTGGTGGTCATGCGGGCACTGAGGCTGCTTGCGCGGCTGCGCGTATGGGTTGCCAAACTTTGTTGTTGACCCACAATATCGAAACTCTGGGCCAAATGTCTTGTAATCCTGCCTTTGGGGGGATTGGTAAGGGGCATTTGGTCAAAGAAATTGATGCTCTGGGCGGCATTATGGCTGAATGTGTTGATCAGGCCGCCATTCAAATTCGAACTTTAAATGCCAGCAAAGGCCCTGCCGTGCGTGCAACGCGTGCGCAAGCTGATCGTGTGCTTTACAAAGCCGCCGTGCGTGAACGTCTTGAGCATTATCCTAATTTAACTTTATTTCAACAAGCGGTCGATGATTTATTGCTTGAGGGTGATAAAGTCATGGGCGTATTGACGCAAATGGGTTTGAAGTTTTATGCCCCTTCTGTGATTTTAACCGTCGGTACTTTTTTAGGTGGCAAGATTCATATTGGTATGCAGCATCATTCTGGTGGTCGTGCGGGTGATCCCCCCTCTATTGCTTTGGCCCAGCGTTTGCGGGAATTGCCGTTTCGGGTCGGGCGTCTTAAAACGGGTACGCCACCGCGTATTGATGGTAAAACCGTTGATTTTAGTGTTTTGCAGCAACAAGAAAGCGATCAGCCACTGCCGGTCTTTTCATTTTTAGGTCGGCGTGAGCAGCATCCTGTGCAGGTCTCTTGTTATATTACGCATACCAATGAACGCACTCATGAGATCATTCGCAATAATTTGCATTTATCGCCGATGTATGCCGGTGTGATTGAAGGGGTTGGCCCCCGTTATTGTCCCTCGATTGAGGATAAGGTCGTGCGTTTTGCCGACAAAAATCGCCATCAAATCTTTATTGAACCTGAGGGTTTAACGACGACTGAGCTTTATCCTAATGGTATTTCCACGAGCTTGCCTTTTGATGTGCAGCTACAAATCGTGCGTTCGATGCAGGGCTTTGAGCAGGCGCATATTACCCGCCCTGGTTATGCGATTGAATATGATTATTTTGATCCGCGTGATTTAAAGCCCAGTTTAGAGACTAAATTTATTAATGGCTTATTCTTTGCCGGGCAAATCAATGGTACGACTGGTTATGAAGAGGCGGGGGCGCAGGGGATTTTGGCGGGGATTAATGCGGCTTGTTTGATTAAAGGCATTGATGTTTGGATACCTGGGCGTGATGAAGCTTATATTGGTGTGTTGGTTGATGATCTTAATACTTCGGGCACGGTGGAGCCGTATCGAATGTTTACGAGCCGTGCCGAATATCGTTTGCAGTTACGTGAAGATAATGCTGATGCCAGATTAACGCCGATTGCGCGGCGATTAGGTTTGATTAGTGATGCGCGTTGGCAAGCCTTTGAAACCAAAATGGCGGCGATTATGCATGAAAAAGCACGATTGCATGCGCATATTGTGCATCCAGGTTCGGCGGCGTTTCATTATTTCAAAGACCAAAAAGGTATTGAATTAGCACGTGAGTATCATGCGCTGGAATTATTGAAGCGCCCGGAAATTACCTATGCCGATTTTAGAACTTGCCCAGAGATTATGCTTGAGGAGATTGATGATCAGGTCGCAGAGCAAGTAGAGATTTCGGTGAAATATGCTGGTTATATTGACCGTCAGCAAGATGAGGTCGCGCGTCATAAGCATTATGATGCTTTGAAAATTCCAGAGCATTTTAATTACGAGCAAGTGCCAAGTTTGTCTAATGAAGTGCGACAAAAACTTATGAATGTCCGTCCTGTGACTGTGGGTCAGGCAGCGCGTATCCCGGGGATTACCCCAGCGTCGATCTCTTTGTTATTAGTGCATTTGAAGCGGCGCTAATGGATTGATGCTTCAAAACCTATGTCAAAATGGCATCCAGTGCAGGCGAGTAATAATCTAAGCATTGTATTGCCATTATTTTATAATCTTATGAATTTGCTATAATCCATTGAATTTAGCGTATTTTTTACGCTCTTTATTCAGTCTGTGTGTTTTTTGTCTGCCTCCGCTTGTCATTTCTTTAAATATATTTACATGAGATTAATTGTATGTTATAATTAAATAAATATAGAATTTTGTGAGGGGTTTTTATGACATCTTTTCTAGCAGATGCATCGATGTTGTATCGCGCTGTTGATAGTAATGATTTAGCAGAAGTCAAAAACGTACTTTGCTTTAATAACCTTAATCTTGAAGATGGTTATAAAGATGATCAAGGTAATGATCACTCTCCGCTCTTTCATGCGCTTAATCTAGGGAATGTCGATGTCATCAAGGCTTTGCTTGATGCGGGTGCTAGTTTAGTTCGTCCTTCGGTATTTGTGACGGAGGCACAAACGCAATTGATTACCATGACGCCTTTAGAAAAAATAATGGAAAAATCTGTAGTAGATCCAGAATTCCTTGAGGCAATTAAAAATATTCCCCAAGTGACTACAGCGTTTTCAGCGATCGCCTTGAGCGAGCCTAGTGGTATTCGTTACTCTCGTCTTTATGATGCGGTGAGCCAAAGAGATTACGCAAAAGTGGCTATATTGTTAGCGTTGGGAGCTGATCCTAATCAAGGTTTAATCGAAACCGATGGTAGTCATATTTCCCCTTTGTATAATGCGGTGGAGATTGGTCCTATTGAGATGGTAAAAATTCTTCTTGAGTATGGTGCCGATCCTAATTATGGTTTTATCAGACCTAATGGCGGTAGGCATGATGTGCCTTTGGATCATGCGATTCATATGTGCAACTATGAGGCTGCAAAAATCCTGATTGCTCATGCGGCTACCAATGCTACTTTAGTCCCTGGTGGCGATTTGCTCCAATATTTGCTTGATAATGTTCAAGATTCTGAGCAGTTGAAAATCCTCATTGATCTAGCCTATCAGTCATCTTCGAGCTCTGATGGTTATCCGATTGCGGGGATGCCATTTGTGAATCCAGCGATTCCTACAACGACGAGCCCTTTATATACGCTACGCCAGTCTGAGTCCTGGTTGCAGGAATCTTAATTTAGTATCAGCGCCTTGTGCATTTGACGCATTGTGCGTTAAACTTTTCGCATCACTTTATTTGTGATCAAAGACTGCTGCATCATCCAGGCATAGCCTTTTCCATTATCCTTCGAATTTTTCCAAAGATGATGCTGGGGTTTTGCATTGTTCTTGATAAATATGTTTACATCTTCATTTTTTAACCCTATAATCAAAAAAATCAGTAAAAATAGCTGGTTGTTATTAATAAAATTAATTAGGAGGGTCGCGTGAAGAATTTTGAGAGAGATGCATCGGATTTGTATAAAGCGGTTGATCGTGGTGATCTGGCTTCCGTTCAAAAAATTAGTGGCTCTTTGAAGAAAAAAAGTGACATTGAAGTGGGTTATAAAGATGACTCAGGTAATGATCAATCTCCGTTGCTTCATGCGGCTTACAAAGGCAGGGTCGATATCGTTAAAGCTTTGCTTGATGCAGGTGCTAGCGTTTCCCGTCCTTCTGTTATTGAGGAGCCCACACAATATCTTATCATAAATCCCTTGACTGTCATGGTGGATAAAGCGCTGAAAGATTCTGATTTTTTGGCATTGATTCGCGATACACCTAAGATCAAAAAAGCATTATCAGCAGAGGGAAAGAATCATCCTAATGGCGCGTGCTATACTCAGCTTTATGACGCAGTGAGCCAAGGGCAGCATGCTAGGGCTAAAATGCTTTTAGAAGTGGGGGTTGATCCTAATCAAGGTTTAACTGAAGCCGATGGTGCTCATGTGTCACCTTTGCATCATGCGATTCATCGTGGTGATGTTGAAGCGGTAAAGCTTCTTCTTGCTTATGGTGCCAATCCAAATTATGGTTTTAAAGGGCTTAATGGTGAGCGTGAATCTCCATTGCAGTATGCTATTGAAGCACAGCGTTATGATATTGCCAAAATATTAATTGGCCATTCTGATATTGATGTTGCTTTAGTTCCGGGCGGCGACTTGCGTGAATTTTTGCAGCAGAATGTTAAAAATGACCCAGAGTTAATAACATTAACGGCTCTTGCAGAAAAAGCAGCGTCTGAGCCGCTTGCGCCACCTTCAGCGGTTAAGTTTAAATGTCCGCCCGCGCCATTTATTCCAAGACGTCCTAGTGTTTCTTTCGCTGCTAATGCTGCTGCAACATTTGTGGCTGCAGCTAGCTATTCTGCTAGTATTGCACCCACACCCACACCTACCCTTATTGCTGCACCAGCAGCTTCTAGCAGTGCTGGGGTTTCTTTGGAAACTGTGGGCGTTTTGGTTGCTGTTGCCGCTACTTTTGCGGCTGGGCTTGTGGCCCTCGGGGTTTATTTGGGGCGTGCTACTGCAGTGCCAGTAGTTGCTACACAGGCACCTGTTGGTCCTTTTAATGCGCACCAACAAGGCAAAGGGCCTCGCCAAGGACCAGGACCACAGCCACAGCCTAATGGTTTTTAGTATCTAGTAAGATTGTGTATTGATCTTTAAAATTGCAAAGAAGGCTCCTTGGTATTTTGCCAGGGAGCCTTTTTTCTTTGCTTGGCGTTCACTATTCAAACGCTTTGACGATACGGCTCTTGCTGATATGCGCTGCTAGGAGTAAAATAGCTAAAAATATGATCATTAAACAAGGGGTGGCTCATGAATATTAATATTGGTTTAGCCGAGACAGAAAGACAGCAAATTGCTGAAGGTTTGAGTAAATTATTGGCGGATACTTATACGTTGTCTCTTAAAACTCAGAATTTTCATTGGAATGTGACTGGTCCGAATTTCAAAAGCTTGCATGTCATGTTTGATGAGCAATATCAAGAATTGGCGGCGGCTGTGGATACTTTGGCTGAGCGGATTCGCGCTTTGGGTGTGTTTACGCCCGCAAGCTTTACGCAATTTGCCAAATTGGCAAAAGTGAAAGAATCTAACGATGTGCCATCTTGGGATAAAATGCTCACACAGTTGGTTGAGGGGCATGAAACGGTAATTCATACGGCGCGTGACTTGGTATCTTTGGTGCAAAAAGTCGGTGATGAAGTGACTTTGAATTTATTGGCGGAGCGCATGGATATTCATGAAAAAACCGCATGGATGTTGCGTAGCTCACTCTAAGCTTTCATGAAAATTTTATTGATTAAACTCTCATCTTTGGGCGATTTGATTCACGTCTTTCCGGCCTTGTCTGATTTGCAGAAACATTTTCCTCATGTTTCGGTGGATTGGGTGGTTGATGAGAGTTTTAAAGAGGTTCCGGCTTGGCACCCTGCGGTGCGTAAAGTCATTCCGCTTGGTTTACGTCGTCTTAAAAAGCAAGGCTTGTTTAGTCTGCGTAGCCTCAAAGAGTTTTTTGCGATGCTCAAAAAACTGCGTTTTGAACGTTATGATTTAATTATTGATGCTCAAGGCTTGTATAAAAGTGCCGTGCTTGCGCTGTTGGCTCGCGGTAAGCGTGTCGGATTGGCAAAAGGTTCGAGCCGCGAAAATGTTGCTTGGTTATATCAGCAAAGTTTTCCGATTTCTTTTGATCAACATGCGAGTGCTAGAGTGAGAACTCTGTTTGCAGAGGCTTTGGCTTATCAATATGATCCTGCTGTCTTAGACTTTAAGTTAGGCACTTGGTCGGGACAAGATTCTAAAAACTTGGTTTTTATACATGCGACGACCTGGGCTACGAAACATTATCCAGAGGAATATTGGCGTGATTTAGCGGTGATGGCAACTGGTAGAAATTGGTCGGTGGCTTTGCCACAAGTGACCACGGTGGACGAAGCTCGGGCTTTGATGATTACTAAAGATTTAGATGCAGAGGTATTGCCCAAGATGAGCTTGACTGCGCTGCGGGATTATTTATCGGGAGTACGTGGTTTTATTAGCGTTGATACGGGGCTGGCGCATATTGCGGCAGCGATGGGGGTTCCTGGTCTTGTATTTTATGGACCGACTAATCCTAAACATATTGGTACTGTGGGGCAAAATCAAGAGCATTTGGCGGTACAATTTGAATGTGCGCCTTGTTTGTTACGTCAATGCAATCATCCGGATCGTGTCCATAAACCTACGCCGCCATGTTATCGTATGTTGGCGCCTAAGATCGTTTGGGAAAAATTTAACACGTTATTATCAAAAACTATGTCATAATGAGGGAGCTATGGAAAAAGTAAGTGTACATACATCAGAGGCACCATCAGCGATTGGTTGCTACTCACAGGCGATGAAGCTCGGCAATATTGTTTTTTTGTCAGGGCAGATCCCCTTGGATCCAGAAACCATGCAGTTGGTTGAGGGGCCGATGGAAGTAAAGATTACGCAGGTGTTTAATAACTTGCAGGCAGTGGCAAAGGCTGCAGGTGGGAGCTTGAATGATATTGTCAAAGTGACGGTCTATTTATTGGATCTTTGTCATTTTCAAGCGGTGAATAATGCCATGGCGGGATATTTTGAAAAACCCTATCCTGCTCGCGCCGTAATTGGTGTGTCTTCTTTGCCCAAAGGTGCAGAAATAGAAGTTGAAGCGGTCATGGCTTTACCGACATAAAAAAGGAAAAAAATTGAAAAAACCAAAAAAGTCTTTTATCTCAGCGCTGTTTTCTCGTAAGGCGAAAAAGACCAAGCAGGATGAGTCTTGGCGCGAAGCAGACCCCTTTCAGGGGCGTGAAGCTGAAAGATATGTTGAGCCCATCCCTAGCCGAGAATATATTTTAAAAGTTTTGGTAGAGGCCAAGACGCCGCTACAAGTTGAGGATTTGCTTGAAATATTTAACTTAGAAGGTGAGCGTAACAAAGATGGTGTGCGTCGACGTCTGCGCGCGATGGAGCGGGATCAGCAGTTAGTATTGACTGCATCGGGCGCTTACCGGCCTTTTGTTGCGGGCAAGGATGTGGCTATTGCGCCACAGCCTTTTGTGAAAGAAGAGGTGAAGGTAAATCTTGAAATTGCCGCGCAATTGGCGATTACTAAGCATCAACTTCCTCATGAATGGCCGGCAGAATTATTGCGCGAGATTAAAGATATTGGTTTGGAAATTCCTCAAGATGAAATTGCCAAGCGTCGAGATTTACGCGATTTACCGCTCGTTACGATTGACGGTGAAGATGCCAGAGATTTTGATGATGCAGTGTATTGTGAGCGTGTGGGTAATAATTTTCGTTTGGTTGTAGCGATTGCCGATGTGTCTTATTATGTGCGTTTTGGTACAGCTTTGGATGTTGAGGCGGAAACCCGTGGTACTTCGGTGTATTTTCCCAAAAAAGTGATTCCGATGTTGCCAGAGGTGTTGTCCAATGAATTATGTTCGTTAAAACCGAATGTTGATCGTTTGTGTTTGGTCTCAGATATGCTGATTGGTGCTGACGGCCAGTTATTGGAATATCAATTTTATGAAGCGACGATGCGCTCTAAGGCTCGGTTTACCTATAATCAAGTGGCAGCAGTCTTAGCAGATCCGAAAATGCAACATGATGCACCCCATGATAAATTTAGTCATGTCTGGTCTCATGTTTTTGATCTTTATGCCTTGTTTCAAATTTTGTATAAAGCCCGTGAAGCCCGAGGTGCTCTTGATTTTGATACCGTTGAAGGTGCATTGGTTTTGAATGCTGAAGGTGAGCTTACTGAGATTAAATCCATTGTGCGTAATGACGCGCATAAGTTGATTGAAGAGGCCATGTTGATTGCCAATGTAGCCACTGCGCGCTTTCTTGATGATGCTAAAGTGCCAGGCTTGTATCGGATTCATGAAGGGGTGCGTGAAGAGCGTTATCCGGATTTGCGAGATTTTTTAAATTCACGTAGTTTAAAACTTGGGGCTCATGTGCCTAGTGCTAAAGAGTTGAATGCTGTCTTGGCATTGGCGCATGAACGTCCGGATTTTTCCATTTTACAAACGGTGGTTTTACGCTCGATGACCCAGGCGGTTTATAGCCCTAACAATATTGGCCATTATGGTTTGGCTTATGAGACCTATACGCATTTTACATCGCCTATACGTCGTTACCCTGATCTCTTGGTGCATCGTTTAATTCGGCATATTTTATCGAAGCAAGATAAGGCCGGTCGGGCTTATGATGAAGCTGCACTTGCGGCTTTGGGTGTACATACCTCGACAACAGAGCGTCGTGCCGATGAGGCTAGTCGCGAAGTGGTCATGATGCTGAAATGCGGTTTATTGCAAAAGCATTTGGGTAAAGAGTTTAATGGCATTATTAGCTCGGTGACCCATTTTGGTTTGTTTGTGACGTTGCAAGAGTGGCTGGTTGATGGCTTGGTGCATGTGACTAGCTTGCCGGCGGATTATTATCAGTTTGATCCGACCCATCATCGTTTGGTTGGCGATCGCAGTGGGCGTAGTTTTCAAATCGGTCAAGAAATTAAAGTGAAAGTAGTAAAGGTAGAGCCCTTTGAACGTAAAGTGGACTTTTTGATTGCTGGTTATGAGGATGCGCGTAAAAAGCCATCGTATCGTGGCGGCCCACGTAAGCGTAGTGGTTCAGGACCTAAGGCAACAGGGAGATCAGCAAAAAAATGACTTTAAATGCCCATATTATTGAGCCTGCCGGTTCGCATCAGTCTAGCATTATTTTTTTACATGGCTTAGGGGCTGATGGTAAAGATTTCGCGCCAGTGGCAGAGCAGCTAAAGCTTTTAGAGACGCGTTTTATTTTTCCCCATGCGCCGGTGCGCCCGATTACGATTAATAATGGTTATGCCATGCGCGGTTGGTACGATATTGTGACCTTGGATCGGGATAATTTTATTCATGATGTTCCTGGTGTTGAAGCTTCAAGCGCATTTGTGCACGGTTTGGTTGAAGCTGAGCATCAAAAAGGTATTGCCTATGATCGTATTGTGTTGGCTGGTTTTTCTCAAGGCGGTGCGATTGCCTTGTTTGCGGGGTTGAGCTTTACACAGCCCTTGGCCGGTATTTTAGCGCTATCAACTTATGTGCCAGCCCCTGAAGTTCTCGCAGAGCGTTGTACTAAGACTCCTTTGAACATTATGATGACTCATGGGCTTATGGATGATGTGATTCCACTCTCTTCAGCGGAGTTATCCGTGCAATGGCTTGAAAAAATGGGACAGCGTCCCCATTTTAAAACTTATCCTATGGCTCATTCAGTTTGTGCGCCTGAGATCATGGATATTGAAGCTTGGCTCAAAGGAGTTTTGATTTGATTGACTTTTGATCATTTTGGTGTTAGGATGTTTTAAATTTTAAAGGAGATATGTCTTATGAGTATGAATGGGCTGATTATTGTTGCACTTATTGTTGTTGTTTTTGTTTATATTATTTCAATTTATAACCGCTTAATAGCAATGATTGAGGCAGTGCGTAATAACCAAAAGCAAATCGATATTCAGTTAGATCGTCGATACAAGGTGTTTCAGTCTTTGCTTGAGGTTGTTAAAAAATATATGGATTATGAAAAATCCACTCTTAAAGATGTTGTGGCTTTAAGAAATCAGGCCCAAAGTGCTAAAGCTTCCGGTGATGCTGCGGGTATGATGCAGGCTGAAAATAAAATTTCTGGAGTTTTGTCCTCAGGATTGAATGTTGTGTTTGAGCAATATCCAGATTTAAAGGCCAATCAAAATGCTATGCAGTTGCAAGAAGAAATTGTCAGTACTGAAAATAAATTAGCGTTTTCTAAGCAAGCTTTAAATGATAGTATCGAACGCTATAATGCCTTGAAAAAATCGTTTTTCCAGGCCATTATTGTTAAGCTTTTTGGTAATCTTAATCAAGACTTTCCTTATTGGCAGCTTGATGCGGACACTGTGAAGCAGCAAGAAAATTTCACTGTTAAATTTTAATTTAAGATTATGGCAAATCTTCAGGATTTTCATCAGGGCACAACGGATTGGCGCCAGGTTATTAAGCAAAATCAGCATCGCACTTATTGGGTGGTCTTGACGTATTTATTAATTTACGCTGCCATTGGCTTGTTGTTTGATCTTTATAGTGCCTCGGGGCTTTATCCGCAATATCCCTTATCGACCCTTACCGTTATGTTGCTGACGTTCAAAATTATGCCGGTCTGGACTTTGTTAGCTTTCGCGCTTGCGGCCATTTGTATTTATATCACTTTTGCCTCTTATGATAAATTGATGCTCATGGGGACGGAGTCTTTTGAGATTACGCCTACTACCGCGCGTTCGGTCTTGGAGCAGCAACTGTATAATGTGGTTGAAGAAATGAAAATTGCAGCCGGGATGCCGTATATGCCTCGTGTGTTTATCATTGAAGCCGATTATATGAATGCTTTTGCTTCGGGTTTTAGTGAAAAATCCGCAATGATTGCAATTACTCGAGGCCTAGCGCTTAAGCTTAATCGTGCAGAGTTGCAAGCGGTGTTGGCGCATGAATTGAGTCATATTCGCCATATGGATATTCGCTTAACTTTATTTGCTTCGGTTTTGAGTAATCTGATTTTAATGCTGATTGATGTGTTATTTTGGAGTATGTTGTTTGGGGGTGGTAATCGTGATCGTGAAGAGGGAAGATCACGTAATAACTTATTTATGATTATCATGGTATTGCGTTATCTTTTGCCGCTGATTACCATGTTGCTGATGCTTTATTTGAGTCGTACCCGTGAATATATGGCCGATAGTGGTGCGGTTGAGTTGATGCGTGATAATGAGCCTTTGGCTCGGGCCCTGCTCAAAATTCAGGGGGATCATGAGAGCCACAAAGAGGATTATCAGCAGGCTTATCAAAATACGGCGCATGAACAAGTACGTAATCAGGCGTATATTTATGATCCTTCTCAGGCTGGTATTGGTGGTTTGGGCGGTGGTAATTTGTTTTCGACGCATCCTGCTATTGTTGATCGCTTAAAGGCTTTGGGTTTTAATAAGAAATAATGCTAGAGGGGCATATCATGAAAAATCCCCAGGTAATTTTTGCTTATTTTTTATGTGCATTGGGTTTTTTAATTTCAGCTTATTGGTTTTATCCTGGCTATATGTCCTATGATGCTGAGATTCAGCTTTTACAAGCGCTGCATTTTCAGTTTAGTAATACCCATCCGCCGATCATGGCTTTTGTTTGGCATTATTTGATATTACTAACTCCAAAAGGCTTTAGTTTTGCTTTGGTGATGTTTTTATTTCAATTATTTTTGTTATGGGTTTCTCTGGCTTTGTGGGTTTATCTTTTAGCTAAGAAAGAGTGTTGCCATTTATGGTTGCTTCCTTTGGTCGGTTTGTTTCCGAATATTGTGATTCTGAATGCGTTTATTTGGAAAGATGTTCAAATGGGTAATAGTTTATTGTTAGCCCTTACTTTGTGGGTATTGTTGCGTGAGGGGGTACGTACCGAATATTTAAAAGTTATCGTGGCGATTCTGATGGTGCTTTTAGTGTTTTATGCCTTTTGTTTGCGACATGAGGCGGTGCTTGTATGTTTACCTGTTTTTTATTTATGGGCGGAATCTTTGGCGGGGCGTAAGTGGTTTACTCGTGGGTTGCTTACCTTGGGGTTGCTTTTGACTTTTAGTGCGGGTTCCTGGCTTTTTCAAAAAATGTTGTCGACCCATGAAGATTACCCGGCGCAGCAGGTAATGTTTTATGATCTTGCGAGTTTATCGATTAAAGAAAATCGCATGCTTATCCCTCTTGATAATTGTAGTCATTCAAGCACTTGTTTTGAGGATGTACGTAAAAATTATGATCCCAATAGTGCCATATCTATTTTGACTGATTTTACAATGGGGGTTCCTACACCTGCTTGGTTTTATCAACTTAAAACGCCGGATTTTGATGTTAGACCTTTGCAATGGACGTATGATGCTTCCAGGTATCAGCAACTTGAAATTGCATGGTTTCATGCTATTGCCGATCATCCGGGGCTTTACCTGCAAGAGCGGGGGCGGTTTTTTTGGGGTGGATTGTCTTATGTTAAATTTTTTTATGGTATTAAATTTATGGCTCTGTCGCATGCAAATTTTTTAGGGCACTTGCTTTTTTCTGTTTATGGGCTTTTGTCAGGGGTTTTTTTCTTTGGTTTTACCATGTGGTTTTGGTTTGGTTTGAATATTGTTATGTTGTTTTTTTTGCACATTAAAGCAGATCGATCTTTTTTTTACGTTTTTGTTAAAGCGATGCTATTGTCCGGATTGGTTTTGTATTTATCCCATTTTATTGCGGCAGTTACCAATGAATTTCGATATTCTTATTGGATGATGCTTGCGACTTTGTTTAGTTTTGTTTTGTTGTTTATTAATAGAAAGACTGCTGCATAACCCCTTTCCGGCGTCATCCTTAAGGCTGATTGATAACCCAGGTGCCCTCTCCCTGGCGTCATCCTTCGAATTTTGCGGAGCAAAATTGCGGAGGATCCAGTTTTTACTAGCATGCAGCGTAGCTGCATTCATTGCATGATTAGGGAAGGGTTGAATGCAGCTACGCTGCATGCGATTGGGTCCTGGTTCCTCCGCAAAAATTGCTGCGCAATTTTTCGAAGGATGACGCCGGGG
>CAIQBE010000027.1 GCA_903870015.1 uncultured Thiotrichales bacterium
ATAAAATAATTTTTTCGCTAAGCTGTTTTGCCTTGTTGTCGCTAGCCATTATTCACTTGGCCTAGCTGTGGCTCCTCAAGCACAATGGGTTGCTCAGATAGATCCCAGGTAGTGGCGGTAGCAGTTTCAGCGGAATGATTAGCAACATAAGCATCAGTTAAAGCGGGATTAGCAAGAATCTTGGTGATGCGAGTAGTCTCATCTCTAGCAAGCTTAGCCGCCTTAGCAGAAGCTTTGACGCTATCATAGGCTGCTGACACGACGGCGCAAGCAGCAGCATAAGCATAGGGCGTGGCGATAACCGTAGCAGCAGATTCGGCAGCCTTGTAAAGATCAATAACCTTGGCGGCTGTTTCAAGAGAGGCCTCTTTAGCCTCGTGAGCAGCATTTCGAGCCGCCTCAGCGACTGTCCGAATGTTATGAGCGTGAGTGAAATTTTGGTGGTCATTAGGGGTTGCAGCAGTTTTTGTGGCAATAATATTGGCAATATTAATGCTGGTAGCTGCGATGCTGGCGTCTCTTGCTGCTTGATTTTCTTTGGTAAGGGCCATCAATCTAAATATGACGTGATCTTTAAATTTATCGAGTCCTATTGCTTTCATTTGTTCGTTACATAGTTTTTTACAATGATCATCTTCATCTTCAGTGAATTTGCCACAAATAGCAGCAAGAACAACAATTGCACTTTCGGTGGTTGCATCATCCTTTGTTAAAGCGGCTACAAGTAGTGGAATATTTTTTATAGTTTCTTCCCTGGCGATCTCAAGTGCGCCTCTAATAGCCTCATCCATCTTATGCTTTTCTTCAGTTTTTTCTTCACGCAGGATGTCTTTCAAGGCGTTACTATCTTCTGGTGAGTCTTCTCTAAGATGTTGCTGTAAACGTTCGTGTGATTTTCTTATTTTTGCAGCCTTCATGGCTTCTAGTGCAAGCTGTTTTTCCTCAGGGTGAGCATCATAGAAAGGTTTTCGGCTTTTAGTCATCGTTCCAATGGTTGCTGGCGTTTTGGTAACATTCAGAGCCGTTAAAATAGGATTATCGGTATCGTCAACTGCAGCAAAAAAACGTTTCAAAGATAACCTAACATCAGAGCTAAATAAGCGATGCAAATCCTCGAGGTCGTAGTTGGGGGTATGAGTGTTAGACATATAATATCTCCTTGTTATTTTTATTCTTATGGATAATTTCTAAGTTATTTCTTAGATAAATAATAACTCATGACTTAATAATATATTAGTGGTGTATTCATGTCAATTAAAGTAAGAGGTTTAATATCTGTTAAAAATCAAGTGGTTATGTCGATGGGCGTATAAGCCATGCCCATATTTTATTGATAAAAAGCTGCTAAGCTTAAAACAAAGACATTGGGAGGCTTCTAATTCAGTCCCGTCGGTGCTTTAAAATCGCCAGTAACTTTTACAAGCAAGCCATTTTTAAAAGAAACCTCAAGCTTCTGTTGGGTCTCAGGATCACGATTCACTTTAATGGTGTAAATATAATACCAGTCATTGGGGTGGTAGGGGTCAATCAAATTCGGGGTACCCAAAATATATTGCACTTGCGCCTGGGTCATCCCGGGTTCTAACTGGTCCACTTGGCTTTGTTTTAGTTGTACGCCTTGCTCGATGGTCATTTGATGGGCGCAGCCAAACAGGGTAATTGAAAGGATGGCTACTAGTAATAAGCGCAGGATTTGAGGCATAATAAGCTTCCGTTTTTGATAATCATTGCTGCATATTAACGAATTAAGCAGCTTTTTTCAATGAGGGTGTTGATGGCACGTACAGATTTACATGACAAAGGGTTAAAAGTAACGACGCCGCGCTTGCGGATTTTACACATTTTAGAAGACTCCAAAACTCATTTGCGCGCCGAGGATATTTATCGGATTTTAGCGCAAGAGGGTGATGATGTCGGTCTTGCAACCGTGTATCGTGTGCTAACGCAGTTTGAATCCGCAGGCATTGTGAATAAGCATTACTTTGCGGAGGGGTATGCGGTCTTTGAAATGGACCGAGGTACGCATCATGATCATCTGGTGTGCGTAAAGTGTAATCGTGTTGATGAATTCGTTGATGCTGAAATTGAGGAACGGCAAAAAAACATTGCCGAACGTTTTGGTTATGAAATTACCGACCATAGCTTGTATTTATACGGCATTTGTAAGCAATGCCGAGTGCAGAAATAAAATTTTAAAAAGGTGAGAATATGTTGCAGTATCCGCAGGTAAATCCAATTGCTTTTAATTTAGGTCGAATTCATGTGCATTGGTATGGACTGATGTATTTATTTGCCTTTGTCTCAGTATGGGCTTTGGCCAACTATCGTATTCGTCGGCAATCCTGGGTGCCGCTGAAAAATAATGATGAAATTCTCGATGCTATTTTTTATGGCGCCATGGGTGTCATTGTGGGGGGGCGCTTGGGTTACATGGTGTTTTATGATTTGCCATTTTTTATCACTCATCCTTGGATTATCGTGCAGGTATGGGATGGTGGTATGTCATTTCATGGCGGCTTGATTGGGGTTATTTTGGCCTTACTCTTGTTTGCACATCAGCGCAAGATATCTTTTTTTAATCTAATTGATTTCTTTGCGCCTCTGGTGCCTGTGGGCTTGGGGCTGGGACGTTTGGGGAACTTTATTAATGGCGAGTTATGGGGGCGCGTGACGACAAGCCCGATCGGTATGGTATTTCCCAATGGCGGCCCCTGGGCTCGCTATCCTTCGCAGCTGATTGAATTATTTCTAGAGGGTATCTGTTTATTTGCTTTTTTATGGCTATTGTCAATCAAACGCCGTCCCAAAATGTTTGTGTCGGCTTGGTTTTTAATTGGCTATGGTATTTGTCGAATTATTTCAGAGTTTTTTCGAGAGCCCGATCCGCAGTATGGTTACTTGGCATTTAATTGGCTAACGATGGGGCAGATCTTATGCTTGCCCATGCTGATCAGCGGGGGTATTTTGTTATATCTTAGCCTAAAGAATAAAAAAGGTAAAAAAGCTAAATGAAGTTAAATGTTGAAGCCCTGCAAAAACATTTAGAAAAAAACTTACTGCCAGCCTATTTTATTCATGGCGATGAGCCTTTGCTCAGTTTAGAAAGTGTAGATCTGATTCATCAAAAAGCCAAGAGCTTGGGATTTGCCGAATGCATTAAGCTCGACGCTACCGCCAATAACATGGATTTGCAGGCCTTGACTGAGTTGACGCAAAATTATTCTTTATTTGGCGATAAGCGCCGTATCGAGCTAAGTATCAATGAAAAACTCAGCGATGATGTTGAATCATGGTTAACGGAGTTTTTAAAAATATTGCCCGAATTAAATGACACTATCTTGACGATTAAAGCCCCAAAATTCTCAGCTGCCCAGCTGAAAAAAAAATGGGTAGAAAAAGTAGAGTCGATCGGGGCAGTGATTACCTTATGGGAGGTCGATCGCGAGCATTTGCCCAAATGGCTTTTTCATCGTGCCGAGTCTAAAAATGTTAAACTTTCACGCGAGGCCGTGCAAATGTTGAGTGAGCACGTCGAGGGTAATTTACTAGCAGCAGCCCAGGTGATTGAAAAACTAGCGTTATTAATGCCTGGTGTGATAGTCAGAGAAGAGCATATTAGGCCTTTATTGGCAAGTGATGCCCGTTATGATGTCTTTGATTTAACCGAAAGTGTCTTAGATGGTGATGTTAATCGTGCCTTAAAAATTTTAGAGCAATTGCATGCAGAAAGCTTTGAAGCCACGATTATTTTATGGGCTTTGTCAAAAGAGTTGCGGATTTTAGCCGACTTAAGCACAGCCCCAAGAAGTGATTTACCATTTTTGTATAAGCGGTATAATGTTTGGGATAAACGCCAGGTGCATTATCAAAGGGCCTTGCAGCGTTTAAATAACGAATTCATTTTGCGTTTACTTGTCGATGCGCAAAAGATTGATCTTGATATCAAAGGCTTGGGGCGAGGGCATTACTGGTATGCCTTGAAGCATTTGGTAACTGGTTTTTGTGTAAAAATAGGCTAGTAAATGAGAACGGTTTCAGGTATTCTATTTGGGACTTAAAATTAAAAAATTATAGAGAGAAATCTATGACTCCTGCATTAAAAAAGCGTTTTATTATCACTGGTATCGTTTTAGCGGTGGTTTTTGGCGGTTTACTCGCTTATCATATTTTTATGGGCATGATGATGCAAAAATATTTGAAAAATTTTGCGCCCCCACCTGCAACAGTTAATGTAGTGACTGTGAGCCAGGGAGAATGGCAAAATAGTTACAGTACTGTGGGTAATTTAGTTGCGGTACAAGGTACCAATATTAGCCCCCAGGTTAACGGTACGGTGACCAAAGTACTATTTAATTCAGGCGATTATGTGTCTGCGGGTCAGCCCTTAATTATTCTTGATACTGGTATTTTAGCGGCGCAATTGGCTCAGGCTATTGCTAATGAGCGCTTACAAAAAGTCAATTATGTGCGGGCTGCCTCTCTATATCGTCAAGGGGTAATGTCGCAGTCAGATTTTGATACGGCACGCTCTAATTATGCACAAGCCTTAGCTACGACCGAACAAGGTCAGCAAACGTTAAATCAAAAAATCTTAGCAGCTCCCTTTGCTGGTCGCGTGGGAATTCGTCAAGTCAGCCTCGGACAATATTTAAATGTGGGTGATGTCGTAACGAATATCCAGCAGCTTGACCCCATTTATGCTAATTTTGATGTCCCTCAGCAATTTTTGCAAACAATGCATGTTGGGCAGGCAGTAGAGTTTACCGTTGATACTTTCCCGGGCCAAGTCTTTAAGGGCAAAATTACCGCGTTTAATGCCCAAGTTGGAACAGATACCAAAGCGATTACCGTCCAGGCAACTATTCCCAATCGTAATCCCAAAATGCGCTTATTGCCAGGGATGATGACCAATGTGCGCGTGTTGATGAATATGGAAAAAAGTGTGCTAAGTGTGCCTCAGCAAGCAGTTTCTTACACGCTGTATGGTAATTCTATCTTTGTGGTAGCAACGGAGCAAAAAGAGGGTAAAACGATCACGATTGCAAAAGTTGTGCCGATTACCACGGGTGAACAAATTGGTAATGCCGTTCGGGTAAATTCGGGTCTGAAAGCGGGTGATCAAGTGGTGATTGATGGTCAGGTTAAGCTACAAGATGGTAGTCCAATTAAAATTATGACTGGGGCAAATTAATGAGTGACATAGATCCTGTAAATGCTCATGAGATAGCATCAAAACCGCGCTTTACCGATATTTTTGTGAAGCGCCCAGTTTTAGCAACCGTTGTGAGTTTACTAATATTTTTGGTGGGTCTGATTTCTGTGGGCTCAATGCAAATTGAACAGTATCCCCCTACTAATGTAACTCAGATTACTATTACCACCGCTTATCCAGGTGCAACACCACAGGTAGTCCAAGGATTTGTAACTACGCCCATTGAGGCTTCTGTCGGTGCCGCTGACGGTATTGATTACATGACAGCCCAAAGTACGTTGGGTCTGAGTACCATTACCATTTATGTGCGTTTAGGCTATAACCCAGAAACAGCGCTGACTGATATTACAGGTTATGTGAGTCAAGTGGCAAATCAAATGCCCTCAGGAACCCTACCTTCTTCGATTAATAAGCAAAGTAATCAATCAATCCCTAATCTCATTTTAAGTTTCACGAGTACCTCAATGTCTCGTGAGCAGATGACCGCGTATGTCACCAATGTGTTTGTACCTAAAGTACAATCGGTAGGAGGTATTTCCAATATCGAAGTCTGGGGTGCTCAAAACTACGCCATGCGGATTTGGTTAAATTCTTATCAGATGGCTAAGCAAGGAATTACCCCAATTGATGTCCGTAATGCACTCTTAAATAATCATGTAATCGCAGCTGCTGGGCGATTACAGTCAGATTATTTATATATCCCAGTGATGGCGGATACCGATCTGCATTCGGTGCAAGAGTTTGATAATTTGGTAGTGAAAAATTCGAATGGTAACGTGATTCGCATCAAAGATGTCGGGCATGCCGAGTTAGGCTCACAGACTTATGATTCCGCAGTATTTTCTAATGGTAAGCCCGGTGTAGCCTCAGCTATTAACGTTGCGCCCGAGGCGAATCCTTTAAGTGTGATTTCCGCTATTTTTGCAAAAATGCCCGAGATTAAACGTTCATTCCCCCCAGGATTAAATGTTGATGTGGTGTATAATACTAATGACTATATCGTGGCCTCGATGCATGATGTAGCTCGTACCATTGTTGAAACTGTTATTATTGTTTCTGTGATTATCTTCTTTTTCTTAGGAACGATGCGCTCAGTATTTATTCCTGTGATTACCATTCCCCTCTGTTTAGTCGGCGTATGCTCATTGATGTTACTCATGGGGTTTTCAATTAATTTGCTCACCTTGTTAGCAATGGTATTGGCGATTGGTCTTGTAGTCGATGATGCGATTGTGGTCTTGGAAAATATTTATCGACATTTAGAGGAGGGGACAGACCCTCATAAATCAGCCTTGCTTGGGGCGCGCGAAATTGCTAATCCCGTTATTGTCATGAGTACTACTTTGTTGGCCGTATTTGCGCCAATTGGTTTTATTGGTGGGGTGACTGGAACTTTATTTAAAGAGTTCTCATTTACGCTTGCGGGCGCAGTTTTAATTTCTTGCGTTATTGCTTTGACCTTATCCCCCATGCTGTGCTCAAAATTGATTACGGTAGAAGTGTTGCATCGACCTTTTGTAAAAAAGATTGACCGCTTTTTTGATAAAATTCGGCAGTATTATAAAAAGCATTTGACGAACGTTTTGCAATATCGGCAAATTGGTTTGTTAGTAGCTGCGGTTGTGCTGATCAGCTGTGGATTCTTGTTTATGCATACCCCGCAAGAATTAGCGCCCCAGGAGGATCAGAGCTTTATTGGTATCAGTGGTCAGGCTCCCACTCCCGCGAATTTAAATTATTTAATGCAGTTTAATGACTCGGTTCAAAATGTCATGAAGGGCTTTCCTGAAACAGAGAATATGTTTTTGGTTGATGGTGTTCCCAATAGTAATAATATTTTGGCAGGGATGATTTTAAAACCTTGGGATGAGCGTAAAACCACCGAAATGAAGCTCAATCCAATGGTGCAGAAAAAATTAAATGTAGTGACTGGTTTGCAGGTGTATAACTTTGAAATACCACCTTTACCAGGAACGCAGGGCGCGCCGGTTCAGTTTGTTATTACCTCTACCGATCCACATGAAGTCTTATATCCTTATGCTCAAGAGCTTATTCAGAAAGGTTTGGCGAGCGGTAATTTTATCTTTATGCAAAGTGACTTACGTTTTGACCAGCCGCAATTGACGGTTAATATTGATCGTAATAAAGCCGCACTTTTGGGTGTAAATATGTCGGATATTGCGACGACCTTAAGTACGATGATGAGTGAAGGTTATGTCAACTTCTTCTCCTTGGGTGGTTATTCATATCAGGTCATCCCTCAGGTTGAAAATGCCTTGCGCCAAAACGCTCAGCAATTGAATCAGTATTATGTGACCAGCCAAACCTCGGGTCAGCCTGTGCCCTTATCAACATTTGCAAGTTATGGTAACAGCGTACAGCCCTCTAGCTTAAATCAATTCCAGCAGCTGAATTCAGTGACAATTACTGGGGTGCCCATGCCAGGAGTCACCTTGGGTACGGCATTGGGTTATCTAACAACAACGGCGCAGCAAATTTTACCTAAAGAAATGAATGTCGATTACGCGCAAGCCTCAAGACAGTACATGCAAGAAGGGAATAATTTGATTTACGCCTTCTTCTTTGCGATTATCATTATTTTCTTGGTCCTCGCCGCGCAGTTTGAAAGTTTCCGTGATCCGTTCATTGTATTGATCAGTGTGCCGATGTCGATTTGTGGTGCCTTGATTCCGCTCTTTATGGGGGCTGCTACCATTAATATTTATACCGAGGTCGGATTGATTACGCTGATTGGCTTGATCAGTAAGCACGGTATCTTGATGGTAGAGTTTGCTAATAAATTGCAGGCCGAAGAGCGCATGAGTCCGCTCGACGCCATTATCGAATCGGCCTCAATTCGTTTGCGTCCAATCTTGATGACAACCTTAGCAATGGTCTTTGGTGTCGTGCCTTTGATTTTTGCAACTGGTGCGGGTGCAGTCAGTCGTTTTGACATGGGGATCGTGATTGGTATGGGTATGACCATCGGTACTTGCTTTACGCTCTTTATGGTGCCCATCATGTATAGCTATATCGCTAAGAAGCATGTGCATATCGATTAGGTTGAGATTGTTCTCATGATTGCGTGCAGTGCGTAAAAGCATGCTTCGTCAGTTCCTAGCACCGGTTCGTCATCCTGATAATGCAAAGCATTCATCAGGATCTGGGGCTCAATTAACTTTCGTTGCTAAAGCCCCAAAACTTCTTTAATCATAGCGGTGGTAACTGGGCGGCGTGCGATGAGGCTGTAATCCGCAATTTGCTTAAGCTGTTGCGTTAGCGTTCCCAGATTGCGCTCCAAACGTTTTAATAAAAACTCATAAATTTTGTCATCCAAAGCCAAGCCCATATGTTTTGCATGCATCATCAAGGCAGTGATAAGCTCATCCTCTTTTAGGGCTTCTATTTTTAAAGATAAGCCGCTCTCCATTCGTGATTTAAGATCAGGAAGATTAAAGTCCAATGCTGCCGGTGGCGCAGAGCTCGTGACAATTAACGTCGTACCGCTACTTTGTAATTCGTTAAACTGATGACACATGTCGGGCTGTAATTCAGGGTTAAGGTATTCAATGTCATCGATAAGCACAGCATCAAATTCAGGCCAGTCTTTTAGGTAGGTTTTTTCTTTTAATAAATTTCGCAAGGGCAAAAATAAAATGCGTTTTTGTTGTTTTAATGCTTCGATAGTAAAGGCTTCAAGTAGGTGGCTTTTGCCAGAGCCTTTATTGCCATAAAGATAAATAAATTGCGGAGGAGGATCGGCTCTTAAAGTCTCAAGCACGAGATTATTTTTACCGGGAAAAAACAAATCAAAAGATTTTAACGTTTCAGGCACAAGCGGCAAAATCAGTTGTGGATTTTCATGATGTGTTTTTTGATTTTGATTCATAAAATTTATCCGCGGTGAAAAATAAATTGCTCGTCACTTGAGAGTGTATCGATAAATTGATAACCACTCAAGCAAAAGCGTCGCAATTCAGAGGGATTGGTAATTCGATTTTTGATAATAAATTGCGCCATCAGGCCTCGCGCTTTTTTGGCAAAGAGGCCAATGATTTTATATTGGCCTTTGTGTAAATCTTTAAACACGATATTGATTACTTTGCCCTTGAGATGCTTGTAATCAATCACTTTGGCATATTCTTCTGACGCAAGATTAATAAGAAACTCTTCCTGTTGCAGGCGTTGATTAATATAAGCATTAAGTTGATCATGCCAGAAGCTATAAAGATCTGAGTGTTGTGACGTAGCCAGCTTGATACCCATTTCTAAACGATAAGCCTGAATCGCATCAAGCGGCCGCAATGCGCCATAAAGCCCCGATAAAATTAATAAATGCTCGTCCGCAAAATGTAAATCATCAAGAGAGAGGCTTTCAGCCGCCAGCCCCTGATAAACATCACCTTGATAAGCCAGAATTGCCGCTTTTTTACTAGCTTGCTTTGAGCCTAACTCCTGAAATCTTTTAAAGTTAAGCTCGGCAAGCTTTTCACTAATTTTCATTAATTTGGCAATTTCCGCTACGCTTAAGCTTTGCAATTTTTTACCAAGCTGTTTAATTTCTTGAGGAAACAAAGGCGGATGCATCAGAGCGCTATCGCTAATCGTGAAGTCTTGGGTTTTTGATGGGGAGAGGAGGGTGAGCATGGGATTAAATTTAAGGATGGTGTTACGGGTAGTCTAAGGCTTTTTGATGTTTATCACTAGTGTGAGAGGGATTAGTGATCTTGATTCTGCAATAAAAAGAGGGGCGAGATTGACAAGGATAAATAAGAATAATAAGCTTAAAAACATATTTTTAATCAACTCGAAGGTTTAACATGGCGGGGTCGAGATCTGCAGATAAAAATGACAAAGATAAAAGTTTAGAGCGTGATGCAAGGCGCTCGGGATTGGGGTTGCTCTCTATGAGCTTAGACCAAAGGGCACAAGCAGTAGGAGCCATCGCCACTGGGTTGACCGGCTCTAGTGGCCATGGAGCAGTTGCCGCAGCAATGGCAGGTACAATTCCTAGTCTGCTCTGTACGGTTGCCAACAGCGCCTTAGATGCTGGTGATGAAGGGCATAAAAGGCCGTTAGTTGAGGGGGTGCGCAGGACCGTTGCAGATGCTGCTGTTAGATCAGGAATAGACAGTGCTCTCGCCGCATTGCCAGCGGTTGGGAGCAGAGTGGCTCCTCCCGTAGCAGCAGTACAAATAGCGGCTGATGTCTCATCGATCATTCGCCCTGGCACTGATCGACTCGCAGCAAGGGTGGATAGGGCTGCGCAACACCTTGGTCGAGCACGAGAGCGCTTACCTGTAGGGAGTGATGCTTTTGATAGTACGGCTGATGCAGCGGCATTAACTGCAATCGGCGCAGCTGTACTTCGCGCTCCAGGGCAACTTGCAGATCACCGAGATGCCGTGCATGCAAAAGTTGGTAAGTATGCGGTGGCTGGTATTAGGAAGTTAGGTGAGCATTTGCAAAGTGCAGAACAGCTAGAGGGTCGTTTTCTTGGACTGCCTCAACCATATGTTAGCCCCGCTGCTGCTGCCGCTGCACCGGCACCAATAACAAAAGCCCCTATGCGAGTAGCTACTTTGCAAGAAGGGCATGCAGGAACAAAGAGAAGGCATACTGAACGTGTAGTGGATATAGTGCGCAGTGATAAAAGGACGGCACCAGTGCCACCAGTCTTTGCTGCTGCGCCGTTAGCGCCGCCAAAAAAGTCAAATGAACAATCCCCCTTAGCAGCTAAGCTTGCAGTAACCGCAGGAGGAATTGCTGGTGCCGCTAGTCTCACAGTGGGTTCAGGTGTGGCAGTCACCGCAACCGGAGCAGTGGGCCTTGGAGGGGGTGCTAGTGTAGGTGCTGGAGTATCACTATCTCTGTCAGCGGCAGCTCCCGTAGTTGCAGTAGCTGCCACCGCAGGGACTTTAGCTGCAGGAGGGCATTTTGTATATAATCAAATAAGATATCCGCATATTGCTATAACGGATCTTCCTGCAGGCAGACGCAGTGCTGCCGCAGCAGGTACTCTAAGTGCTCACGGCTTAACAACATTGGCACCACAAGACCGTGCAAGGCTGCAGGACTTGGTAAATGAACAGCATCGCGCTAATCAAGGTCTCGAGGATGCAAATAATCGGGTTGAGCGCAGAAATGTTTGGTTTAGGCCATGGGCTGATCTAGAAGGAGCTGTGCGTACACAGACTGAGGCGCAAGGGCGGGCAAGAACTGCCTCCGAGGCTGTTACTACATTTTTAGAGGCGCAAAAAACAAGTGCATCACAAATACAGTCACCATCGTTAGGAGCAAAATAAAATGGCGCACGGGAATATAGGGTTGCAAACAACACAGGCATGTAATGAGTTTATCGATTATGTTAATACAAGTGACAATATTGATTTAGTCGCTAGGGTTAATAGCGAGGTACAGCGGATGATTAGTCAACAATGGGAGATGCAAAGACAGTTTTCACCAGTCGATGTAAACTCCAGAATTATTGAGGCTGCGCTATTGAGTAATATACAAGGAGGTTCGCACCAATTACCTAGACTGATTCGCGAAAATTGTCAGGAGCTGGTGGAGTATTATAAAAATTTTGCTGAAGCTGTAAGGGAAAGCAAAAAACCAGAAGCCAGCAAATTTAGGGCAGCGGTTGAAAAGGTTGTCAGCTTAAGTGAGAAGATGATGGCGGAACCCGCTTTAATGACAGCAGCAACAGACATGGGAGGGGGTTCGATACAGTCCCTGAAAGCATTATTTTCCCAGCAAAAAGAAGCGGTTCAGGGCGCTCTTAACGAAGGTGTCAGCAATTTATCTGAGGAAATATTAGCTCAGGCTCGAGGAGAGTTAAACGCCTACAGGGAAGATGTTTTAAAAGCGCAGCGGGAGCTAGAGTATGTAGCGAAAAATCCATTAGCCACTCCTCTTGAGAGAGCTACAGCAAAGGCAAGTTTAACAATAGCTCAAAACAGGCTGTCCTTGACGCAGTATCAAAAATACAAGCAAAATATTAAAAATTGCGGCGAGTTATTACAAGAAGCTGCCACTTTTTTTCATATAACTGGTGTAACAAAGCGAAGTCCAGAAATCGAAAATACATTGCAACGCTGTATGAATATTGCAACAGGTCTTGGCGCGGTTTATGATATCTGCTGGAATTTGGCGAATTATGGCGTAGCGGCCGCAAGTTCAGGTCCTTTGGCGCCAGCTGTACTAATAGCAGGTGGTATTAATACATTAGTAAGGCTTTGTATGTTTTACATGGGTGAGGGAGGGGAATCCCCACCAACCGAATACCAAGACCTTAAAAATGACATTGCAGGGGTTAATAGGCTTATTCAACAATCACATCAGAGTCTCAGTCAAATGTTATTAGAGACTCAAAAGCTGATTCGAGAGAAAGATGTATTGGATCATCAGCGATATTTAGAATTGCAAAAGGCAATTCAAGGCATGTATGTCGATTTTTTTGGGAGGTTTAACCAAATACTAGATCAGGGTTCAGTTATGAATGCGAGGCTTGGTGAGCTCGAGAGGGAAGTCAGAGAAGGGTTTCTTTTTATGGCACGGGTAGTGGGGGGGCCTTCTTCATCTACGGATACATACCCGAGAGATGCGGAACAGTATTTAGGGCAGGCTGCTTGCACTAATAAAATGGAGGACGTGAAAAAAATCAAGGCATGGGTATGTTTTTATGATCGCGTAACACGGATTGCTGAATCTGTTGAATATAGTAAAGTGCCAGATGCTGCTGCAAATACCATCGATCAGAAAGTAGGACGGCTGTTGGAAGGGGCGGCGGGTGGGGTAGGTCATTTGCCGGGGAAAGTCGGCAATCCTAGAATCATAATTGAAGCAATGCAACACGCAATGGGGTTTGGATATTATTGCCAAGATTTTTTTCTGGATGGTGATAATCAAAGAAGATGGGGGCAGATGATACAAAAAGTAAAAAATGTCTCTCAGCTAATTAAGGCAATTAAAACCGCGCCAAATTTTCTCAATAAATTGGTAGATAATTATAAAGATGCTGTTGTTGCTCTGCAGGAAGCCTTGCGAAATTTAAAAGGTAACAGCGGCGAGTTGCGACTTGCGCTAAGACCCTATACCGAAATTGGGCGGCGAATAAGTGAAAAAGAAAGGCAATTAGAGGCAAAAAAGGCAAGAAAAACTGAGGCAGAAGGGGAAGAAAGACAAAAACAAGAAAGTTACGCAGAAAAACAAGCTAGGGTTAATACCTTAGAGAGCGAGTATGAAGGCATGAGGGAGAGATTAAATGATAGGTTGCTTGCGATACGTGGGTCTCATGAACGAGGGGGGATGGATGCAGGGATAATAACAGGAGCTGTGCTATCTTTCGGGCTTGTTGGGGCTGCGGCGTATGGGGGAAAGTACGGAGAGGCCCGTGACCACATGGATGAAATGATTCGTCTGTTTGGCGAGCTATCTGATAAAAATTCACATAAATTGACCGCGTTGGCAGAGCGAAATAATGCTGGTCAAGAGCTTGCATTGACTCAACAAAAAAATCAGTACTTAGCAGATGAGATTAGTGAATTAGAAGATGGGCTTAGAAATTTGGAAGGCAGTTTTAGTGAAGCGTATCGCGATATTGATGATGATAGAATATTTCAAGAGTGGCTTAAAACTTGTTCTCCTGCAGAACAGTCCACTTGGAATCGGGAATTGTTAGGCAGGGATTTTGTGGATAGTACAGACCCAAGGGACGCCGCAGTTCTCAAGGTTATTAATGAAATAAAAATGCAATATCAGCGATTATTCGATTTTATAAGTTTAGGATTTCGAGATCATCAGATGCTCCAAAAGCTCATAATTTTATTAAAAGTTCCAGGCTTAGGAAGGTTAGAGGGGCTGGGTGCGGCACTGGATGAAAATGTGGATTATTACGGCGCTATTGCTACAGGGTTATTGCCCGACATAGAGTTTTTCAGGGCGCAATTATTATCGACAGCATCAGAATTTGTGGCTTTAAACGCAGCAGGGCAGGCTGTCCCACTCGACTATGAGCCGCTTGAAACACTAGAGGTACAAAGAGGAATATTTGAGCGGTTTATGGTGTGTAGGTTAAGGTTAAAGGCATTAAGAGCATCGGCCAGTTTGGAAGTGACCGGTGGGCTGTCGCAATCAGCGGCTACTGAGCGTACAGCAAGGGGGGGATTTGATTCACTAGCATCGAGGACTGCAACAAGTTTTGCACCGTCAAGTGGTAGAAGCGATACGAGTGCAGCACCAGGACTCCCAGCTGTTTTTGAACGTAACCTAAGCGAAGCTGCCCCAGGAGGCGCTACACCGCCCAGCGCTGATCCCGTTGATCCACAAGCGGGAAGCAAGAGGCGGAGAGCGCCAAATACTTCATCAAATCAAGGGGCTTCCTCTGGTGCGGATGAGCTTGGAGATGATCGCGGAACTTCGCGTGACTTTCGCCCTGGCTATGTGGGTGAGGCGGATGCCACTGAATCATCAAGTGTTTTCAGAGGGGCTTCGGAACATGCCCTTGAGCCTGATTAGGAATACAATTTATGTTCTGTAATGTAATGCACTATATGGAGGAATGATGTTATCACCATCATCTACTCACGAGCCAGCGGATTCATCTCTACAGAGTCAATCAGCAGAAAGCAAGGCTGTAGAACTCAACGCAGGAAAAAGAATGGGAGTCGACCCTGAGGTGGCAAGGGAGTCTGAGCAGGAAGCGAGGGAGAATGAGATAGCCGTAGCATTACTTGCTGCGCCAGCAGGGGTCGACATCCGCACTCAGGAGGAGAAAAATAGAGACTTTGAGCGTTTAAGAGTACGCAGAAGGTCGTTAGCTTTAAAGGATGGGGCTCGAGATGTTCTATCCATTGAGGGGGAGATTGAAAGACAGCTATTAGGTCATACAACAAACACAATGTCTGGTGCCTTAGACGGTCAGATCAGGGCGATATCTGCCGCATTTTTGCTGGGTCTTGAAGCGCCAAAATCAAATCCAGAAGCAGAGCTGGCTCCAGATAAATAATAGTGAGTCAGTGCGATTAGACAGGTGAAATTTGGCCGCATTCTTTGAGCAAGGTGTCTCGCGTGGGATTGAAATGGGGCGAGAGCAAGGCATCGAGCGAGGCATCCAGCGAGGTAAGCACGCAGAGGCAATCAAGATCGCCAAAAAAATGGCTGATGCGGGCGTGAAAGCTGATTTTATTAAAGCAGTGACTGAGTTGGACGATCAGGATTTGGAGCATTTGCTTCGAAGTCACTAGGGTTCAATCACTCAAGATGTATGATCTGCGTATCACCCTGCTGCAAATACCCTTGCTCCTGAATACTCGTCAAAATCACCTGCGCCTTTTGCGCTAATAGATAATCCCATAAAAATTTCTGGTGTACTTCATCAAGCTCAGAGGCGAGATCATCCAGTAAATATACAGGGGTTTTGTTAAAGGCTTCTTGTAACAGTTTGCCCTGGGCTAATTTTAAAATCGTAATCAATAGCTTTTGCTGGCCGCGAGAAAGTAAATCACGTGCCGGTTTTTTATGGCTGATAATTTTAAGATCAGCTTGATGCGGCCCATACTGAGTTGTGCCAAAACGCACATCCTGTTGATAGGTCTTATCCCACAGAGTCATTAAGTCCTCAGTCTCAGGCCAGCCTTGTTCAAAGCGAAACTCCAAGAGATGCGTTTGCATAAATTCATGGAGTATATGCTCGGTACTTGAAAAGAGTAAGTTCAAATAATCTTGCCGGGCTTGATTAATCTCGTGCACATTTTCAATAATCGTAGTTTCCCAAAGCCTCACCTGACTACGTGGTTGATTTTGTTTAAGGCTGGCATTTCTTTGTTTGAGCGCACGCTTCACATTAAGATAATGCGGGCGCAGTAACGGGTAGTGATAAAACACGCCCCAGTCAATCATTTGCCTGCGACTTTTAGGGCCGCCACTCAAGAGCTGAAAGCTTTCCGGGTTAAATAACAATACCGGCAAGCGCTCAGCAAATTGGCTAGCGCTTTTGAGATCGACATGGTTTAAACGGTTTTTATTATCCCCATTCATGCTGCGCTGCATAGCAAGCGTGTATTGATCATCCCCATCAGTTAGCTCAGTAAAGAGCGTAAATTGGGCATGCCCTTGATGAATCATGCGATTAAGTTCTTTAACGCGAAAAGAGCGGCCATGAGCTAAAAAATACAAAGCCTCAAGAATCGAAGTTTTGCCGCTGCCATTTTGCCCAATAATAAGATTAAGCTCGGGCCCAAATTGCCACTCTTGCGTTGGAAAATTACGAAACTGATGGATCTTGAGTGAGTTAATATGGGGCATGCAGCATTCTTATCTTTGGTTTATTGCAGGATGGGCGTCGTAGTGATTTTTGTGATATAATACCTCGTTCTAAACAAGCCTGGTAGCTTCGTTATGCATACAATTTCAGTTCGTGGTGCGCGCACGCATAATCTTAAAAATATCGATGTGGATTTGCCACGTGATAAGCTTGTCGTGATTACAGGTTTAAGTGGCTCGGGTAAGTCGTCTTTAGCATTTGATACGCTGTATGCGGAAGGTCAGCGCCGTTATGTCGAGTCTTTATCGGCCTATGCACGACAATTTTTATCGCTGATGGAAAAGCCAGATGTGGATCATATCGAGGGCTTGTCGCCCGCAATTTCGATCGAACAAAAATCTACATCCCATAATCCACGCTCGACCGTCGGGACGATTACCGAAATTTATGACTATTTGCGTTTGTTATTTGCACGTGTAGGTGTGCCACATTGCCCCGAGCATCATTTGCCGTTAGCAGCGCAGACCGTGAGCCAAATGGTGGATCATGTCTTGAGTTTACCTGTGGATACCAAATTTATGGTACTAGCGCCCGTCGTGCAAGATCGCAAAGGCGAGCATGAGAAATTATTAGAAGGCCTGCATCAACAGGGCTTTATTCGTGCGCGTATTGATGGTGAGCTGATCGAGTTAGAAGATCCACCCAAGTTAGAGCGCCAACAAAAGCATGTGATTGAGGTTGTTATCGATCGCCTGAAAGTTGATCCCGAAATTAAACAGCGTCTGGCCGAGTCTTTTGAAACCGCCCTTAATTTAACGCAAGGGATTGTACGCATCGCTTTTTTTGATCAACAACCTGATGTTACTTTTTCCGCGAATTATGCCTGCCATGTCTGTGGCTTTAGTTTAGATGAATTAGAGCCAAAGTTGTTTTCGTTTAATAATCCAGCTGGAGCATGTCCAAGCTGTGATGGTTTGGGGAATAAGTTAGTCTTTGATGTGAATAAATTAGTGAAGCAAGATTTAACATTGAATCAAGGCGCGATCAGAAGTTGGAATCGCCAAAATTTGTATTACTATCAGCAGTTAGAAGCGCTCGCTAAGCATTATAAGTTTAGTTTGGATACAGAGTTTAGGCAGTTGCCCAAAAATATCCAAGAAATTTTGATGACGGGTTCTGGCGATGAGGACATTCAGTTTTTTTATGTCTCAGGTCATGGTTCCAAGACCGAACAAGTCAAGCCTTTTGAAGGTGTAATTAAAAATCTAGAGCGCCGTTTTAAAGATACAGAGTCCAGCACCATGCGTGAAGAGTTTAATAAGTTAATGACCGAGCAGCCATGTAACGGCTGTCGGGGTTCGCGCTTAAATCCTGCGGCGTCGAATGTTTTAATCGAGGGCAAAAATCTGCCGGCGATTACGGTGATGACGATTAGCGAAACCAAAACATATTTTGACGAACTTAAGCTTACAGGGAATCGCCTTGATATCGCTGCAAAAATTCTAAAAGAAATTTCCGAGCGCCTAGGCTTTTTGATTAATGTGGGTTTGGAATATTTAACGCTAGAGCGCCGTGCCGAAACTTTATCAGGGGGCGAAGCCCAGCGTATTCGTTTGGCCAGTCAAATTGGCGCAGGTCTAGTTGGCGTCATGTATATTTTGGATGAGCCTTCGATTGGTTTGCATCAACGTGATAATGCGCGTTTGCTCAAAACTTTATTTCATTTACGTGATTTAGGGAATACCGTGATTGTCGTTGAGCATGATGAAGATGCGATTCGCTCAGCCGATTATGTCTTAGATATCGGTCCCGGTGCGGGTGCTCATGGTGGGATGGTGGTGGCTCAAGGCACGCCCGCAGATATTTTAGCTAATCCCAACTCAATCACCGGGCAATATTTATCAGGCAAACAAAAAATCGAAGTGCCCAAAAACCGCATTAAGCCCGACAAAAAAAAGATGCTGCAGTTAATCGGCGCGACGGGAAACAACTTGCGCGATATTAGTATTGATATTCCTGTGGGTTTGTTTACCTGTGTTACAGGGGTGTCAGGCTCAGGTAAATCAACTTTAATTAATGATACATTGTATCCGCTGATGGCCACTGACCTGAATGACGCCACAACATTAACGCCAGCGCCTTATAAAGATCTCAAGGGTGTGGATTTTTTTGATAATGTTATCGATATTGATCAAAGCCCGATTGGCAGAACACCACGCTCCAATCCAGCAACCTATACGGGATTATTTACTTTAATTCGCGATTTATTTACCGCCACGCAAGAATCAAGAGCGCGCGGCTATGCGCCAGGACGCTTTAGCTTTAACGTCAAGGGCGGGCGTTGCGAAGCCTGTGAAGGCGATGGTGTGATTCGTGTGGAAATGCATTTCTTAGCCGATGTCTATGTGACCTGCGATGTCTGTAAAGGTAAGCGTTATAATCGCGAGACCTTAGAGGTGCAGTACAAAGGCAAAAATATTCATGAAGTCTTGGATATGACCGTTGAAGATGCCTTTGAATTTTTTAAAGCGGTGCCAACACTCGCACGTAAATTAGAAACATTATTAGAAGTCGGCTTATCCTATATTCGCCTAGGCCAACGCGCGACGACATTATCAGGTGGTGAGGCCCAGCGAATCAAATTAGCCAAAGAGCTATCCAGGCGCGATACCGGCCGCAGCTTATATATTTTAGATGAGCCCACAACCGGATTGCATTTTCACGATGTGAAGCAATTATTAAAAGTGCTCCATGCCCTACGTGATCGCGGCAATACCATGGTCGTGATTGAGCATAATCTTGATGTGATCAAAACCGCCGATTGGATCATTGATCTTGGGCCTGAAGGAGGCTCAGGTGGTGGCACAATCGTGGCTATCGGTACCCCAGAAGAGGTTGCAAAGGTTAAGGGGTCTTATACCGGGCAGTTTTTGAAAGATTATTTATAAGCAATTGTCTTGTATCTAGAATTAAGGTAAGCTTAGACTAGTTAATCAGTAAGGTAAAATTCAAATGAAAATAAGAAAATATTTGATCACAAGCCTAATGGGAGTCACGATGTTAAGTTTATTCGGTTGTTCTGCGCCTAAAGCAGAAACATATGCTCAAAATACGCCGGTATTAACCGTGCAAAATTATTTTCAGGGCCCTTTAAAAGCCGAGGGCATGTTGCAAAATTGGCAGGGTAAACAGACGCGGCGTTTTAGCGTTACGATGGTTGGCGCCTGGCCCACGAATGAGCAGGGTACTTTACATGAAGAGTTTGTCTTTGATGACGGTGAAAAACAAAGCCGTGATTGGACCTTCAAACGAGTCGATGCTCATCATTTTACCGGGACTGCCCATGACGTCGTTGGTATTGCGGAAGGTGAGCAATATGGTAACACGATCCATATGAATTATGTCTTGGCTGTGCCTGTCAATGGTAAAGTGATTAATCTTGCGATTGATGATTGGCTCTATGCGATTGATGACAAAACCGTAATTAATAAATCTACCTTGAAAAAGTTTGGGATTACGGTAGGCGCGTTGACAATTGCTTTCACAAAGAACTAAGCAATTATGAAGTCACATAATTTTAATCACTGCGTGATTTGGTTAACCGGAGCTTCTTCAGGCATTGGTGCTGCTTTAGCAATAAGGCTCGCACGCACAGACTGCACGTTAATCTTGTCGGCACGTGATGCGAGTAAATTAGACAAAGTTTCAGCCCAGTGTCACAAGCCTCCGGTGATTTTGCCATTAGATGTGACGGATCAAGTCGCGACTCAATCAGTTATTAAGGAAATTGAGCAGCGTTTTGGCCGTCTGGATATCGTTATTTTTAATGCTGGTGATTGTCTCTATCTCGATATTAATGCTTTTGATGTAACTATTTTTGAAAAAATGATGCAAACCAATTTTTTAAGTACAGTCTATGGCGTAGCCGCAAGCTTGCCTTTGCTAAAGCAAGCAAGCGAGCCTCATATTGTCCTCATGGGCTCAAGCGTCAGCTATTTAGCATTGCCTCGTGCTGAGGCCTATGGTGCCAGCAAAGCAGCAGTGAAGTATTTTGGTGATGCACTACGCATTCATTTAGCAACAGCAAAGATTCCAGTCACAATCGTTTATCCGGGTTTTGTCAAAACACCACTAACCGCCAAAAATAATTTCCCCATGCCTTTTGCAGTGTCAGCAGAGCAGGCGGCAGAAGTAATTTTTAAAGGTTTATTAAAGTACAAGCCCGAAATTCGTTTTCCTGGTAGTTTGTTATTTATGTTACGCGCATTGAATCTGTTGCCATTGTCATGGAAGGTACGATTATTAAAAAGGATGGTTGATTCAAAATGAAGGTGGCAATTGTTGGGGCGGGCATCTCCGGGTTAGTGTGTGCGCACCTCTTGGATGAAGCCGGCCATGAAGTAACGTTATTTGAAAAAAATGCTTATTTGGGTGGGCATGCCCATACGGTTGAGGTCCAAGATCATGGCCAAAGTTTTGCCCTTGATACCGGGTTTTTAGTTTACAATGAGCCTGGCTATCCCGGCTTCACGAAGCTCCTAAAGAAATTACAAGTCGAAACGATCAAGAGCGATATGAGTTTTAGCGTAAGTACAAAAAGCCACGACTTTGAATACAATGGCCATAGCCTAACCAGTCTGTTTGCGCAAAAACGTAATTTGGTCAATCCTAAATTTTATGGCATGCTACGCGATATTTTGCGTTTTAATCAACGCGTAAAACAACTGATTCAAACAGATACAGGGCTAAGTTTAAAGCAATTTATCGAGCAAGAAAAATTTGGACAATATTTTCGAGAGTATTATTTACGGCCGATGTTAGCCGCCATTTGGTCGATGGATCCTCATGCGGTATTTGATTTTCCCTTATTATTTTTAGGGCGCTTTTTTTTAAACCATGGCCTGTTGGAGATTAGCAAGCGACCTCAATGGAGGACAATTAAAGGCGGCTCAAAAAACTATGTTGCGGCAATCATGAAGCGCTTTAAAGGCGAAGTCATTCAAAATCAAGTGCAGCAAGTTTTACCAGTAACAACAGGATATGAGATTCATTGTCAAAATGGTGATAAGCATACGGCTGAGGCGGTCATTATGGCCAGCCATTCGGATGAGACTTTAGCGATGTGCCCACAGATGCCAGGGCCACAAGCAAAAGCTTTGCAGCGGATCCGCTATCAAAATAATGATGTGGTATTGCATTTAGATGCAAGTTTAATGCCTCGGCGTAAACAAGCCTGGGCCAGTTGGAATTATCAGATCGCACCGGGCAGTCAACAGGCGACTTTGACTTACTACATCAATCATCTGCAGCAGGTTATTTCACCTCGGCCTTTTTTTGTGACCTTAAATCAGCGCCAGCAAATTGACCCTGCATTGATCTTGCAAGAATTTGAGTATGCCCATCCTGTTTTTGATGCCGAGACGTTATCTGCCCAAGCGGAAATTCGTGAGCATAACGGCACTGATCAATTTTATCTCTGTGGTGCTTATTTGGGGAACGGCTTTCACGAGGATGGCGTGCAAAGTGCTTTGGCAGTTTGTCGTGCCTTTGGAATCACAAGCTTATGACTAGCGCAATATACAAAGGCTCAGTCATGCATGCGCGTCATACCCCAGTAAAGCATAGCTTTCGTTATCACTTGTATATGCTTTATATGAACTTAGATGAATTGCCCACGCTTTTTAAGCCTTATTGGTTTTGGTCATACAATAAAAGTAATTGGGCGAGCTTTTGGCGTCGGGATCATTTTGGCGATCCCAATGAATCATTAAGTGAAAGTGTACGGCAACTTATTTTAACCGAGACTGGCAGCAAACCCACGGGGCCTATTTATTTACTAACGCATTTACGCTTTTTTGGTTATTGCTTTAATCCCGTGAGTTTTTATTATGTGTTTAACGCTTTGGGGACAGAAGTTGATTATATTGTTTTAGAAGTTTGCAATACGCCTTGGGGTGAGCGGCATTGTTATGTATTGCATCAAGGGAATCGCGAAGTGGGCGCGCCAAATACTTATCGAATTCAAAAACATCTGCACGTCTCGCCTTTTATGGCTATGGATTATGAGTATGAAATTGATTTAGCAATCCCTGGCCCGTATTTAAAAGTAAGTATGAAAAACTTTAAAGAGACGCAACTGGATTTTGAAGCCTATTTAGTATTAAAGCGCGAAAAAATTAGTTCCTGGTCTTTGGCAAAATTATTGTTACAATATCCGCCGATGACCCTAAAGGTAATTGTCAGTATTTATTGGCAGGCATTAAAATTATGGTGTAAGCGCGTGCCTTTTGTGGCGCATCCAAAGCAAACGAAAACAGGAAAAAATTAGTCGCTATGAGTATCGCGGAACATTTTGTCAAAAAATTGTTAAGTCAAATTCAGGTAGGCAGGTTAGAATTACAAGACGGCCAGCAAGTCCTGAGGGCTGGGGCAGTAGAGGGTGCCACAAATTTAACAGCTAAGTTAGAGGTGCATTCTCAAAAGCTCTATTCACGCCTGCTGCATCGGGGTAGTATTGGGGCTGGTGAAAGTTTTATGTTAGGGGAGTGGACTACAAATGATTTAGTAGCTTTACTACGCATTTTTATTCGCAATCGCGAGTTGCTGTTTGGTATTGATGGCGGTATCTCCAAATTGAATCAAATTTTCTGGCGGTTTATGGATCATTTTAAACGTAATACGCCAGAGCAAAGCACCCTTAATATCAGCGCTCATTATGATTTAGGTAATGATTTTTTTAAGTTATTTCTAGATCACTCACTGATGTATTCGTCAGCAATCTTTGAAAATCCTAATATGGATTTAGAAGCCGCAGCACAGCATAAATTAGCGGTTATTTGTGAAGGGTTAAAGCTGGAGTCTCATCATCGTGTGATTGAAATCGGGACCGGCTGGGGTGGCTTTGCGATTTACGTAGCGCAGCATTACGGTTGTCATGTGACGACGACAACGATTTCAGCAGAGCAGCATCAATATGCCAAAGCGCAAATTGAAGCCTTGGGGTTGCAAGATAAAATTACGTTATTGCAGCAAGACTATCGGGCTTTAAGCGGTCAGTATGATCGACTGGTTTCGATCGAGATGATTGAAGCGGTGGGCTATGATTTTGTCGATCAATTTGTGCGGCAATGCAGTAATTTACTTAATCCTGATGGTAAGGCCTGTATCCAAGCCATTATTCGAGCCGATCAACATTATGATCGGGTGCATAAAGAAGTGGATTTCATTAAAAAATATATCTTCCCCGGCGGCTGTTTATTGTCAGTAGAGTATCTATTGCGTCAGGCTGCAGCACATACAGATTTAAGGTTATTTCATCTGCGTGATATTGGCTATGATTATGCAAAGACCCTTGCCATCTGGCGCCAGCGCTTTTTGCAAAAGCTGGATAGCGTGCGTGCGCTGGGTTTTAATGAGCCCTTTATGCGCATGTGGGAATTTTATTTGGCGTATTGTGAAGCTGGATTTTTAGAGCGTTATATCAGCGTGGTGCAGTTAAATTTTGTGAAGCCGTATTATGACCTCCGCTAAAATTGATCTTCTGATTATCTTGCAATTTATTTTGTATCATGGCCTGTGGGCAGTGATTGCGTATGGTGTGCCGCGAGCACGAAGCAAGCTCATCTATTGGAGTGCGGGTGTAATTTTAGTGGCGCAGCTGATACTGATACCAATTGGCATATCCTCGCTTCTAACATTTTTCCTAAACATCTTGATCTTAACTGTAGTCGGAATTGGTGTTGATATTATCTTTACACGCTATCAGTGGTGGCGCTTTCCGGGTGAATATAAAACTATCCCTATGTGGCTCTGCCTGCTCTGGCTTAGTTTCGCGCTGTCTTTAGAATATCTCGTATGCTTCGTACATATGTCGCTGTACTTTTGGGCGCTCTTAAGTGCAGTGGGATTTCCTTTGGCCTATTTTTTTGCACAAAAGTTGCGGGTGATTCAGGTGCTACGGCCTTGGCCTGTATATCTCTATCAGGGTTTAATTTGGTTGTTTTTGTTGCCGGCGCTGTTGTTTTTATTTTAAGGTGTGAGGAGAGGGTGGGGCTATGCGCGAAGGTAGGCGCGAAAAAACTCTTGCAATTCTGCTCATGTAATGATCAGTGCGGTGTGGGTGGAAATTCGATTGCTTTCTTGTTAGAGTTTGTTTTGGGTTTAGGATTAAAATAAAATAACGTAGGAGTTTAAAATGACAATGTTTTTAAACGGCAAAGTTTGCATCATTAGTGGTGCAGCTTCTTTACGAGGTATTGGTTTTGCAGTGGCGGAATTATTTATCCAGCAAGGCGCAAGCGTCATCGTGACGGATGTTGTTATGGAGGAGAAAACGATATCCGATATTAGAGCGGCCATAAGCTCACACACCGGCATAGAAAACCCTGATGTGACCGGATATAAATGTGATATAACAAATTTATCTGAGTGCACTCAATTAGCCGATGCGATTATCAAAAAGTTTGGGAGGGTTGATGTTCTTGTGAATTCTGCAGGCATTGTGCAGGCGTTGCCTTTTCTTGAGGTTAAGCCAGAGGATTTGGATCGTTTAATGCGTGTGAATTTTGTGGGTACGTTCAACATGTGTAGTACCTTTGCCAAGCTTTTTGCCGCAGCAAAGAGCGGGAATATTGTAAACATTGCATCTGTTGCTGGTGAAGTAGGTGGTGGCCTTTTAGGAGGTTCGCATTACGCTGCATCAAAAGCTGCGATGATGAGTTTGACTCGGTCTATCGCAAAAGAGCTAGGGGCTCTGGGTGTTCGTGCAAATACGGTTTGCCCGGCAATGACTGAAACCGCCATGATTGACGTGATGAGCGAAGAGCGTCACGCTGCGCTTATTAAGGCCATCCCGTTAGGAAGACCTGGAAAGCCGAAAGATATAGCGGGTGCATGTTTATATTTAGCATCAGAAGAGTTGGCAGGTTATGTCACCGGGGCAACGCTCGACGTTAATGGTGGTGTTTTTATTCATTAAAATAATTTTATAAATGAGGGTTATGGAAATGAAAAATTCTGGAAATATTATTACGCAATTTTCTACTGTTTATCCTCTGTTGGTTGGCCTATATGATGGGGAATTTACAGTTGAAGATCTCATGGCAGCAGGCACTTTTGGGCTGGGGTGTTCTCATGGAATCGACGGAGAATTAATTTTATTAAACGGAGAATGCCTGGTTGCTCGAAATGGTCAACCTATGAAAAAAATGGCGCCGAGTGATCGCGTCCCTTTCGCACAAGTTGCGACCTGTCCGTCTTTCGACATAAAAGAGGTGCATGACATTGATAAAACTAAGCTCGAAGATGTTTTGGTGAGCTTAGCTGCCTCGAAAAACATGTTTATAGGATTGCGATTAACTGGAAAGTTTGAGTCGATTAAACTGCGTCGCCCCCCTATTTTAAGTAAGCCTTACAAGCCGTTAATTGAAATAATTCAACATCAGGAGGAAGAGACTATCAATAACTGCGAGGGAACGCTTCTTGGTTTTTGGGCCCCAAAAGAATTCCAAGGTCTTACCGTCGCTGGTTTACATGTTCATTTTATAAGTGTTGCGCGCGATCACGGTGGACATGTCCTTGATTTTAACCTCTCAGCGGGTAAGCTAGAATACGCAATATGCGATCAATTTATGATTCGAGTACCCACAAGCAAAGCGTACCGCGATGCTGATCTTACATATGAAAACATGGATGCGCATATTAAGGAGGCGGAAGGCTAATTTAGGGTGGATTTGTGTTTGCTCAATGCGTAGATCCAGCGCCTTATAACAATTCCACGTTAAAACCAGTCCCTACTTGACTTTACCCCTAACTTTCCCTAACATGCACAGTAATTAAGACTAAATCAGTCTCGTATGTTGCGGATCAGTAAATTAGCAGACTATGCTTGTATTCTCATGGCTTATTTGGGTAGGCAAAATATCCCTTTAAGCGCGGTTGAGATAAGCACGGCTACACATTTACAATTGCCGACCGTGCGTAAACTGTTAAAGGCTTTAAATAAAGCGGGCTTGCTCAAAGCTTCACGTGGTGTTCAGGGTGGATATCAGTTAGTGAAGCCTTTAAAAGGCATCATGCTGCTCGCCATTATCGAAGCTGTTGATGGGCCGATTGCCGTGACTTCCTGCGCCCAGGTCAAACATAGTTGCGATATTAGTCAGCATTGCCCCAATCAAGCCAATTGGTTATCAATTAATCGCGTAGTGCGAGATGCATTGGCGCACATGCCGGTAGGATATTAATTATGAGTAATCAAGAAATTCACAAACGCCTACAAAGCGAATACACACCAGGCTTTACCACCGATATTGAGTCCGACAGCATTGCGCCGGGTTTAAATGAAGAGGTCGTGCGCCTAATTTCTGCCAAAAAAAATGAGCCAGAGTTTATGCTCAATTGGCGTTTAAAAGCTTATCGACTCTGGACGGAAATGACCATGCCTAGCTGGCAGCATTTAAACATTGAGCCTATCGATTATCAGGCGCTAAGTTATTACTCAGCACCTAAATCCAAAAAAAATGCGCCGAAAAGTTTGGATGAAGTCGATCCCAAATTATTAGAGACCTATGAAAAGCTAGGGATTCCTTTGCATGAACGCGCGACACTTGCTGGCGTTGCGGTTGATGCGGTTTTTGATAGCGTATCGGTTGCCACAACTTTTAGGTCTAAACTTCGCGAAGCCGGCGTCATCTTTTGTTCTTTTTCTGAGGCGGTGCAGGAGCATCCAGAGCTGATTGAAAAATATCTGGGCTCTGTCGTGCCAGTGCAAGATAATTATTTTGCCGCGTTAAACTCCGCAGTATTTAGCGATGGTTCCTTTGTCTATATTCCTAAAGGCGTGCGCTGCCCCATGGAGCTCTCGACGTATTTTCGCATTAATGCCGCCAATACTGGTCAATTTGAACGCACATTAATTATCGCCGAAGAAGGCGCTTATGTTAGTTATCTCGAAGGCTGTACCGCGCCCATGCGTGATGAAAATCAGTTGCATGCTGCAGTCGTTGAGCTCGTTGCTTTGGATAACGCGCAGATTAAATACTCCACCGTACAAAACTGGTATCCGGGCGATGAAAATGGTCGTGGCGGTATTTATAATTTTGTGACGAAGCGCGGGGCTTGTCGCGGTAAAAATTCAAAAATTTCCTGGACTCAAATTGAAACGGGATCTGCGATTACTTGGAAATATCCGAGCGTAATTTTACAAGGGGATAATTCGGTCGGGGAATTTTATTCGGTAGCGCTAACAAATAACTATCAGCAAGCCGACACTGGTACCAAGATGATTCATATCGGCAAAAATACGACGAGTACGATTATTTCCAAAGGTATTTCCGCCGGCCACGGTCAAAATGCTTATCGAGGTTTAGTGCGCGTTGCACCCACAGCCAAGCATGCGCGCAATTATACGCAATGTGATTCTTTGCTCTTGGGTGATGTATGTGGCGCGCATACATTTCCGTATATTGAAGTTAAAAATAATAGCGCGCGCGTTGAGCACGAGGCGACCACATCGAAAATTTCCGATGACCAATTGTTTTATTGTTTACAGCGTGGCCTCAAAGAAGAAGAGGCGGTTGCCATGATTGTAAATGGCTTTTGTAAAGAAGTATTTAAGCATTTGCCGCTAGAGTTTGCGGTCGAAGCACAAAAATTAATGGAAGTGAGTTTAGAAGGGGCCATTGGCTAAAATAGGAAACAAATATGTTAGAAATCAAAAATCTCCACGCCAAGATTGATGGCAAAGAAATTTTAAAAGGTTTGGATTTAACGATCAATGCCGGTGAAGTCCATGCGATTATGGGGCCCAATGGTTCAGGTAAAAGTACCTTAAGCTATGTGCTTTCAGGGCGCGAGGGTTATGAAATTACTGAGGGTAGCATCTATTTTAGGGGGCAAGATCTTTTAAAGATGTCAGTGGATGAGCGTGCGCTCGCGGGTTTATTTCTAGGCATGCAATATCCAGTCGAGTTACCCGGCGTCAATAATACTTATTTTTTAAAATTCGCACTCAATAAAAAACTAGTGCATGAAGGCTTAGATCCCATGGATGCCATGGATTTTATGGCGTATATCAAAGAAAAAATAAAGCTGATCGGCATGAGCGAAGATTTAATCCAGCGCAATGTGAACGAGGGATTTTCCGGCGGTGAGAAAAAGCGCAATGAAGTATTGCAAATGTTACTGCTTGAGCCGCGTTTATCTATTTTAGATGAGTTAGATTCAGGGCTTGATATTGATGCCTTAGAGTGGGTAGCCAAAGCCGTGAATTATTTGCGGGGAGAGGCTCGCAGCTTTTTATTGATCACCCATTATCAGCGCTTGTTAAATTACATTGTGCCTGATTATGTTCATGTCTTATTAAACGGTAAGATTGTTAAAACCGGGGGTAAAGAATTAGCGCAAGAATTAGAGCGTACCGGATACAAGGAATTCCAGTGACCCAGCATATTTTAGTGTTGTTGAATAACCAAGTGCTTGCTGAGTATTCAACAGAAACAGAAGTTATCAAAAACAAGCACGCGGTGTCGAAAAATAGCCGCTACAAAGTAGTGCATATTATTTCAGAAGCCGCTGAAATACTTTGGAATGTCAATGTGGCTGAGCAAGCCCATTATGAGCACTGGTTGATTAATCTAAGTTTAGATAAAGTTCAGTATCAATTAAATTTGGATTTACAGGGGCCAGGCGCCAAGGGTAAAATACGAGGCATCTTATTGGGAAATGCTCGCGCGAATTTACAACATCAAGTGCGAGTGAATCATTTAGCTGATGACAGCAGCGTTGATATTGTCGTGCATAGTATCGCAGATGGCCAGAGCAAAGTGGCTTTTGATGGCGCGATTCATGTGGCTAAGCATATTAAAGGCGTTGATGCGCACGAATTATTAAAAAGTTTAGTGCTAAGCAATCGTGCAGAAATTGATGTTAAACCGATTTTAGAAATATACAGCAATGATATTCGCTGTAGCCATGGCGCGAGTATTGGTGATTTGGATAGCGCGGCATTGTTTTATTTGCAAAGCCGCGGCTTTAGCTCCCAAGAAGCAAAGGCAATTTTATTAAAAGCATTTGCCACAGCATTTTTAGACGAATTAAATAACGAGGGATTGCAGGCGCAGATTGAGCAGCTCATTTTGGCCCACATCGAACAACAAGGAAAATTATGACGGATAAAGCGATTTTACATTTAGAAAAAAATATTTTGGAATGGGATGCGCATAAGGTTCGGGAAGATTTTCCGATTTTAGAAACTGAGATGAATGGCGCTCCCCTAGTATACCTTGATAATGCCTCAACCAGCCAAAAACCCAAAGTCGTCATTGATCGCATGATCGAGTTTTATGCCGATGAAAATGCTAATGTCCATCGCGGCATTTATACCTTGGCAGAGAGTGCAACAGAGAGGTATGAAAACGTGCGGCAGATCATCAAGCAGTTTATCCATGCGAGCTCCATCAATGAGATTATTTTTACTAAAAGCGCCACCGAGGCCATTAACTTAGTCGCACAAACCTATGGCCGCGCAACGTTTGAGCGTGGCGATGAAATTATTATTTCAAACTTAGAGCATCATTCCAATATCGTGCCTTGGCAATTATTGGCACAAGAAAAGGGCTTAAAGATCAAAGTTATTCCTGTGAATATTCACGGTGATTTGGATATGGAGGCCTATCAAAAGCTCTTTACTAAAAAGACGCGCTTTGTATCAGTGACACATACATCGAATGTGCTGGGCACGATCACGCCGATCAAAGAGATTATCAAAATCGCTCATGAACACGGCGCGCGAGTTTTAGTCGATGCCTGTCAATCGATTGTCCATACACCAACGAATGTCCGCGATTTAGATTGTGATTTTTTGGTGTTCTCTGGGCATAAAGTCTATGGACCGACGGGAGTGGGCGTGTTGTACGGAAAGGCAGAATTATTAGAAGACATGCCACCGTATCAGGGTGGCGGTGATATGATTAAGTATGTCACCATGAATGAATGTGTGTTTCAGGATCCACCGCTGCGCTTTGAAGCGGGGACCCCAAATATTGCCGGGGTAATTGGTTTGGGGGCAGCAATTGAGTATTTTCAGGGATTTTCAGCAGATAGCATTATTTCTTATGAGCAAGAGCTATATGAATATGCCTCACAAGGTTTAAAAGAAATTCCTGGGATTACTATTGTTGCCAAGCCCCAATATAGCGCACCGATTATTTCCTTTATTATGGAGGGAACGCATCCCCATGATATCGCTACGGTGCTAAGCCATAGCGGTATCTGTGTGCGCGCAGGGCATCATTGTGCGATGCCTTTGATTGATACTTTTGGTTTGCCTGCAACTTTAAGAATTTCCATGTCGTTTTATAATACCGTGTCAGAACTGGATTTGTTATTTAATGCCATTCATACAGTCAAGAAGGTTTTTAAATTATGAGTGAATTAAGCAGTCTTTATCATGAGTTGATTATTGATCATGGTCGAGCACCTAGGAATTTTGGGGCTTTGTCTGATGCTAAGCATTTAGAGGGCTTTAATCCCTTATGTGGTGATCGCTTAACGCTGTATTTAAAAACAGTGGATGATAAAATTGTGGATGTCAAATTTACCGGGCAGGGCTGTGCGATTTCAACAGCATCAGCCTCACTCATGACGCAGGCTTTAAAGGGTAAAACCTTTGCCGAGGCTGAGCAGTTATTCACGGCTTTTCATCAAATGCTCACAGAGAATCAATTGGATGAAGCAGTATTAGGCAAGCTCGCCATTTTAAAAGGTGTTGCCGAATATCCCTCGAGGATTAAATGCGCAACGCTGGCATGGCATACGCTGAATGCTTTATTACATGATCAACAGCAGCCTGTGAGTACGGAGACAAAATGATTACCATTACTGAGAAAGCGCTTGCGCATTTTGCCAAACAATTATTGCCAAACCATTTCGTGCTCATCAGCACCAAAAAATCAGGCTGCTCAGGCTTGGCCTATGTGACTGAAATTAAAGAGGGCGATACCCCAGCTGATGCTATCAAGCTCAGCGGGGCTTTGCCGATTTTTATGGCCAAAGAAAGTGCCGAATATTTACACGACATGGTATTAGATTATCAAACCCAAGGCATGCAAAGTAAGTTAGTTTACATCAATCCCAATGAAGCCGGCCGTTGTGGCTGTGGCGAGAGTTTTAGTGTAGCGAGGCCAGCATCATGAAGATCGAAGACGTCACTATCGTAAAGCGCGATGTCGAGGGCACGCTCATTCCCTATGGGCAATCGGTAACTTTGATGCCAGGCACCGAAGTATTGGTCACTCAAGCTTTGGGTGGTAGCTTTACTCTCAATGTGAATGGCAACTTAGTACGCATCGAAGGCAAAGACGCCGATGCCATTGGCAAAGAGCCTGTGTTACTACCCTCAGAAAAATTTCAAGAGATTTGCGAGGGTGTCGATGATACCTTAGTCTGGGAGCAATTAAAGACTTGCTACGACCCCGAGATTCCCGTGAATATTGTAGATTTAGGTTTAATTTACGATATGCAAATCACCCCCATGGAGGAAGCAAATACCTACCACATCGGCGTGCAAATGACCCTAACCGCACCGGGCTGTGGCATGGGCCCAGTATTAACCGCTGAAGTTGAAAAAAAATTACTGATGATCCCCAATGTCAAAAAAGTAGATGTGGTATTGGTCTTTGACCCGCCCTGGACCTCAGAGCGGATGTCGATGGGGGCTAAGTTAGAACTGGGAGTTTTGTGATTTGACCTCATTCAGCGTCAAGTAAAGTCCCTGGGAAATATAAAGGCGATGACACACGCTTAGTTCTCTCATCTAATTCTGATGTTGACCAAAAGGCAGAGGTTGATCGGGATCCAGGGGGGATAGACGCTTTTCTAACGCTGTCCGCTCTCCTTGGGTCCCTTGTGTTTGCTGGGGATAGTTCAGTTGATAGTGGGTGAGGCCCTATCATCATGGGGAAAAGGCTGCGAAACGAGCCGGTGGCAGTCATAGAGCCTCTTTTAACAACAGCGAGAATATTCCTCTGACTAGGTGATGTAACAGGCACAATACTAGGGCGTTCAACTCTACGAGATCTGGTGTAATCAAGATCAGGAAGAATTGCTTTTGCAGCCTCAACGAGTTTGCAAGTACTCTGATAGTAATTTTTAAATTCAGAACTAACAGCGCCGCATGGAATTCTAAAGTAAGGCGACCAACTAGCAACAGCCCCTAGCATTTGTTCTGCTTTTCTTATATTTTCATCCGCTGACATGGTTCCGGTATCACCGCCAATAGAGTAAAAATCAAGGGCAATTTTAGTAAAGCGCATGGCCTCACGTAAATGATTATTAACGCCGTGGTGTCTAGAGTCATCTGGGCTAGTGCGCCCAAGAAATTGGGTCAATTGTGTCTCAAGGGGGGCGCAGTGTTCCCTCCATGCTAGGATTTTTTGTTCATTCAATTGTGAAAGACGGCGAGACAGATCAAAAGAGTGTTTTTTTACAATTACCCCAGCACTAACTGGATTTGGTATCTCTGCAGCCCTTGCTACAAGTAAAGGTGTTTTGTCAGTAAGGTTCACTGTTACTATTTTAAACTGTTGTACTAAAGTAAGTAGTTCTTGGTAATACCCCCTAAAACGAGAGGTAATACCCTGAGTACAGTCTGAGTTACTGGCAATAGCCCCAAGATGCTGTTCAATTGTTTGAATGCGGGTAAGGGTCAGTCGATCCCCATCGATAACGGGATAGCAGGCCTGAAGTGCGGCTATCAGGGTCTCAATGGCAGGGACTAAATGCTCACCTACGCCAGTATGCTTGGCTTTTTTAAGTTTAGTCTTGTCTTCTGTGCGATAACAGGAAGGAGCGCCCTCAGACTCGGTTGCAATTTTTTCACCATAAGCACGAATTCGCTTTAATAAACTGTCTACTTTTACATGAAGGCGACCAATTGGAGTTGTATAGGACATTTTAATTTATTATCAAATTTATAGTGCGCGGACTATATATTAAAAAAAACAAATAATCAAGGATAAATTGTTTTAAAGAGTGGATGCTGCTTGTGCTTGATATCCATCCAGAGCCGTTGCGCTTGAGCTGCCCCCAGACGCATCAGACCTAAAAGCTATTGCAGGGAGTTGCTGATGATATGCAGGATTAATGGTCTGTACTGTTGCCGCTTCGTCAAATAGTGCTCGAGCAGCATAAAAGAGCTTATCAAATGGTGAGGTAGGCTGGCACCAAAACCAACCGCAAAAGGTAGTGGTTGGTTTAATCTTTTTGAGATGTTCAGCAGCTTTTGCTCGGTAGTTTTGGGAGGTGCCATCGCTGGAAAACCTAGCTTTAGCGTCAGCCGCTAAATGATCAAAGCTACCAATACTAAACAGGGTGTTCTCAATAACCACACGCAGAAGGAGAACTAGCTCTGCTCCTACATCGCTTACAAGAGTGGCTTGGTTTGTCTCAGCTTCCCTGAGTAATTTTGTTAAATCATTAATGACAGCATCCCTAAATCTGGGCATATTAAAATCCTAAGTCAGTTTTAAGTTGATTCATAAAGTCGCTCACCCGTTGCCGAGCCTTGAGAGCACCTGCTGCTAAAATGACATTGACTTCATCTGGATGCGCCATCAAATGCTGATAACGCTCACGTGGCGCAGCAAGTTTTGCATCGAGCAATTCAAAGAGCTTAGCCTTAGCATCACCCCAGGCAATGCCATCAAGGTATGCTTGTTGATAAACTTCAATCTCAGGCTTGCTTGCAAAAGCCGAATAAATCGTAAAGAGCGGGCAGTCTTTGGAGTCTTTGGGTTCGCCCGGCATCAGCGAATTAGTTTTGATTTTCATAATCAGTTTTTTTAACTCGGAGGAAGTTGCAAACAGCGGAATAGTATTTTGATAGCTTTTACTCATCTTGCGGCCATCTAACCCGGGCAGTGTCGCTACATTGTCATCAATCAATGCTTCCGGTAGAGTAAAGTGTTTACCATAAAGATGATTGTAGCGCGCGGCAATATCCCTGGCCATTTCTAAATGCTGGATTTGATCACGGCCCACGGGTACTTGATCGGCATTAAATAATAAAATATCGGCGGTCATTAAAATAGGATAGCAAAATAAACCCATGGTAATGCCATTATCGGCATCCGTGTCACCTTCCTCTGTGTTTTTAAGCGCGGCATCTTTATAGGCATGGGCACGATTCATCAAGCCTTTTGAAGTAACTGATGTCAATATCCACGCCAATTCAAAAATCTCCGGGATATGCGATTGACGATAAAAAGTCACTTTATCAGGATTCAACCCAAGGGCTAGCCAGCTAGCCGCAACTTCTAAAATATATTGCTGGCGTAATTTAGGATCCCAGAGTTTGACAAGGGAGTGACCATCGGCCACAAAATAAAGTGCATCGACATTAGCCTGGTCTTGCAACTCTAGGGTCGGGCGAATCGCCCCTACATAGTTGCCAAGATGCGGTGTACCACTGGGAGTGATACCAGTAAGGATAATTTTCTTCATAACGCCGCCAATCGCTTGATAATGAATGAATTATGCCTGAATGTGATTAGAAAGGCAAAAGTTGCGATCAGTATAAAGCCCTACTTTGACATTAAATCCAACTTTGGGTATCGTAGGCAAAATCCCTAGATAGGTTCTCTTATGTTGCATCTCAAAGATTGGCGGTGTTTTTCTGTAAAGCAAAAACTCAAATCCTGGCTTGTCATTATACTTGCGGGGATGTATTTTTTTTATGAGTTTATTCAAATGAATATGTTTAACTCCTTGGATAATACCTTTCAAGTGACTTTTGCTCTAAATGCGATGCAGATAGGGTTGGTATCGGCGTTTTATTTTTTGGCAGATTCTATTTTGTTATATCCCGTGGGCTCAATCTTAGATCGGGTATCCTCAAAGAAAATGATTATGATCGGCATGTTGATGTGTATCTTTGGCACATTAATGATCGCCTCGGCGACTAACTCGTGGTTTTTGGTTGGTGCGCGTTTTATGGCTGGTTTAGCGGCGGCATTTTGTTTATTATCAATTTTACGTTTGGCCACACAATGGTTCCCTGCTGAAAAAATGGGGCAGGTCAGTGGTGTGGTGGTGACCTTAGGCATGCTTGGCGGGGCAGTGTCACAGACACCATTAACCTGGATGATTGAGCGGCTGGGCTGGCGCCATGCACTCTATGATGTTGCAATTTTAGGCGCAGTGTTGATGGTATTGATTGGCGTTATAGTCAAAGATGCACAGTCACAAAATTCTTTTACTGATTTTAGAGGTGCGGTCAAACCCAATGGCGTTAGGCCTTTAAAAGCGATTATTAGCAATAAGCATAATTGGTATAATGGGCTGTATGTCTCTACCATGAATTTGCCCATCATGATCTTGGCTGGATTATTTGGCAGTAATTTTATGAGTCAGAGCTATGGCTTTAATGCTTTAGATGCTTCCAGTATTAGCATGATGATTTTTATTGGGACGATTGTGGGTTCAACGGTTTTAGGCTTATTATCTGATTATTTAAAAGAGCGTCGGCGCCTTATGAAAATTTTTGCTTGGGCATCTTTGTTTTTATTTATCATTATTTTGTTTGGGCCAAAATTAAGTTATGTCGGGTATTTGCTCATATTTTTTGTATTGGGCTTTGTCACCGCGGCACAAGTTATTAGCTATCCAGTGGCGCAAGAATTAAATTCTCGGCGTTTATCAGGCGCAGCCCTAGGGTTTATTTCGGTGATTATTATGGCGCTGCCGATGGTATTACAGCCTTTAACCGGTTGGATTATGGATCTTGTGCATCAGGGCGCTGCGGGTGTGTATGTTTTACGTGATTATCAATATGGTTTGAGTTTATTAGTAGTGGGCTTTGTCATCAGCATTGCCTGCGCTTATCTATTGCCAGAAACTTATGGAGTGAATATTGATGAGTCAAATTGATGTCGATAAAATGTTTGCCTTGGCCAAAGCTGTGCGCTTAAATGCCTATGCGCCATATTCCAATTTTTTAGTGGGTTCGTGTATCTATACCGATAATGATCAATATTATGTCGGCTGTAATGTTGAAAATACCTCATATCGCATGACCGATTGTGCTGAAACAGTGGCAGTTGGTGCGATGGTGGCAAATGGTGTGCGCAAGATAAAAGCAGTGTTAGTCGTGACCGATACGCCCAAGGGGGTTTCCCCTTGCGGCGGCTGCTTACAAAAGCTCAGTGAATTTGTGAGTGAAGATACTATGGTCTATATTGCTAATATCAATAAAGTGACAGAAGCACGGCCTTTTACCGAATTTTTTGGTGCCGGCTTTGCCAAAGAGTTTAGTGAGCTCACTGGGAAACATGCATGAAGACTATTTTTGTCGCGACCAATAACAAAGGCAAGCAAAAAGAATTTCGCGAATTATTTGTGGCCTATAATATTGAAGTGAAATTTCCCCAGGATCTCGAGCATTATGAAGAGCCCGAAGAAACCGCCGAAACCTTTTTAGAAAATGCACTGATCAAAGCACGCTATGGCGCAAAAGTCTCGGGCTTACCCTGTTTAAGCGATGACTCCGGTTTATGCGTGCCAGCATTAAATGGTGCGCCAGGCGTTTACTCGGCGCGCTATGCCGGCAAAAATGACGATGAGGCGAATAAACAAAAGCTCATTCAAGAAATAAAAAAAGTACCAGAGCAAGAGCGCGGTGCGTTTTATTGCTGCGTGCTGATGTTAATCCAATACGAACATGATCCGATGCCTATGGCCTTTCAAGGTACTTGGCACGGTGTGATTCAGACAGAAGAAGTAGGCGCAGGCGGTTTTGGTTATGACCCCTTATTTTATATCCCCGAATTAAACCAAACCGCAGCCGAATTAAATGCTACTGATAAAAATCGCTTAAGTCACCGTGGGCAAGCCTTGCGGAAGATGTTGGCGTTTATAGGATAGATGCTAGCGCGATCAGGTGCCGTTGAATTTTATA
>CAIQBE010000028.1 GCA_903870015.1 uncultured Thiotrichales bacterium
AAAACCAGGAGTATTTTTATGAAGCTATATTATAGCAAAGGCGCATGCTCGCTCGCACCTCACATCATTCTTCAGGAACTCGGTGTTCCTTGCGAATTTATTGCGGTGGATTTGGCGAGCCATACTTTAAAAAGTACGGGCGAGGATTTTTACAAGATTAATCCTAAAGGCGCGGTACCATCATTGCAACTTGATAATGGCGAGATCATTACTGAAAATGCGGTGATTCAGCAGTATTTAGCCGATACTTTTAAGGCGACGGAATTATTGCCTGAAGTTGGCAACATCAAACGCTACCGTGTTTTAGAGTGGCTTAACTTTGCGAGCACGGATTTGCACAAAGGTTTTAGCCCTTTGTTTAACCGCGATGTACCACAAGATGTCAAAGACAATGTTTTTAAGCCAGTGTTATTTAAAAGATTTGATGTGCTGAATAAGCAGCTCGCTAACCAGCCTTACTTAACTGGTGATCATTTCACTTTGCCTGATGCTTATGTTTTTGTGACGCTGACTTGGACTAGAGGCCTAGGCATTGATTTAAGCCCATGGCCTAATCTTGTTAAGTTTCAGGCTTTGATTCGTGCGCGCCCTGCTGTTGAAAAAGCGTTTGTTGAAGAGGGGTTGAAGTAAGTTATTTAGCCTGGGTCCTGTGAGGCGCCGGTCATGCTGCGCATGACGCCCACAGGATGACGAGCTTTTAGAGCAAACTTACTGGCGCTACAAAAGGCTTGTTTAGCGCTTTTGCTACTGCTTCGCAGGTAATATGACCTTCAAAAACATTGAGACCATTGCATAAATTGGCATCGTCTTTAAGGGCTTTGCGATAATCTTTAGCGAGCTTGATGACAAAAGGCAACGTTGCGTTATTAAGTGCAATGGTTGAAGTTCTTGCCACAGCACCTGGCATATTGGCGACGCAATAATGCACGACGCCATCGACCATATAGGTTGGCTCAAGATGGGTGGTAGCATGACTGGTTTCAGTGCATCCACCTTGGTCAATGGCCACATCGACAATTACTGAGCCTGGGCGCATTTTTTTGAGCATATCTTTTTTAATGAGCTTTGGAGCTGCTGCGCCTGGAATTAATACCGCGCCAATTACCAAATCGGCATTCGTTACATAATGCTCAATGGCATCGTTAGTTGAATAAATAGTGGTTAAGCGTGCGCCAAAAAGATCATCGAGTTCGCGCAAGCGGTCAACTGATTTATCCAACACCGTTACGCGCGCTTCCATACCGGTTGCCATACGAATGGCATTCACACCGACGACACCTCCACCGATAATCACCACATCAGCAGGAGCAACACCAGACACGCCGCCTAATAAAACGCCCCGACCATGTTGGGCTTTCTCTAAGCAATGGGCGCCCGCTTGAATCGACATACGCCCTGCCACCATGCTCATGGGTGCAAGTAAAGGCAAGTGCCCGCGATGATCAGTGACGGTTTCATAGGCAATGGCAATACATTTTGAAGCTTGCAATAATTCAGCTTGCTCGGGATCTGGCGCTAAATGTAAATAGGTAAATAATACTTGGCCGGCGCGCAGCATTTTGCATTCACCGGGCTGAGGCTCTTTTACCTTTACAATCATTTCAGCTTCCGCAAAAACTGCAGGAGCATCAGCAAGAATGCGCGCGCCTGCTTGCTTATACTGCTCATCACTAAAACCACTGCCAATACCAGCATTCTTTTCCACAATGACCGTATGACCATGATGAATGAGCTCACTAACTGAGCTTGGGGTTAAGCCTACGCGGTATTCGTGATTTTTAATCTCTTTAGGTACGCCGATAATCATAGTAATGTCCTTTTATAAGTAAGGTGAAAATAGTTTGCAAATTGAGTTGCGCAATTTTATTATAAATTTTTGCTTTTGTAACCACTCGCACGTGATTTCTGTGCTTAATTTTTTGATTTGCTCGAAGTGGGCGATGAGCTGATTAGATAAAGCCTTGTTATAAACCTCTAGATTAAATTCAAAATTAAGATAAAAACTCCGCGTGTCCATATTTGATGAGCCAAGAAATACGTAAACATCATCCACTATAAACAGCTTCGTATGCGCAAAATGCCCCTGGCGATAATAAACTTTAATGCCAAAATTTAACAAGGTAGGGAGTAGTGCCTCAGTTGCGCCTTTGACAAAAGAAAGATTGTTAGACTCTGGTAAAATGAGTTCAACCGCCACCCCTCGCAAGCTTGCCTGGGTTAATGCTGAACCTAAAGCGGAGTCAATAATAAAGTAAGGCGTCATGATCCGCACATGTTGCTCTGCGGCATTCACAGTGGCTATTAATAGGTGCTGTGTAACTGGCTGCTCTTGGTAAGGGCCGCTATTCACGGCTCGTGTAACCATATCGCCTTTACTGCGATCGTCATAATACAACTGCTCATGCTTTGCTTGTTTATTATTAAAATACCAGTTTCTTAAAAATGCATCTTGTAGATCTCTGATAATCGGCCCTTCGACTTTAAAATGGAGATCGTGAATTTTAGGAACTTCATCTATTTTGCTGCTGTTATCGTCGTGAATATTCATACCACCTGTGAAGCCAATACTGCTATCAACGACCATGATTTTGACGTGGCTGCGCAAATTAATATAACGCAGGTCTTTTGGGTTCGTCGTTACGGGCAAAAAAAATCTCGCATCAACGCCGAATTTTTTAAGTTGCTTACGGGCGGAATGACGTGTATATAAACTGCCGACGCCATCAATCAAGACTTTTACATCCACACCTCTTTGGGCTGCTTGACCTAGGGCTTTGATAAACTCTAAGCCTGCACCATAACTGCCAAAAATATAGGTTGAGAGGTAAATGCGCTCGCGCGCGCTATTAATCGCAGCTAACATTTCAGGATAAGCTTCGGTGCCATCAAAAAGTGGCGTGATGTTACAGCCTGCCGTGATTTTTGTCGACAACAATTTATTACCGACCAAGGCTAGGGCTTGCTGTTCTTTGCTTAAGTTTTTTAAATCAAAGCCATGCTGAGTGGCTTCTCGGGCGTGACTGGCTTCAAAGCGATAGAGACCATACGAATTCCACTTTTGGGTAACAAGCTGAATACGATTGACACCAAAGACTAAATAAATCAGCGCACCAAAAAATGGAATGAATAAACAGATGCACACCCAGATTAAAGCCGAGCGCGGATTACCCTTGCGAAATAAGGCATGCAAGGCACCCGCAATTCCAAATAGATAAGCGCAAACTGCGAGAAGATCTAATAAGATAACGTTCATATCGCCCCAGTATTTTTAATGATGGTCAAAAAGCGTTCTTTGGCTAAAAAAGGAATAGTTAACGCTAAAGTGTTGTGACTAAAATTCGAAATGGCCTTGACCTCATCAATATATTGCGGCCCCTTCATGGCATACCATGCACCGTCTTTTTTTAATAAATGCTGTGTGCTCGCTACAAAGTCATGCACAGCAGTAAAGGCGCGACTTAATACGCCATCATAGCTGCCAGCATAATCCTCCACCCGACTACAAACTACCTGCATATTATCTAATTTTAATGCGGCCTTGGCCTGTAGTAAAAAAGCGGTTTTTTTACTGTTGCTATCAAGTAAGGTAAAGCGCTTATTAGGCATGATGATACTTAAGGGAATGCCTGGCAAGCCTGGACCTGTGCCGACGTCTATAAAATCTACGCCGTTGAGATAAGGTGCAATCGCAAGGCTGTCTAACACATGATGGCTAATCATTTCATCAAGATCGCGTATGGCGGTTAGGTTATACACTTGATTCCACTTTTTGAGCAGCAACAAATATTGCCATAACTTATCCTGCATGATGACATCAGTGTGGCCTAGCCTATTCAAGCCTTGCTGCAACTTTTCCTTGAGCTCCAGATCATTCTCTTGCATAATACTTTGATATTTAGAAATAGCAGGAATTATACCATGGCTTTAGAACAATTCGAGCTCCGTTTACAACAAAGTGTCAAAACCACGCCAAATACCTTGCACCTGGAGTTTGTGCGCGTGGATGGCAAGCCTCTGAACTTTATTGCCGGGCAATTTATTACACTGTTGCTGACCGATAAAGAAGGCGTGCTTAAGCGCAGAAGCTATAGCATCTCGAGCTATCCTGGCAGCGATACGCTGTCGATTGCCATTTCTTTTGTGAAGGGCGGCATTGCGACTGAAACGTTATTTAATCTAAAACCTGGTGATACAGTAAAAGGCATGGGCCCTGCCGGGCGCTTAGTGTTGCAAGATGAATCCATACAGCGCTATATTCTTGCAGGCACAGGCACAGGTATTGCACCCTATCGCTCCATGCTGCCTGAAATTGCCCGCCGTATTAAGGATTCTAATCTTAAAATCGATTTGGTGCTGGGCGTGCAATTTCGCGCAGATTTGCTTTATGGCCCTGATTTTGTTGAATTTGCTAAAGCCCATCCAAATTTTACTTTTCATGCACAATATAGCCGGGAAACCGCTACTGACTTGCAAGCCTATGAACACCAGGGTTATGTGCAAACGGCTTTTATGCGCTTAAATCTCAATCCTGCCAATGACATCGTGTATCTCTGCGGCAATCCCAATATGATTGATGAGGCGTTTAAAGAATTAACTGAAAGTTATGGCTTTGCAACCAGCAATATTCGTCGAGAGAAGTATATCTCCTCTAATTAACCCCATGCCACTTAATCAGCGCACGTTCAAGCAGTGCTTGCTGATTTAGCGCAATCTTTTTATGCACCAGGGCTTTTAGTTTTACCAATTCATCGACAAAGGCATAAAGCTGCTCTGGATTTTTTTTAGCGGCATTTTCGATGCTCACGCGTGAATCATGCCATTGACCTTCCAATGCTAAGCCCTGTTGTACACGCAAGACTTCATATAAAAACTCATACCAGCCGTTAAATAAAATCTCAAGCGATGCGTCTTTAAATTTTGCGGCAACATTAAGTGGCTTAAAATCAAAGCTGAGTGCATCGATAAATTCATTAACGCTGCTATGTGTCTCGGCTTTTTTAGGGTCTTGATCGGTTAATAATTGGCAACGGCTTTTGATCGTCGGCAATAGTAAATGTGGGTAGGCAGTTTGCAGGACAAGCAGCGAATTACTACTAGGCTCTTCTAATGATTTTAATAAAGCATTTTGCGCGGCCATATTAAGGCCTTCGGCGCCTTCAAAGACCACCACTTTATAGCCACCTTGCTGCGCGCTTTTACTTAAGAATTCGATGATGTCACGCACCGTATCGATCTTAATTAAATTAAGCTTCCCCTCGGGCTTTAGCCAATGCACATCAGGGTGCCCGGCCTCGCTTTGAATTAAATAACAGGCCTTGCAGTGGCCGCAGGCATGAAGCTGGTCGCCCCGCCCTTGGCACATCAAGATTTTGACAAAGCTGGCCAAGACCTCGGTTTCAGGATTCGCCCAAATAATGCCGTGAGGCAAGCGTTTAGACTTAAGAAGCGAGGTCAGCTGAGCCAGCATAATTACCTTTATTTTTTCTTAGGGGCAATCAAATCCGTAATCGTGCCTTCATACATTTCCGTGGCCAACGCAATACTTTCTGAGAGTGTTGGATGAGGATGGATGGTCAATGATAAATCTTCAGCCTCACAACCCATTTCAATGGCTAGACACACTTCGGCAATAAGTTCGCCGGCATTAGGGCCAATGATGCTGGCACCCAAGATACGATGAGAGTCTTCGTCAAAGATGACCTTGGTCATACCTTCATCGCGACCCATCGCTAGGGAGCGACCACTTGCAGCCCAAGGAAATACGCCTTTGCCATAATTAATACCTTGTTCTTTGGCTTGCGCTTCGCTTAATCCGGTCCATGCAACTTCAGGATCAGTATAGGCAACGCCAGGAATGCATTTGGGCTCGAAGAAATGTTTTTGACCGGCGATAACTTCGGCTGCAACGCGCCCTTCTGGCACGGCTTTATGCGCAAGCATGGGCTGGCCTACGATATCACCAATCGCGTAGATATGCGGAACATTGGTGCGCATTTGCTTATCTGTCGCAATAAAGCCTTTTTCATCAACATTAACACCGGCTTTATCAGCAGCGATATCTTTGCCATTGGGAATACGACCTACAGCGACCAATACCGCATCGTAACACTCGGGCTCAGCGGGTGCATTTTTACCCTCAAAAGTTACATAAATGCCGTCTTTTTTCGCCTCGACCTTGGTCACTTTGGTTTCTAACATAATTTTTTCATAGCGCTTGCTGACCCACTTTTCATAGACCTTCGCAACGTCTTTGTCGATGGCGCCCATGAGTTGGGGCATAAACTCTACTACTGAAATTTTGCTACCCAATTGGTTATAAACGGTCGCCATTTCTAAGCCAATAATACCGCCGCCCAGGACTAGCATACGTCCAGGAATATTTTTTAACTCTAGCGCACCGGTTGAATCAAAAATGCGAGGATCATCAGGAATAAAGGGCAGCTTCACTGGGCGAGAACCTGCAGCAATAATACATTGCTCAAATTTCACATTGATTTTTTGACCGTCTTTTTGTTCAACTTCAAGCGTATTGGGAGAAGTAAAGCGACCTACGCCTGTTACCACTTCTACTTTACGCTGTTTGGACAGCATGGAAAGCCCGCCCGTTAAACGATTAATAATACCATCTTTGTAGGCGCGTATTTTATCAATATCAATTTTAGGCTTACCAAAATCAATACCGTGGCTCGCCATGTCTTCGGCGTCTTCGATGACCTTAGCCGTATGCAATAACGCTTTTGAGGGAATACAGCCAACATTAAGACACACACCACCCAACTTTTCAAAGCGTTCAATTAAAACCACTTTCTTACCTAAATCTGCCGCGCGAAATGCTGCGGTATATCCGCCAGGGCCACTGCCTAATACGGCTACTTCAGTACTCATGTCACTCATGATAGATCCTTAAGCTATTGTTTATACCGGCGCATTATATCATTTTGAAAAACGGGCGACTAGTGGGTGTGCTTGATCCTTACAAGCCGATCCTATGCATGTATAGACTGAAGCAATTAACCTGCTAAAATCAAACTGTTTTAGACAATCTAGTTGACAAATATATACTTTTTAGCAATAATTAATATATAATCATAAATATAAAAAATGGAGTTGATCATGGCTGCAGCAGGGATTGCAAGTACCCCCCTAACGACGGGTGAACTTCCAAAAACACTCAATTTTATTTGGCTGGGGACAGCCCCCCCTGCCTCCAAAATATATTCAGAATATATTGCTCGCCAAAGAGCACAGCCCAGACCATCAAATTTGCTTATGGATTAACCCAGAGTACTTTAGCACACCAACTCCGGCTCCAGTAGCAGAGCTTTCTTGGGGCGAGGGCAAATCGAAGCCGACTGGCCAGGACCCCTTTAGTGCTTACGACCCCCTGGCAGAATGGCAAGAATATTTACAAAGCAGAGGGGTGGTTTTAAAAAACTATCAGACCGATTTAGATCAGCATAGTGAATTCCAAGACCTTTTAGCTGTCGTTGATGGAATGCATTTGGACAAACCCGTCGTCAGCGCCGACATTCTAAGAGCAATTATTTTATACCAACAAGGTGGCATATATTCTGATACGGATACTGAAATTAAAGTTGACCTTGGAAAATTAAAACTACGTGCACCAGGGGGCATTATATTAGAAGCTAGTAACATATCCGCTATGTGCAATAATTTTATGGCTTGCGAGCCCGACAGCTTTGTTATCAAAAAAATCTTAGCGCAAATGCAAATTAATGTGCTAGATAAGCCCAAAGAAGTGATCATGCGCTGGGCAAAAAATGATGTCTTGGATAATACAGGCCCCGGGGTTTTTGTAAATCTAGCGACACACGATGAAGATATAAGACATGGACATACGCATTCAAAGCCACTATTTGATAATATAGTGTTTTGCGGCCTAGATTGGCTCGCTATCAATCACACTTATGATTCAACCTGGCGAGATCCAAAAGAGCCCGGCATGGAAGGCAAAAGAGAGCACTTCGAGGGCGCTAATATACGGGCAAGGGCGGCATTGTTATGGGGAGCATGCACAGCCGCGCCCCTAATACCTGAGCCCTGGGTTGAACCACCAGAAAAACTTGACCTTTCTTGCATGCGTCCATAATTTACAAAAACTGCTAAAACTCGATAGCGTTGCCTGTGCGCCCCGCCCTCGCTCCTTAGTGCGATAGACTTAAGACCATAAAAATGCAAATAATCATAAAAAACAATCCGCTCTTATTTGACCAATACCATTAAACCCTTTAAAATAAAGTTCTTGAACAAATCGTATAAATTTGCAAAAAAGGGAAAATAATGACAAAAATAGCACTACTTTGTGGCGGACCTTCGTTAGAGCGCGGCATTTCACTTAACTCGGCGCGCTCGGTCTTGGATCATTTGGGCGCCGATGTGGATATCATTCCTATTTACTTTGATCATAAAAAAAATGCCCATGAAATTTCTTGCAAGCAATTGTATTCCAATACGCCCTCTGACTTTGACTTTAAGCTGGCTGAAGCTGGCAAACCTTTAAATAAAAAAGCACTGATTAAGCGCCTTAAAGAAGTTGATATTTGTTTCCCCGCAATTCACGGGCCTTTTGGTGAGGATGGCGAATTACAAACTTTGCTCGAAAAACATAAGATCCCTTTTGTGGGCTCAGGAAGCACTGCTTGCAAACTCGCTTTTGATAAACATGATGCCAATCAATATATTCAGGCGCATGAGTTTTTTGCACTCCCTTCGATTGTACTCAAAATTTATCATAATGATCATAAAAAGCTGATTAACGACTTTTTTAAAAAACATAAAATTAAACGTGCGATTGTAAAGCCAGCAACTGGCGGCTCTAGCATTGGTGTGTTTTCGGTAAATTCACCCTCTGAGGCTTTAGAAAAAGCGACGCTGTTATTTTCAAAACGCATGGATACGCGCGTGGTGATTGAGCCTTTTGCCACGGGCTCTGAGTTTACCGTCATTATTTTACAAAATCGTTTTGGTCTGCCCGTTGCAATTTTACCCACAGAAATTGAGACGGATTATGCGCAAAATCAAATTTTTGATTATCGCAAAAAATATCTCCCCACACGGCAAGTGAGTTATCACTGCCCACCGCGCTTTAGCAATGACGTGATTGAACGTATTCAAATTCAGGCTGAGCAATTATTTTCTTTATTTGGCATGCGTGATTTTGCGCGCTTTGATGGCTGGGTGTTGCCCGATGGCAATATTTGGTTTTGTGACTTTAACCCCATCAGCGGCATGGAGCAAAATAGTTTTTTGTTCCAGCAATCAAGTCGCATTGGCTTAAGTCATCGTGACGTGTTACTCGAAGTCGTCCAGCATGGCTTGTCACGTTATGGCAAAACACTCTCCAAACCCAAAGCTTTAAACACCCTGAAGCGCAAACCTGTTAATGTCATTTTTGGCGGCAATACTTCAGAACGACAAGTGTCGTTGATGAGTGGCACCAATGTCTGGCTTAAGCTCCGCACCTCCACAAAATATCAACCCAAGCCCTTTTTGCTGGATCTTGATGGCAAACATGTCTGGCGCTTGCCTTATCAATTAGCGCTTAACCATACGGTTGAAGAAATTATTCATAATTGCGAACATTACGGAGAAAACTCGCAACGCATTGCTGAGCTTGAGGCTAAGGTACGCTTACGCCTAGGCATGAATGCTGAAAAAGATAGCACAGAGTTTTTTGCCCCAGAAAAAATCTTACTCAGCCAATTTATCAAAGACAGCCAAAAGCAATTTGTATTTATCGGCCTGCATGGCGGCATTGGTGAAAATGGGGTGCTGCAACATCAACTGAGCGATCTTAATATTTCTTTTAACGGCCCCACAGAGACTGTCTGTCGCCTATGTATGGATAAACGCGCGACGAGTGAATTTATCGCCGCACAAAATATTCCTGGCGTGGTTTCTATTGCAGGCACGAGCATTGCCACTGCAAGCTTGCTTACCCAATCAAAGGCGCAGCTTAATCAATTTTGGCGCGAGCTATGCTTGCAACTTGATGCGCGCTCATTAGTCATCAAACCTAGGGCCGATGGCTGCTCTGCCGGTGTCGTGCATCTTTTTGACAGCCATGATTTAGCGGCATATTGCGATGCGCTTAAAACCAATATGACCACAGTCCCGATTGGCACTTTTAAAAACCAAGCCAGCATGATCGAAATGCCACTGCAGCTTCCTGAAAATTTAATTTTTGAAAAATTTATTGCAACCGATAAGCTGCGGGTAAAAGGCAATCAACTAAAACACACACCTCAAAGTGGCTGGGTGGAAATGACGATTGGTGTCGTTGAAATGAATCATCAGCTGCATGCGCTCAATCCTAGCATCACGGTGGCTGAGGGCGAAGTATTGTCTTTAGAAGAAAAGTTTCAGGGCGGCACAGGTGTCAATATTACACCACCACCCGAGGCCTTGCTTTCTGCTAAATTACTGACACGCGTTAAAAAAACGATCACGGACGTGGCGACTAAAGTTGGCATTAAAGGCTATTGCCGTATCGATATTTTTGTCGAGCTTGCGACCGGCAATGTGATGATTATTGAAATTAACTCACTACCAGGCCTTACTCCCTCAACGGTTTTGTATCATCAAGCCCTGGCTGAGCGCGCGTCTATTTATCCACGTGAATTTTTAGAGCTCTTGGTGAGCAATAAAAATTACTGAGCTTGCTGAGTGACCATTATTGGTGATTTTGGTGATTGTTGAGCTCCGATTGCTGGCTGAGCTGTCATTGCCGGCGACTGACTTGTTGTTGACTGCGCTACCACTGCCTGCGGCTGATTGCTTGCTGACGACTGCACTACTCCCACTGGCAGCGTACCCATTGCTGGCTGAACCATTGTGACCGGTTGAAGCCCCACTACCGCCGGTTGCGTTACCGACTGTTGACCGGCCATTGCTGGCTGAGCTGTTATGGTTGGCTGCGCCATAGGAAAAGCTTGCGCAACATTGCCATTGACGAATTGCGTTTTATTTTGTTGCTTATTTTGCGCTTCGTAAGGTGTTTGCGGTTGTTGAGTTGCCGTCGTCGCCGTTGCTGCAGGTGCTTTTGTTGCAGGCCCAGGGACCACATAACCACCATAAGGCGTGCTCACATACTGAGGATTCATTCCATGATTTTTCATATAGACCATAGATCCAGTATTCACCGTCTGCGTAGTCATTGCTGCGGCAATCGCCGCCCCTATATTATTGTCAGCGTAACTCATATTAAAAGTAACTAGACTGATGCAGCTGAGAATTATTTTTTTTAAATAGGTCATATCTTTTCATGATGATTGCTTTGTTATAACTTAAACAATTTTTGCTTTTCTTACAAGTAATATTTTCACTTTAACACCCGGCGCTTTTATGGTTTAATGTTGTAGCTTTTTTTAACAACTGCTTCTAATGTTCAAATATAAAATGGATTTTCTGCTTGCTACTAAAACGATCATTGCCGTGATCGTCAGCGTCGCACTTACTTTTTGGTGGCTGAGTCCTATGGCACTCTTTTATGTGGTTTATACTGCTGCAGGGATGAGCTTGATGCAGGCAGGGGTTAGCAAAAAAGCGCAATTTTTCTCGATGCTGCTTGCCGGACTTTGTTATCTAGGCCTTTATCTGCTTGGAGTTTATTTACGACCCGATCACTACTGGGCAGGGATGATGCTTATTCCCTTGGCCTTTATCGCTTACTACATTCCTAATCTTGGAATTACTTATCGACTCCCGCCGATCATGATTGTGATTGAGTACCTGGTTGTGATGATGACACCAGTCCCACCTGCTGATCCTTTATTAACGGGACTGGGAATTTGCTTGGCGAGCGTGGTCGCTGGCTTGGTTTATTTTTTTCTTTGGCACTATAGTATTAAAGATGAGCTGACATTATTAATGCTCGAAATCACCGAGCAATATCGAGAAGGCTTGCAACTGATTAAACTGTGGCAACGCACACGCGCAAAAAAATATTTAGATCAAATGCACACTGGTATTGAGTTTTGCGAAGCCCATGTACTTACTTTTGAACAAATTAAAGCACATCCAGAAATGCAAAAGAATAAATCACAGTTTTTTAACACGACGGAAGATGCGCTTTATGCGATTAGCAAAGTCATTCGTTTATTTATTGATATTTTACCTAGGCTTCCCCCAGAGCGTATGCAAGAATTTATGCCCATTGTTAAAGATTTAACCCGCACTTTAAAGCTACAAGAACGAAAGTTAAGCGCTCGTTTTGAGGGTCGTTTTTTTACTCGTAAACTACTACGCAAAAGCTTCCTTATGGGCAAAGATGTCTTACTGCGAGTAACGCTGCAGCAGCAAATTCAAAAAATTGTTTGGGATTTACCTACCTTTGAGGCAATGCTGTTAAAAATAGTAAAACCCATACAGGCCAACCAAAATAAAACGAACATCGATAATGCTAGCCTACAGTTTGCTTTTGGCTTGTTGCGCATTAAAGAACTCTATACTGACCTTGAGTAGGATATTATGAAGCTTGAAGCCTTTCTCAATATAAATACGAATACCCGTATGGCCATCCGCGCAGCCCTAGCTGCCTGGGTGTGCTTGCTAGTCACTGAACATTTTTATCTAGATCGTGGCTACTGGGCGATACTGACCGCATTGAGTTTAATCACACCATCTTTAGGCGCTAGTATTTACCAATCCTTTATGCGTTTTGTGATGACTATTTTCGGCTGCTTTGTTGGCTGGGGTATTTATTTGCTTTTCAAGCACCAGCCAGAAATCTTGCTACTGATTACCCTCGTGACTATTTTTATCATTGTCTATACACTTTATCATGATTATGTCTTACGCATGATGGCAACAGGTATTTCTGTGGTTATGCTTTTTTCATTTCTGGGAGGCTGGGATTTATCACTCTTGTGGGCGCGTATTTATGAAACACTCCTAGGCGCAGGGATTGCACTGTCTTTGAATGCCCTAATTTTACCTGAATTTTCTAAAAATGAAGTCAAAAAAGAATTGCATTATTTGATTGAGAAGATCCATCATTTTGCCACTGATATTCCTAAAGCCCAAAGTCTTGCTGAATTAATCAGCTTGCAAAGTGAACTCAACGATCTTGAGCAGAGTCGCTTAAATTTGGAGCACAGCTATGAACTCGCGCGCTTTGAGCTGTTTTTGCGTCGTGCTAAACGCAATTATTATGACATGCTACATACTGAAGTGAATCTTTTATGTTTTTATTATCAGGCACTATTAAATACCAAAATTAGCGCCTTGCAGCATCCAGAGGCTGTTCGAGCTTATCTTGCAGAAAGTGCCATTGACTATTATGAATCACGTATTGGGCAAGGACTGGTTAAGCTTGATAGTATGAATTTGCCTAGTCTCACGAAAACGCGTAGAATATCCTGAGTTTAAATAGATAAAAGGGGAGTTATTATGAAATTTAAAGCACTTGCGGCGCTGTTATCAGCAACCTTGCTATTGGGCGGATGCGCATCCACGAGCTGTGTCGTCTTATCTTCTAATCCTGCAAAAAATGAAAATACTAATCTTGGCTCCGGGCTTTTGGGTAGCGTCAGCATTACGCCTGCTGCGACCAAGCTTGCTGGGGATATGCTCTATGCAAAAGTGGCGTTCTTTAATAAAACCAATACTGTTCAAAATATTCAATATCAATTTCAGTGGTTAGGTGTTGATGGCTTTAATCAAGGCAATGCAACGCCCATGATTCCAGTAGAATTAGGTCCTAATATGAGTAAAGTTGTGACGACTGTGGCGCCAACTCCTGAAACCACACAGTTTACTGTTAACGTTTGTTATAAATAAGGAATTCTTATGAAATTTAAAGCGTTGAGTCTCTTAATTGCCAGCACTTTATTGCTGAGCGCATGTAGCAGCAGCCCCACTGTCAGCTATGTTGATCCTAATAGCGTCGATACCACAAGCGTAGGTTTTAACGCTAACGATCTGCAAACTACCGCTAAAAGCATGGTGGACCAGATGCTAGCCTTCCAGCCAATTATCCAAATCACACAAAATGCTCGTCCAGTGATGTTTGTTGACACCATGACTAATAGCACCAGCGACTTTATTGATACTCAAGCAATTACCGATACGGTTTCAACCGAGTTGATTCAAAGTGGCAAATTCCAATTTGTGGATATGACCAAGGTGAACACTATTAAAAATCAATTGAACTACCAAAATAAATCTGGCATGGTCGACCCATCAACTGCCGCGAAATTGGGCCAACAGATTGGTGCTCAGTATATGCTTTATGGTGACATTGCGAGTATTACGGCAACTAATAGCAAACAACAATCAGTTTACTATCAAATCACGATGAAACTGCTTAATGTTCAAACTGGCATTATTGTATGGCAAGGCCAACAACAAATTCGTAAAGTAGCCCAGCGTAAAACTTTTGGCTGGTAGGCTTTATTGTTAACTTAGGATCAATATGGGTGCGATTAAGCAGAGCCTTCGTTTTATAAAAATTAATTATGTTTTTTTAAAATATGGCCTTGATCGCACGCTCTTTCAACTTCCGTTGCTCAAAGCTTTTGAGTTTTTGGCTTGGTTCAATCCTTTTTATTGGCGTTTAAAAAAATTAAAGCTGAGCCGTGGCGAGCGATTGGCTTTGGCCCTGGAGCATTTGGGCCCTATTTTTGTTAAGCTTGGGCAGATCTTATCAACACGCCGAGATATTTTGCCTGATGATATCGTTGTGGCGCTGAGCAAGCTGCAAGATCAAGTAAAACCGTTTGCCACAGTTGAGGCTAGAGCAATGATTGAAGCTGCACTGGCTGAGCCAATTGCTCAAGCCTTTGCTCGTTTTGACGAAGCTCCGCTAGCCTCGGCTTCGATTGCTCAGGTCTATGGCGCGACATTGCCCTCGGGCGAAGATGTCATTGTTAAAGTCCTGCGCCCGAATATTCATCTTGAAGTTGAGCAAGATTTAGCAATTTTAAAATGGGGTGCATTTTGGCTGAGCGCCCTGTCTAAATCATTACGCCGTTTAAACTTAAAATCAGTCACACTAGAGCTTGAGCGGACACTGCTAGAAGAGCTAGATCTGATTAAAGAAGCTGCCAATGCCTCACAACTTCGACGCAATTTTAAAGATCGCGATGGCTTGCATATCCCTAAAGTTTATTGGAGCTATTGTCGTAAAAATATTTTGGTGATGGAGCGCATTTATGGTATCCCGATTTTAAATAAGCAAGAGTTGCTTAGTCGTGGCTTTGATCTGAAAAATGTAGGTGAGCGCGGTGTGACGTTATTTTATACCCAAGTTTTTGAGGACTCTTTTTTTCATGCGGATTTACATACGGGTAACTTATTTATTAATCCAGAAACCGCCAAACACCCTGAATGGATGCTCGTTGATTTTGGCATTACTGGCACGTTAAGCAAAGAAAACCAGCATTATTTAGCGGCGAACTTTTTAGCCTTTATTGATCGTGATTATCGCCGTGTTGCGGAGCTACATTTAGAATCAGGCTGGGTGCCAAGTGATGTCCGCGTTGATATTTTGGAATCAGCGATTCGGTCAGTATGCGAGCCAATTTTTGAATTACCAGCCAATCATGTCTCTGTCGGACAGACTTTATTGCGTTTATTAATGATCGCACGCCAATTTAACATGGAAGTAAAACCAGAAATGCTGCTCTTACAAAAATCCCTGATCAGCATCGAAGGCGTGGTTAAATATCTGGATAGCGATATTGATATATGGGCGGTAGCGCGTCCAATTCTCACTCGCTGGATGAAACGGCAGATGGGCTTGCGCGGCTTATTGCGTTCGTTTAAAAAAGAGTTGCCCATCATTATTGATAAGTCACCAGAATTGCCTGGACTGCTATATCAATTGTTAAAGCAACGCACCCAGACTGCAACTAAAGTCACCTCGCCGGCTCCAGCTCCAAAAAATTGGAGTACTTTTATTTTCTCAATATTAACCCTAATCATCGGCCTGTTACTAGGTTGGCATTTTCACTATTAAGCC
>CAIQBE010000029.1 GCA_903870015.1 uncultured Thiotrichales bacterium
AGCCTTTGCTTCTCCACCAAACTTCTTCGCCATTACTGAGGTAATCGCTGCGGTTAATGTTGTTTTACCATGGTCTACGTGACCAATAGTTCCTACGTTGACGTGCGGTTTCGTACGTTCAAACTTTTCTTTTGCCATTGCTGTCTCCCTTTGCTTTTTGCAGATAAAATTGGTAAGCGCTAGTATACCATTCGCGAATTAAGATGCAAGTTTTTTTGGCCTGTGCGTTTACAGTCTTACACTTTACTATTTGCTATCAAATTATTATTATATGTTATCAAAAATGAAAATATTGGTAACAATTATGAAAATCATCTCCCAAGAGCAACTGCGTGCAATTCATCATGCAGGCGGCGTTATCCATGTTACTCTTGCTGCTAAAGGCGGGCTCTTCTTTGTTGCTGTCGCCACTCAGAGTGGTGAAACATTTACCTTATCCAAAGCGCGTAGCAAAGACCCTCGAGGATTTATTGACCCGCGCAAGGCGATGATCGTATTGCGAGGCATGGGCATTACCCTCGGGCAATTTGATTGGAGCCACTGGAACCCCGAGCATCGAGATCTCAGCAAATTACGCCCTGAGCGCGCCAAAGAAATGCGCAAAAACACCCCCATCAAAGCCGCTAAAAAAACCACTAAAGCGCCAATTCCTAAAAAAACCGCTCAAACAACACAGTCCAGCGCAGTCAAAAGAATGCTTAAAAAAGCTTGTCCACTTTGAAATAGCTAGGTATTTCGCGGGAATTGCGCTATGATTCATGCCTTAACGACATACTATAATTTAAATTATGACTTTTAAAACCCTCGGCGTCATTGAGCCTATTCTGCAAGCGCTCAATGATAAAGGCTATACCGAACCCTCACCTATTCAGAAACAAGCGATTCCATCAGTTCTGACTGGCAACGATATGATGGCAGCAGCGCAGACGGGTACGGGTAAAACGGGCGCCTTTTTGATACCCATTTTGCAAAAGCTTTCCACAACGGGCAGCCCTGCTCGTGCTAATTCTGTGCGCACCCTCATTCTTACCCCCACACGTGAGCTGGCGGCGCAAGTGTATGAAAGCGCACGCTTTTATGGCAAGCATCTAAAATTACGCTATACCGTAGTCTTTGGCGGCGTGAGTATTAATCCACAAATGATGCAAATGCGCTCTGGCACTGATATTTTAGTCGCAACTCCCGGACGCTTACTGGATTTAGTGAGCCAAAACGCAGTGAAGCTCAATCAAGTGGAAATCTTAGTGCTGGATGAGGCCGATCGCATGCTCGACATGGGCTTTATTCATGATATCAAAAGGATCATGAAGCTGTTGCCACCAAAGCGCCAAAACTTAATGTTTTCAGCAACTTTTTCTCCAGAAATTCGCGCATTAACCAAAGGCATTTTACATGATCCTATTGAGATTGATGTTAGTCCACGCAACACCACTTCTGAAAATATTAAACAAGTTGTGTATACAGTTGAAAAAGGCCATAAAATTACCCTATTGAGTAAATTGATTTTAGATCAATCTTGGAGCCAAGTTTTGGTCTTTTCGCGTACTAAACATGGCGCTAATAAAATTGTGGAAAAACTTGAAAAAGCAGGAATTCTAGCGCTAGCAATTCACGGCAATAAAAGTCAATCCGCGCGCACTAAAGCCTTATCGAGCTTTAAAGAAGGCTCAATTACTGTGCTCGTTGCCACTGATATCGCCGCACGTGGCTTAGATATCAAAGAACTTCCTCATGTCGTAAATTTTGATTTACCCAATGTTCCCGAAGATTATGTTCATCGCATTGGCCGTACTGGCCGCGCGGGTCGAAATGGTGAGGCCTGCTCCTTGGTCTCCCCTGATGAAAAAGATTTACTTAGAGATATTCAAAGGCTCATTAAAATGAATATCCCCGTACTTGATAATGCTGGCTATCCGAGCTTTGGCCCTGCGCCTATACAAACCGAAAGACCACCTAGACCGCCCAGGCCTCAGCAAAGAAATAATCACCGCAGAGGCTCGCGGTAACTGGTAATCTTAATAAAATAGGAATATCATTGGCATTAATTTTGACGCAGAAACCTTTCTGTATGAGCAAATAAAAAGGAAATATCAAATGCACAGCACTTATGAAAACCTCGATGCAAAAACCTTGCGCGATGTTCGATCTGTCATTAGCAAAGAGGCTTATCGGCGCTCCCCCGCGAAAATATGGTTTTGGTGTTGCTTTGATGTGCTTTTTTTCTTTGCTGCGCTTTTTGGCGTTATTCTGATACAGAACCCGTTTTTAAAAATTTTGATGAGTATCATCACTGGCCTTGCTGTTTCAAGCCTCTTTGTTTTAGCTCATGATGCCGCCCATGGCGCTTTATTTCGCCGCTCTTGGTTTGCCGAACTTGTTGGCACTATTTTTATGTTACCCGCACTTAACGTCTATCGCCTCTGGTGCTTGGGGCACAACAGGATTCATCATGGCTTTACCTCTTTAAGTTCTGTGGATTGGATTTGGCGTCCACTCACTCTTGAGGAATACGATGCGCTCCCGAAATACAAAAAAGCCCTCTATCGCATTGAGCGCAGTCTCTATGGCTGTGGCCTGCATTACCTTTATAAAGTTTGGCTACCAAAAATGATTTTATTTACGCCCGCTAATCTCACTAAATCTGAAAAGGCTAAACTTTGGCTCGGTAAACTCGTAGTGGCATTCTATGCTACTGGCATGAGCATTTTTGCCTATCATCTCGATGGTATTTTTGGCATTGTTACAATGCTGATCATTCCCTTTATTGTCTTTAACTATGTCATTTCCCTGATTGTTTATTTACATCATACGCATCCGGATATTCCATTTTTTGATGCCAAACCCGAATGGAACCACACGATTGGGGCGCTCTATTGCACGACGATGATCCACTCGCACTGGCTTATTAACATCCTTACTCATGACATTATGGTGCATACACCTCATCATGTAGACATTCGCATCCCCTTTTATCGTCTCAAGGGCGCTTTTGAGAATATCAAACAACATTACGCTGATTACCTGCATGAGTACACGCTGACCTGGTCAAAACTCACGAGCATTTTTAAAAGTTGCAAGATTTATGATTATCAAAAACATGAATGGCATGGATTTAAAAAGTCCAAGAAAGCCTCACATCAATAGATTTAAATCTTTGATGTGATTTGCGTTAGGCGCCAAAACTGCAAGGCAAAGCTCAGAGTCGCACCTACGCATAAAAACCACCATAAATCAGTTGGGTTAAAATAATGATAATGCACTACACCTACTCCCAAAATAGGCAAAATAATAACCCAATAAACACCGATCACAACCGCCAGACTAAAGCGATTCGCCTTTAGCGCTCGAAGTGCTGAAAAGGTCATAAAACCAAGGCTATCTAACAATAAAAATATTGGCATGATGAGCAAAAGACTTAACGCAATCTCCATGGTCTCTGCATTTAGACTGGTATTTGCACCCAACCCTAAATGGATAATGATATGGGGACAGCACCAAGTGACTAGCATCACGATGCCGATTAATCCCATCAAGAATATTTGCGCAATCCAATATGCGGGCATAATATCTTGATACTGTTTTTTACCCACGCTCTCCCCTAAAAGAATTTGCAAGGCTTGGCCCATATTTGCCGCTAAGGCAAAGACCAGCATATCGATCTGAAACACTAATTCATGAGCTGCTAAAGCCGCTACACTTATCATTCCCATTAATAAGGCGATGCCCGAGAAAAACCCTACCTCAACCAACCAAACTAAACCCGCAGGAATGCCATTCATAAGTAATTCTTTCGCCGCAGTAGCATTCAACCACACACCCGTGTGCAGGTAATTTTTATAAGGTGCTTGTGTCGCAATGACCCAAAACAAACTCAAGACATTAAGAGATGTAGTGATCAAACTACCCACGCCTAAACCTTCAATACCCATTGCTGGTAGGCCACACTTGCCGTACATCAGTAAGTAATTTAAGCCTATATTAATGGGCATAAAAATAAAAGCAATCAACATGACGATTCGGGGCTTGCCTAGACCATAAAATAATTGCGCCGTTACGGTCAGCAAAAGACTTGGGATCATCACGAGGCTCATGATATTAATATAAGGCTTTGCCAAGGCTAGGACTTCTGGTGCCTGGTGAAACTTTTGTAATAAACCACCCATTGCTAGAAAAAAAAACAGCGCGATAATGCTACCAAAAACACCTGCTAACACCAAGGCCGATTTGAATAAATGACTGATGCTCTCAAAGCTCTCACCGCCTTTGTGACGTGAGATCAAGGTCCCAAGGGTCGTAAAAATACCCCAAAAAATAATCATAATAAAACCATAGCAAATATTCACAAGGCCACCCGCAGCCAAGAGCTCTGGCGATAGATGCCCCAACATTAAGGTATTAATAAATGGGGTAAAACTATAGGTACACCCGATGCCTAAAATGGGCCAGTAAAGATGGTTGAGCGCTTTAAATAATTGTAGCTTATGTGACATTGTAATGCATTCCTTCTTGATCATATTATATCAACACCAATCAAAAAGCTAGCTACTTTGCGGCGTCTAAACCAAATCAGCACGCCGCCAGACTAAAATTACAAAACCAATTATGCTAAAAATCACGGCTGTCACGCATAGAGGTAAGGTCGAGCTAATATCTTTGGTAATCACAATTGAACCAATTGCCGACAAAAATGCAAAACGAAATGCACCGCCCAAACCCGCAGCAGCGCCTGCTTTTTCAGGAAATGGATCCATTGATCCCCCCGTGGCCACGCCAAATTGAAACGCCCCACCAATCCCAATTAACAGCATCGGCCAAATAAAATTATCAATAGATAATCCTGTGCACCAATACCAAACTGTCATGATCAAGCCTCCTGCCAAAGCCAAACCAAGACCCAGCACATTGGTTTTGTATATCCCAATACGCTGCACTACTTTGCCCGACATCATACTGCCAATGAACAAAGACACTCCCATAAAACAAAAGTAATAGCCATAATGCGCCTCAGGGATATGCAGCAAGGTGATAATGATATAAGGCGACATCGCGCAAAATAAATAAAAATACGACATTCCCATGGCGGAAATCAGCGTATACCAAAAAAAGCGCGGATGCTGAATGATCTCAAGATAATCTTTAAAAATACTCAAACGAAATGGCCGGCGCCGATCACGGGGCAAGGTTTCATGCAAAAGAAAAATCACACTCGCCAAGGCCCAAATTGCAACGACAAAAACGCCCCAAAATGTCGCACGCCAGCCAAATGCTAAATCTAAAAAGCTGCCGATAAAGGGCGCAAACATCGGTGAAAAGGCGATGACACTGGAGAGATACGCATAAATTTTAGCACTCTGTACACCCGAGCTTGCATCGCGCACAATGGCAAAGCCCAAAACAAATAAACCGCACGATCCAGCAGCCTGAATCATCCGCGCCATTACCAAAAACGTCAGCGTATCGGCGCCTGCACACATCATACTGCCTATACCGAAAAGAATCGCACTTAATACGAGCGTCGCCCTACGCCCTAATTGATCTGATAAAGGCCCAATAATAAGCTGCATCGCTGCTGCTGAAAGCATAAACAAAGTTAATGTCAATTGCATTGCCGCAGGGCTTACCTGAAAATGCGCTGCCATGCCTGGCAATGCTGGAATATAAATATCCATGGCCAAAGGCAAGGCCATGACAAATGGTGTGAGGGCGGTGATGAGTCGGCTTTGTTTCATGAAGTACAAGTTTTATGAAGTTTAGTTTGCTCATTATACCTTATTTCTTGGCAATAACGCTTTTGCTAGCAAAATATATAAAACTACCGCCATAAATCATAACTACATGGGCAAAACTGCTGCTTACCACTGAAAAACCCTTGCATTCATGCCATCTTTCAATGAAATCGTTCTGGGCGCCCTCAATTAACAACACTACCCTCAAAAAAACCTAAAAACCCTATAAAACCAAGCTCCAGACGAATTTATTTTAGCACTTTGCGAAAATTATGTTTTTTATCGAAAAATCAATCACAACACGATAAATAAACTGGTTTATTTTTATCTAAAATGCGTCGTTAACTTAGGCTTATCCACTAAAAATCATTGACAAATGTATTTTTATATTATAATATTTATATGTCAATAATAAATGGGGGTTTTATGTTAACAAGATTAGCACCAGCATCAATGCGTAGCTCAGCGGTAGCAAGACTAGCAGCAACGGCTATAGCAACTCCTTTTAGCATTCTCAGTCCTCGTATTGCTGCATTCAGTACTCAGCCAGCAGCCCCAGGTGGGTTACCACCTGAACAAGCAAAAATACCGGCAGCTCCGTCATATCTAGATGATGCTCGACTTAGACAATTGCTTGATAGCTACCTCAAGCTACGCCAACAGCACGCAGCGCCTGTGCTTGTAGGCGGCAATCCAGGGGAAACGCCTGTAAACGCTGAGCTACTCCAACAAGCGTTACAGAGTGTTCGTGATGTTGAAGGTGCACTCAAAAAATATAGAAAAGACCTGACTTTACCCGCAAGTCTTGATGATGCGCTGAAAGCCGCCCCGCAGCCGTTGACGACGGCGCCAAAGGATCAAGTGATCATGGTACCTACATCTTGGCTTGATCAAATGCGCACCAGTCTTAATGAGCTAATAGCCACAGATAAGCTAGGTAATGAGCCAAAAAAGATTCTTGAAAAGGCTTTTAATCAATTAACAACGCCCGTGCCCCAGATGACTGAAGATGCAAAGAAGACGGCTGAAAAAGAGCGCGGGGAAATGAGTGGCGTAATTGAAAGGCTTGTCACATCTGAAGCGGGTAGAAAGCATGCTGAACATTTAGCTGAGCTTAACAGGAAGAGCACTGAAAATATCCATAAAAACAACAGATCCTCAAACCGAATGAACATGTTGCTTATTCCTACAGCCTTGGCGCTCGGCGGTTCGTTTACTTTATGGGTAGCAGAATCGCTTGGCATAACCCATGATCAGAGCTTACATAAGGCCCTGAGAGGCGGATTCGAAATGCTTCACAATTACATCCGTGCCTCTGCAGATACTTCAAAGGTACAGATGACGACCCCCACCCCCTCAAGCCTCACTGACGCCCCTTCTTCCGCAGTTGAAGCACCTGACTCTAAATCGAGCAACGCTGCACCATTTTATACTACCTCTACTCATGCTGGGGATGGCCGTGGTAATAGCAATGATAGCGCAGCACCATAATTAAATATAACCGAAGGGATTGTATTTTAAATTAAATTAGAGTATAATTTTTAACATGATATTTTAAATTAAATAACGCGGAGCATATTATGCAATCGTCTTCAGACAAACCCTCCATTAGTAGAAATGGCCAGGTAAACGAGGCTCATGCTGTTTATGAAAAATGCGCTGAGGATCTGCCACCAACATTTGGAGGTGTCATACGTCACCTAGGGTGTGCCAGCTCATTTTATGGTAAACTCGCCGTGATTGCTGTATCAGGAGGAGCAAAACCACCTTCGAACCCCGCGCCTAAATAACAAAGCTTAGCCTGTGGTCGGTAAGCCTAGATCGCAGCCATCCTCATGATCATTCACCATCCCCACTGCCTGCATAAAGGCATAACAGATCGTTGGACCGACAAAAGTAAAACCTAACTTTTTGAGCGCTTTTGACATTGCCCGCGATTGTTCAGTTTCTGTGAGAATGGCGCTACCTCTGTTACGGATGATTGGCTTACGATCCACAAGACTCCAGAGAAAATCACTAAAATCTTGTGTCTGCGTCAATTGCAAATAGGCCTGAGCGTTTTTGATAATGGCATTGACTTTTAAGCGATTGCGAATAATGCCTGCATCCTGCATCAATCTTGCGACATCCACCCCGGTCATTTGCGCGATTTTATTAGGATCAAAATCATGAAAAGCGCGTCGATAATTATCCCGACGCAACAAAATGGTTAACCAACTCAATCCAGCCTGCATACCCTCTAAACACAGCATTTCAAATAATTTTAAACTATCGTATTCAGGCCGCCCCCACTCATGATCATGATACGCGATGTAAGCGGGATGACCCGTACACCAATGACAGCGGCGCGGCTCTATATCCACACCTAATCCCCTAACTTGGTATAAACATCGCTACCGATGATATTGGTATTCCAATCTTTGCCATTGGCATCTTTTGCTTGATTGGCGTGGAGCCAGAGCATGTGAATGGTATTTTGGTCATCGCTTAGATTACCCGTCATCGCGCTGAGCTGTTTACAGTGCGGGTAATTGACGGTGACACTAAGCGCATTGCCATTGTAATAACCTTTGATAGGCAGGGCTTGATTCATATCTTTGGCGCAATTGCCAACTTTTGTGGTAAAGGACCCTGTCAATGTACCCGCATCGCCCAGCTCTGGATGCCAGACTAATACCAAAGTTGAACCGCGTTGATTTTCATAAACCACACTAGAGCTAGACTCAGCTAATGCTACTTGAGCGACACAAGCTGCGGCTAACCCAAGACAGCAGGCTATTTTTTTTAACGACATGGGATCACTCCTTTTGATGAAACTCACCCAAAATGATATGCGTTATTATGCTTTCAATGCAAGCTCGAGCATTATGCCTCTCAACTTAAGGCACTAGTGCGCCTTCCTCGCCGCCTCTAATATCAGCCGCGTTGACCACCGCTGCCTGATCGCCCAATAATGACGCGCCAGCCTCGCCTCTATTACCTCGAGCGCCTGCACAGCTATCCGTGACTAGCTTGGTTCCTATACCATAAACCATCGCTCCAAGTGTAGCCATAGCAAAAGGCACTGCCAGTGTACGCTGGGCATCCTCAGGAGGAATTCCTCCTAACCATCCCGGACCCGCAGCAATCGCGACGAATACAGAACTTACAGTTAACAGAATCTCTAAAGCAGCGCGTGCATATTTATTCTTACACCCCACTCGATCCAAACCCACTGCACCCAAAGTACTAATACCATTAATCAAGACCAGGGCTAGACAGAATGGAAAAAAATTTGCATTAAAATTTGGTATGTCCAAACCTTCACCCTTATTCAACGGCTCATTGGTATCAATCGAAGCTAAAAATGCCAATGTTGCGGGCACGGCCACTATTGCTGACTTTCCAATAATTGGCATTATTGCTTGAGTAACTACTCGCGTTCTATCTCTCGTGCTTAATGGCTGAGCTATTACAACGGCTGCGGGTTCAGCAGGCTCAATTAATGCATTAAGAAACCGATCCGCCAATTGCACAGCAAAAACTGTCGCAGCCATGGTGGGGGGACTTGGAATTTGTTTGCTAGCAAAATCACGGGCAACCAAACCCTCCGCTATATAACCCATCAGTGTAGCAATAAGGATGCCTATCGCTTCAGATCCAACTCTTCTCATACCTCTTCCAGCCATTTTCTACTCCTTTAATTATTTCCCATAAATATACACAACTTTGTTTTAGTTATCAACATAAAAAATAGATTAATAAAAATTTTTGCGTAAAGAACGCGACTCAGAGATTTTAAAAACTATTGAACTGGTGCTCACAATCGGAATCGAACCGATGACCTCTTCCTTACCAAGGAAGTGCTCTACCGACTGAGCTATGTGAGCAGAAACTGGAGCGGGTGGCGGGAATCGAACCCGCGAGATCAGCTTGGAAGGCTGAAGTTTTACCATTAAACTACACCCGCCTACGCACTTTGTGCTTCGGCGCGGCATGCCCGCCATTCCTATCGGAATACCTCGGCTTACCGGTACTACTTAAAACCTTGCCTATATAAAATCAGCCACCCAAAAGGGAGATCTGGCTAGCCACCCAAGAGGGGAAGGCTGGCTCGCCAGCCGAAGCACGGAGTGCGAAGGCTGGTGGAGGGGGAAGGATTCGAACCTTCGAAGGCTGAGCCGGCAGATTTACAGTCTGCTCCCTTTGACCGCTCGGGAACCCCTCCAGCAAGAGGAGGTAATGATACGCTAACCTGTTTTTCAGGTCAACAAATAATTTAAAAGTGTTATATACACTCCCTTTAAGCCTGGGAGCCCTTACAAAACAGCAGCTTCCATAAAAAAGTACGCGTAAATAAACACAAGAAAATCACACTAAGCGTCGTGACCAAGACCCAGCCATAGATCTTAAAAAAAGCCATATCTGTTTGCACGCCTAAATTTACAGTCGCCATAGAATACACGCCTAGTGGGAAGGTATAGGCCCAAAAGCCTAAGTTAAACTTAAGTCTGCTTTTTACCAAATAATGTATCGTGGCAATCAGCGCGATCATCAGCCACCAGCTTGCCAATGCCCAGAATACAGTACCAATCAACAAACCAACGCCTGGCAATAATTGAATCAAATTAACAACTGCAGGCGGATAGCTGGTCGTAGCAAGCGCCCCCACATTATGCCCCAGTAATAACAAGGCCATCCCACCCGTTCCCGTTGGGCCCAGGGGCAACCAAATCGATGCGGCTAATTCTTTGGGAGGTAGCTTATGAATGCATAATCGATAAAAGAAAATTACCAAAATGCTTAAGGCCAAAGATACAGATACCGACCACAATACTAGGCTTGTAAACAAAATTGTGAGCACATCATTAGGGACAAGATGCGGCAATAACAAACCGCCTCCTGCGGCAGCGACTTCACAGGCAACAAAGGGCAATAGCCATACCGCCGTCATGCTCTCCAACGCATGCTCTTGGCGCGTAAACATATAGTAAGGGACGATCAGGATGCTCAATACCGAGAGCACAACATCAACCCACCAAAGCACCACGCCTATTTGTATCGCCACATCCCCCATCAAGGGCAAACCAAAAAACACAAACCCATTCACAATGGTCATCAACCCCATCGGGATACACCCTAAAAACATACCCTGAGAAGAGTGATGCAAAATGCGCTGACAAGATTTTGGATACAGCAAGATTTGCGCCAGCATGACGCTCGTAAAAAATAAAAATAAACCAATATTAAAAACCCAGATCCCGGTTGCAAGCGTGCTTAAGCCCGAAAAATGATTACTCAACGTATTAATACATATGGCTGTAATCCCTGTACCCATGGTCGTTGCAAACCAATTGGGGGTGAAGTTTTCGACAAAAGCGAGGGTGCGCGTGCATTTCATGTATTGCTCCATTAGCGCTTGATGCGTAGACTTAATTGTACAGAACTTAGTACAATAAGCATAACTGGTTATTTATACCAATCCAATGTTAACAAAGGAGTAAAATATCATGACACCTGATCAGGGGATCAATATTGATGCCGGGCACGATATGATTGGTGCTAGCGTAGCTGCGCTAAACCTTACCTTTTTAGGCCTTATGGGGCAAAAAACAGGGAAAATGGCCCTACCGCTCTCACTCTATTGTCTTTTGCGCGTTAATTATAATGCCCCATGGACCAGGGCGAAAACCCTTTGCGTTGCTGCGAATGTGGCGACTGCATGTTTGGGAGCCGCTGCTGTTTTTGCGGAATACTGCGGAAAAGAGCCCCTGGCGGATTGCACTGTTGGATTAATGAATTAGGACTTTAGCAATCTACGTTATTGCAATGTCAGACATAGCTGTTTAGATAGCTGATCTCCGGTGCCAACCGAAGAGGCTCCTTCTTCAAAAACTTAACTACTATCGTTAAAGTCATGGCGCTGGTTAACAGCGCGCCTACTGCAATTTGGGGAAAGAAAGAATTTGCTGCATTTGATAAGAACTCATCTAGCGAAGTATTTGCCTGGGCTAAGGTCTAAATTTCCGGGTATTTTATAAAAAGTTGTTTTGCGATTTCCACATCATCTAATGTTTCTACTTTATCAAATGTTTCCCAACAGCTTGCTGAGTCTTTTGTGAAGCAAATGACTAATCCCGCGAATCCTGGATTAAATGGGCAAATGACTAACTTATCGTGCAGCCTTCCGTATTCGATAATATCAAAATAGGTTTGGTTGCAATCGACCGTATTGATCAATACGGTTATATGGTACACTACCAATTTAAATTTGCTAAATTATTTATGAATACTGCTCCAGTCAAAGATAGATATGTGCCTGTCTTAACAACTGATTTGTCAAATAGTGTTTATGTTTTAATTAAAAAACCTTACCAAGATAAAGCCCTAACAGTGTTTGTAGATCATGCTGGGAAAGTTAGAGGAAAAATTAGCAATAAAAAGGGTGAGGTTGAGGCTTTTTCTGTTAGGGGTATTCCAGCACATATTTTTAATCCAGACCCAAGCTACTTGGAGCAGTTACGAGAGGCCTTGAATACGCATTGCTATTTAACCAGTCAATTTGATGACATAGATATAGTGGGCAGGTTGCCTGGAGGTGTTCTTTGGCAGGCGGTAGGTGTTGCCACCGGAGTTGGGCAAATAGCTGGTGGGGTAGCATTAACAGTTATGACAGGAGGTTGGGGAGCCTGGGCTGGAGGCGGTCTAATCAGTTCAGGTTTGCAAGCAGCCATGTATTCTGTAACAACGGCAGAAGAAGAGCTAGCTTTCTCTGAATATTGTAGGCAAGTTGCGATAGGTGGTTCAACTGGGCTAGTAAGTGGTGGAATTGGTGGTTTAGCTGCAAAGTCTGGTCTCGTAGTAAAAACAGGGGTACAGGCTATAGCAGGAGCAGCCGGTAAAGTGACGTCAGTTGCTGTTGATGCGGGACTGCATGGAAGAGATGTTGCTGAAGAGTTAGATGAGAAAGTTGGTAGGGCAGGCTTAGTATCAGGCGCTGTAGCAGGGGCATTAAGTGGCGTAGTTGGTGGGCAGGGAAGTAAACTTTCCCAAAGATTAGTGAATAAAGTAGAGACTAAGCTAGCAAGTGCTGTTGCAGGTGGTGTTTGTGGTGGAGCTGCTGGAGCAGTTTCTGGTGCTGGAGCAACGTTAGCAACAAACTACATTGAGGGTAAAAAGGATGTCACAGAAAACGTTGGTGCTTCAGCATTATTAGGCGGTATTATGGGTGCTGCTATTGGAGCAGTGAGTGGCGCACAACAACATGGTCGCAAAATCCCTAAAGGCAGTTTTGTAAAAGGTGGGAAGGGTAAGGGTTATATTATAGGTAATTCAAGCGATAAAAATCTTGCCCCTAACGAGGAGCAGATTAAGACGGCCGAAAAATATGGCTCCGTTGATCTAGCAACTGGGAAGCCTTTAGCCCCCGAAATAATAGAGGCGATATTTGCTAATGAAGAGGCCTATTTGGCAGCTAGCACTCCAGGCGATAAGCCAGATCCTTTCTTTAACAATCATAAAAATAAAAAGGCCTTACTAGATAAGTTAGGTCTTCCTGAGGACTCACCTCAAGCAATTGAACTGAAAAAAATGTTATCTAGGATTGAAAATCGCCAAGGAGTTTTTAAGGATCTTGATCAGGATGTTACAAAGCAAATGGGCCATGTTCGAGCAGAAGATGGGGTGGAGTTAATAGACCCTAAACATATTAAAGGCCCAGGTAGAATAATAGCTCCTCCTGGCGGTGGTCAAATTCATGTGGGGAAAGAATCCTCTGGATCAATTGTGGACCTAGAAGGCAATTTTCCAAGAAAATCCATTGCTTTAAAATTTTATGCACAATGTCAGCAACTTAGTCTTGCTGAAAGCCCTACTGAAATTGTAGGGCTAAGAAATGCTATTTTAAGTGAATATGCGGCATTGTGTGTTACCCTAAAAGCAGATGTTATTTTTGGTGAATGGCGACGTTCGCACACTGAAAATCCTGAGGCGGCAGCTGTTACACGGGATGCTAAAGTAGATAAGTTGACCCGAAGTGTTGTAGCTGATATTTTAGCAAGTAAAGATAAGGCTTATCTCATGTCCTCTGGATTTAAGGGACATGCAATATATCATAAGTTTGTGATGCATGATGGAGTGGTAGATATCATGATTTATAATGGTGGGGAGGGGGCAGATCATCATATAACAAATTCAAGCTCGAGTGTTTATCCGTACAGAATGACTTTAACTCCTGAGCAATTGCACGGATATGTAACAGATCTTATAGTTTGCAAAAATGTTCCTGTTCCTGGCAAAGAGGCTTTGCCACAAATATATCAGGGTACTCTGCGTAACCAGCTTGGCATGCCATCTAATACAGATCCCTATCCCCTTCAAAGCGTTGGAAACTGTAGCCATCATAATTTAACCGTTGCTGCTGCTGAAGACTTGGGTGGGCTGGATTCTCACTTGGCTAGAGCAAGCGCAGTTAGAGAAATCAGAGCCTGTGAACGCCTTCGAATAGAAGGTCAAGGAATGAATTATGCTACATATTATTCTGAACACGATATTCCTACGAGTGGACTATCCGAAACTAGTATGACAGATCCAATAGCTGCACGTAGGCATGATCCTACAAGCACGACCAGAGCCGCGGCTGTTTTTGCTACCGCTGCTATGACTATTCCTTTAGCTCCTGGATTGCATGAGCCAGAACGAGAGAATCCTGCGGTGGGAGTAGCGCCGCAATAGAAGCATTGTCGGCATAGGTAATTAATCATTAAGATTGCGATGGCTATAACTAAGCTTTTTAGAGGGGAAAGAAAATGAGAACTGCAGACGTAATTATTATTAGTCTATTGGTCGCTATTTTAGCGCACTTTGTTAACTTAGGTTCGTTGATATGGAATGGTTTTGTTTGTGTTATCGCTTTTGGTTTGTTAGCAGTTATTTTTTATACGGTAAAGTATCTAATTTCTGAAGCTCCAAAAGCAACAAATAGGTTTATTGCATATATCAGTAATCCAAAGAATCTAAAAGTTTTAATAATAAAAACTTAACCCCGTCAAGCGCATCAGCAGTATTGAATTAGCTTTTACCTTTATCTACACTTGAGTATTACACCATTATCTAGGGACCCTAAACCCTTCCCTCGCAGGTGAAAATGTATGCCAAAAATAATTTACATCATAGAACACCCCTCACTGCTATCTCCTCTAACTCTCGAAGAGGCCTGCTGTTTTTTTAAGCTTTTTACCCTATCCTCAAGCTCAGCAACTGAAGAGTGTGAAAATAAACCACTGTGATTTCTTATATCTCTTTCAGTTTTTTTAATCGCACGATCAAAATCCTCCCATGATGGCTCTGGCTCTGGGTATGTCTGCCGGCTTGGTTCTGGTTCTGGCTCTGCTTTAGCGCTTAGGCCTTGAATACGTGTAAGTAAATTATCTGCTCGGTGCATAAAGCCCCTTCCTAAGCATTTATTTAAGCAGCTAATCATGCCTGGCGTCGAAGCAATTAGCTTAAGTATAGTGACATCAGGCGTGCAAGCATCTATTTTAGGACCATAGTTGTAACTCAATTGATATAATAATTCAAGAGCCAATGGATCAGCCTCTGTGGAAACATTTATCAAAGCTACCAACCTAGCTAATACATCAGGGTTGACTGCAATTTCATATGTTCGGAGAGTGCTTGCACGGTCCTCTCTGGTAGCTAAAGATATAAGCTTATGAATGGAATCTTCATGTAGTGATATTGTAGGGATGAATGGGGATGATTGGTAACTCAAAGTGGCTATAGCTCTGCTGGCTGAAGCTGCAGCCTCCTGCGGTACTGCACAACCAAGTTCACGTAAATAATCAATAGCGCTATCTTTGCCTACAAGACTATCGCCTGTTGCTATTTTAATTAAACATGAGATTGCTCCAGATTTTTTGATCGCCTCTTGATTGGGTACATTTTTCCGGGAAAGCATTCGTAGAGCCTCAATAGTGCGATATTTTTGGCCCCAACATCCTAAACAGCTCACTATAACAGAAATCCCCCCAGCAGCTACAACATCATTTTGGTAATCACTAATAGCAGAGCTACTTAAAAAACGCATTGCTTCCTCTTTTACACTGATTTCATTAGGGTCTTTTATTGCATCAACCACCATAGGAATTACACGCTTCTTTCTGATTATTTCTTGATTTTCTATGGATAAAAAATCACCTAGAGCCTTAATCGCTTTCTCTTTTATTGAAACATCACCAGTGCGCAATAAATGTATTTGACAATCAATCGCCTCTGCAATAGTTATTTGAGGAATAAGAGGGAGATGCGTGGATGCTATGCTACTAGAGGAGGTGACAGCAGCCGGAGGTAAGGCCTTCACTTCAAATTCAGGGCTTCCCCATAGCTTAATCATGTTTTGCTTGAATCCACTCACTATGCGACCATCCGAGAAAACGGTTAGATTAGCGTACATACCCCTAAGCTCGGGATCACTACTGCGGTTAAATAACGTTTCTTCACATTCCATTCGTGCTAAATTCCAAAGCTTGATTTCTGTAGATGATCCACTCGCCAGACGCCCATCAGGCAGAACTATTAAAGATGTTACGTCAGACTCATGACCGGAAAGGGTCCGCTCGCACATCCCGCTCGCTAAATTCCAAATTTTGATGGTTTTATCAGAGGCACCGCTTGCCAGACGCCCATCAGGCAGTATTGTTAGAGAGTTGACAGCATAAGAAAATCCATCACCCGTATGGCCGGAGAGACTCATCTCAACAACTCCACTGCTAACATTCAATACAAAGATTTTTGTTAGATATTTACCGCAGGCGGCCAGGCGGCCACCTGGTAGAGCTATTATCGAAAGTATTGCGCAAGCACCCATGCCGGAAAGCATCCTTTCACAAACGCCACTCCTGACATTCCATAGCTTAATAATCCCCGTATCTAAGCCACTCGCCAGACGACCATCGGGTAGAAGAGCTAAGGAGCGTACATACCCTTTATAAATAGAATAATTTATAGGGGAACAGGAAAATGTCTTTTCACATTCTCCAGTTTCTAGATTCCACAATTTAATAGTTTTGTCAGAAGACCCACTCGCCAGGCGACCATCTGGCAAGGCTATTAGAGAATTTATAAAACCCTCATGCCCGGAGAGCTCTCGCACACAACCACCTCTCGATACATCCCACACTTTGATGGCATTATCAAAAGATCCGCTGATTAGGAGGCCATTTGGCATGACTATTAACGAACATACAAAATTTAGATGCCCATTCAGCACTTTTGAGGCGGGAGTGGTTAAAGTCATAACGCGAGGGAGTGCAATAGCCGCTGCCCTAGAGGCGTGTGCTGGGGCAGGTAACACATATTCAGGAGGCGCGTCATATCCTCTTACTGCCGGGGCTGGGGCAGGCGCAGACACATATTGAGGAGGCGCCGCATATCCTCTTACTGCCGGGGCTGGAGCAGGCGCAGACACATATTGAGGAGGCGCTCCATATCCTCTTACTGCCGGGGCTGGG
>CAIQBE010000030.1 GCA_903870015.1 uncultured Thiotrichales bacterium
AAAACTAAAAAATCAATTTTAAAAACAAACCAATCATCACTCACTTTGCCAAAGCCTTTATTACATAGTACAATCAAGTAGGAAAGACCATTCATGTCGGCAACATCGCGAATGAAAAGATTTTCATTGATTTTTCACTCAAAGTTCGTATATTAGTAACCATGATTCTTAAAAAACAGAGGCCTTTATGAAACGCAGCATCCCGACTTTCGGTTTATTATTTACGTCTATTAGCGCCATTATTGGCTCTGGGTGGTTGTTTAGCGCTTTTTACACCTCCACATTGGCAGGGCCTGCGGCGACTTTAGCTTGGATTATTGGGGGTATTTTTGTTTTGGTCATTGCGTTTATTTTTGCAGAAGTGTGTAGCATGTTGCCAATTACCGGCTCAAGCGCGCGCGTGCCACAATATACCCATGGTACTTTGGTGAGCTTTTTATTTGCGTGGATGACCTGGCTTTCTTATCTTGCCCTGATGGCCGCAGAAGTACAGGCGGTGATTCAATATGGCAGCCTTTATTTTCCTGGACTTACCTATCCCATGACGGGGCAACTGACCCATTTAGGTTATTTAGCTGCCTCTATCCTGATGCTCGTTATTGGCGCGATTAATATTTACACCCTGCGCTGGCTGATTCGCGCCAATACTTTTTTAACTTTATTAAAACTCATTATTCCCATTATCTTGGTTGCCGTTATTTTATTTCATTTTTTTAGCCCAGAGCGCGCACTCAATCCTGGCAATAGCAGCTTTATGCCTCTGGGTATGTCGGGTGTTTTTGCAGCGATTACATCGGGCGGTATTGTCTTTGCATTTAATGGCTTTAAACAAGCCGCTGAAATGGCAGGTGAGGCTAAAAACCCTGGACGATCGATTCCGCTTGCTATTATAGGCTCAGTGAGCATTTGCTTGGTTTTATTTGTACTGATTCAGCTTGCATTTTTCAGCTCGCTGACACCAAGCAATATTACGGGTGGGTGGGCAAATCTGACCTTGAATCACAATGACATCCCCCTAGCCTCTATTCTAAACCAAGATAATTTACATGGCTTCCTACCTTTGCTTTATGTCGCCGCGATTATTGGCCCTCTGGCTGCGGGATTAATGTACTGCAGCAGTGCCGGACGCTCTTTTTATGGCATGAGCAAAAATGGTTATTTACCTCAGATCTTCCAACACTTAAGTACCCAGGGCAATCCTATGGTGTGTATTTTATTGAACTTTGTCTTAGGCATGTGTTTATTTGCACCCCTGCCTGGCTGGAAGATGATTATGAATTTTTTAACTTCATTACTCGCGATTAGTTATGCGGTAGGCCCAATTACCATGCTCGCTTTGCGCTATCAAGCCCCTAAACAAAAGCGCCCGATTACTTTACCCTTTGGTCATCTCTGGGCTTATGTGGCATTTTATATGTGCACCTTGCTCGCTTATTGGAATGGCTGGCATATTCTATCGATTGCAGGCATTGCGATTTTGATTGGTTTTGCAATTTTGTTTATTTATCGTAAATTTAGTAAACGCTTACACATTGAGCTTAATCTACGCCAATCAATTTGGATCTGGCCTTATTTTGCTGGTTTGATGCTCGTATCCTATTTGGGTAATTATGGCGGCATTAATGTGCTGGGGGTTTATAGCAGCATGGTGGTACTAGCAGTTTTCTGCGTGTTTATTCTGTGGTTGGCAGTGAAATATCGCCTACCTGATGCCGTGACCCAAAAATATATTACTGAGCTGCACCTGGAGCATAGTGCTGAGACGGCTTAGGGCCCCTCTCTAGCGATATCTTCCGGCATTTGTCTGATCCCCTTCAAAACATCATTCATACTTGTGCCATTCACACGAAATTCGTCGCCTTTGTCTAACACCCTGGGAGGGTTACGTGGCAAAGCGTTTAATAACGAAGATCGGCGCTCTTCTGGACCACTAAAAGGCATGGCTATGTGAGCACTGGGGGTGACTGGCGTAAACGGCGGTGGGGTCACATCAGCTGCAATTCTAGCCTGAGCACCCTTGCAGCAGCGCCTAGCAATCAAAATGGATGCGCATGTAATTAAAGCAGCACCAGCCAGACAGGCGAATGCCAACCCAACAATAGCACCTTCATTCTCTGCAAACATTTATACCTTAAAGATCATTACTTAATAAAATAATAACACAAAAAATTTATTTTTCAATAAAAATATTTTAAATTAAAATAATCATGAAATATGAGGCGCGGTCTTTTAGAGACTAAAGCCAAGCTCCTGGCAACAGACGCTGCTGCCGCTCCTCAGCCAAGTTTTGAATATGATGACAATTCACCCGATGAATAATCACACCACGCTGGGTCGTTAGGTACCCAATAATCTCTTGTGGCACTGCTGGCATACAGCATTTGGCAAATTGATAGGGCAGGCCTTTCATTCCTGCTAATAATACTTTGGCCTCTGGGTTAAAAGTGACAGAATTTTTGAATTCAGCCTCAGGCGCAAGCTTTGAGACTGAGGTTTTAGGCTCAGCGACTTCAGGCTGCTCTTGCGCTCTAAACCAAGCTTTTATTCTCGCTCTAGCGCGTGCTGATTTTATATAGCCCTCGCCTGGACGTAACCAATCTCGACTTGGATGCGCCTCTTTGTGCGTGAGCACCTCAACCTGATCAGTCATCGCTAACTGGTAATTTAAGGGCACAATCCGATCATTGACATAGGCGCCTTTACATCTTAAGCCCAAATCTGAATGCAGGGCAAAAGCAAAATCAATCGGCGTTGCGCCTTTCGGCAGATCAACTACATCGCCATCTTTGGTAAAGACATAAATGGTTTTATCATCAATACTCTTGGCATCTGCCTGCCACTCTTTTTGCCAATTAAGCAGCATGCGTAACCAGTTTAAACGCTCCGCCAAATTCAAATCATGGCGCCCACCTTCTTTGTACCGCCAATGCGCTGCAATGCCTTTTTCAGCTTCTTCGTGCATGGAAAACGTACGGATCTGGACTTCTATCGGCAAGCTATCTTCGCCCTTTAATACCGTATGCAAAGAGCTGTAACCATTGACCTTAGGGTTGGCGATATAATCGGTGTACTCACTCACTAATGACAACCAACGTTCATGTAAAAACGCCATCACTTGATAGCAGGCCGATACATCTGACACCAAAATTCGCACGGCACGAATATCATAAAGCTCAGAAAATTTCAGCTCCTTTTGCTGCATTTTGCGCCAAATGCTATAAACGTTTTTAATACGCCCAGTGATTTGCACAGTAAAGCCCAGCTGCTCTAACGCCGCCTCCAACTGCTCCATCCAGCCTTGAATAAATATTTCACGGGCAGTGCGGCGCTCTTGTAAATCCGTTGTAATTTGCTTGTATTCTTGTGGATGCGTAATCGCAAATGCTCGATCTTCAAGCTCCCACTTTAATTGCCCGACACCCAAACGATTAGCCAAGGGTGCATAAATCGCCTGAATCGCCTCGGCCATTTTGGCGCGTGCATTTTCATCTTTGCTTTTGTAAGCACGAGCCTCAGCCGTGACAATCGCCAATTGAATCAAGGCAACGCGCACATCTTTAATCATTGCCAAGAGCATCCGCCGCATACCCTCTAAGGTTTTTTGCTTAGTTAAATCTAACTTTTGTGATACTTTCGTTAACTCATAAAGATTTAATAGAACTTCAGTAACCGCTGACTGTGTGGGAATTTTTTTAAGCTCATCACGCGTGCTTTGATAAAGCCGGTGCAGATATAATGCTGCTTGAATTGCCAAAGGATCGGCATGGAGCTCCAGTAAAATAGTTGCGACTTCTAGGCTAACATTATCTGCTTGCAGCAAGGCCTCACTTAAACCTTTGAGCTTTTCTTTGGGGTAACGAAAGCTAACCAGATTTAACCAAGCCTCGCGCTGAATACTACCATCACTATTACGTGGGACTGTGTGGATCGTGGTAACCATGATCGCCTCACTTTTATGCTAGCCTTTTAACTTCTCCAGCAACAGGTTATTGACTTCACTAGGATTCGCTTTACCGCCGGATAACTTCATCACTTGCCCTACAAAAAAACCAAATAACTTATCCTTACCAGCACGATAATCGACAAGCTGCTCGGGATTATTTTGCATGACATCCGCAATAATTTTTTCCAAAGCGCCGCTATCGGAAATTTGCTTTAAGCCCTTAGCCTCAATAATTTGATCTGCCGAGCCCTCGCCCGCCCACATGGCTTCAAATACTTCTTTGGCAATACGCCCTGAGATTGTATTATCTTTGATGCGTAGCAATAACTCGCCTAGAGCCGTGCTCGTTACTTTACTTTCACTAATATCCAAATTATTTTTATTTAAGAACGCAGCAAAATCACCCATCACCCAATTGGCAGAAAGCTTAGCATCGCCTGACACGCTTACCACGCGCTCAAAAAACTCTGAAGTCTCTTTTTGTGCGACCAAAACGCGGGCATCATAATCACTTAAGGCATACTCGGATTTAAAGCGCTCAGCCTTAGCTTTGGGCAATTCAGGCATATTTGCCCTCACCTCATTAATCATCGCTTCTGTTAAGACCAAGGGCATTAAATCAGGATCAGGAAAATAGCGATAATCTTGCGCATTTTCTTTTGATCGCAATGAGCGGGTTTCGTGCTTTGCAGGATCGTATAAACGAGTTTCCTGTACAATTTTGCCACCCGACTCCAACACGCTAATTTGACGCGCAACTTCGTATTCAATTGCCTTTTCTACAAATTTAAATGAATTTAAATTTTTTAGCTCCGCGCGTGTCCCCAAGGGCTCACCGACTTTGCGCACTGACACATTAACATCGGCTCGAAATGAGCCTTCTTGCATATTGCCATCAGAAATGCCCAAATAGCGCAATAGACTATGCAACGTTTTTAAATACAATACCGCCTCTTCGGTTGAGCGCATATCAGGCTCAGAAACGATTTCTAACAAAGGCGTCCCAGCCCGATTCAAATCAATCGCGGACATTCCTTGAAAATCATCATGCAAAGACTTGCCCGCATCTTCTTCTAAATGCGCGCGGGTAATGCCAATAATTTTGGTACTGCCATCTTTGAAATACAACTCAAGATGGCCCTTACCAACGATAGGATGTTCATATTGGCTAATCTGATAGCCCTTGGGCAAATCTGGATAAAAATAATTTTTACGAGCAAATACTGATTCTTTGTTAATTTCAGCATCGACAGCCAAACCAAATTTAATTGCCATCTCGGCACATTTTTGATTTAAGACAGGTAATACGCCCGGCATAGCAAGATCAATAACGCAGGCTTGTGTATTCGGCTCTGCACCATATTCAGTCGCTGCGCCTGAGAAAATTTTGGTCTTGGTCGCTAATTGCGTATGTACTTCGATTCCGATAATAGTTTCCCACATAATTACACCTCTACCTTGGGATGATGTTGATGCCAATCAGTGACCTTTTGGTACTGATGGGCGACATTTAAAATTTTTGCCTCGGCAAAATCTGGGCCGATGATCTGCAAACCAATTGGCAGTTGATTGACAAACCCAGCAGGAATTGAAATTGCTGGTAAGCCCGCGAGATTTACGGGCAAAGTAAATACGTCCGATAAATACATCGCAACTGGATCGTTAAATTTTTCGCCTAATTTAAACGCCGTGGTTGGTGTCGTCGGCGACACAATGACATCTACTGCTTCAAAAGCTTGCTTAAAATCTGAAATAATCAAATGCCGTAATTGCTGGGCTTTGCGATAGTAGGCATCGTAATAACCAGCTGACAACACATGGGTGCCAATTAAAATGCGCCGCTTAACCTCCTGACCAAAGCCCTCGCTTCTTGAGCGGGTGTAGAGATCATATAAATCTATTGGATCCTCGCAACGATAACCAAAACGCACACCGTCATAACGAGATAAATTGGATGAGCACTCAGCTGGTGCAATCACATAATACGCCTGCAGGGCTAATTCAGAATGCGGCAGTGTAATCGGAACGAGCTTCGCCCCTAGTTTTTCATACTCTTCTAAGGCTTTTTGAATCGCAATGGTGACCTCGGCATCCAAGCCCTGGAGGGCAAACATATTTTCGGGAATTCCAATTTTCAAACCCTCCAAACTGTCATTTAAGGTTTTGGTATAATCAGGCACATCAAGCTCAGCGCAAGTAGAATCACGCTTATCAAATCCCGCCATCACATTGAGTAATAAAGCGCAATCTTCTGCTGTCTGCGCCATGGGGCCTGCTTGATCCAAGCTTGAGGCAAAGGCAATCATGCCATAACGAGATACGCGGCCATAGGTTGGCTTTAAGCCAGTAATTCCCGTCATAGCCGCAGGCTGACGAATGGATCCGCCGGTATCTGTGCCCGTGGCTGCTGGCGCCAAACCTGCAGCGACAGCTGCTGATGACCCACCGGATGAGCCACCAGGAATACGCGTGATATCCCAAGGATTATGTACCTTGCCATAAAAACTAGTTTCGTTGGATGACCCCATGGCAAACTCATCCATATTGAGCTTACCCAACATGACTGCTCCGGCTTTATTGAAGTTTTCAACTACGTGCGCATCATAGGGTGAGATAAAATTATCGAGCATTTTTGAGCCCGCGGAAGTTTTAACGCCCTGGGTGCAAAAGATATCTTTTTGTGCCAAAGGAATGCCTGTAAGACTATCAGCTTTGCCACTTTGCAAGCGCACATCAGCAGCCTTGGCCTGTGCTAAAGCCTGATCTTCTGTCACGGTGATAAAGGCATTATACGTTTTATTGAACTTTTTAATGCGCGCTAAATAATCTTGAGTGATCTCAAGCGATGAGCTTTTTTTGCTGCTTAATAAGGCTTTTAATTCTGTTAAAGTATAAAAATTCATGATCACTCCTACTCGATGACTTTAGGCACAAGGTACAAACCCGCTAAACTCTTTGGGGCGATGCTTTGCATTAATTCACGCTGATTGGTTTCAGTAATAACATCCGGACGTAGACGCTGAGGCACATCGAGAGAATGAAATAAGGGTTTGATATCTGTTTTTAAAGCCTGGAGCTTTTCTTCCAAGCTTAAAATATTATTTAATTGCTTGGTGTAATAATCCAGCTCGGAATCCGCTACTTTTAAACGGGCAAGCTCTGCCAATTTTTTTATGGTTTCTGCGTCAATCATGATGAAAGCCCTTTGTTATGCGCCAGCTTGCTATTTTACCTTAATTTTGCTGGAAGAGGAACCTCCCGCGTGAATTTCGTGACTGCGCAAGGCAAGAGCCTCCTCCCACCCATAAGTGGATGATCTTATAATTTCTGCGCTCACCATATTTAAACCATAAAAATCATCGAGAACTATCGGCACAGAGCCCTCGCAGACTCTTGGACTGGCATACGTTGGTGAATAGGCACTGAAACTTAAGGGCGTAGTATCATCCACACTGCGGGCGATACCAAAATCAAATAATCTGATTCCGCCCTGGGCCTCGATAAAAATATTGGCAGGCTTGATGTCGCAGTGAATAATGCCTAGGCCATGAATACAATCTAGCGCTCTTGTGATACTGCTATGTACATAAGCTTGCAAGGTTGGTCGATGAAAATTACTCTTGGTTAAGTAATCTTTGAGCGTCACACCCAACATGACCCCCATGACTTTCACCGTGATATTTTCAATTTCCAGCACATTCAACGTTTGGACAATATTCGGATGCTGATAAAATTTTTGTTCAAAACGTGCTTCTCGTTTTAATTGCGCAATGGCCTCACTGCTGTCTTGAAAATCTGGATGGAGCACCTTAAGCGCATATTGCTTTTGGTCTTTATGACTTTTTGCCAAATAACAAACACCCATTCCGCCATAACCGATAATTTGAATTAACTCAAAATGCTCAGCGAGTGGTGCTAGATACTCTTGTGTCATCATCTGTTCTAATACCATACGCCAAACACTCTTTACTGCGCCGTGGTTGTCAGACTACCCTCAGTATTGGTGACTTTATTGCTCACTGTTATTTTTTTAAACTTAAAGCTCAAGACAACATGCCCCCGTTGTTTTTGGGCATCGGCATTACGCTGATCATCGATGACATGCTCGTAGCCTATTAACATGCCGTCTTCCATCATATATTGCGCCAATAATTTATTACTACCCTGCTTGATCGCAGCCATATTAAACGTTACTTGTTTAATCACATCCTGGCCCGCAAGAATATTCACAGCACCAGCAAGAATAGGCTCATAATCTGGCACAGTAATGGCTACCGTATGCAAGGCTGGCGCTGAAGATACCGTGCCCGCACCATGCTCGTTATGCGGTTGCTCTATATCAAAATCATAGGCATAGACATAAGCAAAATCAGCACCAGCAACATCACTATTGCTATTGGCAAGACGATCTGCAACATTAGCGCCACCACATTGCGCTGTTAAAACACCGTAGGTGGTGCTATCCACTTTTACATAATAAGGCATGCTAGACTCCTGATTGATTGAAGAGAAATATTGGATTAATTTAAAAACTGATCATTTATAATTCTATCAAAAAACAACCACCCATACAATAGCGTTTGTCAAAAAATTTTCTATCTGTGATAGAATCTTAAAAATTTAGCAATTTCAAAACTCATGAGCTTTAGCCCTTTACTTCAACAATTGATTGATTCATTACGCTGCCTTCCGGGTGTTGGACAAAAAACTGCACAACGCATGGCGTTTCAATTATTAGAGCGTAATCGTGAGGCTGGCCTAAAACTGTCTGATAAATTGAAAGATGCGCTCACGCATATCCAGCATTGCCAAGTGTGCCGTAATTTCTCTGAACTACCTGTATGTGAGCTTTGCCAAAATACTAAGCGCGATGATACGCAACTGTGCATTGTGGAAACACCTATTGAGGTCCTCACTATTGAACAAACGCACACATTCAACGGTCGATATTTTGTACTAATGGGACGCATCTCGCCGCTTGATGGCATTGGCCCCAAGGAATTAAAACTTGATGAACTCGAACAACGCCTAGAAAAAGGGAATGTTAAAGAGCTGATCCTCGCTATTAATCCAACAATTGAAGGTCAAGCCACCTGCTACTATCTATCTGAGCTTGCAAAAAAATACCAAATGAATGTTTCTCAAATTGCTTATGGCGTACCCTTTGGCGGCGAACTTGAGTGGGTCGATTTACCTACCATTGCTCATGCTTTTAAGACACGGCAGCTGCTTTAGGCAATCGAATCAGCAAGGCCAAAATAATGCCAACCGCAATTACCATAGGCAATACCATCATCGCTAGTTTAAATGCTAATACTTGATTAAAATATTGCGCACTGATTTCTAAAATAAACGCAGTCATAGGCTGAAAGATCATTCCCCCCAGAAGCGCAATTGCATTACACAAGCCCACACCAGCACCTCTAATTTCAGGCGCTGTTGATTCCTGCACCACAAAAAAAGAAACCACATAACTACTTCCAAAAAAACCCATCAAAAATATAGCCACTGCCAGCGTGGCAATGTTAAGCTTGCCAGATAACACCAACAACGTACTTATCAGCACTAATACTAAAGCCCCTAGCATTAAAGGCTTATACGGCACATGTTTTTCATTCAGTGCCCCAATCATTGGACCACCACAGGCAACACCAATCAATAATAAACTAATCAAAAATGAGGCATGCACATAGCTTTGTTGATAGACCACTTGAATAAAGTTATTACCCAAAAGCGCTGCAAAAATTGAAACCACCCCAAAAGTTCCACAGCAAATAAACCCGGCATACCAAATATTTTTGATTTTGCTCACCAAAACAAAGCCTTCAAAAACAACCCGCCACAGGGATTTTTTAACGTCTGCTTTTTTGACATGGGGATCTTTGAGATAACGAAAAATTAATAAACATTGCAGCAATGCTAAAATTGCTAAAGCGAAGATGATTTTACGCCAGCCATAATTTACCACCCAATGTGGGACCACTCCTTCAAGCGCAGCAACTCCCAACATTGAAATCATTTCCCCCAAACCCACCATCATCGCAAAATGCGCTTTTGGAAAACACATACTCGAAATATAAACCATGCCAATAAAGGCCACCCCCGCACCTGCCCCCATAATAAAGCGCGCTAATATCGCCAATATTAAAGAGTGACTGAGTGCCAGCAGCACAATTCCAAGCAAAAATACCATACTGGCAATACGTAATACTTTTTTAACACCAATACGATCATATAAAATGCCAGCCGGGATCTGCATGGCGACATAACTATAAAAAAATGCCGCTGATATTAAGCTCGCACCGCCCGCATTAACCTGGAAATCTTGCATCCAACTGCTCAGCAACAAATTACCCGAGACCTGCATAAAGAATTGGAAAAATAAAAACAAACAGCTCACTAACCAAATAAAGATAGGCATGATTTTGACTCTACGTTACATGCTTGAATTATAAACTAAATAAGGATTTTGAACAAGATAACCCCAGCACTAGCCCAATTCCAAAGGATCGACATCGATACCGTAGCGAATTTTTCTTGAAGGGTACTGACCCAGTTGATACTCTAATCTTAGCAGGGCCTCATGCAGCTGTTTTCTCGACGTTGCTTGCAGCAATAATTGCGCGCGAAACTTACCGGCTTTTTTACTCATAAAGGCGGGCACAGGCCCTAATACCTGGGCCTCTGGCACTTGCGGCAGTAGCACTTTTTTTTGATTATTTAAAAACTCGTATACTTCTTCTTCGACTTTCCCCTCTGCACGCAATAACGCTAAATGACTAAATGGCGGCCATAAGCTTGCTTTGCGATCTGCTAACAATGCCTGTGAAAAAGGCGCGTAACCTTGAGTTAAAAGCAATTGCAGCATGGGGTGCTCGGGTTGATGCGTTTGCAAATAGACATGCCCCATTTTTTCTTCACGCCCAGCACGCCCGGCCACCTGCAATAACAATTGCCCCATACGCTCTAGCGCCCGAAAATCGGGGGCAAATAACCCATAATCTAAATCCACAATGCCAACCATAGTGATATGAGCAAAGTGATGCCCCTTGGCTAACATTTGCGTGCCTACAATAATTTTGGCGCGATTACTCGCGATCTCTTCGAGCAATTCATCTAAACTGCCCTTAAGCCTCGTGGCATCTTGATCGACCCGCACCAAAGGATAATCAGGAAATAAGCCTTGCAACTGCTCAGCCATTTGCTCTGTTCCCATACCCAAAGTGACCAAAGTATTATGACTGCCACAACCAGGGCAGGCAGTTGGAATTCTTTTGGCAGCACCGCAATGATGACACATGAGCATTTTAGGATGTTGATGCAATGTATAAGAAATATCACACTCATCACAAGCACAACGAAAGCCACAATTATTGCACAACAAAATCGGCGCATAGCCGCGACGATTTAAAAAAATCAACACCTGTTCGCCCTTTTGCAAATGGCCTTCCATCGCTTTTAAAAATTGCGGACTGAAATGATTTTGTTTTGCCTGCCCTCGCATATCTAAAACATGATACTGCACCGGGCTTGCAGCACCGGCACGCTCAAGTAATTTTAAATGCTGATAGCGTCCTTCGATCGCGAGCTGTAAAGACTCTAATGAGGGTGTTGCAGATCCTAACATAATGGGAATATTATTCAGCTGCGCCCGCTTTACCGCCAAACTCTTTGCGGAATAATGCACGCCAGTTTGCTGCTTAAATGACAGATCATGCTCTTCATCGATAATGATCAATTTTAATTTTTGCAAAGGTAAAAATACCGATGAGCGCGTGCCGATGACAAGATCGACACCATCTTCCAACCCCTGCCGCCAAACATCACGACGTTCAGCATCGGTCATACCCGAATGATAGGTAGCAATGCGCACGTTAAATCGTTGTTGAAAACGCAATAAAGTTTGTGGTGTTAGGCCAATTTCTGGTACGAGCACTAAGACTTGACCGCCCATTTGCAGTACTTTTTGGGCTAGCTGTAAATATACTTCAGTTTTACCACTGCCGGTGACCCCCTCAAGCAATAGGCCTTTAAACTCATGCAAGTGCGCACTCGCTTGATCAAATGCTGCTTGTTGCGCTATATTCAATACTAAAGGTACTTCTTTCAAGGCCTCCATTGCCACCAAAGTCTTCTTTTTACCACGACCGCTGAGCGGTTTGCCCTGAGCTAATAAATTCGGCAACAGCGTCATACATGCATCACCCAAACTTACGTGATAATAATCGCGCATAAAATAAAGTAATTGCAGCTGCTCTGGATTTAATACCGGTGCCTCATCGATGATTTCGATAAAAGCTTTGAGCTTAGCCCAAGGCAGATCGGTTTTTTCAGGACATTCTACTAACACGCCAGTCTCAGTGCGGGACCCTAATGGCACCAAGACCCGCTTACCAATATCAGCTGTAGTTAATGGTCGATGCTCGGGCGGGATGATATAATCAAGACCATTGGCAAAGGGTCCTGCTACTGCAACTCGAATTAGATTGATCGCCATAAACTTTAGGCATCTTAAAATAAAAAGTTATTATACTCCATTCAGCAATCCTTGCATCTGTGAGTCAAAGCGGTATATGATTAATCCATAAAATTTACCGAAAGCTTTGATGGATAACAGCACAAACATGTTTAAGTCGACGCTCGAGACCCTGAAGAGCTATCTCGTTGTTGGCGTCTTGGTATTTTTATTTATCTATGCCTCATTCGGCATGTATCTAAAATACTTAGCCCATGATGCTGTTGATCAGGCAATTCACACCATTGAAACTACTGATCCTAATATTAGCAACATTCAATATCGACACCTGCAATTTTCGCCTATCGATTTTTTTAAGCAACAACTAACCCTCAAAGGCATTAGCTTTCATTTAAACAACCCTAATACTAATGTTGGCATTGACGCCTTGACCCTGCAGCATTTTATGGGCTTTACCAAAGATCCTTTAGGCGCTTTTGAGGTTAATTTTAAGGGTGCGCATGTGGATCAATTTGCTGGACTTTATGGCATGATCACTACCTGGCTCAACAATCCTTATCTTTACAGCGAACTGGGTAATGTTCCCAATGCACTCAAACTCAATCTTGACGGCAGCGCCAACTATATCCCCAATAATAACCACGAGGTTGATCTCACCCTAACGCTTAAAAATAAAAACATGGAACTTTTTACTTATCAAATTATGGTGAATAACCTTAATTTAACACCCGCCTTTTTCAATACTATGCCGGCGTTTTTGAGCATAATACAACAAAGCCAAATTATGCATGTGCATTATCAAGCAGACATTGATTATGTGCTCACACCTACCGAGCTTGCAAATCTTTCACCTGGCTTTGCCCAGTATCTTGGAAATCTTGGTTACCAAAACTTACCGCTCAGCATTCGCGGCAATAGTGACTATAGTGCCAAAGATACTCAAGAAACGTATCACTTCAATGTTGCTATTGAAAACATGGGGGCTCTCACTGCCGCGATTAACTATCAAATCGTAAATCCCCCCTCACTGGCAAAAAGTATCGGCCAGCTGTTGGGCACCACTAATAATACCCAAGCGCTTGCCCCTGATTTGATTCAATCCGCAACGTTAAGCTATCAAGACGCCTCACTCACACATCGCATTATTCAAAACATGGCGCAAAACTCTGGTGCTACATTAGCAGACACGCAAAATGGAATTATCACGATGATTAATGGCTTAAGCCGAGACTTAGCGATCCCACAGATGAACGCGATGGCGATGGCAATCAATTCTTTTATTTTAAATCCACAAAATCTCACACTAAACTTACAACCTACCACACCCTTTTCTTTTGATGATATCGCCAACTTCTTTGTAGCACAACAGCAACGCAATCAAGTGATACAACAAAATCTCAGCAAGCTAAACGGTGATGGTCGCACCAAGGCCTATGGTAGCTATTTGCAACAAAGCTTTACTGCCTATAGTGACTTTTTTAATCGTATTGGCTTATCTGTCACGGCCAATAGTAACTCATAAAAACCTTGCTAAATCATAGGTCGGCGCATAGCGCAATTCATGATGCTTACTAAATGCCAGAACCTTAAAGCCCTCGCCCATTAACCGTGGATCTAACAAACGCTTAATTTTTTGCTGCTCACCTGCTGGCTTTTGTTCGAGATTCTCGTTAATACCCTGATCTAACAAAAAGACATTTTGAAAGGTAAAAAAATCAAAGGTAAAATCAGCTGCTAACAGACAATGGCTGAGATAAGAAAAATTGACATGCGCAGTTAAATCCATAAAACCCGGCTGCTCTAGATAACTACTAGATGCCTGATGCTGATAATACGCCTGTAAAGTACCTTGTGTGCGTGTCGGCTGATAATACTCTTGCTCTGGATAGCCATAATCTATTATTAAAACAATACCGGCACTTAACATCTGTTGTAATTTTTGTGCTATGTTTTTGTAAGCAAAGCACACCTCCGAAGTATAACCGATGGGCAAATTTAAAGGTGCTACAAATTCGACCAACTCAGCGCGTGGGGGGTGCGGGACCTCAATCAAGCGATCTGATTCATATGCGACATAAAGCTCTTGCACCCCTGTATCGAACACCTGAAAACGCACCACAGGTAAGGCATCAAAAAATTCATTGGCAAGCACGATCGCTTTAATTGCCTTTAAATCTTCGAATTCCACCCATTTCACTAAATCAAATAGGTGTGCTGGCAAAGTCTGTAAACGCTGGGCCTGTTTCTTTTTAAGATAGTCACTCGTTTCCACAAGATAATACTGCGTGGGTAATTTTTTTTCTTGTTCCAAAAATAATAAAAGATCATAAGCCAACTGGCCATTGCCTGGACCCAATTCAATGACTGCAACATCATCAAGAGGCTCACTTAGCATAAAATACCCAAGCGCCTGTGTAAATGATGGCGTTAAAGTAGGTGCGGTAACAAAATCACCCGCGACACCAAAATCAACTCGCGAAGTATAATAACCCCATTCGGGATGATACAAAGCCTGCATCATGTAGTCGTCAAAGGGCATGGGAGTGCGCGCGAATATCTCAAGGAGCTTGTTACTGCTTTGGCTCTGCATCATCCGACTTGTGCTTGTTTCGTTTAAAGAATTTGATAAAAACAAAAAACACGGCGCTACCCAGGATCACCGCTCCAATCGCGATATAAAAAGGCACTTCTGAGGCCATTTCCAGATCGCCCAAAAATTTATTAATCGCAGCTCCAAAAATATAGCCGCCCACAATAAAAGTACTCGACCATAAAATGCCGCCGATCAAGTCATAAAAAAGAAATTTTTTGGTCGGAATTTTACTCATTCCCAGCACTGAGGGAATGATCGTACGAAAACCATAGGCAAAGCGTAGCCCGATAATAATTAGCACGCCATACTTTTCAAAGAGCCCAAGAACACCTTGTGCCTTGGCGTGGAGCAAGGGCCGCTTTTTGATGATCGCCTTGCCAAAAAAGCGTCCGATAAAAAATAAAGTACAATCATGAATTGTGCTACCAACCAGAGCCAACGCAATTAAGCCCCACAGATGAAACAAGCCTGCTTGAGCCGCCACACCACCAGCCACCAAAAAAGTCTCACCCTCGATAATGGCACCAAAAGCCATGAGCCAATAACCATATTGCTGAATTAATTGGAGAATTTGAGGATTAATACCATCAAGCACGGGAGACACGTATTTATTACTCTAGCATTGTTTGATGACTCATCATAACTAAGATTACCCGCAAACTCAAGAACATTAGGGCCTAGTTGCAATTTACAGCGATTCCTCTTATACTTGGGCACCCAAATGTAGGTAGGTTTGACCATGAAGTCCGCGCGCTACTTTAAGCTTTTTTTATGGCCGATACTTGTGGTGATTCTCTCTGGGTGCACACACCACTATCCCAGCCTATCCTTCGGCTTATCTCAAACTACCCCCGCGACCTGGACATTGACACTCACAAATACGAGTAAAACTAATATTAATGTTGGATCCGTAATCATTAGCTCCTCACTAATGAACGCGGGGATGACAGCAACATCGACAAACTGCACTAGCATCTACCCCCTGGCTTCTTGCTCTTACCTGCTGACCGCAACGCAACCCAACACCATAGGCACCCCCATCTCCGGCACTATCACCGTCAACGCCAATGCCTCTGGTGACAACCTCAGTGAAACCCTAACCGCCACCATCACCCCCGTTTTGTATGCCGGAACATCGACAGGTGTGAGTCTATGGGATGGATCAAGCTGGACTGCTATTAGCGGATCACCAACCTCTGTCAAAGCCCTTACTTTTGATGCAACCGGAAATCTTTATGCTGGTACTGCTACTGGCACCAATGATGTTAAAGAATGGAATGGATCGATATGGAGTAATGTCGGCAGCGTTTTTACACCCACTAACGTATATGCGCTTGTTTTTAACCCTAGCAATAATTATCTCTACGCTGGATGCCATAATCTTATTACGGGCTGTCGGGTACGCCAATGGGATGGTTTAACCTGGAGCGATACTGGCACCTCAATACCTACCGATGTAAACACCCTTGCTTTTGATGCAAGTGGCAATCTTTATGCGGGCTCTGGCTCTAATGGCAGTAATAATGTCCAAGAGTTAGTCGCTGGAGGATCGGGTACATGGAGCGCCATCGGCAGTATAACTAAGATAAATGCTCTTATTTTTGATACAAACTGGAGTCTTTATGCTGGCACCAACGATGACACTAGCGGTGTCTATGAACTAAACATCCTAACCTCCTCCTGGAACCCTGTTAACTCCAGTGGCATACCTCCTAGTGTAAACGCGCTTGCTTTTGACAAGAGTGGAAATCTTTATGCTGGAATTGGTCCTACCGGCGGGGCTACTCCTATTAGTTATGTCTATAAATTAACTGGAGGCTCTTGGGGCGCTCTTGGCGCTTTAACCCTTTCTGTAAACAGCCTTGTCTTTGATGCAAGTGGCAACCTTTATGCTGGCACTAACGCCTCCTCCCCCAATAATGCTGTCCAAGAATTTCTTGCAGACCCCGCCACCATTTCCTGGAATCCCGTTGGTGCTAGCAATACACCCTCTAATGTCACCGCCCTTGCAATTAGCAATCAGTTGTACGTTCAGCTGCCTTAGTAAACTTAACGACAGTTAAATCAAATCCATCACATCTTTAATTTGCTTGACGGCGATGATCTCCATTTCTTTGGGGAGGTATTTAGAGCAATTGCCCTCTGGAATAATGGCGCGCTTAAATCCATGCTTAAAGGCTTCTTGCAGGCGCTCTGGGCCAAAATTGACTGGGCGGATTTCTCCAGACAACCCCACCTCACCAAACACCAAAGTATCTTGAGGTACTACGCGATTTTTATAGCTTGAAATCAAGGCCAGCGCCACGCCTAAATCGGCACTGGTTTCAGAAATCTTCACGCCGCCAACAACGTTGATAAAGACATCTTGTTGATGAAAGGCTAGGCCCCCATGTTTGTGTAAAATCGCGAGCATTAAATTTAAACGATTGAGATCATAGCCTAAACTTAAGCGCTTGGGTTGGCCATAATGGTTATCATCAACCAAGGCTTGGAGCTCTAGTAATAGAGGCCGTGTGCCTTCCCAGATATTCGCAACCACACTGCCTGGGCGCACATCTTGGCGGCTTAAAAAAATCGCCGATGGATTTTTAACTTCGCGCATTCCCTTATCAGTCATGGCAAAGACGCCTAATTCATTGACAGGGCCAAAACGATTTTTGAGTGCACGCAGTAAACGATAACGACCATCAGGCTGGCCTTCTAGATAAATAACGGTGTCGACAATATGCTCTAAGACTCTGGGCCCAGCGACTTCACCAGATTTGGTGACATGTCCCACCAAAAAAATCGCGGTATTGCTTTGCTTCGCTAAGCGTGTCAATGCGGCGGCTGATTCACGCACTTGTGACACACCACCTGGCGCACCTGAGATTTCCTGCACCTGCATGGTTTGGATAGAGTCGATCACTACTACTTGGGGCCTTAGTTGCATGATCGCCGCAGAAATCGCTTCAACATTGGTCTCTGCAAACAAATTTAAATTCTTTTGGGATAATTCCATCCGCTGTGCACGTAAGGCAATTTGCTCAAGCGACTCCTCACCTGAGACATATAATACTGGCATTTTTAAACTCAAATGCGCCAAAACTTGTAATAATAAAGACGATTTACCAATGCCAGGATCACCGCCAATTAAAGATACTGAACCTGGGACTAAGCCACCTCCGACCACGCGATCTAACTCTTCCAGCCCCAAAGAAAAGCGTTGGTATTCTTGGATTTTAACTTCACCTAGATTATAAACTTGTTGTGAAACACTACCTGTATAGGTTTTAGCAGAGACCGATTTAGGCTGCATGATTTCTTCAACCAGGCTATTCCAGGCATTACACTCCAAACACTGTCCGAGCCACTTGGGATAGGCGACGCCACATTGTTGGCATACGTATTGGCTTTTAATTTTACTCATACAATCGACCGTAATGGATTCACGACAGTATAACCTAATCCCATCTCCATCGTCATCTCATTATGTTATAATCACAACAACCTAACCCGCTGAAAATACTCATGGTTTTTATTGGCCACTTATTCCTAGCTTTTATTGCGATTGCTGGCCTGTATTTAGGCGCGACTTATAGCAGCTTGCGCTATGAGATTAATGAGCTTATCGAGGAAAAAAAAGTGCTCGATGCTTGCTTGCGCCAACGAGAAGTGCTTCTCAAAGCAGATGATATGACTGGGCTGTTAGCCTGCGAACGTGAAATTGCCTATTATGCAGAACGCTATAATGAAAATGCCCAAAGTCTTACGCAGCGGCAAAAATCGATCTTTGCGGTCGTGTTGACTAAATTTTTTAAGGGCCTTGATCATCGCGCCCCTGCTTACCCTCCCCAAAATATACGCTCTCAGCTTGCATCTACAGAGCAAAAGGGTATATAGTGGTCAATATCTAACAAGGAATTTTTCATGGACCCTCTTTATATCGTTAGTCTATGCGGCACCGCTATTTTTGCAATTACGGGCGCCTTGGCCGCCATTGAGCACCGCATGGATTTATTTGGTGTTTTAGCCATCGCTTTTCTTGTGGGCAATGGCGGGGGCACGATTCGCTCAGTGATTCTTAATATTCCTGCGAGCTGGCTACAAAATCCTGCGTATATTTTTGCGAGCATCATCCCCGCCTTTATTTTGTTTTTTCTGTTATTTTTTAAACGAGAAACCAGCAAACGCAAAAACTTCTCTAAAAACATGATTAAAGCAATGAATCATGCGCTGCTTATTACTGATGCCTTAGGCCTTGGTTTTTTTAGCATTGTTGGTACGCAAATTGCCTTGGCACAGGCTGTTAATCCTTTGGCAGCGGTTATCATTGGCATGATCAGTGCTGTTGGTGGTGCTATTATTCGTGATGTTTTATGCAATCAAGTCCCGCTAATTTTACGCCATGAAATTTATGCCACCCCTGCGCTTTTGGGTGGCGCGCTTTATATCTGGCTGACTGGTCATTTGAGCCCAAATCTGGATATCTGTGTTGTCATTATCGTTGTCGCATCGATTCGCTTAGCTTCTGTTTATCAAAACTGGACTATGCCCCTGATTTATCAGGAGCCTAAAAACATATGATCCAACAACTTGATCCCAAAAATTTTCACAAAGCCTTGCGCGGTCTTGAGAAAGAAAATTTGCGCGTTAGCTTGGACGGCGCTCTTTCCAAGATGCCCCATGAAGCCGCACTCAAGACTTCTGCTAATGATCCACACTATACTTTAGACTTTGCCGAATGCCAGCTCGAGGTGGTGACGGGCCCCCATACGAGTATTGATGCTTTATTTCAAGAGCTTCAAGAACGCTATCACTATGTCCATCAAAATATCCAGCCTGAGCTCTTATGGCCCAACAGCATGCCGCCTAATGTGCCAGAAGCGTCTATTTCCATTGCCCACTTTGGCAATACTGCGAATGCACGCACCAAAGAGCGCTACCGTGAAGGCCTCATCCATCGCTACGGCAAAATGATGCAAGTCATTTCTGGCATTCACTATAACTTTTCTCTACCCTTGGAATTTTTCCAAGAGTATCAGCAAAAACTGGCGCCAGACTTGAGTCTTACCGAAATTCAAAATCAAGTGTATTTTAAGATGATTCATTATTATCTGGAGCGTTACTGGCTATTGTTGTATTTCTTTGGTGCTGCACCCATTGCTTGTGAGCATTCCCTGAAAGCCAATACCAAAGCCTATGAAGCTTTAAAAAAAGTCAAAGATACCACTTATCTTGCACCTTATGCCACTTCTATTCGCCAAAGTGACTTAGGCTATCATAATCCCAAAAGCTGCGATCTGATGATCTGCTTTAAAGACCTAGAATGCTATATTCGTACACTGGAAAAAGCGACGCAGACGCCTTTTGCAGCTTATAAAAATATTCCAGATACGGCACAGCTGAACCCCAATTATCTGCAAATAGAAAATGAATTTTATGCACCCATCCGCCCCAAGCAACCTCTAAAAAATAACGAACGTCCGTTGACAGCCTTAAAAGAGCGTGGCGTGGCTTATCTTGAAGTACGTGTTTTGGACATAAATCCCTTACTACCTTTTGGCGTAGCGAAGGAACAATTGGCGTTTATTGAACTCCTACTGTTGACGGGTTTGTTTCATGAAAAAACTGCGAGTGATTGCAATAACTTTACGCGCATGACTGATAACGCGCTCAAGGTTTGTTTGTATGGCCGGGATCCTTATTTACAATTGCAAACTCCTCAGGAAACGATTGGGCGAGCTGATTGGGCAGAGCTGATTCTTGCAGAAATGGCAACAACTGCTGATTTTTTACAACAAGAGCAATATCATCAAGCGCTTAAATTTGCCAAGGCGCTCTTACAAAACCCGAATCTGTTGCCTTCAGCACAAATAGCTGAGATGGCGCATGATTATCAAAACGCCATGCTCAAACTTGCTTGCGAGCATCAACGTTATTTTCTTTAATATTGCAACAAGGCAACATATTTTGTACTACCTGATCTTTATCAAAAAAATAATGCTTCAGCGCCCCCAACACATGCACGCTAATTAGGCCAATTAATATTAGCGCTAGAGTGCCATGAATATTTTCAAACGTCATCGCCCAATCACGATCCACTGGTACAAAAGGCATCGGCAAAGCCACGCCCATAACCATGGGAAAAGATCCAAATGCTGTCGACATTGCCCAACCCGACAAAGGCATGCCAAACATGCACACATATAATAACCCCTCCACTGCACGCGCTGCAATTTTCTCGAGGCGCGAAACACTGTCTGGTAAGCGTGGATGGGGATTGAATAAAATCCAAATTAAGCGACAGGCCGCAAGCGTCAAAATAAAAAGCCCAGTTAATTTATGAACTGTCACCAGAGCATGACCGCTCATCAGATAGCCAAATGGCAACATACATAAAATTAAGAGCGCGATAATCCAATGAAAAAATTTTGCCAGACTACCGTAATGGGCTTTTGTATTTTTCAACATGAAAACTCCTTGTGGGTTGATTACTTTTGTTATACCTACAAATCTCTAATACTGGCCATATCTATTTTAGGGACTACCTTTAAATAATCAGGAATCTCTCCATCTGAAAACGTCTCGCCAGAACTCAGAAAAAGACGAGTGTAGCCTTGCTCATGCAGTTTTTCAGCTAGATCTAACCCATCCATGCCATGCCCTGCAAAATTTTTATCAATGCAAATTTTTACATTCCGGGCATACTGTGACACATTTCTTAAGAAGTGCTCAGGGCTTGTGTAGTGATCTACCTGCAAATCGCCAAAGGCTGTGAGCATCATTATTTGCGCTAGCTTTTCATCATCCTCAATGAGGACGATATCTACTTTTTTAGGCGCGGAGGTTACCTCATATTGAATGCTTGGGTCAATCTTAATTGAAACTTCAGGAGCTAGTTGTTTGGGTAAAATTTTTGTCCCTATTTTTTCAGCCTGTATACGTACGCCTTTATTCATATGGTGGCTGGTTGCAAGCACTGCGCGCTCAACTCCACTTTGCTCAACGATATCTAAGCCATTGAGCCCCTGCCCCATTAATTCGAAATCGGTTAATAAAAACGCTTTTTTCTTATCACGGGGAGATAAGCCACTGAGAAAATTTAAGGCTTCAGAGCCTACTTTAAAATAACGGACTTTGATGCTTGGCACATCTTTTAAGGCCGTTGCAAAACGGGACTTCCATGCGGCAACTATTGCATCTTCATCATCTAAAACCACGATAATATCTTCAGGGCCTAATTTGATTTCATCTGCAATCCAAACTGGTGCTGCAACCCGAGGAAATGTCAAAGTAACCTTTGTACCCTTACCGACCGCCGAATCAATTTTAAGCTCACCATGATTGCGCTGAAGTGTTTCTCTCACTTGTGTCAAGCCAATGCCATGACCATTTTTCTTCCCTTGAGTGATGGCAACATTATTCATTATTTTTTTGATAAGCTCTTCTGACATACCTTTACCATTATCCTTGATGGTAATCGTAACGCTTGCTTTTGTAGCTTTGAGCCCAACTATTACTTTACCTTGTTTTTTATCTAAGGCATCAACAGCATTGTTAATAATATTAGAAATCATGCGTGAAAAAGCACTCGGCTCCACCTGAATAAAAGCGAAATAATCCTTGAGGGCATCTTCAAATCGTACCGGCTTATCTTGGAATTGATACCGCTTCTCAGTCAATAAATCGAGGATTGCTACCGAAATTAATACAAATTCTGGTTCTTCTAAGGGAGCATCCCCCCCCTCTTGTTTCTTGTATTTACTGAGCAAGTTGCGACTCATATCGCTCACGCGCATGGCCGCATCTCTCAATGCAAGACGCTCATCTTCTGGCAACTTGAAATTCTTTGCCATACTCACAATCCCTGAAACGGGGGATTGGATATCGTGAACGAATTGGTAGAGCGTGCTTTTGAATTTTTCTAGTTGTTCCAAGAGATTCTTTTGGACTGTATTTTCGAGCTGTAGACGCTCGGCTTCTTTTTGGGGCGTAATGTCAATGGATACACCCACCAAACCAATAATCTCACCTTCCTGATTACGTAATGGCAACTTCTGAGAGTGAAAATAAAAAACCTCTCCTGTTTTTGAAGTGTATTTTTCCTCAATTTTTTGTGGCACCCCGGTGCTCATAATTTCTTGGTCTATTTGATCCACAAGATTTGCATTTATTTTATTGTTCGGGTTATTAGGATCCATAATTTGCCACAGATCATAATTTGTCTTCCCATTGATTTCTTCTCTAGATTTTAAGCCATATAATTTCGCTTGCTGATCATTACAACCCAAATATCTGCCCTGCTTATCGCGCCAATAAATATTCATCGGTAACACATGTATGATGGTATTAAAAAGCGCGGTTGCTTGGCTTTTAGCCATTAACAACTCTGTCAGGTCAAATGACACGCCTAAAATAGCAACGACTTCACCCGCTTGATTTTTTAAAGGCATTTTTTTGGAAAAGTACGTTGCTTTTTTTTGATTTGGAAATGTCGCTATTTCCTCATCATCATATGATGCACCTGTTGTAAAAATACTTTCATTGACCTTATGAATTCCTGGATATGTTTCTGGACTTGTAACGTCTTTAATATGCATACCAATTATGTCTTTAGGCGCCCTGCCAATACTATCAGCCTGTGCTTTGTTACATCCTAAAAAAATTTCATTGCGATCAAACCAATAGATGTGACCCGGCATCGCCTCAATAATTTTAGAGGGGCTTAAATCCAGAGCGCTGCTACTCTGCTTCTTGAACTTCAAAAAATTTAGAATCCCCATAAAATAATTCCATATTTTTCTCAAAACTTTTGATCAGTTTATCCTGATTGCTCATCAGGTGGCTAGGAGTATCACAAAATGCATGTTGCGCGTGAAATATTTTGGCGTTCTTTAAACATAATCCATCGACCTCTGCTAATGTCGAAAATTGCAACTTCCTTTCATTTAAATCTGACAAAGCCTGTGAAGGATTGAGACTGATATAACATTGATCACTAAATTGTAAAAATTTTGTACCACTAAATTGTGGATGCGCCGCCAAATTTGCCAACATTATCTTTTTTGGCCCATAGCTTTGAACTTTCTTTATATATGCTTCTGGTGATTCTATTGCATCACCAAAATCATAATCGGCAAATCCATAAACCACATAATATGGATTGGATGCATTAATTTGCTCAGGGTCCTGGATTATGAACTCACTCGCCGTACCATTAACATCCCAAAAAATATTAATTAGGTCTACATTGGCTTTCTTAACCCGCCTCTGAACACTAAAAATTATTCCCATTGAATTTTTAAGTAAATTTTCTAAAATAATATCCATTGCCACAAACGCCGGCATCACTTTTCTATTGTATTCGTCATAATTGACAATGACATTTAAATCCTCTTTTGAAAACTTTAACTGCGGCCAAGAGGTCTTTTGCAATAACTCCAAAAGAAAATCAATGGAGTACTCTGATATATTTTTTTGAAATTTTATAATTAAGAGCCGTGTCGCATTTTTTCCTAATTGCGCTTCTTCGCTTACCTTATTAGCGTCGATATAAGAATAACTTAAATCATCTGCCATATGCATAAATCTTGTCAAAAAATAGGACTGCAATATAAACGCCTCAATCTCTGAGCATTGTAGCTTCAAAAACCATGCCTGAAAAAAAGACTTTATCTTTTGTTTTTTATAATCCCGAGGCTCCATGTCTTTTACCCAGTCATTAAACTGTAGCTCAACACTTCCTACTTCCTCTAGTCTTTTTAAGACTGAAGCCTTATTTGAAAGCGAATCACTTTCGCGCACGCGGGATAAATGCAGTATATGGTAGGCCCGGATATGACATGCAGTATCACCTACATGTGGATCAAACTTGGCATATTCTTTATCAATAAAAAAAGCCTGCAAACTCCGCTTTAATTCTTGCATAAAGAATTTTAAATTTTGAACAATGACGGGAAAATTATCGCTATTTAATAAAGTTTCTTTATCTTGCGATAACAGGTCAATAAGACTTAAGCTCGGGATGGCCTTAGCCGGCACTGGCATGACATGCTCATGAATCATTATCCCCCCTCCCGTTTTTTGGTTAAGGCCAAAGCCCTTGATTACTTTTAAATCTAATTTAACTATCTCAAGTGTTGATTATAACTAAAAATAAAAAACATAACAGCATTTTTTTCACTCACTTCGCTCTTAAGTCTGTTTTCCCTGGCTTAGCATGGCTTTTATCTATACAAAACAATAATTTAAAACATTAGAAACACCCATAAAGCGCCATTTAAGCTTATGCATATAAGACTTAGCCTTGACCCAAGGCCCCCCCTCAAGAAACTATCATTTTCAAGGCTTCTGGATGATTTTGAACTTTAATGAATGATACAAATGGTGCCGAGGAGAGGACTCGAACCTCCACGGTTTTACCCTCTAGTACCTGAAACTAGCGCGTCTACCAATTTCGCCACCCCGGCATTTGTGGGAGTAATTTACTGGGTATGGCTTGATTTGTCAATGTTTGTGGCGCATGTTGTCGCCTCCCGCACAAAATCACTTGATTGAAAAACAAATATAAATTATAATCATATCTAATAAAATGGATTTTATTAAAACTATAAAAGGATCTATACTATGCAAGGTTTCACACCAGAGCTACTCCTTACCTTAACGAATGACTTTAACACAGGTATTAGGAACCTTTCTTCAGCACTTGAGGCATTACCCTCTGAGGCCCTCACACCCAGCACGCCGATCGCTCAAATCATAAGACAAGTTATCGCAACAGTAGCAGAGAAAATTTCACTTTTATCAGACCCAATGCCATGGTCAAAAGAAGCTGACGAAGCTTTGCGGGCTTATCAACCCGCTAGAGATGCTTTAGAACGCATGATAACACACCCGATACTACGCAAGTATTGTGACCATATTATTGAAATTTCTGCAGAGCACATGGAACAAGGCAAGGGTTCTGAATTTATTGCCAGAGTTTTAAATAGCCTGAGCATATTCCAAAATACTGACCTTCATCTTTCGATGCTTGGCTATAAACTACTACCTCTCACGCTAGAAGCATTTAAGGCTCAGGCTCAAGCCTACTATGCAATTACCTTATCCTCTGAAAATACTGACAAACGTTTCTCAGCCCAAAGGCAGTTATCACAATATGGCATGCTGCTGTTCAAACTATCAAAATTCACGAGCGAAGCCACCGAGAAACTTAAAATCAAAACTCGAGATGAGATTAATGAAATGCTTAAGCTGAACAGCCCACCCCCTGGCCATCTCCGCTTAGAAAATTTCCTTGGAGGCATTACAATTACTAGCACTACTTCCTCCACTAAACGCCATCATGCGCCACCTTTTTTGAGGGAGCATGACTCAACAGACAGCAGCGGCACTACTATACCACAAACAGTGCTAACCCTTTCTGGATCTGGATTGAGCGCAAGCAGATCGTTATCTCCCATCATACCAAATAGAGAAAGCTTACACCGTGTTGATTCACCACCCAGCTTTTAGCATACACTCACCCCTCAGAGCACCAGAGGGGAATTTTGACAAAAAACATTATCTCGCCTCTTTGATAAAATTTATATAATCCCACTCAATATAAATTTTATAAAAATATTTTTTATACGCTCCATCATTTTATCTGCTTACGACCAAGCTCGCCTTCAAACTAATGGATAAGTTGATTTAACAAAAATTCATGATGTTTTTCCGAAAAAAAAAATGCCATTACCCCAAAAACAACTCCTTCACCTTCTTAGCCAAAGCAGCAATATCCTTCACCGACTTGGGCACAATAAAAATGGTATCATCGCCCGCTACCGTCCCCAAAATACCCAGGTCTTTATGAGTATCTAGCAAACGCGCAAGTAGCTGTGCTGAACCTGGAGCGCCATTAATCACGATCATATATTCATTATGGGTAATCTCTAACACAAATTGTGCTAAAGAATTTTTTGAACTGATATTGAGGAGTTCTGGCGGCAAGCGATACACCATCTTGCCCTGATCTAACATTTTCACCGCACCTAATTTATGCAAAATCCGCGAGATGCGCACCTGATTGACATCCAGGCCCTGGCGCTGTAAATGCTGACAAATATCATCTTGTGTTTCTGCCGAGCCTTGCTGTAATAATTTATGAATGAAGGTGGCTAATTCATTGGCACTTAATTTTTTCGCTACTTGCTTAACCATAAAAAGCTCCTAGTTATTAAAAACCGCACGTAAAATGTTTATCATTTCAGCCACATGCGCCTCAGTAATAATATAAGGCGGTAAAAAGCGCAAGACATTGCCCGCAGTGACATTGAGCAGCAATCCTCGCTGCTGGCACGCCTCTAACACTTTTGCCGCATCAATGTTTAAACTCATGCCAATCATCAACCCCGCACCACGCACTTCACTAATGCTTTCAGGAAACTCACTTTGCAACGCTCTTAAGTGCTGAAATAAAATGCTGCTGATGGCCCGCACATGATCCAAATGCGCAACAATATTTTCTAAGGTTGCGAGCGCTGCGCTACAAGAAACTGGATTACCGCCAAAAGTCGTGCCATGATCCCCGGGCTGCAAGGCTTTTGCAACCTGCACGCTTGCGCAGACCACCCCCAAAGGCAAACCATTGGCAATTCCCTTGGCCATCGTAATTATATCGGGCCGCACATCAAAATGCTCATAGGCAAATAAACTGCCCAAGCGCCCAACGCCACACTGAATCTCATCAAAAATAAGCAAAGCGCCCACTGCATCACAACGCGCACGCACTGCTTGTAAAAACTCAGCAGGCGCCATAAAAATCCCGCCCTCACCCTGAATCGGCTCTAAGATCACGGCTGCGACATCTGCTTCTATCAATTCACAAAACGCTGCCGTATCATCCCAACTGGCATGAATAAATCCCTCGGGCATTGGCCCAAAGCCTTCCTGAATACTTTTTTTAGCAGTCGCCGCAAGCGCTCCCAAAGTCCGCCCATGAAAGGAATGCTCGGCGCTTAAAATCTTCATTTGCTCATGACGACCCAAACGATGCTGATATTTGCGCGCTAATTTAAATGCCGCCTCATTAGCTTCCGTACCTGAATTGCACAAAAACACTTTATCCAAACCACCATGCCTGACTAGCCATTCTGCCAATTTAATGGAGGGCGGGGAATAATAAAGATTAGAGGTATGCATGACTTGATGTGCCTGTTGCACCACGGCATCAACCACAGCTTTGTGATTATAGCCAAGGGGCAAACAGGCAATGCCGCTTAAAAAATCCAGATACTTTTTACCATTATCATCCCAAACATACACGCCCTCACCACGCATCAGGGTTAAAGGATAACGCGCGTAATTTTCAAATAAATATTCTTGGGCCAAGCCTTTATAATTTTCTGCGCTCATACAATCACCGTACCTATATAGTGGTTACTCTCACTTAAAAATGCTGATAACTTTTCACCTTGTAATAATCGCGCTGATTTCACACCAGAATTTAACGCATCAACACAAGCCTGCAATTTTGGCACCATGCCGCCTTCGATCTCACCCGCATTTAACATTGCTTGGACTTGATCTTTGCTAAGCTCTGGCACGCGCGAACTAGGATCTTTAATCTCCTGATAAAAGCCATTAACATCGGTTAACATAACTAATGCTTCAGCCCCCAGAGCCGCAGCAATGGCGCCTGCCATCAAGTCACCATTGATATTATATGCCTGACCATTTGTACTTGTTGCAATGGGCGCAATCACGGGTAAATAATGTGCCTGCATCAATGTTTTGATGAGCCCTGTATCAATTTTTACTGCGCGCCCGACAAAGCCTAAATCGGCACCCTTGGCGCCTAATAACTTTTCCGCTAATACTAAATTAGCATCTTGCCCACTTATCCCGACTGCATGCAACTCTTGTTGATTAAACATGGCTACGATATTGCGATTGATTTTGCCACATAAAACCATTTGTGCAACTTCAAGCGTCGCCGCATCGGTCACGCGCTGGCCGCCTTCAAATTGCACGGGCAGATTTAAAAGCCCACAGTATTTAGAAATCTCCGGCCCGCCACCATGCACAATGACCAAATGCACGCCATGTTGATGCAAAGTCTTTAAAGCAGCTAACATCTCGGGCATATGCTTGGACTCAACCATGGCGGCACCGCCCATTTTGACTACGACTATTTTATTTTTTAAATCTGCCAACATATTAACTCCGATACGATGCATTAATTTTCACATAATCATAAGTCAAATCACAGCCCCAAGCGGTCGCCTCACCAGTACCGACACCAAGATCCACTCGAAACACTACGGTATTATTGAGCAATAAACCGCGCGCTAATACTTCATCAAATGCTAGTGGCATACCATCTTGCATTAACTCCATATCATCTAACCAAATGCATAAGGCTTCTGGATTGAGTTGTACACCCGCCCCCCCCAAAGCACAGGCTACGCGCCCCCAATTGGCATCAGCACCAAAGACCGCGCTTTTAACAAGAGGGGAACGACACACGGCACGCGCGGCAATGCGTGCTTCTTTCTCATTGAACGCACCCGTGACTTCTACCTCTAATAATTTTGTTGCGCCTTCGCCATCTTGGGCAATGAGCTTGGCCAAAGTAATGCATACCTGCTGCAGCGCCTGATAAAACAAATACCAATTGGGATCATCAACCGAAGTAATCTCGGCATTCTCTGCCATACCATTGGCCAATACCAATAACATATCATTGGTAGAAGAATCACCATCGACCGTAATCATATTAAAGCTCACATCGGTTGCCATACGCACGGCTTCTTGCAAGGCTTTTTGTGAAATCGCCACATCAGTTGTCACAAAACCCAACATCGTTGCCATATTCGGGTGAATCATGCCCGAACCCTTGGCAATGCCACCGACGGTCACGATCTTGCCATTAATTTCTAATTGCACACCCGTGGTTTTTGGCACGGTATCCGTCGTCATAATAGCTTGCGCTGCTAATAAATCTTCTTGGCTTAGGCTTTTTGCCGCCTCTTTTATTCCCACGGTGATTTTATCAATCGGCAAGGGCATACCGATAACGCCGGTGCTTGAAACCCCGACGGCATTGACTGGAAGATTTAATGCTGCCGCTGCTGTTGATGCCATCAAGCGCGCATGCTCTATTCCCGATTGCCCGGTACAGGCATTGGCATTACCGCTATTAATAACTACCGCCTGCAGCATACCCTCGCCAACACTTAAGTGCTCTTGTGTCACCAAAACAGGCGCTGCTTTTACCAAATTTTGGGTAAATACGCCGGCTGCGACCGCTGGCACTTCTGAATAAATTAGGGCCACATCTAATTTATGCGGATTCTTGCGCACACCTGCATGCACGCCAGCCGCTTTAAATCCTTTGGGGGCACAGATGCTATTATCGATAATATTCACGGGATCTCCTTATAGATACGTTGGAAATTGTTGCAAACCTAAGCTCTCAGGCAATTGACAAATGATGTTCATATTTTGGATGGCTTGTGCTGAGGCGCCTTTGAGCAAATTATCTAAAACGCTCACCACAATGACACGCCCTGTTCGCTCATCTAATGTTATGCCTAAATTACAAAAGTTACTACCCACGACCTGCTTTACCGTAGGCACAACCCCGGGCGCGCATAAACGCACAAAGGGCTCATCTTGATACGCTTCTTGATACAGCGCATAGATATCATCAAGGCTTAATTTTTTGTTTAATTTAAAATAACAGGTCACCAACATGCCGCGGGTAATGGGCAATAAATGCGGGGTAAATTGAATGGTGAGTTCACTGCTGGCTAAGTGAGATAAGGCCTGTTCAATCTCAGGCGTATGCCGATGTTGACCTCCGACTTGATAGGCTGAAAAATTATCGTTCATTTCACAAAAATGCAAATGCTGCTGCATGCCACGACCAGCACCAGAGACCCCTGATTTTGCATCAAAGATACACTGATCAAGCGCGACGATTTTATTTTTAATTAAAGGCAAGCTCGCTAAAATACTCGCGGTAGGATAACAACCAGGATTGGCAATTAATTGCGCCTTTTGAATCTGCGCCCGATACCCAGCCTCGGGCAAGCCATAGACCGCCTGTGCTAATAAATTTGCTGCGACATGTGGTTCTTTATACCAAGCCTCGTACACTTTAGCATCATGCAAACGAAAATCCGCGCCCAAATCGATCACCTTTTTACCCGCCGCCAATAATTGCGGCACAATCTTCATGGCATGGCCGTGGGGCAAGGCACAAAAGATTACGTCACAAGTGGCTGTTATATCATTCGCATCAAGCTTTTGCCCAACAATATCGGTTAAGCCTTGTAAATGCGGATACACGGCACTTAGCATTTTATCAGCATACGTCTCGGTACTAGCATAAGCAAGCTCAGCCTCTGGATGCTGCGCCAACAAGCGTATAAGCTCAATTCCCGTATATCCTGTCGCTCCAATAATACCTATTTTTAACATAGTGCTTGCCTTTTCATTTCAGTTATTGTATAATTATACACTAATGCGTATAAAAACACAAGAGGAACAATCATGAAAACCAAGGAGATCTCAAAACTCACCTGGTGCCGATGCCCAACTTTTTCACAATATAACAATACATAAGCGGCATCACAATCATTATTTTAATAAGGCAAGAACATGAAAACTACCAATAAAAATCTAAAACATTTACTGACGGGCGAGGAGCTTAGCAGCCATGAGGCCCAAGCTTTGCTTGAGCATGGCCTCCATCTCAAAAAGATTAGGCACATGGGCAAAACCAATGAGCTCAGCAATTGCCATCTGGCCATGCTCTTTGACAAGCAGTCCCTGAGAACACGGTTTAGCTTTGCCGTAGGCATGAATGAACTTGGCGGCGATGCTTATGAGAGCATCAGTTGCACGAGAAAAGCTGAACTCCCAGAAGACCAAGCCAGAGTGCTCTCAGGCTATTGCCAAGCGATTATGATCAGAACCCACCTGGATAGCACGCTTGAAAGAATGAGCCAGGCCTCAAGCGTACCCATTATTAATGGATTGTCCAACTTACATCACCCCTGCCAAATTTTGGCAGACTTAATGACGCTATTAGAAGTCTTTGGTGATTTAAAAGGCCTGACCCTGACCTACATCGGCGATGGCAATAACATCTTGCACAGTTTATTACTACTCTCACCTCAACTGGGTGTGAATATTCATTATTGCTGCCCAGAGACGCGGGAACCTGATGCTGACATTCTCGCTAAAAGCTTAGAAAAATTGGGGCCCAACACTGGCACAATCAAAAGCTTTAAAACCCCAGCTGAGGCCGTCAAAAATGCCAACGCCATCTATACCGATGTCTGGACCAGCATGGGCTTTGAAGCCCAAAGTGCCGAGCATTTATTCCAAGGCTTTCAAGTGAACGAAACCCTCATGCAACAAGCCGCACCTAATGCTGTCTTCATGCACTGCCTACCCATGGAAAGAGGCAAAGAAGTGAGCGAGACCTTGCCAGATCAACCTTGCTCAGTTATCTTTACACAAAGCGAAAATCGTTTACACATACAAAAAGCTGTATTATTGCATTTAATAAAGGAAAACAACCATGTCTAAACCCAAAATTATCCTCGCCTACTCAGGCGGCCTTGACACCTCTTGCTCGATCAAATGGCTTGAAGAACAATATGGCTTTGAAGTTATCTGTATGGCTGCTGATGTCGGTGAAGGCAAAGCAATGGAGCCCATCAAAGAAAAAGCCCTAAAAGTCGGCGCCAGCCAATGCTATGTCTTGGACTTAAAAGAAAAGTTTGCCGAAGAATTATTACTCCCCGCACTACAGGCGAATACTTTATACGAGGGTATTTATCCGCTGATCTCAGCACTTTCAAGACCCTTGATCGCGCAATCTCTTGTTGATATTGCCAAAAAAGAAAACGCTACCGCGGTCGCGCATGGCTGTACCGGCAAAGGCAATGATCAAGTTCGCTTTGATGTCAGCATCACCGCCCTTGCACCCCATTTACAAATCGTCGCCCCGGCAAGAGAACACCCCATGGCGCGTGAAGATGCGATTGCGTATGCAGCAAAGCATAACATTCCGCTACCCATTAATTTAAACAACCCGTTTAGCATCGACCAAAATCTTTGGGGCAGAAGCTGCGAATGTGGCGTACTCGAAGACCCATGGGCAGCGCCACCAGAAAACGCTTATGACTTAACAAGCTCAATAGACAACGCCCCTAATGAAGCGGAAGAAATCATTATTGAATTTGAACAAGGCAAACCCGTGAGCCTCAATGGCAAAAAATTATCGCTGGCTAACTTGATTCTAGAGCTGAATCAAATCGCGGGCAAACACGGGGTCGGCAGAATCGATCATATCGAAAACCGTTTGGTTGGCATCAAATCCAGAGAAGTTTATGAGGCTCCTGCCGCTATCACTTTAATTACTGCGCATAAAGCCTTAGAGGCCATCACTCTCACGCGCGAAGTAGCACACTTCAAACCTATTATTGAACTACAATTCGCGCAACTTATTTATGATGGGCTGTGGTTCTCACCTTTGCGCGATGCACTCTATGCTTTCATCAAGAGCACGCAACAATACGTCACTGGCAAAGTGAGAATAAAATTGCACAAAGGTCACGCCATCGTTGCGGGCAGAGACTCCCCTTATTCTCTTTATGTGAAAAACCTGGCAACCTATGATGCATCGGATAAATTCGATCATAACGCTGCGTTAGGGTTTATTAAACTCTGGGGCCTACCCACAGAGATTGCCCATAAAGTGCAAAAATAAAAGGAAACTCACATGACCAAAAAACTCTGGTCCGGACGTTTTAATAAAGCGACAGCGAGCGAAGTCGATGCCTTTAACGCTTCGATTACATTTGATCAACAACTGGCGCTTGATGATATTCAGGGCAGCCTTGCCCATGCGCAAATGTTGGCGCATTGCAATATCATAAGCCAAAAAGAGTTTGATAAAATCAAAGCAGGCTTACTTGAAATCGCGCAAGACTATACTGATGGCAAGCTGGATTTTGCAATCAGTGATGAAGACATTCACATGAACATCGAGCGCCATCTGACTGACAAAATCGGCGATGCTGCAAAAAAACTGCATACCGCCAGAAGTCGTAATGATCAAGTGGCCCTGGATGTGCATTTATATGTGAGACGTCAGATCTTAGCAACCCTTGATCTGATCACTCAATTGCAGGCGACTTTGTTAGATCTAGCGCAGGCGCACACGACGACGATTCTGCCTGGCTATACGCATTTACAAAGAGCACAACCGATTTATTTGGCCCAGCAGTTTCTTGCCTATATCGCCATGCTTGAGCGCGATAGTCAACGCTTACAAAATAATTGGCAGCACGCCAATCAATCCCCCTTGGGCGCCTGCGCGCTTGCGGGCACGAGCCTACCAACCGATCGGCATTATGTCGCTGCGCTTTTGGGCTTTGATGGCATTTATCACAATACGTTAGATGCTGTCAGCGATCGTGATTTTGTCCTAGAATTTTTAAGTAATGCTAGCCTGATCATGATGCATCTCTCGCGTTTTAGCGAAGAGCTGATTCTCTGGTCGAGCCAAGAGTTTAACTTTATTACTTTTGATGACGCTTACTGCACCGGCAGTAGCATTATGCCGCAGAAAAAAAACCCCGATGTCGCCGAGCTTGCGCGCGGCAAAACGGGTCGGGTCTATGGTGCTTTATTCTCGCTACTCACCACATTAAAAGGCTTGCCATTGGCATACAACAAAGACATGCAAGAAGACAAAGAGCCCTTATTTGATACTGTGAAAACATTGCAGACAACCCTAAGCATTTACAAGCCTTTATTAGCAACGCTCAAAGTTAATAAAGAAAACATGCGCAAAGCCGTGGACCTGGGCCATTTAAATGCCACTGCCCTGGCTGAGTATTTAGTGAAAGCTGGCATTCCCTTTAGAAACGCCCATGAAATCGTCGGCAAATTAGTCGCGCATTGCTTGAATAAATCCTGCCGTCTTGATGATTTAAGTTTAGAAGAATTAAAGCAATTCTCACCAGAGATTCACGATGATGTCTTCGCCGCGCTTAATATCGAAATCATCGTCAAAGCCCATGATCTTGGCAATAGCAAACATGAATCAGCACTGGTGCAAGAGCTACAAATCGCGCAGGATAAAATAGGAGCGCGTCAAGCCTGGTTGCAGGAAAAGCTTACAGTGATTCAACCGCTTGGTTTTTAGATTAAAATAATAGCTGCATTTTCTACCCAATGTGCTATAATAATAGACAGATGAGCATTAATATAATGCCCACCTACCCTACTGGGGGCGACATGGCTTCGACGGAGATACTGAAGCTGATGACGCATGCCGAGGATGAGACTCACCTCGTAAATAATGTTTCATTGCTAATAACTGGCAAACAACAAAGCCGTAAGGCTGCTAACAACGCTAAATTAAATCGCGTGGCTTTAGCCGCGTAATTTAACTGTCAGCTGAAACTGACAACGTTGGCGTAACTAGGTGGTGCTTATTCTACCTAAATTACGCTCATAGCCAATAAGCTCGTGTGGCTACTGTCTCGATAGCCACGCTAAACTAAAGAGGCTGGCGTAACGTTATATCCTGTATCTGAGATGGCGTTGCGTAAGATTAAGTCAGACTACTAAGCATGTAGATTCAGAAGTGAATGATTTTCGGACGTGGGTTCAATCCCCACCGCCTCCACCAGCCTTCGCGCTGAACTGGCTAAACGCCAGTAGCGCTACGGCTCGGCGAGCCTCTCCTTATTTCACGATACGTTATACCCCCTTAGCGCGAAGGCTGCCGCGCCGAAGTCCGCAGGACGTAGGCGGGCCTCGGCCCTCCGCGAAAAGCCCTCCTAACCGTCGGCGAGCCTCTCCTTATTTCACGATACGTTATAACCCCTTAGCGCGAAGGCTGCCGCGCCGAAGTCCGCAGGACGTAGGCGGGCCTCGGCCCTCCGCGAAAAGCCCTCCTAACCGTCGGCGAGCCTCTCCTTATTTCACGATACGTTATAACCCCTTAGCGCGAAGGCTG
>CAIQBE010000031.1 GCA_903870015.1 uncultured Thiotrichales bacterium
ACATGCACATGCCCTCTTTCAGCAGCAAGAATCGCAGCAGTACGTAGCGAAGGTTTGATACCTGGCTCGAATGAGGGTAGCTCTATATTAATCTCAACACCACAGTCTCTTAAAAAAGCAACCACACTAGCATTGCCTGCATGAGCAGCAACCAGAATCAAGGGTGTACCACGCATGCGATCGTATGGGTCATCTGGGCCTGCACTAACATAGAGGGCGGCGGCTATACCTTCAAGATCAATTAAATCATTAAGATCAACACCATTATCCTCTGGCACCATCAGGTCCGACCCCGCTCGAATCGCATTCATAACTGTTTCTGGCGTAATCCGCTCTATTGCTTGCATATAATATATCTCCAAAATTGTTTTAATCAGTTTTTTTATTAATCGAAAATTTCATTAACATGAATTTTAATATGGCAAAATATAATAATAATTATGATATGTCAAGGAGTATATCAAACCAAATTTCATCATCAATACCACTGCATAACCCCAGCCTAGACCTACTGTTCCCCAGCGTCAATCCTTCGAACAATTGCGCAGCAATTTTTGCGGAGGAACCAGGACCCAACAGCAGTCTTTCATCATGCGCATCAAGAAATAATAGACGAAAAAAAAGCGCACCTCGCGGCACGCTTTTTTGTGAAACTGAAAAAAATAACGTCTATTGAACGCTGTCTTTCAAAGTTTTACCAGCACGAAAACCTGGTACTTTAGCAGCTGGGATACGGATCTCAGCGCCAGTACGTGGGTTACGGCCTTTACGAGCTTTGCGGCTTTTTACATGAAAAGTACCAAAGCCAACTAATGCTACGCTTTGACCTTTTTTAAGCGCTTTAGTAACGGAGTTTAATACCGCATCTAAAGCACGACCAGCAGCAGCTTTAGAAACTTCAGCTTCTTTTGCAATCGCTTCGATTAATTCTGACTTATTCACAAAAATACCCTCTCTGTTAGTTAAGGACTAATTGCCCATTTGCTGCTTCTACGAATAGAACTCAGCAGGCAAGTACTTTATACCAATACTCATTTCACTGTGTCAAGCGATATTACTGTTTTTTTTACTTGAGATTAAAGAGGGGCGCTTTTTTGCGGGCAGAAGCACCTCTCAACAACTTGATTTTGCTAGCTTTCATAAAAAAGAATATTTATTGGTCGCGCTAATGATTTTTGATACGCGCAAGATACTCATTCATCTTAAGCGTAGTAAGACGATGACGCTGATCATCTAAAATATCTCCGGGCAACTGTTTTGAAAGTGCATCGATAAAAATTAACATCTTGTTAAAAGCACCACGCGCGTCTTGCACACTTTGCAAATCCAAAACAAAACTCAAACCCACAACTTCTCCTTGTCGATTCGAATCAAAAGTCCCCGGATTAAGGGCGGAGGCAATATAAAACTGCAAACCCTGCTGATCTTCATACTCAAACACTTGGCTATCATTAAACGTCAAATTAAAACTTTCAAAGATATTAAACAAGTTAAAGAGTTTATAAGGCTGAGAACGCGGCGCCATATAATAAATCATCAGAAAATCCAAGCGTGGTGGTGGCGGCGCTTTTTTTAAAGGCATCTGCATTAAAGACGCATCTTCCTCATCGGTCTTCATTTTTGAAAACATTTTTTTGGCCGCATCACGAGCGGCATTTTCATCTTCAAAAAATTCTACTTGATGCGGCGCCCCTTTAATTTCTGCCAAAGCCTGTTTACCGGCATTTTGCATAGCCTCCGCCAAGGCAACCTCTTCATCATTACTTAATTCTTGCCAGGATGGCTCAGAAGGTTCATGCGGCGCAACCACACTCCCCTCGATCTGTTGTTTGGCCAATTGTTTTTGCCGCCCTTCTTCTTGCACAGCCTTCACTGTTTTGGGAACTGGATCCTTGGGAAGTTCAACCTTGGGTTCTCTTGACTTTGATACGACCGAGCCACGCTCATTGGCTTTTTGCACCGTAGGGCTAACGCTCACAGGTTGCACTTTGACTTTCTTGGCAGGCTTAAACAAAACATAAAGCAAAAACAGCAAAACTACAACCACGCCCACTACTTCTAACAACAGAATATGGTCGGACTGTAGACGTTGCAAAGCAAGGCCTGGATTATTCCAGAGCGCTTGAATATTATCGCGAAGGACATATAACTGATCAAGCCAATTCATGAGCTATTTTTACTATTAATTTGATCTGCTATTTAAACATACTTGAACCACTTTTGCCAAGACGCGCGCGGGCATAATAATTTGTCATGACAAATTATTATTTATGAAAAATAAGATGAATAAAAAAGATTTCACTTTTTTACCAAAGGTTTATTCTTCGTACTCAACAACCCCTGAACCTCATGAACAAAGGCATCCACGTCTTGAAAGCGATGATAGACAGAGGCAAAACGCACATAGGCAACATCATCAAGTTCACGCAATTCATGCATCACAAACTCACCCACTTTTTGACTTTCAATTTCTTTTTCACCCAAACCTCTGATCTGCCGCAAAATATGACTAATGGCAACATCGATCTGATCCATACTCACCGGCCGCTTTTGCACCGCACGCAACAAACCCGCTTTTAATTTTTGCTGATCAAAGCTGGCACGCGCACCATCACGTTTAATCACCCACGGCATATCCAACTCAACAATTTCATAAGTAGTAAAACGCTCAACACAAACATTACACTCGCGCCGACGTCGAATCTGATTAGTCTCAGGCACAAAGCGCGAATCGGTAACTTTGGTATCATGACTCTGACAAAAAGGACAATCCATTTTTACACCTATGTATGATTTTAGCTGCCATAAACCGGAAAGCGCTGACAGAGGGCCAACACTTCTGTTTGAATTTCTTTGATCACACGCTCATCATTTGCATTTAACACCGCACGTACTACCCAAGCGGCGATCTGTTGACACTCTGCTTCTTTAAAGCCACGCGTCGTTATCGCCGGACTGCCGATGCGAATACCACTTGTGATAAAAGGTGATTGTGGATCATTGGGCACAGAGTTTTTATTGACGGTAATATTGGCAAGACCCAAAGCCTTTTCGGCATCTTTGCCAGTAATGCCCTGCCTCACCAAAGAAATCAGCATTAAGTGATTATCCGTACCACCTGAAATCACTTCAAAGCCCTCACTCATAAAATGCTGAGCCAAGGCACGCGCATTTTGAATCACCTGTTGTTGATAGGCTTTAAATCCAGGTTGTAATGCTTCAAGAAAACATATGGCTTTTGCCGCAATCACATGCATCAAAGGCCCACCTTGAGTTCCTGGAAACACTAGGCTATTAAATTTTTTGTGCAAATCCGGATTATCGCGCGCCAAAATCATCCCACCTCTGGGCCCACGCAAAGTTTTATGCGTAGTGGTAGTAACCACATCCGCAAAAGGAATAGGATTAGGATATAAACCCGCTGCCACCAAACCTGATACATGGGCCATATCAATCATCAAATAAGCCCCAACTTCATCGGCAATCTCACGAAAAATAGACCAATCTAATACGCGTGAATACGCAGAAAATCCAGCAATGATAAGCTTAGGCTTATGCTCACGCGCAAGAGCGCGCACTTCATCATAATTAATCAGGCCCGTATCAGGATAAATTCCATATTGCACTGCTTTAAATAATTTACCCGAAAAATTCACGCTAGCACCATGGGTTAAATGCCCACCATGGGCTAATGACATTCCCAAAATGGTATCACCCGCCTGCAATAACGCTAACATCGCCGCAGCATTGGCTTGGGAACCCGAATGCGGCTGCACATTCACATACGCCGCACCAAATAATTTTTTTGCCCGCTCAATGGCTAAACTTTCCGCAATATCGACAAATTCACAGCCACCGTAATAACGCTTACCGGGATAACCCTCAGCATATTTATTCGTAAGCACGGAACCCTGTGCTTCGAGAATCGCGTTTGAGACATAATTTTCTGAAGCAATGAGCTCGATATGATCTTCTTGACGTTCTGCTTCTTCTGCAATCGCTTTAAAAATTTCCGGGTCTTCTTGTTGTAATGTGAGATGGTTCATAGCGCTATCCTTAAATTTAAACTAATGCTACATCTTATCCAAAATCCGTAAGCCTAACAACTCCATGCCTTGCTTAAATACTTGTGATGTCAAATGACACAATAACAAACGTGAGCTTTGCTCCTGCGTTCCCTCAACCCGACAATCACGGAAAAAGCCATTAAAATGCCCAGCCAAGGTATAGAGATAATCACACAAACGATGGGGATAGAGTTCGCGCGCGACATAATCAATCGCCTCAGAAAACTGGGCTAAATGAAGCGCCAAAGCTAACTCGGAAGGATGCTGTAATTTAAGATCAGCAACATTAAGACTCGTGGGATCGACATTCACTTTACGGAGAATACTTAAGATACGCACATAACTGTACATGATAAAGGCCGCCGTATTGCCTTCAAATTTTAACATCCGCTCATAACTAAACACATAATCCTGCGCGCGCTGGCATGATAAATCGGCATACTTAACGGCATTAATCCCTAAGACATTTGCCATCTCAGAAAGCTTGGGCTCTTCAATACCACCCCGCTCAACTAAAATGCGACGGGCCTCAATCACCGCCTCAGTTAATAAATCAATTAAACGCTCAACATCACCCGAACGCGTTTTAAATTTTTTACCATCACTCCCCAAGACCAAACCAAAAGGCACATGGTTCAGCTCAACAAAATCAGGCACCCACCCCGCTTTTTGCGCCGCGGCAAAGACCATAGCAAAATGCTGGCTTTGGCCAATATCGACCACATAAATCACGCGTTTTACTTTTTCAACATCGATACGATGACGCACCGCAGCTAAATCAGTTGTAGCATAGTTATAACCACCATCGGCTTTTTGAGCCATTAAAGGCAAAGGCTCACCTTCGCGATTAGTAAAGCCATCCAAAAATACACACTTAGCGCCGTCAGAAATACTAATCAAACCTTGGGATTGCAGCGCATCAATGACACCAGGCAACATCGGGTTATAAAAAGATTCTCCACGCGTGGTAATTTTGACATCTAATAAATCATAGATTTGCTGATAGGCTTTGGCGGAAATATCACAAATAATTTCCCAAGCCCTATAGGCATCTGGATCACCGCCTTGTAAAGCCACCACTTTTAACTGCGCGCGTTTTTTAAAGGCCTCATCTTCATCAAAATGTTTTTTAGATTCACGATACCAAGTCATGAGCGCAGCTAAGTCAGCCGCTTCTTTGCCCTGCAATACTGGCAAAGCCACATCTTCCATATGCGCGATCAACATGCCAAAGGCCGTACCCCAATCGCCAATATGATTTAAACGCAAAACATCATAACCCAAAAACTCAAACACCCGCGCCAAAGAGTCCCCAATAATGGTCGAGCGCAAATGCCCGACATGCATTTCCTTCGCCACATTGGGACTAGAAAACTCAACCACAATACGCGTAGCATCAACCTGCCCCACCGCTAACCGCGGTTGTGACAACATTTCTCGGGCATAATTTTCAAGCACCTGGGGGCTAACACGCAAATTAATAAAACCAGGCCCTGCAAGACTAACCTCACTAAAAAGCTCTGATTGCAAATACGCCATGACTTTCGCCGCAAGATCTTTAGGCGCAAGCTTTAATTCTTTAGCATAACGCATCGCACTATTACACTGATAATCACCCAATGCCGCATCTTTGCAATGCGCAATTTCAATATTAAGGGGAATGGGATTAGGCGCCTGTAAATCAGAAAAAACCTGAGCAAAGGCCTCAGACACTAAATTTTTAACGGTATGAAGTAAGGGTTTCATAAAAGCCACCGTGGCGTAAATTGAGCTATGATACCATAAATTTCATCATAACGCCCGATGGCTTTTAAAAGTGTTTATCTTGTTGGTCCTGTAGCGAGTGAATGATCTACACCCTTGATATGCTTATCAAGCTCTGCAAGCCCATCGAAAAATGTTTGTGAAACTTTTGTAACGCCTCCTGGAACTGTAGGAGCCCCAAAACCCAATCCAACGGGTCCAAATTTCTTATGTAAGGCTGACCCAGAGACACTTATCTGCTCCAACAAATCAAACTTGAGCCTCTTGATCACTTCAATTTTATGATGCGGATTCAAAGAGTAAAGATTACGTAAAGTTAAAATGCTCTTACAATAGGCAACAAAACCAGGATCACCTGCTGATTCATCAGGTTTTTTAGAAACATTATTAACAATAGCATCTAATATAAATTTAGCAATGGGAGCGGGGTTGAATTGACGATCTGACAAAGAGATATCATCTCGCTTCAGCACAGTATGAAAAGTCTCAGCAAGAGCAGACGTTGTAGCACCCAAAGAAAGATAAGCTCGATCCATTGAAGAGCCAGTAGAAACTAAAGGATCACCAACCACTACATTAGAAACAGCTGGTGCACGACTGCGATAGACAGGAGCAGATGCTGCAGAAGATGATAATGCTGACGCTGGAGATGCCAACGATTCCACTTTAGCATTTAATGCAGAATAACCTTTAATGGTGTCAGGGGCAATACCCGAAGCAACAACAACCCTAACAAGCAAATCCCATCGAGCTGGAAGTTTAGTCTCAGTCTTGGAGTCTTTAAGGTTATGAGCAATCGCTCGCTCTAAAAATGCACGTAGCACAACCTCATTTGATCTAGCAACCATAGAGGCTAAATTGTCATATTGTACCAAAAGATCTAAAGATTCTTTATAACCACTCCAAGAGCCCGAAGAAACTTTTGGCAACCCAGATTCAATCTTAGCAGCCAAATCAGATAAAGCAGTATGGAAAAATGCAGCTGATCCAGCTACCATCTGCCCACTACGAGCATCTAGATGATCGATTTTCTCGCCACGAGTCGCTAATTTTGGACCTAACCCTATTGCTCCTAACATTTTTCACCCCCTTGATTAATATAAACAAATATATAACAACAAAATAATACCATAAAACAATATAAATATCAATAAA
>CAIQBE010000032.1 GCA_903870015.1 uncultured Thiotrichales bacterium
ATATATAATATATCTTATATAAAGGAGACTGATCATGACCACCGCTAAGCTACTGATTTCACTGCCGCATGATCTGGCTTTGCGCTTAAAGTCAGCCGTACCTGATCGCCAGAGAAGCAAATTGATTAAAATGCTGATTGAGACCGAAGTCACACGCCGTGAGGCACTTTTGTATGAGGCTGCGCTCGCTGTTGAAAAAGATCAAAAACTAAGCGATGACATGCAGGCATGGGATGTTGCTATTGGGGATGGAATCGATGACGATGAATCGTGGTGATATTTATTGGGTTGATCTTGAGCCAACCAAGGGCTCTGAAATTAAAAAAAAGCGACCCTGTTTAATTTTGAGCGCAAATCCTATTAATAAAGCACGTAGAACCGTGGTAGTTATCCCACTCTCCTCAAGCAAAACTGTTGCACCCCCTATTACGGTAACAATTTCTTGCCTCAAAAAAGAAGCGATCGCAGTCATTGATCAAATTCGCACCGTTGATAAATCTCGCATCCTTGAATTTATTGAGACGAGTAATGATCATGACATGCTTAAAATTGAACATGCTTTACGACAGGTTTTAGTCCTTTAGTTCCGCAAAGGCTTCCCGGTTCGCATCATCTGCGCTACCCGCGCCTGCGTGCGCCGGTCGATCACTAGGCTTAAAAAGGCTTGGCGCTCTAGGCGCAACATCCAGGCTTCATCGACCATTGATGGATCAACGCCCCCGCCTGTGATCACATGCGCTAGTTTTTCAGCAATGATGGCATCATACTCACTGGCAAAGTGCCCGAGCTCTAAATTGGTAATCGCTGCCATAATATTGGCATAGGCTGGAATACCCTGGGCGTTGAACATTTCTGGCTTTCTCGCTTCAAAAGCTTGCTCCGTCATTTTTTTAATGGCTTGCTGCGCCATAAATAAGATCTCATAAGGATTCATCACCACAATATCATCTGCACGCAAATATCCCATGGCCTGGCCCTGATACGCGCTTTTGGCAACTTCAGCCATACCGATTTGCTTAAAATATTGCTGCAAATTTTTCTCGGGATTATCTGAAACACTTGCACGCAATGCCATTTCTTTGGTACCGCCGGCCCCTGGAATCAACCCCACACCCACCTCAACCAAGCCAATATAAGACTCTAAAGCGGCAACAGTTTTATGCGAATGCATCATCAATTCACAGCCGCCGCCAAAGACATAACCCCGCACTGCTGTCACGATCGGGACCTTAGCATAGCGAATGCGTAACATGGTATTTTGAAATTGCGTTAATACTGCCTCAAGCGCGACGACACCCCCTAACTCAAACTGCGTCGCTAAAGTTAATAAATCCGCGCCAGCACTAAAATTCTCAGAATCTTTTTGCCAAATGATTAAGCCTAAATATTTTTTCTCTGCAAGCTCAACGGCTTTATTTAAAGCGACGAGCACTTCTTGATTGATCGTGCATAATTTGGTTTTGAATGAAATCACCAAGATTGGTTTTGTAGGCTCAGCAGCACGCTTATCTTGCTTAGCGGGTCGCGGTGGCTCAGGATAGGTGTAGATCACGGCACTCGCGTTTTCAAAAACAATATCCAAAGCTGGCGCTACCTGCCCCACCAACATTGGGAAAGGCTGACGCGCTGAAGGCTTGGGATCAATCCAAGTTTTACTCGAGGGTGCATAGGCTTTATTATTTTGATAAGCGCCCTCGATCTTTGTCACCCACTTGGGTAGGGCAACCTGCGCTAAAGCTTTATTACTTTTGATATCCTCATTGATAAGCGTTATGACTTTTTGCCAACCAATGGCTTGCCAGCTTTCAAAAACACCCTCACTCCAAGCAAAACCACAACGCATGGCGGTATCAATATCACGAACATTATCACTGATACTGGTCGCATGATAAGCGGTATAGTGAAACAAATCGCGAAACACTGCATATAAAAATTGTGCCTCGGGCTCTTTACGCGCAGCAAGGCTGGGCCATAGTTTTTGCCATTTACTCGCCTTTAACTCTTTTAAAATTTTGCTATGCGGTTTTTTCACAGCTTCATACTCATGGGCCTTAGGATTAAGCACCAGCAAACCTTTGTCAGTTTTTTGATAAATTCCTTTCCCACTTTTTTGGCCCAAGGCTTTATTTTGAATGAGAACATTCACCCACTCGGGTAGTGCAAAATAAGCATGCCAAGGATCTTGGGGCAGATCATTTTGCATCGTCGCCACGACATGAGCAAAAATATCTAAACCCACAACATCAAGCGTACGCAGCGTTGCTGATTTGGGACGGCCCAATAATTTCCCAGTTAACTGATCTACCATTTCAAATGAGATATTTAGACGTGCTGCATGGTGCAAAGTCATCAGCAAACCAAACACCCCTAAACGATTGGCAATAAAATTTGGCGTATCGTGCGCACTGACCACCTGCTTACCTAAAAATCGACTGAGAAAATCTTTAAGCTCAAGAGTAATAAGCGAATCGGTTTGCGCATGGGGAATTAGCTCTACCAAAGGCAAATAACGCGGCGGATTAAAAAAATGCATTCCCAAAAATCTAGGCTTCAGCGCTGGCGGTAACACGCTGGCAAGCTTTGTAATGCTTAAACCCGAAGTATTGGTCGCCAACGTTGCTGATGGTTTTAAATGTGGCGCAATTTGTTGATACAGCTGATCTTTAATGCTTAAGTCCTCTGCCACAGCTTCAATAACAAGATCACAGTCTTTAAGCAACGCAATATCATTTTGATAATTACAGGGCTTGAGTCTTTGTGCAAATTCGGGCATTGCCAATGGCAAAGGATCAAGCTTCGCTAAGCGCTGGATACTCCCAACTGCCGCATCATTTAAATCAAATAATAAAACCGTGAAGCCTGCATTAGCAAAGTGAGCCGCGATTTGGCTCCCCATCACACCAGCCCCTAACACCGCAACTTTTTGAATATGACTGCTCATGCGCCACCCCTAATTCTACTCTTATATTAATCATATACTCTTTTTTCTATATCTTCCAATGCTGTTATCCCTGAGGGGGGGACTCGGAAAACGGCTGACATTTTTATAAAATCTGTCATAATTAATAAAGCATGGCAATCATAAACCTGATGCGCCGCGCTTTGCACGGCGATTAGGATGACGATTCTTTTGGGATTTTAATGAGCGTCTTGTTAAATATCCAAATTATTCACAAACAACGCATTCTTTTCGATGAAATCACGGCGTGGTTCGACCACATCACCCATCAGCGTAGTAAAGAGCTGATCGGCAGCTACGGCGTCAGCGATCGACACTCGCAACATGCGGCGGGTTGCGGGATCCAAAGTTGTTTCCCATAATTGCTCAGGGTTCATTTCTCCCAAACCTTTATAGCGCTGAATGTTTTGTCCGCGCTTGGCTTCGGTAAATAACCAGGCTAAGGCTGCTTCTATGTGATCTACCGCAATGGATTTATTGCCGCGTTGAATTTCGGCCTCCCCTGGTACAAAAAAGCCATTGAGAACAGCGGCTAAAGCACCGATCTCCCGGTACTCATGGGCTTCAAAGAAGTTTTGGTTAAAGAGATAATCGGTACCAATCCCGTGCTGCGTCACTGTCACTGCTGGCGTTTGCACACCATCAATTTCAATAAAGCTTAACTTGGTTGTTAATTCAGGTGAGCGTGGTGCATGGGCCGCTAGCGCCAACCACCAGGTTTTAAATTCAGGGCTGTTGAATTCGGGCGCAGGTGCGTAATGAATCATTGCGCGCAACATTTCGCTGGGATAACGGCGGCTTAAACGCTTAATATGCTCATCAACACTTTGGTATTGGCGAATGAGCTGCTCAAGCGCTTCGCCTGTCACACCCGATGCAGTCGCACTGGGTTTTAATGTTGCCTCATCCAAAGCGAGCTTTAATAAATATTCGTTCAGTGCTGCTTCATCTTTCACATAAGTCTCAGACTTACCTCGTTTGACTTTATAAAGCGGTGGTTGCGCGATGTAAATGTGTCCGCGTTGAATTAACTCGGGCATTTGGCGATAAAAAAAGGTGAGTAACAGCGTACGAATATGCGAACCGTCAACGTCCGCGTCGGTCATGATCATAATGCGATGATAACGTAATTTATCAGGGTTATATTCATCGCGCCCAATGCCGCAACCTAGCGCCGTAATTAATGTTCCGACTTCTTGAGAGGCAATCATTTTATCAAAACGGGCTTTTTCGACATTGAGAATTTTACCTTTAAGCGGTAAAATCGCTTGCGTACGACGATCACGCGCTTGCTTGGCTGAGCCACCCGCAGAATCTCCCTCAACGAGATAAAGTTCAGAATTGGCTGGATCTTTTTCTTGGCAATCCGCGAGTTTTCCGGGCAGACCTGCGATATCTAAGGCGCCTTTACGACGGGTCATTTCGCGAGCTTTACGTGCCGCTTCACGGGCGCGGGCGGCTTCTAAAATTTTGGCAGTAATGGCTTTGGCCTCGGCAGGATGCTCTTGCAAAAAGTCATTGAGTTTTGCAGCAACGGCCTCTTCAACGACAGGGCGCACTTCGGATGACACCAGCTTATCTTTGGTTTGTGATGAAAATTTTGGATCAGGTACTTTGACTGATAATACAGCGGTTAAACCTTCGCGTGAATCATCGCCCGAGGTTTCAATTTTCAGCTTCTTCGCCATGCCCTCTGCATCGATATAATTATTGAGGGTTCGGGTTAGCGCGGCACGAAAGCCAGACAAGTGCGAGCCACCATCGCGCTGCGGAATGTTATTGGTATAGCAAAATAAAGTTTCTTGAAAGCCATCATTCCACTGCATGGCGAGCTCAACGGTAATGCCATTTTTTTCGGTGCTGATGTTAATGACGGTAGGATGCACAGGGGTTTTATTGGTATTTAAGTGCTCAACGAAGGCCTTGATCCCGCCTTTGTACTCAAAAATATCTTCGCGATCATTGCGCTCATCAATCAAATGAATGCGTACGCCGGAATTTAAGAATGAGAGTTCGCGTAAACGTTTTGCCAAAATATCATAATTGAAGCTTAAGACATTATTAAAAATCGTTGGAGATGGCTTAAAGTGCACTTCGGTACCACGTTTGTCCGATTCTTCGCATACTGCTAAAGGTGCTTCGGGCTCGCCTAAATGATAAGTTTGTCTATGGATTTTGCCGTTTCTGTAAATGGTTAATTCGAGCGTTTCGGATAAGGCATTCACAACCGACACACCCACCCCATGCAGACCGCCAGAGACCTTGTAAGAATTGCTGTCAAACTTACCACCGGCATGCAGGATAGTCATGATAACCTCAGCCGCAGAGCGCTTTTCGGTCGGATGCATATCCACCGGAATCCCCCGGCCGTTGTCTTTTACAGTGACTGATTCATCCGCATGAATAATGACTTTAATATCATCGCAATGCCCAGCCAAAGCTTCATCGATCGCATTATCAACGACCTCAAAGACCATATGATGCAAACCCGAACCATCATCGGTATCACCAATATACATCCCCGGACGTTTACGAACGGCCTCAAGGCCCTCTAAAACCTTAATACTGGATGCGTCATAGGTACTTTCTTGGCGTATTACTTCATCAGACATTGCTTACCTCTAGTTATTCACTCATTTAACCAAGGCATTTTAGCAAATTTTGTGGGGTTTGGGTATGTGGGTATAGGGCACTGGCAGACAGGCCGCCTTCTGGCAAAATAATAGGCACCCTAGACATGAATCAACAAACTTAATGCGCCAAAAACCCTGGCACATGAAATTACTGAGGCGTAGGCGTAGCGGTTACTGTGGGTACTAATAATAATGCAAAGACTGGGGCATCTAGACCATTCCCCATAATACCCCAACTGCCACTACCACTATTCCATAGGCCGATATTATTTAAGGCAGAAGTGCTATTACACGCGCTATTGGAACAGCTACCGGCAAAATCACCGCCTGCATAAACATTTTCTTGAAGCCCAGACCCAGACACCAAAATGGCAGCAAGGGCCTTTACATCACCTGCTCCTGCCCCACCCCCCAAACCATAACCGAAAGAATTTGACTGCCAAAAATTCGGACCTGGGCCTGACCAGAAGCCAATATTATTTAAGATTTTATTCTGACTATCACAAGCGCTATTAGAACAAGCACCCACAAATTTACCTGCAACAATAACAGCACCAGTAGAACCGAATACCTGATCCAGCACAATCGCCTTCACAGATACTGAACCTCCACCGCCTAAGCCATTAGCCAAGGCATTCCACTTCAAACTCGTAGTATCCCAATAACCAACATGATTTAATGGCACAGCGGCATTAGCGCCAAAAGCATTGGCTTGGATAAAATTGCCACCGGCATAAACATAAGAGTTGCTGGGGATGGTGGTGCTTAAGTAGGTAACGGCATTCACGGAGTTATCCAAACCCGCGCCTAAGGCAGACCAGGAGCCATTATATAAACCCACGTAATTCAAAGCAGTGCCGCTATTAGTAGCTGTAAAATTACCACCAAAATAGTAATTACTGCCGCTTCCTTGAGTTATTGCCTGACCTATACCATTTAGCCCACCCCCAACAGGCGACCAAGTTGTACCATCAAAGAATTGTGTACCAGAATAACCCGTAGCAAAAACCTGACCATTGCTGTTATTTGCCAACAAACCGAGTACGTTATTGGTAAGCCCCTGGTCTAATGCTGCCCAATCAACGCCACTCCACGAAGCAACATCATTGACTACAAAACTCCCTGCGTTAGTAAAAAGTCCTCCGACATATACATCGGCATCACCTAAAGCAAGGCTCGCTACTTGTGAACCACTTGAACCACTTACGCCATTAATTCCCCCTGTCTTCGAAATTAAAGGATGCCATGAAGGTGTAGCCCCACCCCAATAACCGATACGACTCATTGGATTAGTTGCAGACCCACAGTTGTTAGCAGCGGCGCATTCTCCAGCAAAATCGCCACCAGCATATAAGTCAGTTTCGTTCGTGATGGCAAAGCTCGCTGTAGTCACCACCCCTGTTGTACTGACTGTCAAAGTCCCTTGATTTTCGATGCCAACACCTGAACCAACACTATTTGCATGGAGCCAAATGTCACAACTTGCGCCCTGAGCAACTACGGTACCCCCATTTGGATTACACAGAGTACCCACATAATCTGCGGGCCCTGTGCTGCTAATACTTACTGTGGGACCTGATGGTTGGCTAGTCAAGCTAAAGGCACTAACGGTCGCAGATCCTGGGGATTGCGCGCTATTTTCTACGCGCACGTCAAAGTAACGCAGATGAGTTCTTGGCATTGCAACAATGGCCACACCCCCGGTTGCTACAAATCGCTGCTGTTGTATTGCCACAAAATTATTTGCTGTTACGCTCATATACCCCGTGGTTGCGCCCGTACCTGAATAGCTTAGTTGAACTGTGCAACTAGCGTTACTCGCTAAGGTGGTAGTACAATCATTTGTAACTACACTAACAGAATTTGTAGGATTATAATTGAGAGTCATACCACTTATGGCAAATGGCCCCCCATTTTCAATAGTCACACTGGTAGTGCCCGGGCTTGAGGGTAAATTAATTTGATTGCCACTATTAATTGTTAACGTAGGAGCCAATACTTGAACAAACGCTTTACCCGACCCAGAGGCCATATTGCCGTTCAAAGTTAAAAATCCTTGGCCATAGGAAGAGCTGACTGCTGAAGCCGTAATGGTGCAGGAGACATTGGGTTGTAATGTGGCGTTGGCGCAGCTACCTGCGTTGAAACTGACGCCAGTAATCGAGGGAAAGCTTAAACCACTAATAATCAGCGGCACCTGGCTATTATTGGTTACCGTAATCGTGTTGGGGCCCACCTGATTAATCACCGACCCAGACACGCTAAACGTCGGTAACGTCACACTTGTTGGAATCGACAGAGTATTGCTGTTGCTGCCACTCACGGTAATGGTACCTGTTTGGTTTGCAGTTGCGGTACTATTAAAAGTAATGGTGCAGCTTGAACCACCAGCAAGATTGGCACAGCTAGCATCGCCAGTTTTTGTTAGACCTGAAAAGCTTGCAGGGATAGTAATTGCGAAGTTCTGCAGTGCATCTGAGCTGTTATTCGTCACTGTCAACTGAGCGGGAACCCCTGGCGTGACCACAAATGGATTAGCCGCGTCACTACTAATACTAATCGTCGTAGAGCCCGCAGGGCCGCAGCCTGACAACGGCAAAAAGCTGAATAACACCAATAAGCAGCCCAGGTATTTTTGTTTATTCTTTGTAATGACCATGGCCTTCTCCGGTTTTGAATCCTTCAGTGATGATACTGACAGCATCCGTTAGCTGGCTATGGGGGAG
>CAIQBE010000033.1 GCA_903870015.1 uncultured Thiotrichales bacterium
TACGCAAAATTCGAAGGATGACGCCTGGGGTTGGGCTACGCAAAATTCGAAGGATGACGCCTGGGGTTGGGCTACGCAAAATTCGAAGGATGACGCCTGGGTTGGTGCTACGCAAAATTCGAAGGATGGCGCCTGAGGGGTGCTGCGCAATTTTTCGAAGGATGATGCTGGAGAGGCGCATGCCTGGGTTCTGCGGGAGTCTTTACTATTTATTAAAAGCTTGAGCTAACTTTTTACACCAACCTGACAGCAGTGTTTTTTGATAAAGTGCAGGGCCTCTTTGGCCGCGCCTTAACTGCAATTTTAGTATAGGGTCTTGATTACTTTGATAGGGTATGCTTGTGTAATACCCGTGCCATCGTTGCCAAGGTGATAGGACTTTAGTGAATCGTTGGTAAAAAATCCGGGCTTAATGTGCGCAACGTTTTGATGATTGGATCATTTTCGGATATTTGCCTTTTGATCAGTGCTGCCTTTTTTTCTGCAATATATTTTAAGAAAATCAGTTGCGAGTGTGAGTCATCTTTTACTTCCATAGCAGCCACGCTTGCTTCAGAGGCTATGATGCCTGGATTGGTTATGGCTTGATATTGTGTTAAAAATTTTGCTATAAATATTGTGCTCACAAATGTGGCTGTGTTATTAGTCTCTGGATTAGATTCTAGATTTTTTAGCAGTTGATCGATGATAGCTAAAGAGAAAGAAGGTAAAGGATTCCTACGGTCATAGGCTGTAAAGTTGGCTCCGCTGATATCGGCGCCTCCTAGTTGCGCCTTGCTCAGATTCACATGTCCTAGAATGGCGTTGCTGAAATTAGCGCCGCGTAGATTGACGCCAGTGAGATTGGCGTCTGTAAAATTGGCATCGCTTAGAATGGCGCCAGAGAAATCTCCCACTAAAGTGACTTGAGTAAAATTACGGATGCCCTGGTTGTATAATGCTTCAAAAGCGAGGCGATCTAGCGTGGCTCCTTTGATATTGACATTGCTTAAATTGGTTTCGCAAAGATTCACCCCGCGTAGATTGACGCCACGTAGATCTGCATTACTTAGGTTGTCATGACTAAAATCCTTGTGTCCTTTTAATAGTAAGCGTTGTGCAATGCTCCCTCTTTTTTCAGGAAATTCATTTAAATAATCCGCGAGGAAATAATGCTCGGATTCGTGTTTAATAATAATTGATTTTTTATCGCTGTCTAGATGTTGCGATCGGTCGCTAATTTCGCTGTAAAAATCCGCTTTAATGCAGATTATATCTGCGCTAAGTTCTGTTTTGGCATCGGCTGGTAGTGTCTCTAAAAATTGTCCTATCAGATAACTTTTTATTTTAAGGAAGTTAGGTTTTTTTAGCGTGATTGCATAGTCCGGCTCATAAATTTCTTCAGCAGGCATGAGCGCTTTGCGTATTGTGCCGCTATCAAGCTCCTCTTCGGCTGCGGGGGGGGTTATCCATTGTTGTAATCTATCGGTGGTTTGGCCAATTTTTTTATTGATGCTTGCCCCATCAGAAACAGAGATTGCAACTAAGTCAATTTGTTCATGGCCATCCAATGCCTGATTAAGCTCATCGCGCACTGCTTCGGCTAAATGATGAATGATATTTTCAGGGGTATAATGTTTTTTAATAGTCTCATAAAATAAGGGTAAGTCCTCTGCCTCTATATTGCAATAGCCTTGGTTGGCAAAAATATCTTCGGGAATTTCTGCAAATCCTGAGAAATGGTAGGCATCTTCTAGGTGTTTTGCAATAAAGTTATAAACATGAATTTCGGCGCCTCGATTTATAGCTTTTCTTTGCATATGTTCCAAAACAATCTGTTGGATTATCCCTTCGCGTTGACGTGCCAGTAGTGATTGGTAAGAGTTTTCGCCTGATAAATGTGCCAGCCCTTCTTTTTTATGAGATAGCAGGCCTGGGCTGCAAACTTCAAGATTTTCAAGGACTTTGTTGGCGATGTCTCTTTTTCTGGCAATATTATCAACAGCGCTTTGTTTGAATAAAATATAATAAGCCTCTAAGCTTTCTTTTAAGTCTTGATGATAACGATAATCGGGTGGCGTGATAGCCGCAAATGATGGGTCTCTAAATAGATTTTTTAGTGCGATGAGTTTTTCAATTTTTCTCTCAGGGGGTGCGCCAGGCAATGATCTGCATTCGGTTACTAAGGCATCAATCAGAGTGTCAAATTGATCGCAAAACGAATGCCAGATCTCTGGGTTTGGCATAATGCGGCCGCCGTTTGCGTGATAGAGGGGTGTTAGGCTTGATTGGTTGTCAGTGATCGGTTGCGGTTTTGTTTTTTCTAGAAATTTCATTTTTCGCTTCTTTTTATTGATTTATATAATTTAATGTAAATATTGTATGATAAAATTAAATAAAATGCAATTTATTTTTTTGAGCGTGTGTGGAAATGGCATCAGCAGATTTAAGTATTAATTGATGGCAGTAGTGTTCAGCTGCCGTTTTTCGGTTAATAGTAATTTCTGAAAATTGCTTTTACATGATGCTAAATTTATTGATTTTTTTGATTTTAATGTGAAATTGCAATGACTTTGATGTCTTTGACATATTGAAATACTTCGCTTGCGCGTAAAACAGCGAGCAAGTCGGCTTTTAAGTAATGCACACGGCTTAATAGGCCCTGCTGTTTGACGCCTAAGACCAAAGTGCCGGTGCGTAGATTGACGACGGTGCATTGGTCTTTTAGTTCGATGGGCAAGAGTGGATTTAATTTTTGGGTGAGTTTTTGCATAATGCCGACTTGCTTAAAGATATTTGACAGCGGGCTGCGCTCGTCTTGCATTAGGTCTTGTACGGATGGCATGGCTTATCCTTTGGTGACGGGCATGCGCCAATCTTTACCAAAGGCGCGTTTGGAGACTTTGGGGCCGATGGGGGCTTGTTGGCGCTTGTATTCGCATTTGTCGATCATTTTGATGATACGCTCAACGATTGCTTTTGGATAGCCCTTTGCGATCATGCTTTCAACGCCTAGATTCTCTTCGACATATAATTTAATAATGGCATCTAAGAGTGGATATTCGGGCAAGCTATCTTGATCGGTTTGATCTTCACGTAATTCGGCTGAAGGTGCCCGTTCGATCACGCGTCTTGGGATGATCTCTTCCTCACGATTACAAAATTCGGCCAGAGCATAGACTTCGGTTTTATACACGTCTTTAAGTAGCGCAAAGCCGCCCGCTAAATCTCCATATAAAGTGCCATAACCCACAGCTAATTCACTTTTATTCGTTGTCGTTACCACCATCTTGCCGGATTTATTGGAGAGCGCCATGAGAATCATACCGCGTAAGCGTGCTTGGATGTTTTCTTCAGTTAAGTCCCACTCTTTTTTATCAAAATGTGGGCTGACTTCTGTTAAAAACGTCGTGAATAAAGTTTCGATATTAAGCTGATGCGTTTTGATGCCTAAGGTTTTGGCTTGTTGCAGTGCATCCTCTATGCTCATCATCTGGGTAAAGCGGGATGGCATTAATACGGCTTCAACATTTTCAGCCCCTAATGCTTGGACGGCAAGCGCTAAAGTTAAGGCTGAGTCAATGCCGCCAGATAAACCCAGAATCACGCCCGAAAAACGATTTTTGAGGGCATATTCTTGTAGGGCAAAGACTAAGGCTTGATAGCGCTCTGTTATCTCATCAAGTTTAAAATGATCTTGCCAACCTGAATGAAGCATGCAGTTTTTTTTGCTAATCTCAATTAGGCCTAAGCCCACTTCAAATTGTGGTAATGTGCCAAGTAAGGTTCCCTTGGTGTCTAATGCAAATGAGCCGCCATCAAAAATAATTTCATCTTGGGCGCCGATTTGATGGGCGTATAGAATCGACGTGCCTAGTTGTTTTGCCACTATTTGCGCCCGGGCTAAGCGCTGTTCACGCTTGTCTACAAAAAATGGTGAGGCGTTAATGATAACAGTTGCATCTAAATGTTTAGGATAGTGCGTTGTAATCTCATCGACCCAAAAGTCCTCACAAATCATTATGCCAATTTTTAGGCCTTTTATTTTTAATACATTGGTCTCTGTGCCTTTAGTAAAATAACGTTGTTCATCAAAGACTTCATGATTAGGCAAGGCTTGTTTGGCATAGATTTGTTGCACGGCTCCGGCATTAAAAACCATAGCAGCATTAAAGATGCGCGCATTTTGATAAAACGGTGTGCCGATCAGTACCCACATATTTTTGGGGAGCTGTTCTTGTAAGATCTGCAAGGCTTTTTGTACGGTAGCTTTAAAATCCTCTTGGAGTAATAAATCTTGGACGACATAACCTGTTAAGGCGCTTTCAGGGAAAATTAATAGCTCAACGCCTTTCCCAGAGACCTCTGCAGCGATTTGCAAAATATGCTCAGCATTCGCCATGATCGTATTAACGGGAAAGCGACCTTGATAGATGGCGGTTTTTAAAGTGTTTTGCACCCTACTCTGCCTTCTGCCCGGAATCATTTAATAGCGATACGGTTTTTGCTGCCTTGTTGCGTAAAGCTTTTGGTAGTGTTGCACCGCGTTGACCGCGCTCACCTTTAAAGCCAGCGAGCTCTTTGGGTGTTAGTACTGTGTTGCCATTAAATTCTAAAGTATCATTTTCGCCTAAGGCAAATACACCGAGCACGCCGTCTTGTTGTTTATCAAATTCGGCTTTTTTAATATCAATGAGTTTATTGCCTTTACCTTTTCCGAGTTTTGGCAGCTCAGATGCCTTAATCACTAATAAGCGCCCACCCTTGGTAATGATGGCCAGGCTATCGGTTTCATAATTCGCAATGCGGGTTGGGTCCAGCGGGACAGAGCCCGTGGGTAAGCTTAATAAAGTTTTACCGGCTTTATTTTTACTTTGCATTTCACCTACGCTTGTGACAAAGCCGTAGCCTAAATCACTGGCTAAGGCGTACAGTTGTGCCTCTTCGCCCCCAGCCATCGCTACCATAGAGCTTGCTGAGTCAATGGTAAAGTGACTGGTTAAGGGCTCGCCCTGGCCGCGCGCTGAAGGCAGTTTGTGCGGGAAGGTGCTAAAGCTTCGTCCCGAAGAGTCGATAAATACTAAAGGCTGATTGCTCTTTGTTATGAAAGCTTTCGCAAAGCTATCGCCACTCTTATACGAGAGTTGTTCGGGGTCAAGCTCTGAGCCTTTGGCGCAACGTACCCAGCCTTGTTTCGATAGTACGACCATCACGGTTTCGGTCGCGACTAAGAGTTCTTCTTTTAAGGGCTTGGCCTCTTCACGTTCGATAATTTTGGTGCGCCGTGGATCGCCATAATTTTTGAGAATCAAGGTTAGTTCTTCAGCGAGTTTTTCTTTTAATAGCTTTTTGCTGCCTAGAATTTTTTGCAAAGCATCGCGTTCTTTGGCGAGCTCTTCTTGCTCGGCGCGAATTTTGTTTTCTTCTAATTTGGCGAGTTGGCGCAAGCGAATTTCTAAAATTGCTTCGGCTTGAATTTCGGTGAGCTTAAAGCGCTTCATGAGTTCGGCTTTGGGTTCATCACTTTCGCGAATAATGTGAATGACATCATCAATATTTAAAAAGGCGATGAGTAAGGCATCTAAAATATGCAGGCGTGCTAAAATTTTATCCAGACGAAATTGTAAGCGCAGGCGTAGCGTGGTTTCTCTAAATTCGAGCCATTCAGTTAGAACGCCTTTAAGATTTTTTACTTTTGGTCGGCCATCTAAGCCGATCATGTTTAAGTTCACGCGATAATTTTTTTGCAGATCAGTTGTCGCAAATAGATGGTTCATCAGAGCTTCAACATCAACGCGATTAGAGCGCATTACCAAGACCAAGCGCACGGGTTCATCATGATCAGACTCATCACGAAGATCAGTTAACATTGGTAATTTTTTGGCCTGCATATCGCGGGCGATTTGTTCTAAAATGCGTGCACCTGATGCTTGATAAGGAAGGCTTGTGATAATGACTTCATCATCATTCACTTCGTATTTGGCGCGTAGTTTTAATGAGCCGGTGCCTGTTTCGTACATCTTCTTAATGTCAGCGCGTGGGGTGATTAGTTCAGCCCCTGTTGGATAATCTGGTCCGGGGATAAATTTCATTATCTCACTTAATGTTGCGTCCGGATCGTTCAGTAAGTGCAAGGTTGCCTTTAACACTTCGGTTAAGTTATGTGGCGGAATATCCGTTGACATACCGACAGCAATACCCATGGTACCATTGAGTAAAACATTAGGCACTTGTGCTGGTAGTAATACGGGTTCTGTTAAGGTGCCGTCAAAATTGGGGGACCATTCTACCGTGCCTTGTTCAAGTTCTGATAATAATAATTCCGCGTAGCGGGATAATTTTGCCTCGGTATAACGCATCGCGGCAAAAGATTTTGGGTCATCGACCGAACCCCAATTACCCTGTCCTTCTACAAAAGGATAGCGATACGAAAATGGCTGCGCCATTAATACCATGGCTTCATAACAAGCGCTGTCACCATGAGGATGGTACTTACCTAAGACATCCCCGACCGTACGTGCGGATTTTTTTGGTTTCGCAATATGCTTTAAGCCTAATTCTGACATCGCATAAATAATCCGACGTTGCACTGGTTTTAAACCATCCGCAATCGAAGGTAAGGCGCGATCCAAAATAACATACATGGAGTAATCCAAGTAGGCTTTTCTCGTGAATTGTTGAATCGGCTGATGTTCTATCCCTTCGAAATTAAGCGCTAAATTTTCTGCCATGGGCTTATTCTTCCTCTTCTTTTACGCAACAGGTTTCAGTTAGGTCTCTTAAGCAATTAATGAGTGCTGAGAAACGTGAAAACTCATGACTAGAGACTTTAAAATCCTCCATCAAAATATACCAGCGATTGACAAAATAATGATATTGTTTCGCCCAGGCCTTAATTTTTTCGTTAATATCCCGGCTCTTGGATTTGTTTTTGATAATGTTGATCACCAAGACTGCCTGATAGCGATTGAGCAAATCTTTTAAGGATGAGGCGGTGAGCATATCCCAATAGCCCTGTAGCGCAATCTCATTGAGTTTTTGTCGTAACCAAGATAGGCCAAAGTTTTGGCTTAATGCATAGTAGGTTGAAATGATTTCGGTGAGGGGGACTTTATTCTCACGTGCGGCAATAATCATATCAAAGCTAGAATACAAGTAATAAAAATCTGCAATTCGCTCTGCTAAATCTTGCGGTGCGCCTTGATCACAATAGTCTGCGATCATTTTTGCTCTAAAGGCTTTTTGATCGGCATTGAGATAATTGCGGGTAACTTTAAAGACTTCTTGGCAGCCTTCTTTAAAATACTTGGTCACGGTTTTAATGTCTAAATTTAGGCGATAGTGAGATAAAATCCAGCGACATTGATGATGGAGGAAGTCAGTGATTTCATTCATCATCTTGATTTGTACTAATGCGGGTACTTTGCCATCCAGTGCTTCAATTTCTTGCCAAATGGCCTCAACATCAAACAGCTCGATGACAATGGCAAAGGCACGGCTACTCATGGCGGGGCTTGCGCCGACCTCATCATACATTCGATGAATATAGGCAATGCCCAAATACTGCACTAATTGATTAATAAGCTGAGTGACAATAATTTCCCGTTTCAAAGGGTGATTCAGCATGGCTTTATAATATTGTTCGCTCAGTACTTTGGGGAATTCTAGTGATAAATATTTTTCAAAATATTTATCTTCAGGAATGTCTGACTGTAATACCAATTCTTTAATGGTATTTTTGATATAGGCCATTAATACCGAAAACTCAGGCTTGGTGAAGCTCTTGTTTTGTGCAATCCGCGCTCTTAAAATCTTATCACCAGGCAAGGCTTCTAGTGCGCGGTCAATGAAGTTTTCACGCTCTAATTCGCGCAAGACTCGAATATAAGTTGTGCCGGTGCTGCTTTGGTTTATGCCATTGCTGATGGTTTGGGTTTGGTGATAGTTATCAGATAAGACCAAAGCCCCTACTTCTTGTTCCATCGTGGCTAATAAATTATTGCGTGCATCTAGATCTAATAATCCTTGGCGCATGGCTTCATTTAGCAAAATTTTGATATTTACTTCATGGTCTGAGCAATCCACGCCCGCAGAGTTATCAATGGCATCAGTACAAATTTGCCCGTCATTTAAAGCGAACTCAATCCGTGCTAATTGAGTGAATCCAAGGTTACCGCCCTCGCCCACGACTTTGCAACGTAACTGAGTGGCGTCGATGCGTAAAAGATCATTGTTGCGATCGCCTACTTCTTGATTGGTTTGCGTCGATGCTTTCACATACGTGCCAATACCACCATTCCACAGTAATTCAACGGGTGCTTTTAAAATCGCTTGGATGAGTTCATTGGGCTCGAGCTCATTGGCTTCGATGCCTAGGGCAGATTGAATTTCTGGGCTTAATGGAATTACTTTGAGTGAGCGCTCAAAAATACCGCCCCCCTTGCTGATTAATTTGGCATTGTAATCATTCCAGCCTGAGCGTGGTAGTGCAAATAAGCGCTGGCGTTCTTTAAAACTTGTTTCTGCATTGGGATTTGGGTCAATAAAAATATGCATGTGGTTAAAAGCAGCGACCAAGCGTATATGTTTGGACAGCAGCATCCCATTACCAAAAACATCCCCAGACATATCACCAACACCGACGCAGGTAAAATCTTCTTTTTGAATGTCTTTGTTGAGGAATAAGAAATGGCGTTTAACTGATTCCCAGGCGCCTTTGGCGGTAATTCCCATTTTTTTATGGTCATAACCAAAGCTGCCCCCGGATGCAAAGGCATCGCCTAGCCAGAACTGATAAGATTCGGAAATGGCGTTTGCAATATCGGAGAATGTTGCGGTGCCTTTATCTGCGGCGACGACAAAATATGGGTCATCTTGGTCGTAACGTATGACATCGTGAGGCGGTACTACTTTGTTATCAATAATATTGTCGGTGATATCAAGAAGTGCTGAAATATAAATTTTATAACAGCGAATCGCTTCCGCTTGAACTGCGTCTCGTCCTTCAGTGAAAGGTAGTTTTTTAGGATAAAAGCCTCCCTTTGCACCCAAAGGTACGATTACGGCATTTTTTACTTGTTGGGCTTTCATCAATCCTAAGACTTCGGTACGGAAATCTTCGCGGCGATCTGACCAGCGGATACCGCCACGCGATACTTTTGAGCCCCGTAAGTGAACACCTTCAACTTCAGGTGCATAGACGAAAATTTCAGCCATGGGCACGGGTTTGGGCATGTCAGGGATTAAGCTGGGATTAAGCTTAAAGGACACATAAGATTTAAACTCGCCATCATGATTTTTTTGATAATAATTAGTGCGGACCATGGCTTTAATGATATCTTTAAAGCGTCTGATGATGCGATCATGATCAAGATTGGTGACTGATTCTAGGCCGTGACCTAATTTTTCGACGATGGCATCGAATTTTTTGGATTCGTTTGGATTCGCGTCAAGATTAAATTTGCATATAAAGAGATTGACTAATAGTTTTGTTAGCTCTGGGTATTGCGCTAAGGTGTCCTCAAGATATTGTTGGCTATACACAAAACCGACTTGAGCTAGATACTTCGCAATGGCTCGTAAGATAACAACTTCACGCACACTTAAGCCGACTGCTAAAATTAAACGATTAAAACCATCGTTCTCGGCTTTTTGCTGCCAGACAAACATAAATGCTTCTTTAAACAGCGTGCGTAATTCATCAAAACGATTTTTGAGCAGGCTTGCGTCAATTAAAAAGTCTGATAGCCATACGGATAAATTCCCTGTTAGCTTGATTTCATACGGGCGCTCTTCAATAACCTTTAAGCCGAAATCTTCTAAGATCGGCAATACGTGGGTTAACCATAAGCCATGGTGACATTGCATAAGTTTTAAATGCATGATGTTGCTATCAATAGGGTCGTGCTCAAGGTCAATGGCCAAAGTTTCGCCTACTTCAAATAAATGTTCAATTTCAGAAATATCCAGAAGTGCGGTCTCAATTGAAAAATCATCACGATACGAAGTAGAGAAGGCTCGGGCATATTTGTTGTAAATAAAGTTACCATGATGTTCGCCCATGCGCTCAATGAGCAAGGCTTTTAAATCATCACGCCAGTTACGCGCGGCTTCACGGAGCTTGGTTTCAATAATTTTTACTTGTGAACAAAGATTTTCTGAGGGATCTACGGTAATAATAAAATCAATACGACATAAAATTGAAGGTAAAAATTGTGGTACAAAAGATGAGCTTTTGCCCTTTAAATCCGTCATCAAAATATTTTGTAATTTTGAGCGTAAGTCAGTATTAAAAAGATCGCGGGGTAAATAGACCATGCAACTATAAAAACGTCCAAAGATATCGCGGCGCATGAATAAGCGTACTTGTTGGCGCTCTTGCATATGTAAAATGCCAATGACCATGTCGTATAAGGCCTCTTTGGTCATTTGAAAGAGTTCGTCTTTGGGTAGGCTTTCAATAATATCTTGCAAGGCCTTGGCATCGTGACTCGTCGCAGGTAGGTCAGCACGATCAAAAACATAGTGAACTTTTTTGCGCAGATATGGAGTTTCATGGGTGTGCGTATGGTAGGCGCTCGAAGTATAAAGACCCCAGAAGCGGCCCTCTTTAACCACATGTCCTTCCGCATCAAAAGTGCGCACCATGATGACGTCCATCCATACCGGGCGATGCACGGTGGATAAAGAATTAGATTTGGTAATGATGATGGGGTCGGATTTGGTGGGCTCGATCCCCATGTTGAACTCATGTACAAATGGTTCTAGGCCGTAAGTGCTATCGGTGTTGATTAAGCCTAATGTGGATGTGGGATCAAAGCTCCATGCGGCTTTTTTGTCATGGCCTGGCGTAAATTCAGCAAAGCCTAAAAAAGTAAAATGATCTTCCCCTAGCCATTTTAAAAAGGCAATGGACTCCTCTAATTTATTGGATTTGCTTTGGGGGTGAAATTGTTCAAGGTGGCTGATGTAATCACTTAGGGCTTGTTTCATGGGGTGGAAGTCTTTTACGACTAAGCCAATATCCCCTAAAATTTTTAATAAAGCCTCTGAGAGCGTGCTTAGGGCTGGTTCATCAAATTGGCGATCAATGACAATAAATACATTGGCCTCTGGCACCATGTCGGCACCGCCGGGTTTATTGCTAAAATCTTTTAAAGCGCCGTTTTTATCGCGTTTCACCCAAATCCCGCCCGAGTGAGCAATAAAGTGAATGGTAATGCCCTGGCGATTTAATTCCATTACGATGCTATCAACGATGAATGGCATGTCATCTTGTACTAATTCAATCACTGAGTGCGGTGATTGATAGCCGTGTAGCTTGGTTTCTGGGTTGTAAATCTTAAGTTTTATTTCGCCCTCAAGACGCTGCTGAATAAAATTAAAATGCGAATAGACCATTGCATAGAGCTCATCAATCGAGCGCTCGGCAATTTCATCGAGTCCGACTGAGAGAAAATAAGTGTGGATAAATTTGATAAATAATTCTTGCTCTCTTTTGGGGGCGTGCTTTTTAATCTGTGCTTCTAAAGCCTGGATTACGTCATGAACTTCTTTTGCCATAAGATTTTAATTCTCTATTGAGGTGGCAATAGTATAGCTGAAGCTGGACTCATGAACAAGCGGATAGCCCCAGTCCCTCAGCTTGCAATTTAAATTCAGTATGTGCTTACATAATCAGGCAACAATGGGGTTTTTCTGTTGCGGCTGCTGTTTCCGCGAATGCGTTGGCAGTTGCTGCTAGAGGCGCCGCAGGAGCGGCTGAGCAAGCGCCATTAATGCATGCGTTTAGATGCTTACATAATAACGCAGCCCTTTTCAGGCTTCTTTGATCCTGTTGATGAGGCTGCTCCACCTGTAGTTGCGGCTGCATGAAATGCACTGGCAGTTGTAGCTGCAGCTGGGGGTGTCGTTGCGCCAGCGTGTGCGGTTAAAATTGCTTTCACTTCTTCACCTGCCAAATCTAATGCTGTACGGCCTTTATGATCTTTTAGTTTGGTATCCGCTCCTGCTGCAAGTAAAGCCTGTGCTACATTAGTATTATTACTGATGGCTGCTTGCATCAAAGCTGTCATGCGATATATTGTACTTTGTAGATTAGGATCTGCCCCTGCTGCAAGCAAAGCCTGTACTCCATTAGTATCTCCACTTCGGGTTGCGTACATCAAAGCTGTCATGCCCGTTTTATTTGGTAGATTAATCTTTGCGCCTGCTTTAAGTAAAGCCTTTGCCATATCAGCATAGGCATCATTACTTAAGCTTACGGCTACTAACATCAAAGTTGTATCCCCATCTTTATCTTGTACATTGGGATTTGCCCCTGCTGCAAGTAAAGCTTGCACTCGCCTAGTATTTTTAGCGAAGGCAGCTTCCATCAAGGCTGTAAGGCCATTATCGTTTATTGCGCTTAACGATGCCGAAGGATTCGCACCTGCTGCACGCAGGCACTGAACTTCATTCAATTTACCATCTAGGGCCCAATAGGTGAGCCGCTGGCTCATCGCCTCTGCCCATTCAGAAGCATTTAGTTCTTTGGCTTGAATTAGGGCTTGTAAGCTGCTTTTGATCATGGTGAAACCTCCTGTTTCAGTCAGCTTTAGCAACCATGTTTGTCGCTCTTCTGGGGGAATCTTGTCGGTGATGTTGGCTAGGGCTAGGTTGGCGAGCGCTTGAAAATTATCGGGGAATGGTAGGTTGATTCCTGGTATTGCTATGTTTAGGCCTGGGGTGCGCATAAAATCTACTAGATCGTTTCCTCGGGTCATTGAAGTCATTGAAGCCAGGCTGTCGATTATTTTAATAGCCTCTCGCTCTTTATCAAGCGTTTCTTTTTGTTCTTTAGTTAAAATGCTGTCTGTTGTTGCCAGTGTTAGTAATGGTCCTGCCAATTTTTCTAGTGTGGCGAAGTGATCTTTTTCTTGTATCACGCTGATGGTGCCTGGTTGTGGAATAAATTTCAGAAAGATGTTGTTGGCCCTTTCAATTTCTCCGAGTGTGGTTTCTGTTGCGGCCATTTTTTCAGCAGTTTTTATATATTCTAGCATTGATTTGAATCCATGCATTTTAAATGCTCCTTATTTTAAATAACAATTTTATTATATAA
>CAIQBE010000034.1 GCA_903870015.1 uncultured Thiotrichales bacterium
ACTGCTGCATAACCCATCCCCCCGGCGTCATCCTTCGAAAAATTGCGCAGCAATTTTTGCGGAGGAACCAGGACCCAATCGCATGCAGCGTAGCTGCATTCAACCCTTCCCTAATCATGCAATGAATGCAGCTATGCTGCATGCTAGTAAAAACTGGATCCTCCGCAATTTTGCTCCGCAAAATTCGAAGGATGACGCCAGGGAGAGGGCACCTGGGTTATCAAGCAGCCTTAAGGATGACGCCGGAAAGGGGTTATGCAGCAGTCTTAAAAATGTTGTACCTCTGGTTTTGCCTCACCCATCAATATTTTATTCGGAGCAAAAATGTTAAATCTTGTTTTTGTTGATCAGTACTTTGAGCCCATAAAGTAAAACAATAATTCCCGTCAAACATACTGATACAGGTAAGTTGCTATAAAATGAAATCACTAAAGCGAGCGCAGAGCTTGTCATAGCAATAAAGATGCTTAGCCCCATGCCTGTCCAGAAGCTTCTTGTGAGGCTTTGACTAATCGCAGCGGGCCCGATGAGCAGGATAAAAACGAGTAACGCGCCGACAATTTGATTTACTAAAGTGACGGAAGTTGCTACAAGTAGCATGAAGACAATGCCTAATGTTTTACTGGGCAGGTTTTTGGCCTGGGCTAATTGTGGTGCAATTGAGCATAGTATTAATGGTCGTAAGATAAAGCCCAGGATGATCAACGTTATCACTGTCAACCAGGCCATCCATTTGATTTCAGTGGGTGATACCCCAAGAATATCGCCAAATAACAGGCTAGTTGCCGTATTGGCTGAGCCTACGTAATAATGTAAAAACAGCATGCCTAAACCCAGCATCAAGGATAGTGTCATTGCAATTGCGACATCCCTTTTTTGCAAAGATTCACCCAATAAACCAATCAAAAACCCTGCCGATAAGGTCGCAAAAAATTGCCCGATCATAGGGGAAATATTCAGTAATAATGCTAAAGTCGCGCCTGTAAAGCTGACATGCCCAAGACCGTGGGCTGCAAAAGCCAGGCGGCGCATTAAAATTAGATATCCTACAATTCCACCAATGAGTGCTGCCAGCAAAACTGCGATGAGGGCATGTTGCATAAAATCATACTGAAACACACGGGCCTCCATGGCAATGATTGCCTGCATTTAAGAAAATATCTTCTTGTGATAAAACCCATTTTCGGCCATTGATCGCAACGACGTGTAATGGGGTTTGATAGAGATCGCTTAATATTTTGTCTTGAATTACATTCTCTGGAGTATCTAATATGGCTTGTCCCTCTCCCATAAATAATACTCGATCAAGGAGATGTAGCAGTGGATTAAAATCATGTGCAGTGATCAGGATGGTTAAACTGAGGCGCCGCTGTAATTGATCGATGAGACTCAGCATTTCTTTCTGATAGCGCAGATCAAGGTTGGCTAAGGGCTCATCTAATAATAAAACTTGTGGGTGATTTAATAATAAGCCCGCAAGCATAATACGTTTACGCTCTCCGCCCGATAGCTGTTTTAGCAGCTTGTGTTTTAAGTGTAAAGCATTCACTTCTGTTAATGCTGTATCACAACGTTGATGATCTACACGCTTTTGTATGGGTAACCCATATTTTTCGCCACGAATTAATAACTGTAAAAAACCGATGACTGAATAATCAAGTGTAGGGGTATCAAATTCTTGGGGCAAATAGGCTATGGTGGTTGTTTTTGCAATGGCAATATTCCCGGCGTATATGGCTTGCATTCCTAAAAGCGCCTTGAGCAACGTACTTTTGCCCGCGCCATTGGGGCCAAAAATGCCAATCCGTTCACCGGGATGAATATGTGCGGAAAAATGTTGCAACAAGATTTTACCCGGTACTTGCAGCGTAATATCATTGATATTAATCATGTTCAGATGGTTCCAGGGCCCCTGCTACTGCGTTTAACTCAGAGTTCATCCACTCATAATAATGCGTATTGGTTGGCATTGTTTCAGACACACCAACGACGGGGATATGATTTTTGAGTGCGAGTGTTTTTATATTCTCGGTTGTTGGATCGGTGACTTGATTGTTATATACGAGCAGTTTTGCGGTTTTGTCATTTAAGCTCGTCTCGAATTGTGTGACTTCTTTTGGACTTAAGTCTGTGCCATTCATCACATCCCATTGAAAGTTGGTATTCAGCATATTTAATCTCAGAGCGGTGGCAAGATATCCAAACACGGGTTCGGTTGCTGTTATGGAAATCCCTGCAGTTTTGCTGCGTACTGAGGTTATTTTTTGCTGATAGGCGTCTGCTGTCTTTAAAAAGGATTGTAAGTTTTGTTGGTACACCTGCTCATGTGTGGGATCAAGGCGACATAATTCTTGGGTGAGGGCTTTGGCAAAAACTGGCATGGTCTTTGGATCATACCAAATATGAGGGTTGAGATTTGCCCCCGATGCTTTACCGATTAAGTTGCCCACATTAATCATAAAAGCTTTTTTGCTGCTTGAAGCATAAAGATTTTCCATCCAGGGGTCATAGTCCACGCCGCTTTCAATGGTAATATTGGCATTATCAATGAGTGTGGCTACTTTAGGGCTGGCGCTAAACATATGTGGGTCTTGATTGGGATTGTTCATTATTGAATAAACGGTGACATTCGTCCCCCCTATAGTTTTTGCCACATCGCCATAAAAATTTTCTGCAGCGACAATCTGCATAGATGCAAATGCCGCTGGTGCAAGTGCGGTTAAGCTTAAAACGCCAATGGTTTTTTTCATGTTTACTCCCTCGTATTTTTTCTTTCCATGAGTCAAAGTTATAACCCTCGATAATTGTTATAAAGTATCAAGTGTTATATTATAACATTTGATATAAAGTAGCAACTATTGACGCTTATGCCAATCTCTGTGACACTGTATTTTATTAATTCTCAATGTCGTCAAGATGGTACTTAGCTTTGATGAGCTGTTAAGCTTATGTAAAACAAGAAATTTAAAAATGACGCCACAACGTCAATGGGTTTTAGAATGCTTGCATGCTGCGACTGAGCCTTTGACTGCTTATGAGCTTTTGGATGTATATCGCAAAGCTCATGGCTCAGGCGAAGCCATGACCGTCTATCGTGCGTTGGCGTATCTTGAAAAAATGCATATCATCCATAAGATTCACTCTCAAAATAAATACAAACTCTGTGATTTAGATCACACTGATTCGGGTGTGCAGCTATTTTTGTGTACCCGTTGTCACAATACCCAAGAAATTCATTCCAGTGGGCTGCAGGCAATCTTGAATAAAACAGCGCAGGCTAACGGCTTTCAAATAGAGCAAAGCATGTTGGAGTTGTCGGGTATTTGTAAAGAATGCCGGAGTGATGTTTAGCGTATTTTTTTAATGCTTTTGAGCTCACTTGATTGGAGATACCAACACCTTATCAATTCGCGCTTTATCCATATCCATAATCTCAAATCGTAGGGTTTCTGTTTCAAATACTTCGCCTGCTTTGGGAATATGCGTAAAGCAATTGAGTAGGTAGCCCGCTAAGGTTTGGTATGCTTGATTTTTGAGATTAAAAAAATCAATCTGTAAGACTTCATTGATCTTGTTTAAAGGCAGTGACCCATCTATGAGCCAGGTTCCATCCGCTCTTTGGGTGGCAGTTGGTTCCTCGTGTACGCTATTCCCTTCGACGTCTCCTACTAAAGCTTCAATAATATCATTTAAAGTCACCAGCCCTTGCAGGTCGCCATATTCATCGACAATTAACGCCAGGTGCATTTTGTTTTTCTTAAACAGCTCTAATAAATGAATCAATGCACCGCTTTCAGGAAAGTAAATTGGGGTATGCAGCTCTGCAAGCATTTTTTCTTGCCGGCCTTCCAGAAGAAAAACTAAAGCCATTTTAACATCTAAAACGCCCAGAATTTCTTCACCTTTAAAAACGGGTAAGCGTGTATGCATAGTCCTTTTAATCACTTCAATTTGTTCTTTCGGCGACATATTAAAGTCTAACATTTCAATTTTCTTTTTTGGGGTCATAATTGAATTAGCACGTCTCTCATCCAGTAATAAAACATTTGCCACAAACTCTTTTTCTTGGGCATTGAAAATACCACTATGATGCCCTTCTTCCATCAGCATGTTCACTTCCATATTGCTAACTGTGTCTGCAGAAGAGGCTTTCATGCCAATTAACTTTAATAAAAATTGCGTAGATAAGCTTAGCAATTTGACAAAGGGAAAAGTGAGAATGCTTAAAAAATGTAGAGGGTAAGCTGTTTTTAAAGCGATGGGTTCGGAATATCGTAAAGCCAGTTTCTTTGGAACAAGCTCTCCCAATACAATTGATAAATACGTAATGAGAAACACCACTAGTACAAAAGCTACGTCATTACGATAGGGGGCAAGCCACTGGATGGGCATAAGCCAGTTAGCAAAAATTTTGGATAAGGTTGCCTCACCAAAAGCCCCGCTTAAAATCCCAATCATGGTAATACCAATTTGAACAGTTGAAAGAAAGCCGCTTGGCTCTGCAATCACTTCTAACACCTTTTTGGCTTGGAGGGGCTTTGTTTTAGCAAGCTCTTTAATTTTAGGCTTGCGTGATGAAACCAGTGCCATTTCAGACATGGCAAATAAGCCATTACAAGCAATCAAGATTAAAATAATGAGCAAATCCATCATAAAGTCCTCTTAAAGATCAAAGCCAAAGCGTTTTAAAATCAATGTGGTGATAATATACAAAATCAACATACAAAATAATGAGATACTCAAAGATAAGTAAAAGCTTAGCTTGTAGCGCAGCAATAGCGGTAAAATGAGAAACATTGGCAAGGTTGGTAATACCAGCCAAAATGTGCTGGTGGAAAGATTAGAAATAATCGTGGTGTTTTTGGTATCCACATAAACCCAGATCATGGATAAAACCGAAATCAAGGGCAGAGATTTTATCAAAGCCCCTAGAGTGGCATTAGATTTGGAAACTTCGCTGACTAATACAATGATGATAGCAGAGATGATAACCTTAATAGTATATAATAACATCGGTAACTTAATCTTGATTAAAACCAGTATTCTGACATAAGTAGATGGATAAATAAAAGCTTAAAAATTTTCCTATTACTTTTTTATATAGATTGTGTTTAATGTGATCTTATTTGTCAAGCGGGAAGGAGTTAATTTTGCGTGGGCGCTTAGCTACACAACAACAGCAAGCCCTTTCTTAAAAATCAAATTTAGCAGTTTTAGTGCGGCACCATTGGGGCGCTTGTCGCCGATTTCCCAGTGTTTGACTGTGGAGGGGCTGACATTCAGCACGCGTGCCAAAACAGGCTGGCTTATTTTTTCACGGGCACGTAGTGTTTTGATTTCTTCTGGTGTTAAGTTCTCAATAGCGGGTAGGCATAAAGCATCAAATTGACGCATAGTCATTTTATTGACGGCACCTGCTTTGTGCAGGTTTTTTATGGTTTCATGTGCAGCGCTTAATAAGCTTTTATCCATTTTATGTGATCTCCGTTATGGCTTTTGAACTCAAGGCCAGGGTTAGTTTTGCATCATTCAAGTCCAGTAGTACTTTGGCGAGCTCTTTGTAAGTTACTAATTCATCCTGGCTAATATTGGCCTGTTTGTTTTTAGCAAAGCCATAAACAAAAAACGCTTTATTCTCTTTTTTAAATGCCAATAGTGTTCGTAAGCCGCCGCGTTTTCCCTTTCCTGGGATTGCGATGCGCTTTTTATATAAATACCCGCCCAAACTTGCCTCATACTGACCCGTCTCGATATCATGAACTGCTTTGCATAAGGTTTCATCGGATAGGTCTGATTTACGCGCCTATTGAGCAAATAATCTGGTTTTAAAAATGCGCATTTTACTTTGCGTGTAAATCATTGCAATGGGTGAAGTATATCACTTGGGGGTATATATTGCAAGAAAAATATTAGGCTCAAATTTTCCTGGCCTACAGGAATATAAGCTTAGCTTAATAGGTTGGCTATCAATTTGATGGGATTGAGGAGGGTAGTTTTAAACCTTCCGATAACTCATAAAGGGTTTTTCCCTTTATGCGCAATATATATTGCTCACGGAATGTGCCACCTCACTTTTTTGTACATTAGCTACACAATGATATAATCAAGGCTCATGAATATGGAGGTGGATGATTATGCAGGCAGCATTGAGTAAAACTGAAGCGCTTATGCGCGCAGCGGGGGTGGATCCTGCTAATGGATGGAAGTTTATAGGGCTTTTGGCGGGCAAGTGTTCGGCAGAAGAAATACAGGCAAGCCTAGCTCATGGTTTGCGCACATATTATGATTCTAGTACTTCACCAGAAGGTGTAAGCGTGGTAGGCATGCCTCACATAGTGGCAGCTGTTAGAGGTAGTTCTGCAGCAGTTTCGTCCTTGGGTGGCGGAGCCTCAACAGTTCCTTTTGCAGTGCATGGCGAGAGTGCTGTGACCTTAACCTCTGGAATAAAATTCCTTGTATGTAATCTTTATGAGGATGGATTGCTTTTTAAATTTGACGCTCAACAAGAGTATGAGAAAATGCTCAGCTTTCTTGATATGCATATGGTAGATTTAAACCTTAAAGAAAGTGTAGATATGGGTGTGGGGCCATGTCGATTTGATGTTCAAGTTAACTCCGGAACACATGAAGTTGTTATACAAAATAAAACGGGGGAGTCACAAGGAATTCAGCAGTGTCTGGCCCGCTTAAAATTGAATCATATTGTTCCAGAAACTGTATTTAGTGAGTCGAGTGAGTCGCTTGAGTTGGCATAAAAAAGGCAGTCAGATTCCTATTGGCATTGATGTTTCAGAGAGTTTGAAGGTTTGTCGAGAGGGTGTTTACGGTTTGGTTAAAAGGGCTTTAAAAATAAAAGGTTAGGGGTGTGCTATGGCTTCAGCAAATAATGATCGTCCACCTAAGGATGTTATCAGTAATGTTCTTACACTTCTGGCGTACCCATTTGTTGGGCATTGGGCGCATTTGAAAGAAGTGAGTGAAATAGATGAGCTGCAACAAAAAAACGACGCAACGGCTGTAGATCTTGATAGGAGGCTAGCGGCGTTGCACGGTACAGCTTCTGGCGGTCTGGCGCCGAGCACCATGGCCTCAGCAAGTACAAATAATAGTGATGCCTCTCGTCCATCTCGTCCTGGCATTATAAGTAGCGTTCTTACGCTTATGGCGTACCCATTTTTTGGGCATCAGGAGCATTTAAAAGTGATGGCTAGGATAGATGAGCTGAGGCAAAAAAATGATGCAACGGCTACAGTGCTTGAAAGAGAATTGGCAGAGTTGCACGGTACAACCTCTGGCGGTGTGGCGGCGGGTAAAGAGCCGTCAAAACCAGCTTCTAGCTTTTTATTGTTGGGTGCAAAGGCGCCTGATAAAGCTCCTGATGCTGCGTCTGCTCCTGGTAAGTTGTTTTAATGGTTTTACGCTGTTAATCAAAAAAACTTACACTCAATCGCATTCATCCCAGTTAAATACGCGGGGGTTTTCAGCGAATCCTTTTGTTTTAAAAGGTTTTTAGGGCTTATATGAGCATCTGTGGATGATTGTGAATGATGCAAATGGCGGAGTCGGGAAATGCTATTAAAAATTTGTTAATGTTTTACATTGAAGTTTCTGAGCCCTTCTAAAAATTCAATTGCTCCCGAAGACTATTTAGATAATCCGCCCAACTCTGCATCATCTTTTTACGCTCAGGCAAATACTCAGCATAATTATAAGAGGCGCGCACTTTGTTACGCTCACCATGCGCCAGTTGGCGCTCGATGGCGTCACGATTCCAGCCTTGTTCATTGAGCAGGGTTGAGGCCATTGAGCGGAAGTTGAGGCTTCGAATTATGCGCTGCTTACTGTGATTGGTGGTCTGATAGTTGATATAGTTTTTAAGTTTTAATTATAAAAGGTCCTGGCCTGCTACGCCTTTGCCCAACGGGCGAAGGCTGGCGAGATAGTCTCTCATATTATGAGCTTTGGCCCTTTAAAATATTGGGACTTGATGTTTTGTAAGGTTTTTATACCCCTATTTGTACCCCTGGTATGGCTATGCTTCTTTTTTGGACGTTATACTACGATTATATGCCCTTGATTCTGCTGTGGTTGATGATATTTTTCGTGCATGTCATGATGCCACAGCCTGAGGTTATGGCGTATGCTGACAAAATCAGGCTCTCTCCGCATGTAATTGAAAAAGATTATGCATTGGGATGATGATTAATTTATCAAACAATCAATGTCTATTTTATCCTTTGTTATTTGTTCTAAATAGGAGCTTGCAATTGCTATGCCTATTGAGGTTAACTCCATGCGTTTTATTGGAGTTTCTTGCCAGACAGATAGTAATTTTATGGCCGTTTCATCGTTGAGTAGCAGAGTTTTTAATGATTCGTCATCTTTAAAGATATTGCCGTAATGTCTTTTGAAAATATCCACTAAATTATGATGACTCACTGTTAGAGTTACGCAGCCTGTGTATACAAGATGGGCAAATTGAATGTTTGTGTTTTTAAAATCTACCAGTGGCTTTATGGCATTAATTAAAAATTGATGAAATAAAGCAGGGGTTGTTATTCCGTTTTTCTTTGTGTGTTTAATTACAAAGCAGAGGGTTGCAATTTTCAGTTGATCGAGGGTTATTTTGGGGGTCACTGTAATTGCCTCATCGTACATGATTTTTTTCAAATCTTCTTGATCGTGGTTAATTCGATGAATAAGAAGAGACGCTAAATTTTTATGCAATTCAGCTGATGATGAGCGGCTAGCAGAAATTGCAGCTTGTTTAGAAATGTACTGAAAATCAGGAGAGTCTACAGTCTTTTTTAACTCATCTCCTTGTTTTTTGATCCCAACTATTTCTTCCCTGAGTATTTGAAAATAAGATTGTTGATTAATGGCAATTAGAGCTTTGGTTTCTTGAGATAGTTCGCCAAATACTGAGTTTACAAGTTGTTTTGCAACTTCCTCAATTGAGTACAAGACCATGCCCCCATTATTAATAACAATATCTCCCTTCGCACGCATGTCATTGCTATTAACACCCGAGCTATTGTTTGTTGTTCTATTTTTGCTGTTTTCGGAGTTTAAAACTTTTGCTGTGATTTTTGCCCATAGCTTTTTTATAGTCATTAACATTTTTTCTAGGCCCCATCCATTATTAACCTGACTAAACCCTCATTAACATAATAATTGTGACCGCCTATCTTTTTTTTACTGAGTAAGCCCGTTTTTACAATCTGCTCAAGGTATTTAATTGCGGTTAAACGAGATACTCCTAAGTCTTTCTGCATAAACGCAATCTTAGTATATGGGTGTTGAAACAAATTATTGAGTAAGTCTTGGCTGTAAACTTTAGGCAATTGCTCGCGCAAGGTTTTTTTATATTCGAGTGTTAGTTTTTTGATTGCCTCTATTAGATTTATGGTTTCTTGTGCAATGACGCTGACACCCTCTAATACAAATAAAACCCAATCCTCCCAAGCATTTTTTTCTCTAACGTCTTGAAGTTTTTGATAATAATCTTTTTTAAATCTAATAAAATAACGGCTCAAATACAAAATCGGAATAGCTAGCAGATTAGACATAATTAGAAATAAAATGTTAATGATTCTTCCTGTACGACCATTGCCATCATAAAAAGGATGGATGCTTTCAAATTGGTAGTGAATCACGGCCATTTTGATTAATGGATCAATATTTTCGTTTTCCTCATTTATGTATTTCTCAAGATTTTGCATAAGCTCTATGATTAAGTCAGGATGCTGCGGCGGCACATAAACAATAGCGCCTGTTTGTTCATTTTTAAGAACCGTGCCTGGAAGCTTTCTAAAGCCTGCGCGATTTCGTTCTAACTCCTGTTGAATTTTCAATATAAAATTATTGGTGAGCATTTTGTTTGTTCTAACCAAATCAAAGCCAATGCGCAAGGCCTGGACGTAATTTTCAACTTCTTTGACTGCTGGGTTTCTTATTTGATCATTGAAGAGCCCGGCCTGAAACAATTCATCATGAGTGGTAATAATATTTTCTATTTCAGAACTATCTTTTGCTTCTTGCAAAGTTAAGGTATTAAGCAAAATAGCATCATTAGGGATCGTGCCCATAACCCCTTTTAGCTCACCCAATAACCTGTGAGCTTGTGGAAGTTTTTTTAAGATAGTTAGTGTGCCTAAATCAACTAATGGCGGCAGTGGTTGAAGCTTGAAATTTTCCATAAATCACCAAAAATGCTTAATTATAGATCATATTTGGCATTATTATAGCACTGCGTGTATACAAAATCAAGGTTTTCTATACATGCAAGAAAAGCGTGTATAGAAAAGGGTGATTTAGTATACGCGTCGATTAAAATACGGTCTGAACAACAATGGTGAGCCCTTTACTTATCTTAAAAATCAAATTCAGTAGTTCCCGTTGAAAAATGAGCTGTCGAATCTACGGGGGGTTGGAGTGGGTGTTTTTATAGAGTCGGCGCGAGCTATTTCTGCTGCTTCAGTAGTGCTGTTCAATTCTGGAGTATTTTCACCGGGGGCGCCTATACCTTCCTTTATCAGAGCCTGGAAATCTGAAATATCAAGTTTAAATGCGTTTGCTAGAACATCTACGGAAAAACACGCGCAATTTATTGCAAGCAAGAGGCTAGTGCCAATCAAGTCAATATTTGCAGAGTCAAAATATAACGTATCAGGGTCTTGTATCATGTATTGATGGAGGGCCATAGGGTTAAAATGAGCTATTTCAGAACACCCGTTATACAAAGCTCCGAGGTGGTTCTCTAAACCTAGTTTTTGGCTAATTTGACATATGAGTGTTCCAATATTTAGCCCTGGGTTCACCGCCTTATAGCATTCCCTATAAACATCATTATTCTTAATTTTTGATATGGGCTTGCTTCGTGTAAGCTTATTATTTTCTTTGTCATCTTCTATTAAAAATTGCCTGTTCTTGTCAATAAAGTCTTCATATTCCTTGATTAAGGTGTGTCCGTTATTTTTTGCTTCAATCAGGCTTTTGAATTTAATGTAATTTTTAAATATTTCTACCTTTGAGCTCACCTTATTCTTTTCTTCATGGCACAGCCAGTTAAGAATTGCAGCGCCTTCAAGCGATGAAAATGACGATCACGGAAAAAGAGTTTATCGAATTCGCTTACAAGGCTACATTTAGCAAGGATATCTTGCTGCCTTTTATGAGCGTAGTGAATAAGTTTAAGAAAAATGGAACCAACGTCGTTTTTAGTGATTTTCGTAATCATCAAGTCATTGACTTAAAAAGTATTAAAGGTTCTCTTGATGAGGGGGCTGCTCATTCTTATGCAAATAATCCCTGGATCGATATTGTGATAGAGGAGGGGTATATACGTGAGGATATTTTGCCTATTTATAAGCAAATGCTTGCAGACCCGCAGGCGTACTTAGATCATTATCTTGGCGGTGTCGTGTTGCTTGAAATAGGTAATGCTTATTTTATTATGGATGGGCATAAAAGACTTGCCTTGGCTCGTTATTTTTATGAAATGCTACAAATGCCTACTTTTTTAAATGATGTTAAGCTTTTTCGCTGTGACCCTGATTGGTTGGAGTCTGGGTTTTCTGAGGGTTCGTATTTGTGTTTTTTATAGAAAATATTATGAAAATATTGTAATGTGACGTTTTTATCACTAAAATAGCCATATAATGATGATGATCGATATATTTAAATCAAAATAAAGTGTAAAAAAAGCTTTACAAATATATCTTTTTTAGTTATAATTAATCAAGAATTAATAATAATACAGTGCTATTATGCAGGGAGGAAGGGGGATGTTTAGGATAGTTCATAACTGTTTGTTCAGAGTTACGCAATCAGTAAGTAATCATTTAGGTGGTGTTAAGGCCTGTATGGGGGCTCAAACCCCTAAAGGGGCTAGTGTAGCTTCAGCGGATGGTGCAGTTGCGGCAGCTAAAATTATGGCGGATAGTGCAGTTACAGCCGCTAAAATTACAGCGGATGGTGCGGTTGCATCTGCTACAATTACAGCGGGTAGTACAGTTACGGCCGCTCAAATTGCAGCTGTAGTTGCAGTTGCAGTAGCCGCTACAGGTTTATTTGTTGCTTCTTTAGGTCATAATTCATTGAAGAGTGATCTTGAGAAAGCACAAAAAACAGCGGAGGATGCTGAAATATCACTAACAAAATCTTTGGCGGTGCTTGAGCCTGCTGTGGCGGCGCAGGAGAAAATAAAGAAAGCGCGCGATGAATATAAAATGTGTTCTGAAAGAGCGTTACCTTTCTTTGGGAATCGATGTGGTGATGAGTTTCATGATGCTGTTACTAAGGCGCTCCAGTAAAGATTCATTTTGATTATTGTGTTTTAAATTAAGTGAGGGTACAATATGTTTAAATCATTTCTGTCGGCGCCGCGTACCATGGCTTCATCAAGTACAAGTAATAGTGATGCTCCTCGTCCTGGTGTTGTGAGTGGTGTTCTGACACTTCTGGCGTACCCATTTGTTGGGCATCAGGAGCATCTAAAAGTGATGGCTAGGATAGATGAGCTGAAGCAAAAAAACGACGTAACGGCTGCAGATCTTGATAGGAGGTTAGCAGCATTGCATGGTACGGCTTCTGGCGCTCTGGCCCCGGGTAAAGAGCCGTCCAAACCAGCTTCTAGCTTTCTATTGTTGGGTAGAGAAAAGGCTTCTGATAAAGCTCCTGATGCTGCGTCTGCTCCTGGTAAGTTGTTTTAATGGTTTTACGCTGTTAATCAAAAAAACTTACACTTAATCACATTCGAAGACTATTTAGATAATCCGCCCAACTCTGCATCATCTTTTTGCGTTCAGGCAAATACTCAGCATAATTATATGAGGCGCGCACTTTGTTGCGCTCGCCATGAGCCAGTTGCCGCTCGATGGCGTCACGATTCCAGCCTTGCTCATTGAGTAGGGTTGAGGCCATTGAGCGGAAGCTGTGACTCGTGATTTCATCGTTGGTGTATCCCATGCGGCGCAGGGCGCAATTTAGTGTGTTGTCCGACATGGGGCGGTTGGGATAGCGCACGCCTGGGAAAACGTATTTGCTTTCGCCAGTTAGGGGCTTTATTTCTTCCAGGATGCTAATTGCTTGGGTGGATAGGGGTACAATTAGGATTTCGCGCATTTTCATTTTGTTTGCCGGGATGCGCCATTCTTGGGTTTCAAAATTGAATTCTGACCATTCGGCATGTCTTAATTCGCCGGGGCGGACAAAAACAAGTGGGGCTAGGCGTAAGGCGCATCTTGTTACAAACGCGCCGTGATAATCTTCGATCGCGCGCAGTAAATTACCAATTTCTTTTGGATCGGTAATGGTGGGAAGGTGTCTTTTTACTACGGGCTGTAGTGCGCCCCGCAAATCTGCGGCAATATCACGTTGCGCTCGTCCTGTGGCGATGGCATAGCGAAAGATTTGGCCGCAGTTTTGCATGATGCGATGGGCGGTATCGGGTGTGCCACGCTTTTCCACTCGGCGCAGGGCGCTTAATAATTCGGGTGCGGTCATATCATTTATGTTGCGTGTGCCAAGCCAAGGGAAAATGTCGTTTTCTAGGCGGGTGGTAATTCTCTTTGCGTGATCTTCTGTCCAGGTTGGCAAAAATTTCAAATGCCATTCTCGGGCTATGACTTCAAAGCTGTTTTCGGCTGAGAGTAATAGCATATTCTTTGAAGTTTTCTTTGCCTCGCCTGGGTCAATGTGCGCATCAAGAAGTTTTCGGGCTTTATCGCGGTTGTCTCTGGCCTCGGAGAGTTTTATTTCTGGATAGACCCCGAGGGCTAATAATTTTTCTTTTTTAGCGAAGTAATACTTGAAGCGCCAGTATTTAGAGCCGTTTGGGTGTATTAGCAGGAATAAGCCTTTCTCGTCAGAAAGTTTATAGGGTTTGGCTAAATGCTTGGCATTCCTTATGGCTAGGTCGTTCAGTGGCATAGGGGTATGTCCTCTGGTTTGATCGGATTATACCCCTATTTATACCCCTTGGTCAAGTGGATTTAGGTGAGCGTCTGTGAACAGCTATGAACGAACTGAGTCAGTCAATCCTTTTATTTTCAAAGGCTTTGAGGGCTTATGTGAACATCTGTGGATGATTGTGAATTATGCAAATGGCGGAGAGATAGGGATTCGAACCCTAGTGGCACCCCACAGACTCTTGGTTGTTATACATGTTCTAAATTCAAGAATCAAGAATCAAGAATCATTTTTTTAAGGGGGCTGAATAACCATCTCGTTCAAAAATATTTTATTTTTAAAGGCTTTGAGGTCATCTGTGGATGATTGTGAATTATGTAAATGGCGGAGAGATAGGGATTCGAACCCTAGTGGCACTTTCGCACCCCACTGATTTCGAGTCAGGGCCGTTCAACCGCTCCGGCATCTCTCCTCTCCGTGGCTTGCAATTGTCCTCGAACCTGGGCCGTATGTCAAATCTAAACTTGCGTTTTTGCTAAAAATCGGGCAATATAATGCCACTTAAGCCAATAAAATTAACATTATGTCAAAAGAAGATCAACTAGAAGTCGAAGGTATTGTGCAGGAAACTCTTCCCAATGCTATGTTTCGCGTGCAATTGGACAATGGTCATATTGTCACGGCGCATATTTCTGGCAAGATGCGGAAGAACTATATTCGCATTTTGACTGGGGATAAAGTCATGGTTGAGATGACGCCTTATGATTTATCTAAGGGTCGGATTAAGTTTCGGAATAAATAATCGTATTGTAATGAATGCAGCTGCGCTGCATGCTATTAAAAACTGGATCCTCCGCAATTTTGCTGCGCAAAATTCGAAGGATGACGCCTGTGGGTTGGGCTTCACAAAATTCGAAGGATGACGCCTGTGGGTTGGGCTTCACAAAATTCGAAGGATGACGCCTGTGGGTTGGGCTGCGCAAAATTCGAAGGATGACGCCTGTGGGTTGG
>CAIQBE010000035.1 GCA_903870015.1 uncultured Thiotrichales bacterium
CCTTCGAATTTTGCGTAGCCCAACCCCAGGCGTCATCCTTCGAATTTTGCGTAGCCCAACCCCAGGCGTCATCCTTCGAATTTTGCGTAGCCCAACCCCAGGCGTCATCCTTCGAATTTTGCGTAGCAAAATTGCGGAGGATCCAGTTTTTAATAGCATGCAGCGTAGCTGCATTCCTTATCGGCCTTGACCTTTGGACAAGGAGCCGCAGGATCTACATCAGGCAGCTGCACTACTGGGTACAAAACTGACTATGAAAGATAACAGGAGAGAATAAGCTTGTTTTAACCAAACTTTGGTATTAGACTCTCATTTAATGCAAGGCTATCAAATTTGGAACAAACAATGGATCAACTAGCACAATTAAAAAAAATGACGGTAGTCGTCGCCGATACAGGCGACGTTGAGAGCATTGCAGCCTTTAAACCCCAAGACGCCACAACCAATCCCAGCCTGATTTTAAAGGCCAGTGAGGATGCGCGTTATCAAGAATATCTAAACAATGCCATTGCCTTTTCACAATCAAAAGCCGCAACAAAAGAGGAGCAATTGCCTTGGGCATTACGCAAAGTGGCTGTGAATTTTGGCAAGGCACTTTTAGCATTAGTCCCTGGACGAGTGTCAACAGAAGTTGACGCACACTTATCTTTTGACAAAGCTGCAACCATCCGCGAGGCCATGACGATAATGGATCTTTACGCCAAAGCTGGCGTTAACCCCGAACGAATTTTAATTAAAATCGCAGCAACACATGAGGGCATTATGGCCGCAGCCGAGCTTGAGCGCCAGGGTATTCACTGCAATCTCACCTTGATGTTTCATTTTGCCCAAGCACAATTATGCGCCGAGCATGGCATTACTTTGATCTCGCCTTTTGTTGGGCGAATTTATGATTGGTATAAAAAAGCCATGAATCAAGATTTTGTAGGCTTGGATGATCCCGGCGTACAATCTGTGATGCAGATTTACAATTACTATAAAAAATTCAACTACTCTACGATTGTCATGGGCGCAAGCTTTCGCAATATTGGCCAAATTCAGGCATTGGCAGGGTGTGATTATTTGACGATTAGCCCAGCGTTACTAAAAGAATTACAAGAGACTTCCGCGCCGTTAATACAAGAGCTTAGCAAAGATGCCGCCATAAACTTGTCTTTAGATAAAGTAAGTTTTGATGAGCCCAAGTTCCGCTTTGCTATGAATCAAAATGCCATGGCAACAGAAAAACTCAGTGAAGGCATTCGGCTGTTTTGTGCTGATTTAAAAAAGCTTGAGCAGAAGCTATGGGAATTACTGTAAAACCCTCCGTCACTGAATTAAAAATGCCACAAAAAAACCTCATAACAATTAAATCACTATTGGTATTGAAAATAAATTTACACTAGCAATAACAGCACGCTATCGAAAAAAATCCTTGCAAATATTTCGTAATATCGTGGCATTATTGAAAGCAGCCAAAACACGTACCCTTGAGGAAACGACAGAATCGGCCCTGGATGGCACTGACAGTGAAGATGAAAAAACGACAGAATCATCCAAAAGTAGTGATGAAGGTGATGACAGAGTCGCTATGCTATTTAGGTTATTTCAAGCAATACAGGGCCGTGAGGAATCGGCGGCATCAGATGCCTCAGAGTCAGACCAATCAGAGGAAGAACACACTGAGGATGATGCCCACAGAGCAGAGACCAGGAGCGCAAACAGAGAAATAGAGCAAGCAAGCCCAACCCTTCCAGGCACAGTGCCTGAAGCGCCAGAGACCTCAATACCAAACCAAGCAAATCCAGTCTCAAGAAGAGAACCAACACCTGACATTGCGGACGCAGAAACACAGCAAGTAATGGTAGTGGCTGATGCTGCCATTGATAACCAAGGTCACAACAGCACGCCACCACCAGCCACAACAACTCCAACTTTCAGAATAAACACGATCGAGAGACCAGAGGGTACAGATACAACCCAACCACCAGCACAAGTAGAAACACTAGTCATTGTTAAAGATTCGGGGGGATGCTGCGCTGTAATGTAAGCTATTAAAAAATTTAAATCTTCGCCACAATCAAATCACCCTTAGCATTTAAATAAATCTGCGTAGGGCGCTGGGTTAATTGCTGGATATTTTCAAAGGTCTGATTTTGCCCGGCAATCGATACCATCTCCGCCGCTAGTTGTTGACAAAAAATACGCGCCGATTTATTGCCATTCACACCCGCAAGGGCGCGTCCGCGCAAAATACCATAGACATGAATATTCCCATCCGCAATCAACTCAGCACCGGCACTGACCGACCCCACAATAATTAAATCGCCGTTTTGAGTATATATGCGTTGATCACCGCGTACAGAGCCCTCGATAATCTTGGTACCCATGATCATCTCAGCACCCTGAGCATTATTATCAATTAAATGACTCAGCTCAGTTTTGGGCGCCGGGGCAGAAGATTCATGCATCAAGGCCAGATGAGCCGCTTTAGCTTGCTCAATGAGAGCCTCAGGAAGCCCACGAATACCCACCGGAATCACATCGTGCGCAGCTAGAATGGTTTTCAGTTTATCAAAGTCAAAATGACGATCGAGCGTTAGGGCTTGCAAATCCAAAACCATAGGAGTAAAGTTAAAAAAATTAGGCGCCATTTTGACGCGCACCGCCAAATCCTTAGCGAATTGATCTAAATCAAGACTTAATAATTGTAAAACACTGAGGGTAAATAAACTGCCCTTAAGTTTAAAACTCTGCGCCATAAGTTATTCCAAATTAACGATCAAGATATGCTTTGGGAAGCAATCTTACCAGAAATGCAGCGGCAATTAAAGCGATAGGCAAAAACATCAAACTATGATGGTAGTCATGATTCGTATACAAGGTAATATCATCAGAGTTTTGTTGGAAACTCATAAAAAATCCGATCACTACCTGACCCAACGCACAAGTAAGCATAACGATCATATTAGTCAATGCAATCCCTGTAGCCGCAAGACTCATAGGCGCTAATTGATGAAAGATACGCCATATAATCAACTGCGCACTCGAGCTTAAGCCCAACAAAAACATTAAACCACTTAACCCTTGCAAAGAGGCCTCTGGCAAAAAAAGTAAATGCCAGACAAGATAAGCACTAATCAAGGCATTAACACTAATAATACTACGCCGGCTCTTAAAGCGATCAGCAAGATACCCCATGATCGGGCTACCCACCATCCAACCCATAAAGAGCCAAGTAATGACATAACTACTTTGCGTAAGGGTCAAATGATATTGATTTTGTAAAAAATAGTCGCCCCAGACATCCGCAAGAACGGTCGTCGGTAAGTAAAACAAACCACCCACGAGACCATTGATCCATAACGCACGATTTTTTAAAAGCACCTTTAGATCATACCAAGAAAAATGATGCATGCGGCTATTACGTTCACTTGGATGCTCCGCAAAATACCAATAAAAAAAAGCGAAGAGGGCGGCTAATAACAATCCTATAAAAATATTGATATAAAAAACATCTTTAAAATGCTGAGTTTTTAGATAAGTCGCCAAGACATCGCCATACGAAGCCAGCAAGGTACCCAAAGCAACATTAACCCCCACGATTCTGGTAAAGTATTTACCTGGTAAATATACACGCGCAATTTTAAGCACCGCAATAAAAGCAAAACTTGAAGCAAAGCCAATAATAAAGCGTCCAATAGAGGCAAGGATAAGATTTTGAGTACTAATAAATAAAACCACACCTAACGCACACATCAACGACGCAAAAGCTAAAATCAAACGCAGGGGATAGCGATCTAACAACAAACCCGCAGGAATTTGACCCAGTGTATATGCAAAATAAAACAACGCCAGCAACTTACTAACACCAAAGGCATCAAGCTGAAAATATTGCATCAGCTCACCCACAACGACGCTAGGTGAAATACGCAAGAAAAATTCGTAACAGTAGAAGACCATGCTCAAAACGAGCATCAGCCAAAGAATTTTGTGCGATAAACGGTGCGGCATTATCAATCAACTAGCTAATTGAAACTCATTATAGCAAATTAATCATCACTTTTCTCAAATAATCTTACCCATAAAAAAACCCATCACAAGGATGGGTTCTTTTGGCACCACTAGCAGAGCACTAGAAGTATACAGAGATATCAACCGTTCCGGTCCAGGTATCCTGATTGTTATAGGTTTGAGCATAATCAATCTCAGGACTGATATACATGTTCTTGAACAACACAGGACGCTGCACAAAGGCAATCCATTGATTTCTAAAGCCTTGACCTTGAGCAGTGAATGGAGATGTGTTAAATGAGCCAGACAGATTGTAAGGCACATTCGCCATGTTATTGCTACCACTGTAACCGATTGAGAAAGTAGTAATTTTACCAGCAAGCACAGGCGCATAGCTCAAGGTAGTCATCCAAGATGACATAATACCGTTTGACGTACCATTAGCATTAGTGGCTGAGTTAACCGTACTAACGTATTCAGCATTTAAAATAAACTGTTTATAACCAATAGAGCCATTGACGTCATAAGCACCATTTTTACCACCCGTCAAATTGCCTGCTGCATATGCTCCACCCACATCATTAGTAAGACCACGGATATCACTAAGGTAGCTCGCGCCAACAGAATAATTAAAACTATTAGCGTAAGATTTGGTGTAATAAACGTTATACACAAAATCACTAATATTATTATCATATGAAATATTTTGAGCATTAGTACCGCTATTCGCTAAAGCAAAATTAAGAGTCAAACCATTTTGGTAAAAACCTAAATTAATTTGATTGGTCATTGAGGTACGGAAAGCATTGGTAGTAATTGAGTTTGACCATGGACCATTGCCCGCAAAAGTTCCAAAAGGCAAATAAGACCTACCAATAGTTAAAAACAGAGGATTTTTGCTTAAATCACCAAAAGTGATAAATGCTTGGTCAAAAGTTGTTGAGAATCGGGTAGTAGCCGGCTGAAGCGAGAAAAAGGTTGATACCCAATTATTTATATTACCCAACGTGTAAAGTTTAGCGGTGGTCAAATAGAGCGAAGAACCATTGTTATAAACACTAGAACCAGGAGTAGCACCAGGAACATTTAAAGATCCCCACCATACTTGAGGATCCGCCTCAAGATAAGCACCAAGTACTACAGGCTTATTAAAACCACTACTTTGCCTTGCTTGTAAAATTTGCAAGTTAAAATTAGTATCTGACATCATACCAAAAGGATCATCTGTATCAAACATAACGTTGTTACCCAATACCGAACCAACCGTAGCCCCGGGTTTTTGCTGTGCTTGCAGCTGACTAATTTGAGCACTTAAGCTATTAAGCTGCGCCTGCTGTTGCACAGTCGCCTGGCTATCATCAGCAAAAGCAGTCAAGCTCAAACCTGCAAGTACGACAGTAGATAATAATTTGATATGTTTCATAATTCCTCTTAATTGTATGGACATTAGGCAATTCTACCCAAAGATTAAAAAATTTGCAAATATTTTTTCTGTGGTTTAGAAACAATATCTTTGGTAGAATAACCTTTCATTATTTTTAGGAACGATCTCTCATGCACATTGAGCGTTCAGGCACATCCCAACGCAGCTTAGGGTTATTTAAACTGATCATGATCACGGTCATTTCCGTCGATAGCATCCGTAATATTCCGATCTCGGCGCAATATGGTTTCAGTTTAATAACGTTTTATGCGATCGCTGCACTCACGTTTTTCTTGCCACTCATTTTAATCACTTCGCGTTTTGCCAGTGAATACCCCAATACCGGCGGCTCGTATTTATGGATCGAAGCCGCCTTTGGCAAAAAAATGGGCTTTGTCTCCATCTGGTTGCAATGGGTGTATCAACTGATTTGGTATCCCACGATTTTTGCGTTTATTACGACGACCATTGCTGCACTCATTCATCCGGCATGGGAAACTAACAATTGGTTTATTTTATTGTTGAGCTTGCTGCTATTTTGGCTGATGACAGGTGTGGCCGCCTTTGGCATTAAAGTCACAAGCTGGGTGAGTAGCATTGGCGCCATCGTGGGAACCTTATTGCCCATGGGCTTTATTATTGTGCTGGCGGTATATTGGCTCAGCACCCATCATGCCTCAGCAACCCCTTTAAACTTATCCGGCTTAATCCCGACACAATCAAATTTATTAAATTTAGGTTTTTTTGCTAATGTGCTATTTAGCCTCTTAGGACTGGAAGTTGCGGCTATGCATGCAGGGGACGTTAAGACACCTGAAAAAACTTACAAAAGAGCAATGAGTATTGCAGGCGTATTAATTTTAATTTCCCTCGTATTAAGCTCACTTGCCATGTGCGTAGTTATTGCCCCCGGACAAATTGGCTTGCTCAATGGACTAATGGATGCCTTCCGGGTATTTTTTAATAGCTATGATTTAGCCTGGATGATTCCCCTGATGGGCTTAGCGATTATTTTAGGAAGCTTGGGCATTGCCTTTTCTTGGATTATTGGATTAGCGCGGGGCTTACAAGTAGCTTGTGAGGCTTCTAATTTATCACCACGTTTACAAAGCTTAAATCGCCACCAGATGCCGCATTTTATTTTAATCATTCAAGGCATCATTTACTCACTGCTCGTCACTGTGTTTTTGATCTTCCCCAATGTAAATAGCTCATACTGGCTACTATCAGCGCTGACATCGCAATTTGCCTTAGCCTATTATGTTTTATTATTTGCAGCGGCGATTAAATTAAGAAAACAAACGGGCTCGGTCACGACACAGATTGTGTTGCCTATCCTTGCAATCATCACGAGTATTATCGGCATTAGTGTAGGCTTCTTGCCACCATCGAGCATTCCTGGGAATGGCGTACTAAAGTATGAGCTACTGATTATTTCCGGGTTGATCTTATTTTGCTTGCCTTTGTTATTTATTTTTAAGCGCATGCGGCATGGAGTCAACCCGTAAGCAATTCTTGCATCCTCGAACACAATAGGTATATTATACAAAAAGTAATTTTTATTAAGGAACAACCATGGCAGTCAAAAAAGTAGGCTTATTTGTATTAGTCATGTTAATTACAGGCTCGATTGACAGCGTGCGTAATTTACCAGCGACGGCATTTTTTGGCCCCGCTTTGGTATTTTTCTTTGTGCTCGCCGCTTTATTTTTTCTGTTACCCGGCGCATTTGTGTCAGCGGATTTAGCCGAGGCTTTTCCTGAAAAGAGCGGGGTGTACCAATGGGTGAAAATGGCCTTTGGTAAAAAAATTGGCTTTCTGGCAGTATGGCTGCAATGGGTCAATACCTTGGTCTGGTTTCCTACCATGCTGGCCTTTATCGGCGGTACCTTTGCCTATTTTATTGATCCCGCCTTAGCACAAAACAACCATTTTATCTTGGCCGTGATTGTCATCGTCTTTTGGGTGGTGACGTTTATTAATTTGCAAGGCGTTGAAGTTTCCGCACGTTTTGCCGGGATTTGTACCTTTATTGGCTTAATTATCCCTGTGTTATTAATTATTGGCTTATCGGCATTGTGGTTAATCAAAGGCCAGCCTTTGCAAGTGCAGTTTACCCCCCAAAGTTTTCTACCTGATTTCACCAACACCAATAATTGGTTTTCATTAACCGCCGTAATGACGAGCTGTATCGGCATTGAGCTCACCGCCGTACACATGATGAATATCAAAGATGCCCGGCAAAACTTCCCCAAGGCCATGTTTATTTCGGTGATTATTATTTTGGCGACCATGATCATGGGCTCACTCGCGATCGTGATGGTGGTACCGGCAAAAACCATTGAATTAAATCAAGGCTTAGTACAAGCGATGCAAATTTTTCTTGATGATTATCACTTAAGATGGCTAGTGATGCCCGTAGTTGCAATGGTTTTAATTGGTAGCGTGGGCGAGTTAGTCAACTGGATGATCTCACCCACACGCGGCCTAGCCCAGGCCACAGAAGATCACTTTTTACCAGCTTTTATGCTAAAAACTAATCGCCACGGCATTGCCCATAATATTGCGATTTTACAGGCCATTGTAGTCACCATTATCGCCATGGCATTTTTATATATGCCCAGTGTTAATGGCTCGTATTGGTTATTAACAGCATTAAGTACTCAGCTCTACATGATGATGTACGTACTGATGTTTATCGCGGCAATTAAGATTAAACACAAATTTCCTGAACGCGTACATTTGATTAAATTTTTACGGATTAAATATGCACTTTACATTATGTCCGTGATGGGCGTCTTGGGTTGCTTGGTGACCCTCTATATTGGCTTTGTACCACCAACAGGCATTAACATTGGCTCACCCTTACATTATGAAATGTTATTTGTCGGCGGCTTATTTGCCATGATTTTACCCTGTTTATTTTTTTACGCATACCAAAGTCGCAAAAGTGCGAGTATAAATAATTAGGAATGATAATGAATGATCTTGCTATTGTGAATGCCAAAAAAATCGAAGCTTTACTCGGTGATTTCAGACCCAAAGTCGGGCTAATTTTAGGCTCAGGCTTGGGCAGCCTGGTTGAGCGTATTCAAGTTATTGCCCGCATATCCTATCATGACTGCGAGGGTTTATTTACCTCAACCGTCATTGGTCACAAGGGCGAATTTGTTTTTGGCTTTTTAGATAAAGTGCCCGTCATGTGCATGAATGGCCGCGTACATCTATATGAGGGCGCAACGCCATTGCAATTATTAACGCCCATTCGCATGATGAAAGCCTTGGGTTGCGTATCGTTATTGCTGACCAACTCGAGTGGCTCTTTACGGTCAGATTGGTTACCAGGAACGATGGTGCTTATCAAAGACCAACTTAATTTTACCGGTATCAGCATCTTAGCAGGACCCAATCAAGAACAATACGGACCACGCTTTGTCAGCATGGAAAATGCCTATGACTCGATATTGCGTAGCCATGTGCATCAATCGGCTAAGGCTCTCAATCTTGAACTCAAAGATGGCGTCTATTGCGGCGTCATGGGGCCACAATATGAAACCCCCACTGAAATCAAAATGTACGGACAACTAGGGGGCGAGATGGTGGGAATGTCGACTGTGCACGAAGTCATCGCCGCTCGTCACGCCGGCTTAAAAGTGGTAGGACTAACCTTGATTACGAATTTAGGCGCAGGCTTAAGCGAAAACAAAGTAAATCATCAAGAGGTCATTGAAATGGCAGCGCTGGCAGGCGGGAAGTTAGCAGGATTATTGCAGCATGTATTTGAACATCATGGCGCTGCGCTTGCTTCATGACCCAAGATCCAATTAACTTTCTTTATTAAGCTTTTCTTTAAACTTCTCTTGCCGACTCGTGCGATCCTGGACCTGACCGACAAGCTGACCACAGGCGGCGTCAATATCGTCTCCTCGAGTTTTACGAATCGTGGTGATCAAATCCGCTTCTTCTAAAATGCGTTTAAATTGATGAATACGATTATTGCTCGAGCGCGTAAATTGATTTCCAGGGAAGGGGTTAAATGGAATTAAATTAAATTTGCAGGGCAAGTCTTTAACCAAAGCAATCAACTCTTCGGCATGATGCGGAAAATCATTGACCTCTTGCAGCATTACATATTCAAAGGTAATGTTTTTATGTGGGTCATGATCGACATAATCTTTACAAGCCTGAATCAACTCTTTCAGCGGATATTTTTTATTAATCGGCATAATGGTTGAGCGCAATTCATCATTGGGCGCATGCAAAGAAATTGCGAGCGATACCTGGCAGGCATTTTTTAAATCATATATTTGCGGGACAATGCCTGAAGTTGATACTGTTACTTTACGCTTAGAAAGGCCATAGGCATAATCATCCAGCATAAGCTTCAACGCAGGCACGACATTATCAAAATTCAATAAGGGCTCGCCCATGCCCATCATGACAATATTGGTCACATGACGATCATGATGACCATTATCCTGGGAGAGGGCGCGTACCGCTACCCATAACTGCCCAATAATTTCAGCCGTGGATAAATTACGGCTAAAGCCTTGAGTGCCCGTTGAGCAAAATTGACAGGTAAGCATACAGCCGACCTGCGATGATACACAAAGAGTACCGCGATCATCTTCGGGAATATACACAGTTTCAATGGCATTACCATCAGGCATTTGAATCAGCCATTTGTGCGTGCCGTCATTCGAAGGCTTATCTAAAATAATTTTTGGGGTGGTAATGCAGGCAATCTCTTGCAACTTGGCACGAAGATTTTTGCTAATATCCGTCATGAGGTCAAAATCAGTCACACCACGCTGATGCACCCATTGCAAAATCTGTCGGGCACGAAAAGTACTTTCGCCTAATTCTTTAAAAAAGGCTAACAGGCCCTGTTGGTCAAGGCCGAGTAGGTTAATTTTTTTGGATTGATCCATGATTAACGTGAAAAGAGCTCACCCTCTTTAAAGAAGAATGCCACTTCCGCTTTAGCAGTTTCAGGCGCATCAGAACCATGAACGGCATTAGCATCAATGCTATCAGCAAAATCCGCACGAATGGTACCAGCGTCGGCTTTTTTAGGATCGGTAGCACCCATTAATTCACGATTTTTAAGAATGGCATTTTCGCCCTCGAGTGCAGAAATCACCACAGGACCCGAAATCATGAATTTAACCAAGTCATTAAAGAAAGGGCGCTCACGATGAACACCATAAAATTCCTCAGCGGTTTCTTTGGACAACTGTGTCATTTTACAGCCTATAATCTTGAGATTCGCAGCCTCAAAGCGGCTTAAAATCTTACCAATAACATCTTTGGTTACGGCATCAGGTTTAATAATCGATAGGGTTTGTTCTACGGTCATAGTGCTCTCACTGTTATTTAATTGACAGCATTATAGCATACGACTTTAATGATTCAAAATATTTATTTCATATTTTTTGCTAAAATCCCAACAAAACCATTGACATAAGCCTAAATTTACATGATAATGGCACACCCTTTTAGAGGCTATGTAGCTCAGCTGGTTAGAGCGCGGCATTCATAATGCTGAGGTCGGTGGTTCGAGCCCACCCATAGCCACCAGTCATAAAACGTACGGAGTAAGAGTAGAATGGTAGTCATTCGTTTGAGTCGTCACGGTGCAACAAACCGTCCTTTTTATCATATCGTGGTTGCAGATCGTCGCTGTGCGCGTGATGGCCGTTATATCGAGCGCGTAGGTTTTTTCAACCCCTTAGCTTCTGACAAAGAACAAAAGTCTAGCGTGAATTTAGAGCGCGTTGATCACTGGATTAAGCAGGGCGCTCAAGCATCTGATCGTGTATTAGCTTTAGTTAAAGCTGCGCGCGCTTAAATTATCTCATGAGCCAACAAAAGATTATCATGGTAGCGCGCGTCGGCGCGCCCCATGGCGTCCGAGGCTTGCTGAAATTACATCCTTTTCTTGAAGAACCAGAATCCATACATCAGTTTAAACACTTCTATTTACGCCATCCCAATCAAGCCTGGCAAGAGGCACCAAAACTCAGCTTAACCAAAAAAGGCCAGGCTTTGTTTGTGCATTTTGCCAATTTTGACCAACCAGAAATGGCAGGCTTAAAATTCACTCATGCAGAGTTAGGCGTAACCCGAGAAGAACTACCGGCTTTGGCAAACCACCAATACTACTGGGAAGACTTAGCGGACCTGAACGTCATCAATCAACAAGGTCAACTGATCGGCGTAGTCGATCACCTAATGGCAACGCCAGCACATGATGTCTTAGTACTCAAAGGAGACACAGACCCCGTCCTGATCCCCTATGTTTGGGAGCATTTTATTATCGACGTGGATCTGGCCAAAAAACAGATTATTGTAGACTGGGATTGATAAACTAATTAATCGTAGCCGTACCGACCTGCTGTTGCTGCCCTTGCAAATATAACGCATCAAAGTTAATCGGCGCCAAATTAAGCTCAGGAAAGCTCCCACGAAAAACTTGAGAGGCAATAGCATCGCGCGCATAAGGAAATAAAGTAGTAGGGCAATAACCATGCAGCAATTGATTAAGCGCATCGCCTTCAATATTATCAATCAAGAAAATACCTGCTTGTTTAACCTCAATCACAAAAGCAATTTTGTCTTCTAATTTTGCAGTGATCGTAAGCCTTAATACCACTTCATAATGATGGTCATCAAGTTTTTCAAAATTCGTCGCCATATCCATATTCGCCTGAGGCTGCCAGCTATCGGTAAAGATAGCAGGGGAGTTGGGTGCCTCAAAAGAGAGATCTTTAACGTAAATTTTTTGGATCATAAAATTAGCTTGGGGCTGGGCTGCGCTCATGACAATGTCCTTAGATTGATAATTGAATTAGCGACATTATGCCTGAATATAAGGAAAAGCGCAAAAGCCGCTACTTACCCACCACTCATATAGAAAACCGAGACGCCACAGGCAATTTAGGTTCGGACACGGCTTGCGAAAGGAACGGAGCTGCAATCCCAGAAGCAGCCACTTGAGACACAGCGCGAGCAGACCTAACCGATAATTCACTCGAAGAACCAAACGAGACTGATGTACGGCCAGATTCTAATGGAAAAAACGAACCTGATGTCTTTACCGATTCTAATGGAGAAGTGGAAGCAGTTCTAGGTGATAATAAGACAGGGGAATCAGCATAGGGCAAACACTCCACTTTCCTTAGATGCCAAAAAAGCTCCTTGCCTTTTTGATAATACGTATCTAAAGGCTTACTCCAAGCCCATTTACTACGAGGCATACCTACAAAATCTTGTGTAGAATCATCACCTGAAGAAGCATACAAAGCAACTCCAGCATCTGCCTTCATGCTTTCAAAGAGCTTATTTTGCTCTGGGGCCGACTTATCGTCAAACTTAAAGCATAAACGATCCAGAACATGAAGCCCAACCATAACAACAAAACGATAATTCTCACCTCTCCTAAATAAAGGCGAGGGCAACTTTCCGGTTGAGCCACGAGCTTCCAGAGCTACAATATACTTGAAATAGGTAACCATATTGTCAATGAGCGCCATATTTTTAGAAGTATGCACAGAAAGACGCATAGCGTGATTGCGCTCTTCAGCCTTAAATTCAATAACCTCATGCTCAAGAAAATATCTCATCATCTCTTTAGATACCGAAATACAAAATTGCTCGCTTTGACTAAGAGGGGATTTCTTGAATGCAAGAGCTGGAATATCAATGCCAACAGCCAGGCTTAACTTACTAAAAAACCATTCATTGATGTGCGCAATCCCAACGTTAGTATCAACAGATCGATCGTAAGACGAGACCATCATAATTTAATTCCTTTTAAATTACTCAATACATATTAAATCATTTAATACAAATATATTATAACTTATTATTAATTAAAAGTAA
>CAIQBE010000036.1 GCA_903870015.1 uncultured Thiotrichales bacterium
TGCAGCATAGCTGCATTCATTGCATGATTAGGGAAGGGTTGAATGCAGCTACGCTGCATGCGATTGGGTCCTGGTTCCTCCGCAAAAATTGCTGCGCAATTTTTCGAAGGATGACGCCGGGGGGATGGGTTATGCAGCAGTCTTTTTTTATAAAATTGAAACAGTAAAGCACAAACATGCGCATAATACCAAAATTTCAGCACTCGAAAGGCACTGAAAACCTACCCCCTACACCCATTTGACCCAACACCCCGCAACAACGATAATAGCACTGACCCAAAAATTCTCCGGAGAAACAAAATGAAATTAATGCTCATGGCCGCATCACTACGCCAAGATTCTATCAACAAAAAACTCATCCAACTCAGCCACGAAGTGCTCAAGAAACTGCAAGTTAGCTCTGAAATAAAACAATTTAATGATTACGAACAGCCACTCTATGACGGTGATGTCGAGACTAGCAAAGGCTTACCTGCTGGCGTTCAGCAGTTTATTAATGATATGAATGACTTTGATGGCCTGGTATTTTCGGTGCCAGAATATAATTTTTCGATGCCTGGGACTTTTAAAAATCTCATCGACTGGGTCTCGCGCGGCAGACCCATGCCCTGGATGGGAAAAAAGATTTTGCTATTATCAGCATCACCCGCAGCCGCAGGCGGCGTGCGTGGACTCTGGCAAATACGGGTACCCTTTGAAGGCTGTGGCGCTTTTGTCTTTCCTGACATGTTTACCTTAGCGAATGCTTTTAGCGCTTTTGATGACAAGGGTCACCTCACTGACAAAAATCTTGAAGATCGTTTAGAGGGATTACTGAAACAGTTTGCTAGCTTTAGTGCGGTGAAGTTTTAAGATAACGCAAGGCCTCTTCAGAGGCACTTGCTTTTTATGAGTTTCAAACAGAAAAGCAGAGGCAAAATGATTGGACTAGCATGCCATTTGCTTTCCAAGTAAACTGAAAACATCAATCCAACAAATGATCACCCCCTATGAAAACCTTCATCATCAAAGCCCGCAAAGGCACCACACGCTGGGAGCGCTTACGTTCACAAATCGGTAGCAGTGAACATTTTGAAGTGGTCGCCCATTGTGTCATCAATGCGTTTTTTATCTCTAGCGATTTTAGGACTGATGTCGAAGTGTATATCATCCTTGATAGTTCGGAAGATTTTCCGCGCACGATCAAACTTTCAAGCAGCGAGGGCTTATCGCTTTCAGGCTTTCATGAAGAAGCCGTCGTCGCTGTCGTTGAGAAGGCATTGAAAGATAGCCAAGGTCTAAAGAAAAATGAAACTCGCAATGTTACACCAGGAGTCAGCGTCAGCGGTTTTGGTTTTGAAAAATTAGTGGAACAATTACTTGAAACGCGCCCACTGTATTTACTCGCGCCCAAAGGCGAAGACATCAGAACCATCACGATCGAACCTAATCCCGTATTTATTCTCAGCGATCATCTGGCCATGCCAAAAAAGAGCATCAGCGGTTTGAAACGTCATGGCGTGAAGACCATCAGCTTAAGCAAAAAAATGTTGTTCGCTTCGCAATGTGTGGTGTTGATTCACCATGAGATGGATTTGGCAATGGCTTAAAGGTGATTGTTATTGACCCCTTCACAGCAACAAATTAAACTCATCAAAAATATTTACGCCTCAAAGGAGCAAAATACTAATGCCGGCTTACGACGAAATCATTATCAAAAGTAAAACCAGCAGCGCAAGTTTCTCACCGCACCACGGCGGCATGATGACCTCCCTTATCATGCAAGCACCAGAGGGATTACGGGAATTACTTTACTTTGCACCCGAATACCAATTTAACAATCATCAAGGCATGAATGGCGGTGCGCCGTTTTGCTTTCCAATTTGCGGTCGATTACTCAATTCACAATATCAACATCAAGGCAAAACTTATCACATGAACATCCATGGCTTTGCATATCAAATGCCTTGGCAAGTTCTAAATCATGATGGTCATTCGATTAGTTTATGCTTGCGCGATAATGACATTTCTTTGGAGCAATATCCGTTTCATTTTGAGATTGTGTTAACTTATGAAATCAAAGACAACGAACTGATCTGCAAGCAAAGCTACAAAAACACGGGCACAGAGCCCATGCCCTATTATGCAGGTTTTCATCCTTATCTAAAACTACCCTTTAGCAAAGCCGAAACTTTTTTAGCGTATGAACCGCAAAAACGTTTGCAATATAACAATGATTTAACAGACATCATTGGCGAAGCACAGCTCTTTACAACACCCACGAATTTATTATTGCCAGAGCTTAATGAAAGCCTAGTCATGATGAGCACAAATAAAAAAATCTACTTAACATTTCCAGATCACACGCAATTAGAAATTGAAGCGCAGGGTGTGGAAGACTCATATTTATTTGCCTACACACAACTCTATCATCGTATCGCTGAACCATTTTTGTGTATCGAACCTTGGATGAGTTTTCCTAATAGCATGAATCATAAAAACGCTGTGTGCGTGCTCGCGCCAGGAGCGACAGAACATGGCATTTTTGTATTAAAACTTAAATCTGATAATCAAAAATAATAATTGCAAAATATGAGAGAAGTCATTATAGTGCGCCTGTAATTTTTAATACGCGAAGGAGCGAATGAAATGTTTGATCGTGACAACATGAATCTTATGCATACTGTTGGAGCTGCAATTGGCATAAGAACTTTACTTTATGCAGCACCTTATTTTATGAACCATACCCCCGAAGTAGAGCCACTTCCGTATGTGGCTTTAGCCGCTGTAAGCTCTTCTATATATCTTCAGATAACTACGAATGGGCCGTGGAATAGGGGAAAAATAATAGCCACTACTTTGAACATAGCAGCTGCAGGCACGGCTGTCGCTATGATATTTCTTAGGAATTTTACGCCAGAACAGAGCCATCAAGGGCGATCGCTATCGCATTAAGCGTTAGCGTACTACAGATTGAATGGCTAATGTCGAACGACACTGGCCTTAAATCCATTTACGCCACTTAAAGAAAAACCATAACCCCACGCTTAACAAAAGCATAAACAGCGTGACAACATAAAAACCATCACGCTTAGCGATTTCGGGGACATAGGTAAAGTTCATGCCAAAAATACCGGTAATCAAACCTGGCGGCAAAAAGATACAGGTCACCAAAGCCAAGATGCGCATGATCTCATTAGTACGGTGACTCAAAATGGTAAAGTGTAATTGCATGAGTGATTCTAATTCTTGTTGTGACTGCGTCACTAATTTAAATGCGCGATTGGCATGATCAGCAACGTCATTTAAATTCACAAGCAACTGTTGTTGCTGATCGCGCCCAATATGATGGGTATTCAGATGCATATTGGTACGCCAGGCATTAATAGTATCCATCTGCTCTTCGCACAACATACGAATGCGCCGCACATCAGTTTTAAAAGCCAAGAGCGCATCCCAATCAACAGAGCTAGCATTTGATTTAATTTGCAATAATTTCTTTTGCCAGAGATTTAAACGGCTATCAATATTTTGCTTAATATCAAGATAACGATCTACCAAGAACCCCAAACAAAACTCCGCCAAAACGGAGGTGCTCAAAGGCACAGTGCGTTTTTGCTCTGTCAGAACAGCGCGAATACGTGGTAGCGCATTATCTCTTTTATCATAAACAGTAATCAAAACATTTTCAAAAATAATAAAGGCAGAAACGGGAAATACGCGCTTAGGCCCCTCTCTTAAATCAGAGACGCTGCGCAAAATAATGAGATCATAATCACTCATGGCCTCATAAAAACTGGGATGATTTTGTTGTTTCAAATCTTCAACGTGACGTTCATTAAACGTTTTTTTGGTGAACTTGCTGATCCATGCTTTGAGATCAATCTCTTCGGAACGCTCTATTAAGAGCCAGAGATACCCATCCTTCGGGGGCTTTTCTTCAGAATAACAGGAGATAGTCTGTTGGTGAACATATAAGAGCTCCACGTTCATCTACCTCCTGTTTACTGCAAAAGCTTAAACTATTTCTTTTTAGCTTTAGCTGCAGGTTTTTTAGCTGCAGGTTTCTTAGCTGCAGTTTTTTTAGCTGCAGGTTTAGCTGCAGGTTTTTTCTTAGCTACCATGTCTATCTCCTTTGTTTAATGAACGGTTACTCCACCTTCAAATGGAACACCAACAGATGGAACAACAGACTACTCTCTTACAACAACTTATTTTTACTGATGATAAAATATCATCACAAAACAAGTTGAAACAATTCTAACTTATTTTTTTTCGCAACACAAAACTTATTTACTCAAAAACATTTTGAAGAAAAATTTTTTGAAAAACTTTTTATGATCACGCGCAAGCATTATATTTAAAGGCTTAAAGGCGAATGGCATTTTTTTTATTTTTGTTTTTTAAAAAAATTTTTACGCATTGCTGCTAAAAAATTCTTGGATTTCATCAA
>CAIQBE010000037.1 GCA_903870015.1 uncultured Thiotrichales bacterium
ATAACTTCACTCGTCATTTGCACGACAACGAGCCCGGCCAAAATCAGTAGCATTCCTAGCAAGGTCCACCAGTTACATTGCGTCTCACGCAAAATAAAATAGGCAAAGGGCAGCGTAAAAAATGGATAAGCCGACTCGATAATCGCTGCTAATGAAGCATTGCCGGCACTAATGCTTTTTAAAATTAAGATCGCCGCCATGAGATAAAACAGCGTATAAATTGACAACACGCCCATGAGCTTGTAGTTACCGGATAACTTACCAAAGATGCTGGTCCACTGATGGGTAACGCTTAGATAAATACCCAAAATTAAACTAATAAAAAGACTGGAAAAAAACAAAATCGGCAAGGGCTCTATGTACCGCAACAAATATTCATCGATTACATAAGTTAAGCCCCAAACGATTGATGCTAATACTGACAGCCAAAACCAAGACATTGTTATACTCCTAAATTAAGTCCAAATGGCAACGACGGCCATTATAGCAAAACCTAAGATCATAAACGAGAACTCGCGCATATTACAGCAGCGCTCAATCATGGTAGCGCGGCGTAAACCATGCAAAGTCCCAATATACAAAAACGTCCCCGCTGCTAGCGCACTAAAAATCGGCGTTAATAAATGATAGCTATCTGTGGCTTGGTTTACTAAGTCTCCCAAGACAATCCCCAGGGGCGTCATGATGGCAAAGATTAAAAAACAGCTAAGCCCTGCCGTCAATGATAAATGGCTTTTATTAATTTGCAATGATAAAGAAAAGCTCGCAGCCCATTTGTGCGCAATAATCGCAAAGGCTAAAACACTTGCGGTGACAAGACTTGCGCTAATCCCTACCGCAGCACCTTCAAATAAAGAATGTAGACTTAGCATTAAGGTTGCCAATAATGCCATACCCTTGCCTGCACCCTTGTGATGCTCTTGCAGCTCATTGCCGACATGCTCTAATAATAGCAAAAACAAAAAACTCGCACCGGCGATTAAAAATGCAAAGGGGTAGTGATATCCGGCATCAATAAAACCCTGCGCTGAATCGCCCAGCATATGAATTAAACCCGCCCCCAAAAAGACGCCGCAGGCAATCGCCTCACCCGCAGGAAAATCTAGATGCGTATGATCTTGATGCTTTTTTTTAAAGGGCCAGATTCCGGCAATGATAGCGATCAAAAAGATCGCTATCGCCATGAGAAGCTTTACATGATCCATTTATTTAAGGCTGAGGGAGCGAAGCCGTCATTGGGCGCCCAGCTGGATTGGCCTCATCCACAAATTTTGGCGATACATCAGTAATGGTTTGTCCTGCATTGGCATTGAACACTTTAATGGTCGTACCCCCTAAATCAAACGATTTGAGGTAGACGACACTGATATCCTGATTTTGATAGGACTTGTAGTAATACGCTAAATTTTCTGGGTCTTTAACAACAGTAAACATGGTGTATTCTGGCGCTACTTTGCCATTCTCAACATTTCTGACCGCTCCCCTGGGGATATCAAATTGATTGAGGATGTGGAAAGCCTCTAACACTTCTTGCTTAGCATTGGGCTGAGGCAAGGATGTTGCGGTGAAGAATGCTGCGCGCACAAAACGTGAAGGCGAAGTGAAATCACCGGGCAAACCATGCATGCCTGAACCTTGGCTAAACTGTTGTAGATCCGTGCCATTTACATTGACAGGCGATACATTGATAGGAGAAAGATTAATGTAATTTCTTAAATTTGTCATGTGCCAATCAAAGGTGGGGGAATTCGCCATCACGCCTAAAGGATTATCATATACTACCAATTTACCATTGATGGGCTCGATCACAATGCTGTGCCCAGTTTTGTCATAGACTACATAATGCAAGGGTGGGACGATACCCCACGCTGGGAACACAGTGGGGACAATAACAATATTACTCGAGGCATTAGACACAGTATTAAGCGCTGCTTTTATTTGATCCACCGTTGAAAATTGTGAGAGCAGCCAGGTAGGAAATTGTAACGGCGATACGCCATTGGCTTTGTTAGCATCAGTCACAGGCGCGTACCCAGCATAGCCTGGAAAATAAAATGTGCCCACCGACAAACCAGTTTCATTCAAACCATCTTGAACTTCCGTACCATTATCTAAGCTACCACCGACGATCGCATATTTGGTGGTGTATGACATGCCGTTAGTACCATCAGGCAAGGTCCCTACGAATACAAAATTGCGTGGAATCACCATGATATTCACATCAATGGGAATGCCAAACTCCAAGGTACGGCCATTTATAAAAACATTATCTTGTGATTTGAGCTCGATACCGGTACACGCGAAAGTGTTTGAAGAGGTGAGCAGGGCGGCTATGGTTGCAAGCGCAACGAGACTACGACGAATAATATGCATACTATCTCCAAATGGATTAACAATAATTTTCTAACACGGCTGTCCGGCAATGCAAATATGGTCAGCGCTCTGTGTCCCGCTACTCGTGCTGATTTTAGAAAATGCGCTATTTGCTAAAAACCCGATAGAAACAAACGCCAGTATGACCACGACAGCCTTCATAACCTTACCTTTTTATTTGTTATTTTACACCCTACCATTGTGATAAGGTTTTTTGATAAAGTCAATCGGGGGATTATTAATGCACAGGACTCACTCTTCGCACTACTTCATTGATTTCTTCTGCTAACGGGCTTGGGCTGACAGATGCTGAACGGCTACGACCAAAGATTACTGCTATCGAATAACTACTGCGTCGCTCCCGCTCTTCTCTTGCATCCGCGCCAACCCTTCTCACATCTCTGATCGCATCCTCTGTAATTTGCTCAATTCTTTTATTGGCTGAACCAAAACTGGTAAAGGCATTTTTTACAATCTCATCTATTTTACGCCTATATTTTGCATTAGAATTGAACCATGATCCCTCACCCGCATGATGCATACTTCCTACCTGCTCGAGGCGCTTAATTTTTCTAAAGCTCTCTAAGGCGATGTTTAAATTTTGCAACGACTCATTCATTGTTAACGTCGGATGACCCTCTGTCGCAACAAGCGCTGCACATTCTAACCGCGCTTTTTGCTTCAAAACATCAACAGCGATCAATTCAGCACTCCCCCTTGGCGCGGACAATGCCAAAATTTCAGCTAATACCATTACTAATCCCGCCCCCTTTTCGCAATGCTCTTCTATTTGCCTGTTGGCTTGCTTCAAAGTTAGCACTGGCCCGGCATCCTTGAAAAAGCTCAAATTTTGACAAACCCCCATCACTTCTTTCTGCACTCTTTGAATCACAGCATCCTGAGGACTGCCTTTTGCAAAATCCCCACTCAGCCCATCAATATCATTTAAAAGGCTTAAAAAAGTGTTCATGGCATCCAACTTGGATTCTGCTGGAATTTGGGTATCGACTTCTGCAATCCTTGCATCTGACCCCAAATGCGCTAGAATTTGTGCACTGGCCTCTGGAATCGTCAGCGCTGTTTCTGTGTCATTAATAAAACGTAGATTTTGACAAATTTCTATCGCCTTTTGCTGCAGCTTTTTTATCACCCCATGCCCAAGATCCCCTTCGGCCTTAAGGTTTTGAATACGGGCTAAAGCTTCTAGCAATAATCTCATGCTTGAATGTTTATCTGGATGTAATGCTTTTTGGAAAGTTCTTATTTTGACCCACTGAGCACGATTAATCATGCCAGGATCTCGCGCTACTTGCTGAGCTAATGCTTGGGCTACTGGCCTTAGCGCCGCCAATAAAATACCCCTCCCCCGACTTTCGGAGCATGTTGCAATATCCTCAACCAACAAGCGCAGATCTGCTTTTACTTGCTTATCTAAGCGCTCAAGACCTTCTGTCATTAGCTCAGATAGCTTTGGCATACCGCCCTCTAAATCTCCTTCGATAAAACCCACCAGTACTTGAATAGACTCTTCGTGCATCGCCTTTGATCCATGTCTCCCTAGCGCAAAGAACTCATCAAACTTCTCTAACGTTTCTAGCATTGTTCTTGAGGTAAAAAGTGCTTGAAGCTTACTGTATTTTTCCTGTATGGCTGCGATGTATTCCGCGGCCTCTTTGCCGCTGATCCTCCCGTCGAATTGGTACTTAAAAACTTCTTGCGCCTGTTCTTGAAGGTATTTAATAAGACTTGCCTCTAGGCTACCCGCTACCGCTGAAAGATCCTGCAACTCTTGGAGCCATGGATTTAATCTCATTATGCCTTCTGCCTGCGCATAGCCTGCAATATTTTCTTCAACTCCAGCAAGTGCTGCAAGCCTTTGATCATCAGGACTGGCCATCAAATTTTTCAAAATTTGATGCGTATTTTCCCTTAGCGCCTGCACTAATAAACTTTTTACCTTATGCCTTCCTGGCGTCGCAGTATCTACAAAAGTCTCTATGCGCTCAATACGCTCTAGTTGCTCTATTAGCGGTTTACTGTTTACTAAATATGCCAGCCTTAATTTATATAATTCTATTAATTTATCTGTGGCTTCATCAAACTCACCAGATTCAACGGATACTCTGTTAGGCGCATCTATATTAAACGCAGCTAATACATGTTTTGCCCTCAACTCCCATGAATACGGCTCTGCTTTTTTTATTTTACTTACTGGCACTATTGACCCTACCGCACTTGAAGGCGATGGTTCTTGACCTGATGGTGAGGCGGGCCTGATCAGACCTGCTGACCAGCTTACTGATTTTTTTCCTTGCGGCATGTGGGTAACTTCCTTGTTAACCACTTAATTATAACATTAAATTAAATAAATGTAAAATAAATCCAAAAATAAATAGTATTAACTACAAATAAAATATGTTTATATATTTTTATGTAATTTCAACCTCTCAAGCCACATACACCCTAATAATACCCCAACTCGGTCAAAATCCCTTTGACCTTGTCCTTGGCTAACAAGCCTGGATCTTCATCTGTTTCCGGGGGCTGCGTGTCTACAAAATTAAGCACAAAGCCATAGGCTTTATTACCGTTCTCGACAAACCCCATAAACCAGCCCTCAGGCCATGCTAAATTTGGATCCTTACCACTTGCAGTTTTACCGTATAACATCCACCCCTTAGGAGAGGTCTCTAAATACATATTTTCTTTGGTGTAACTCATCGCCGCCTTGGATACGGGCAAATTATTATCGATTAATTTATTCAAAAAATTCATCTGTTCTTCTGCAGAAATTTGCAAACTGCTTTCTAGCCAGGCATTGGTCAGACCATTATTTTTACCCTTGTCCCCTGAAAAATCTTGATTACCATAATCAAAAATCTTGAGATAACTATTAATTTTGTTCATCCCCAAGAGCGGCGTTAATGTTTGTGATACCCACGCTACTGAAGAAGTTAACCACGTTTCTGGGTTCTGATTTTGATTCCAGCTAGGCGTGCTCCACTGCTTACCATCCCAGGTAAACAGCGACCCCTCATTAATCACATTTTGGTCAAATGCCATGAGCGACAAAGCAACATCAAAAGTAGCATTAGGGGATACTCGCAATTTGCAGTGGTTAGGATTGTATTCGGTTAAGCGCTTGGCGGTCATTAAGTCGTATAAGATAAAGCAGCCAGCTTCACCATTAAAATACTTAACGACATTGACATTGATATCAGCAAAGCTGATGCTTAAAAAGCATGAAAGCACTAAAGTTGCTAGGGTTTTTCTCATATGCATTTTATTTAGGCCTTTTAAATAAAGCCCCGACCTCTTTGGTGAACAGAAAACAAATAGCGATCGCGTCTTTTAATTTTCTTCTAGTGCTCGCAGAGGACATGCTTAGAGTTCCTTATGATGACTCAGCTTCATCTGCTGCGTGCTCTGCTTTAGACTTTCTTTTTTTAAAAAAATTTAATAACAGCGCCGCGCCTTGAATCATCAATTGCTGCCGCCCTAAATCATAGAGGTCTTGCTTTTCCCGCTCAAATCTAGCCGTGTTAATACTGGCTAAACCGATAAAAACAACCAAGGCCACCACCCACGGCGCAAAGCATAATGAGGCGGTCAGCCATTCAGAAAAATGCCACTGGTTTACCATAACAAAGGCCATAAACATGGTCATGAGAATCAAGAGCGCAAATAAAATTAACAAAGCACCTAATTTTGCAAATAATACTTTAGCATAACGACGCGGTAACTCGGCAATGCCCTTGATCAAGCTATTCATGACGCTATTTCTTCTTACGACGGAATAATAATCCTAATGCTGCACCACACACAGCCGCAATACCAATGGCTTTTAGCGGTTGTTTTTTTACGGATTCAGCAACTTTCTCGGAACCTTTTACACCCATTTTTTTAGCTTCTTCAGAAATATGCACCGCCTTTTCTACCACAAAATCTTTGACTTCTTGCACCTTACTCTCTGCGGTTTTTTTTGTTCTTTTTTTAGTAGTTTCCTCTGACATATCTCTCTCCCTTTGGGTTTGTGAAATTCACATTGACTATTATACTCGCGCTATTTTGGCACGTCTACACTCTTAGCTGCAACGGCATTGGGTGTGACGACTTGTGCTGTGGGCATTGTTTCAAGCCAAGTATTGACCGCTGCGATATCTTGGGGATTGAGCGACCCCGCTTGCTCTTTTAAGTTTAAGCTATCAGTAATGTATTGATAAATTGCTTGAGTGTATTGTTGCTGGCTGTTATATAAATTACTTTGCTCAGTCAGCACATCTACAATCGTACGCACTCCTACTAAATATCCAGAACGAATCGCCTTTAAGGATACCTGCCCAGAAATCACCGCTTGTTGTAATGCCTGCACTTGGCTAATATCAGAAATTACATTGAGATAAGCCTGGCGCACATTGGCTGCAGTAACTCTTTGTGTTTGCAAAACGTTAGCTTGTGCGGCTTGGTAGGTGTATTTATCTTGTTTTACTGTTGCCTGATTGCCAAAGCCATTAAAGACGTTGTAATTCAAAGCAAGCTCACCTGTTGTAGTGGCTACACTCCCATTAGTGTAGGTACCTGCAACAGCACCCGTTTGTGACGTGCTAATAGGATTATTAAAATTACTATAAGAGCCGACCGCATTAATGGTTGGTATAAAATAATTGGTGAAATCAGTTTTGATTTGTGTGTGCGTGATCTCGGCTTGGAATTGTTGAAATTGTAAATTAACATTATTTTTCAAACCATAATTCACCCAAGTCTCAGCATTTTGCGGATCGGGCTTCACCAAAGGAAAATCTTGCTTTAATGGCGTTAAGTCACCATCATTCTGGCCGGTAACCGCTGTTAAATTTTCCATGGCATTGTTTAAAGAATTTTGTGCCGCAATGGTTGAAGCCACAGCACTTTCATAACTCGCACGCGTTGCCTGTACATCTGTTTGTGCTTTTAGTCCGACTTTATATTGCGCCTCTACTTGACGTAATTGCTCTGCCAATGAATCTTCGTTAGCTTGTGCATATTTTAATTGTTCCTGCGCTTCCAGCACACCAAAATAGGCTGTGGCAGTAGTCATAATTAAATTTTGTTGGGCCGCGGCAAAGGTTGCGGCGGCTTGTTTATAGGTTGCTTCTACCTCAGAATAAGCATACCAAGCGCCGATATTTAACAAAGGCTGAGTGAGTGTTAAGCTATAACCACTACTGTTGAAATTCGCTGGAGTTCCTGGCGCTGCGGGATTTTGTTGATTTGCCCCTATGTTTGCGCCAATCACTGCTGAGGGTAATAATGCTGCGCGAGCAATCGGAACATTGTATCCCGCGGCCTTGTAAGTGGCTACTGCTGCTTGATACGTACCATTATTTTTCGCTGCTTGTTGATAAGCTGCCAACAAATCAGTACTTGCAAATAAACTCGGCGTGCTTAAGAAACCGATGACCATAAACGCAATTTTTTTCATTCTTTAATTTATCCTCGTTAAAATACAAAACGCTCTGGCTGCACGGCTTTTTCTAATGCTGGCGCGTTAGTGTCAAATAATGATTTTATTTTATATTCATTATCATCGCTTCGAGTGATTAAGCTTACCTGCATTGCACCAGGCTGCTCACCCAAAATCGCTAAAATCCGCCCCCGCTCTTTAATACAGGCTTTAAAGCTGGTCGGCAAAAAGGGCAATGATCCAGTGATAACGACAACGTCTACCGGAGCCTCTAGCTTCCAGCCATTAGCTGCATTTCCGCCTTCTAACTTAACATTATCAATATGCAAGCGCCGCAAATGCACCGCCGCCTCACTGCGCAACGTGGCTTGCAGCTCTACCGAAATGACTTCAGAGGCCAGCTTGGCCAATAACGCCGTCAAAAAACCATTACCAGTACCAATTTCTAGTACGGTTTCGTGCGGTTGAATTTTTAAAACTTGCAGTATTCTGGCCTGATCAGCGGGGGACAGCATGACTTGATCATTCCCTATTGGCAACATCATATCGGCATAAGCAAGATCTTGATGCTCTGGGCTTACAAAAGCTGTCCTATCGATCTCTTGAAATAAATGAATGATCGTTGGATCAGTCACGCCTATAGTGCGAATCTGCTGTTTGATCATGTTAGCTTTGGCGTCGTGTAAATTCATAGCGATATCGTTTTTGACATTCGCTTTATTCTAACACAGGTGCCGGGGGTAAATGAAGAGTGGTGTGATGCTTCGCGATTAAAATTTGCTACTAATTTAGTAAGAATTAGTAGCAAATTAGTAATACAGTACTCAGGCTAAATCTTCAATCCAAGCTGCTTACACGCTTTACCTTCATACAAATGATCTTCGATTTGTTCGAGGCTCACACCGCGGGTTTCGGGAACAAAAGCGTAGACAAACCATAATCCTATCAAGCTAATTAGGAAGTAAACGATAAACGTTCCGCTTGGCCCTAGGCATTCGATCAAGGTTAAAAACGTCAGTGCGACGATCATATTACTACCCCAATTCGCTGCGGTTGCGACACTTGAACCCAGGCCGCGTACTTTGAGCGGATAAATTTCGGAAATCATGAGCCACATGATCGGCCCCAAGCTAATGGCAAAACCGGCAATATACACAAACATCGCCATTAAGGCCATCCATTTGATAAAGGCGACATCTTGTGAATTAAACGCATAAGCCAAAAAGGCTAAGCTTGCGCTCATGGCGATCATCCCAGTAAATAACAGGGGTCGCCTGCCCCAGCGATCGATGAATGGCAGAGCAATCACCGTAAACAGTACGAAAACGAAGCCCACACCCATAGTTGCCAAAATCGCTGTGGCTGCGCTTTCAAAACCTGACATTTTAAAAATCGTGGGCGCGTAATAAATAATGGTGTTAATACCGCTGACCTGCTGCAATACTGCTAAACCCACGCCGATAATTAAGGTCGGGCGAATAGCTTTGCTAAACAAGACCCTCCATGATCCGCGCGGATGCTTTAAGGTTTCTTCAATTTGTTCATATTCTTTATGGGCCTGATACTCATCATCACGCAAACGTCGCAAAGTCGCTAAAGCACGTGCTTTTTGATTATTGGCCATCATCCAGCGGGGACTCTCTGGCAAGGCTAACATTCCGATGAGCAAACATGCTGCTGGAACAATTCCTGCCAAAAACATACCACGCCAATTGCCAGAATCAGCAAGCTTATAGTCCACGATATAAGATAAAAAAATGCCGATGGTAATCATCAGCTGATTGCATGACACCAAAGCGCCGCGATAACGAATTGGCGCAATCTCTGAAATATAAAGTGGCGCAACATAAGAGGCAATACCAATTGCAAGCCCAACCACAAAGCGCCCTAACATTAATAAATGAATATCTGAGGCAAAACTTGTCATTAAAGTCCCGACAATAAAAATAATGGCATCAGCAATCAACAAAGTTCTTCGACCGAGCCTATCCGTCAAGCGCCCACTAAAAATCGCCCCAATCAATGCACCCAGCAAAACCATGGCCACAACCAAGCCATTCATCTGCGGACTTAAATGAAACTGATCATTGATAAATAAAATAGCGCCCGAAATCACACCGGTATCATAACCAAAGAGGATCCCTGATAAAGCGGCAATGAGGGAAATAACGATAAAAAACTTTGAGTGCTTTACGGCTTGAGTCATAAAAAATCCTTAATGCAGATTAGTGTTTTATTTTAGTAAAAATATTCACAAAGTGTAAGGGTCGCCATCGATAGCATTCTCCGGGATTGACTTTTTAATATATTATA
>CAIQBE010000038.1 GCA_903870015.1 uncultured Thiotrichales bacterium
ATGACGCCTGGAGGTGGAGCTGCGCAATTTTTCGAAGGATGACGCCTGGAGGTAGAGCTGCGCAATTTTTCGAAGGATGACGCCTGGAGGTGGAGCTGCGCAATTTTTCGAAGGATGACGCCTGGAGGTGGAGCTGCGCAATTTTTCGAGGGATGACGCCTGGAGGTGGAGCTGCGCAATTTTTCGAAGAATGACGCCTGGAGGTGGGGCTGCGCAATTTTTCGAAGGATGACGCCTGGAGGTGGGGCTGCGCAATTTTTCGAAGAATAACGCCTGGAGGTGGGGCTGCGCAATTTTTCGAAGGATGACGCCTGGAGGTGGGGCTGCGCAATTTTTCGAGGGATGACGACGGTTTTTTAAACAGAGCTGATTTTTGGCGGCACGAAGGAGAACGCCCGATTGAGCGATGATTTCAACGATCCTTTACCTGATAACTTATTAGAGTTATCTGAAAAAAATACAGCCCAGCCAACCCTAAGCCTTCAAAGGCTCCAGCTTATTTGGATCGATATTGTATAACTTCCGGGCTTTAGTCACATCATCGAGCTTTAACACGCCGTCATCATACAAGGCCTTGATCGCATAATAGGCCACATGATAGCGATCGACTTCAAAATGTTTACGCAGTTGTTCACGAGTGTCGCTGCGGCCAAAGCCATCGGTGCCTAAACAGGTATAGCGTCTGGGCATGAATTCGCGCAATTGTTCGGTATAGAGCTTGACATAATCCGTCGCGGCAATGATAGGGCCCGTGCCTTTGCCCAACACTTCATTGATATAATCACCTTTAGGTGCTTGCTCAGGATTAAGATCATTATGACGCTTGGCGCTCATGGCATCTCTGTAGAGATTATTACTACTCGTCATGCTATAAACCTGACTTGTCACGCCAAAATCCTGTTCGAGCATTTGTGCTGCGGCTTCAACCTCAAGCAAAATCGTACCCGACCCCAAGAGTGAAACATGTTTTTTCTGATCCAATTTAGCCGAGGCTTTTAATAAATACAGGCCTTTGATAATCGCATCTTCGACACCCTCTGGCATTGGAGGGTGGCGGTAGTTTTCATTCATCATGGTGATATAAAAATATTCATCAATACACTCAGCATACATACGCTTTAATCCATACCAAATAATCACAGCGAGCTCATAAGAGTAGGTCGGATCATAGCTGACACAATTAGGCACCAAATTCGCCATAATATGGGAGTGACCATCTTCGTGCTGCAAGCCTTCACCATTTAACGTCGTGCGACCTGCAGTGGCGCCCAACAAAAAGCCCTTAGCACGCATGTCTCCAGCAAGCCAGGCCAAATCGGCAATACGCTGAAAACCAAACATAGAGTAAAAAATATAAAACGGAACCATAGGCCGGTCATGAACACTATAGCTCGTCGCTGCTGCCAACCAAATAGAAAAGGCGCCAGCTTCGTTAATACCTTCTTCTAAAATCTGCCCCTCAGTAGATTCTTTGTAAAACATCACCTGATCGCGATCTTCTGGCTCATAACGCTGACCATGGGGATTGTAAATACCTAATTGGCGGAATAAACCCTCCATACCAAAAGTACGGGACTCATCGGGACTAATCGGGACAAGATATTTACCAATATTAGGGTCTTTACACAACGCCCCTATAATTTGCACAAAAGCAGTGGTCGTAGAGATATGGCGATCTTCACTCGTCCCTTGCAATAACCGCCCAGCAAAATCTTTGTAATACGGGATCTGGAGCGGGGTTTTGTTTTCATGGCGCGCCGGCAAATAACCACCCAGGGCTTTGCGCCGCTCGTGCAGATATTGCATTTCTACAGTGTTATCTTCTAGTTTTAAGCGTTTATAGTTTTTGACATCCTCATCGGTTGCTGGCACATTGAAGCGCTGACGCAATTCTGCCATTTCATCCTCGGTCATCTTCTTTTGATTATGAGCGATGTTTTTGGATTCACCGGCACTACCAAGACCATAGCCCTTAATGGTTTTGATCAGCAATACCGTGGGCTGACCCTTGTGCTCAATCGCAGCCTTATAAGCAGCATAAACTTTAATAGGATCATGCCCACCACGACCCAAGGTTTGAATTAATTGATCATCGGGAATATCCGCGACCAATGCCTTGAGCGCATCAGAGTTAAAAAAGTTCTCACGCATATACGCGCCACCGCGGGCAACATAGGTCTGGAAATCGCCATCACACGCAGCGTCAATACGCGCTTGCAAGACGTTTTGGGTGTCTTTTGCAAAAAGCGCTTCCCAGCCCTTGCCCCAGATGAGCTTAATCACATTCCAACCCGCACCACGAAAACTACCCTCTAATTCTTGAATAATTTTGCCATTGCCGTTAACCAAGCCATCCAAACGCTGAAGATTGCAATTGACCACAAAAATAAGATTATCTAATTGCTCACGACCCGCACGGGTAATAGCCCCCATGGATTCTGGCTCATCCATCTCACCATCACCACAAAAAGCCCAGACTTTACGGTTTTCGGTTTGCGCAAGATTACGAGCTTGTAAATACTTCATAAAGCGCGCTTGATAAATGGCAGTAATTGGACCAAGCCCCATCGACACCGTAGGGAATTGCCAATACGTTGGCATGAGCCAAGGGTGAGGGTAGGAGGAGAGCCCCTGATGATCAACATCACGGCGAAAATTAGTCATTTGAGCATCGGTTAAACGCCCCTCAAGAAACGAACGCGCATAAATCCCTGGTGAGGCATGACCTTGGACAAAAATCAAATCGCCACCATGATGATCGCTCTTGGCATGAAAAAAGTGGTTAAAGCCGACTTCATATAGAGTACAGCTTGAGGCATAGGTACTAATATGCCCCCCCAGACTGGAGTCAACGCTATTGGCACCCGCAACGGTAACCGCGGCATTCCAGCGCATCAGCGCTTCGAGCTTTTGTTCTAAATCAAGATTACCCGGATAGCTGGGTTCTTTCGAGGCCGGAATCGTGTTTTTGTATGTGGTAGTAACACCCTGATACGCCGATTGAATACCAAGACTACCAGCCTGTTCTTGTAATTTTGACAAAAGATAAAGCGCACGATCCGGCCCCTCGGCACGCACGACAGAGGAAAGTGAATCTAGCCATTCTTGGGTTTCGGTCGGGTCTACGTCGATATTGCTCATGATTTTCGTCCTTATGATGATTGCTGCAAATTATACTGAAAAGGGCAGGGCCACGCAATGTGAATAGAGCTCAAAAATAAGAGCATTTAAAATAAAGCGTATGATTATCGTTTATTGTGCTATAATGAAAACGTTATTTGCTCTCTCTGTGTTTTTTGCGGCCGGAGCAGCTGACAAAACTTATACTAATATAACAGAGAGGCATTTCATGGCTACAGGTACCGTTAAATTTTTTAACAACGAAAAAGGTTTTGGTTTTATTACTCCCGATGATGGCGGCAAAGATGTATTCGTACACTTAAATGGCATCAAAAGCGGCCAATTAGGCGAAGGCACCAAAGTGAAATTCGAAACCGAATCTTCACCCAAAGGCTTAAACGCGATTAATGTTGAAGTGATCGACTAGATCCCGCTTATTCTCAGCCCCAGGCAATGCTTGGGGCCATTTTTTTACTAATAGATACAGCACTTCAGATTATTTTTAATTCATTTCTACGGATCTACGGACATTATCCCTCCCACAGGCATCATCATTTCTATGAGCATTACCCCTCCCACGGGCGTCATCCTTTCTATGAGCATTACCCCTCCCACGGGCGTCATCCTTCGAAAAATTGCGTAGCAATTTTTGCGGAGGAACCAGGACCCAATCGCATGCAGCGCAGCTGCATTCATCGCATTTTTCTGGGTTCTGCAGGGCTTAGGTCTCAGGCTACGCCTGACGCCCGCAGAATGACGCCATCGGGAGAGACTTAATTTTCGTACGTAGGCCCTAGCGGAAAGAGTGTTATTTATTGACAACTTAATATAAAAACCAGAAAATAGAAAAACTTAAAACAATATTTTAACGAATAAAATGCACGGACTACCAACCCCACACCCAGAACACCCGAGAGCGCAATCATCAGTGCTTGACAATTTCAAGCATAAATCAGGTAGCAAATTCGAGTACTCATATCGACCCGATCGAGACACCTACATAATCGAAGTAACAAATGACCTGGCAGTTATCAACACGTTTCTAAACACTTTTCCCACCCATGAGTTTGAGCCTATCGAGCCTACTGATGAGGGGCGCCGATTCTTAGCACTTCCCCGCCACATGCTAAGCGCCCCAAGCCCTCAAGCTCAGACTGATCTTGTAACAAGGTTAATGGATCATTATCGCCCAAGATCAAAACTGCTTGACGCCCTTAAAGCCTTAACTGATGATAAATTTACATATGAATATCAAGCTCAGCCAACAGAATGCTACCTGGCTGACCCTAAAATAAAAGATGTATTCGATAGGATATTTCATCAAGAATTTAATGTCGCGCCCACTCCCAAGGGCCCGCGTTTAGTTATTCCCTGTGACATTGTGAATACCCTTAGACCAGGGGAAGCAGAGGAGGCAATAGATGCATTAACAGACCACGCCCTCATCCTATTTCAAGATAAAGCAAGTGACGCACCCAAACCGCCCATCCGTATTCACATTGCCAAACTTGACGACCTCACAAAAGGGGGAAAAAAAATCACCCCTCAAGAATACGGACATTTTTTAGGCAGACCAAGTGACGACCGGATAGAAGCAGGGCGAGGGAAAAGCGATAATCTCTTGAGAAAAGATATTAAACTGAAGCTACCAGAGCTTTTTATGCATATGCGAATGGCCCGACAAGACACCTTCGTCACCGTTATTCTAACCACTAATAATAACGCCGCTTTCACCGCAGGTCTTATTGCGGGAAAGGGCGGCGCAAGAATTCCCGAAGGCATACCCATTGACGGGGCGCCAGCTCATGAGCACCTAAAAGTCTCACTATGGTCCATAAATAATAAGCCATTGGTTATTATTAGCCTATTAGATGACCGAAATCATGCAAGGCATATAGGAGCTCTTAAGGGTCTTGGCTATCAGCCATATATTGCCTTTTTTATAGAACACTGTTTAGCATCGCTATTATCGCAATTGGGAAAAAAACCTGATGATGCACGCAATTTAAATTTTTACAGCATAGAAGATGCCGAGCTTATGCGTATGTGTGCGAGGTTTCCAGAAATAAATGGTCATTATGTGGGCCCGGATTTTTCTATAATTAAAAGTTACGCACCATTCAGCTTAATCCCAGTCGAATCTGGATCTGCCGGCGCTCGTGACTCGGCATTGACTGCCACCACCTGGTTAGATAGAGGGCCAACGGCCGAGGCAATGAGGGGTGGCGCTGCATCATCTGGGGGCGTAGGTAGAGCAGCATCCGGGACTGGGGCTGGAGTCCCTCCTGGTGATGAGAGTGATGGCGATCCGAGAGCCGTCGCGCCATACTAATTAAACGATGACGCTGCTTTGCGCCATCGTAAAATAAGAAAAAAAGATGAAATCTTGCCTGCGATAAGCTAATAAAAACTGGAAAATAATTAGAGAGGAATCTAGGTAGTAGCATAAATCTGGATTAACTTGCCGTTTCAACTTAACCCAGATTTATCTACTTGCTTCAGAGAGAGACGTTCTTGTTTTTTTCTAAAGCCAGAATAACACGAGAAACAAGAGTTGCCGAGTTTATTTTGCGAACCCACATGATTAATCAATAAGTTAACCGAAAACACTCTTTACTGATTTCGTATAATATATATTATGTTAAATTATTAAGGGCGTTACGGGGTTTTTCGTGTATCAGCCCTAGCGCTTTCACAGCGCCATGCAATTTACGACTGAAGCAAACAGCATTTAAATTGTTTTTATGAATTCAATAAACCCTTGATTTACTTGATATTTAGCCCACTTTCCACAAGACTAACCCACCTGGATTTTAAAAATTAAACTTAGAGATAAATGGAAGTTTTGACTTAAGCTGTACAAGGATTTAAGATGAAGATGTACCAAAAGCCAAATGCCTTTTAGATAGATAACAACAATAATTCATAATCAAAAGGCTTTTAAATAAAACAATAATAGGCTCGTAAATAGTGTTGCGTTAGTAGAAAACTGTTGGTATGTATAGGTAACAAGAATAATAAAATCTATACCGGCACGCTGTTAACAACTTTGAAATCTCTCTGTTACCGAACCTGGCAGAGAGATTTTTTTTTACCGATTCAAAGCGCGCACACATCCCTGTACTAATTGCGGCCCCTGGTAAATCAAGCCTGTATACAACTGAACCAAGCTAGCGCCCGCCTGTATTTTCTCTAAAGCAATCTCAGGCGTCATAATACCTCCTGAGGCAATCAAAGGAATTTTATCTTTAAGCTCGCGCTTAAATAACTTTAAGACTTCCGTGCTTTTTTGCGTTAAAGGCGCCCCACTTAAGCCGCCCGCCTCTTTACCAGCCTTGGAAAATGCTACGCCTTCGCGACCAATGGTAGTATTTGTGGCAATCACACCCTCAACATCCAGACGCAGAAAAGTATCGGCCAAGGCAACAATTTCAGCTTCGGTTAAATCAGGGGCCACTTTGACGATCAACGGCACTTGCTTTTGCTGCACCTGCGCCAAATGCTTTTGCTCTTGCTTAAGCGCACCTAACAAATCCTCTAAAAACACACCATGCTGTAAATTACGCAAGCCCGAGGTATTTGGAGAGGAAATATTAATCGTAATATAACTAGCATGGGCATAGGCTTTTTTAAGGCAAATAAGATAATCACCACAGGCCTCTTCAATGGGAGTTGCGGCATTTTTACCAATGTTAATGCCGAGAATACCTTTAAATTTTGCCTGCTGAACATTATAAATCAGATGATCAATGCCTTTATTATTAAAGCCCATACGATTGATAATGGCATTACCCTCTGACAGACGAAACAATCTAGGCTGAGGATTACCCGCTTGCGCCCTAGGCGTCACCGTACCGATTTCTATAAAACCAAAGCCAAGACTCGCCAAGGCATCAATATAATCACCATCTTTATCCAAACCCGCAGCCAACCCCACCCTATTAGGAAAATCCAAGCCCATGGTTTTAAAGGGTTCTGATGGACACTGCCCGACAAAACCATTAAAACCCAAAGCACTAGATAAACTCAAAGCTTTAAGTGTAAACGCATGAGCTCGCTCAGGAGACATTTTAAATAACAAAGCGCGTAATATCTGGTAATTCATAAGATTTATGTATTAAACATCATGCAAGAACATTAAATGAAAAAGCCAGTAATTGCAACCGCTTTAATAAACACAAAATACCCCCACAAAAAGCACTACCCTGGTTCAACTCAGATAAAAGACCCAATCACTGGGTTGCACAACTCTTTGGATCTAGATAAAATACCCTGTAGAAACTTTACTCAGGAATATCCATGACCCAACTCACAGGCGAGCGCCTACGCTGGGCATGCCGTCGCGGCATGCTAGAATTAGATCTCATCCTAGAACCTTACGTGCTTGAGCGCTTTGATCATGCAGACCCAGAAGAACAACGCAAATTTATAAAACTATTAGAGTGCAGCGATCAGGATTTATTTGACTGGTTTTTAAAAAAAACCGATCCCAATGATGCTGAAATCAGCTCAATGATTACGCTGTTATTACAACATGCACACAGCAAAGTTTAATCTTCCCCACCCTACTTTTATAAAATGGCTAAATACCTTGATGGCAATCACCAGTCTATGCGCCCTATGGCTATGGCGCGCACCTTTAAGCGAACGCTTATGGATGATGGGCGTAGTAGTCCTCTTAAGTCTCGGCCATGCCTTTTGGCTAATAAAAGTTGAGAGCAAACGCTACCCAGCAATACTGAGCTTTAAAGAAGATAACTGGTATCTGAATGAACACAAAGTAACAATCGAAACATCAACAATGCTGACGCCTTATTGCGCCGCACTCTGCCTAAAAGATGCCCGCAAAAAAACATATCGCCTGATCGCGACGCAAAGAAGCTTTTTAGAGCTGAAATATTATCATGATTTTATCCGTTTTTTAAAAACGCATCGAGGGTCTTTTTAAGCGACTTGGCAAGATCCTCATCCAGGATAAGCTTTAACGGACGACGCTTGCCCTCTAAATATAACCACCAATGACTACCCTTAAGCTCGTCTTTGCTAATCTTATGATAGGTACCATCACTTAAACTATTTTTGGTGGCCCCAGGTTTATTAGCTCGAATATCTTGAATCAACGACCTAAAATTACCCTCAAAGTCATGGGCCTGAAAACGCTTAATCGCTTGCGCAGCACGCTTAGGATGCTCTTGCTCCAACTGCCTTAATTCATGCAAAGTGCGCAAATCGGTAATTTTACCAGAGCTCAACAAATCCTGAAGAGCAGCGCTACTCTCCAACAAACCCAAACGCATAGAAATCCAAGCACCATCTCGACCTAGCTCTTTAGCCACTTGTTTTTTCGGCAGCCCCATTTCTTTAATAAGCCGATCTAAGGCATGCGCCTCTTCCAATGGCGGAACCTGTTCACGCTGATCATTTTCCAATAATTGCAAAATCAAGATATTAGCGTCTTCTTCTTCGCGAATAATACAAGGAAGAACAGTAAGACCTGCTAATTTAGAAGCATGATAACGGCGCTCACCCACGATAATTTGATAATTGCCATTTTTATCGCGTGGCCGAACCACCAATGGTTGCAAAATACCCTTTTCTTTAATACTAAGCGCCAGGCCCTCAATATTCACAAATTGTTTACGTGGCTGATTGGGATCTGAAATAATTTGCACAATGGGAAGCTCAAAAAGCTTACCACTAGCTTCGGCAACATCGTTGAGCGCCTTGAGCTTCAAGCTCATCAGCTCGTCTTTTTTTTCCAAGCCAATCTGCTCAGCTTCTTGGCTAAATTCACTGGTACGTTTACGGTTTTGCAATAATAATTTTTTCAAAATTTATAATCCCGCAGGTTGCTCCGGTTTCGCACTTGATAAGTGCGCATCAAAAAAATCAACCACCTCTTTTGCAAATTTACGCGTTTGAATATGCGGCTCACTTTCAGCAGCATAGTCGCCAATATACAAACCAACCGCCTCAGCCTCAACAAATTTTACACTTTGTGGAATGCTAGTGTCAAAGGCATTGCCATCTTCATAAAGAACATTCAGCAAGCTTTTGGTCATACTGGTATTTTTAATCACACGATTTGCCAGCAAACGATATGGGCGATTTGCGGTCATCGCTAAATCTTTAGCCTCAAGCAACCCAGACAAATCCATACCACTAGGCGCGGCAGGAATAATGACTAAATCCGCCAAAAGCGCAGCCTTAAGCGCTGCGGTTTGGAAATTAGGCGGCGTATCAATCACCAAGTAATCGCACTGTTTTTTAAGCTCGGCCACTTGCTCGCGCGCATTTTTTTCATCAACCTGATGGGCAACATCGTGGGACTTTTCATTTTTGATAAACCAAGACCAAGCATCAGGCTTATCCTTATCCATATCAGCAATAATGACCTTAAAGCCGAGCTCTTGCAAGGCTCCGGCGAGATTTACGGATGTTGTGGTCTTTCCAGAGCCACCTTTTTGCTGCAATAAAGCAATAGTTCGAGCGCTACTCATACGATATGATCCTCTTAACATAAAATTAAATTTTCATCAGCGTCATTGAAACACGGGGTAGTATCCACGGTCAAGATCGCCATCAATGTTATAACCTAAACTCATGACCCAAATACACTTTCTTAACATGCTCATCATTAAGAATACTTTGGGCACCGCCTTCAGCAATAATCTCACCAGCACTGACAATATAGGCGCGATCACAAATATCTAAGGTTTCACGCACATTATGATCAGTAATCAATACGCCAATGCCTTTATTTTTTAAATGATTAATAATACGCTTGATATCAATCACCGAAATCGGGTCAACCCCTGCAAAAGGCTCATCTAACAACACAAATTTGGGTGCTGCAGCCAAAGAACGGGCAATCTCAAGACGGCGACGCTCCCCCCCAGACAAACTCATACCCAAGCTTTTACGAATATGTTGGATATGGAAATCATCTAACAAATATTCTAGCTTTTGGTAGCGCTCATCTTCGGTGAGATCCTGTAACTCTAAAATTGCCATAATATTATCTTCCGCAGATAATTTACGAAAAACAGAATTTTCTTGAGGCAGATAACCAATTCCCATACGCGCACGACGATGCATAGGTAAATGCGTCAGATCTTGCTGATCCAGATGGATACTACCACGATTAGGCGCAACCAACCCAACAATCATATAAAATGCTGTGGTTTTTCCAGCACCATTAGGCCCCAAAAGACCAACAATCTCGCCAGCCTTGACGTTAACGGAAATATCCTTAACAACCCAGCGAGACTTATAACACTTGCCCAAGTGACGAGCATCTAAAACAATTTCTGATGCCATAATAATTAGCTCTTCGTTTTTGTGACGTCCGCGGGCGGTAAAATAATAGTCTCATTCCCACTATTACTTTCCGTTTTCGGGCTAGCCACGATTTGTTTGTCTATATTATACGTGATTAGATTGCCTTTAAATATATTACCATTCTCTTGAATAATGGCTTGCTGCTCATATTGAATCAAACTTTGCACAGGAAAATACTCAATGATTAAAGCCTGTCCTAATACTTGATTACCCTTGGCATCAATCACTTCTCTGGTTTTGGCAGGACTGCCCAATGCCTTTAGATTCGTGACTTGACCTGATTGATCAAAGTAAATATATGCTTGATTGCTATGAAGCTGCCGCTGACCCTGCACCGCTACAACATTACCTGAAAATACTGTCGAGCCTTTAGCTAAATCACCATCAAGGGTATCACTCGTGATGGTGATTGGCTGATGATTATCTGCGATGGTGGCATAGACTGGACTGCTTAGCAATAAGCCCAAGAGCAGTATCTTAAGGTTTGGCATAGTAAATTCCTTTCACCTGGCTCTGTAGCTGATAGGTTTTATTAAGAAAATCCCCATAAAAACCCACACCCGTAAGAACATTATGCGTACCTGCCTGGGTAATCGTAAGTAAATCAGCCCCTTTAACCACCTGGGTCTGCGGAAAAATATCCGCACTTGTGGTTACGAAAGTAAGCTGCGGATTATTAGGCGTCGCAGTTTTGACCAAAGTCACATGGCCGTTTAAAGTAACCTCGTTTCCATCTGCCGTGACCATTCCCTGATCTGCATTTAAGAGCCAGGGGATACGTTGCGCATCATAACCCGTACCCACTAAATTATTAAAATTAATCACTCCTTGACCGGTCTGGGTGGCATCAGTAACCGATGCTTTATAAGAAACCAAACCTTGATTATCAGTTTGGACAAGCGTGCCCTCACTCAGCTTTCCCGTTTGGGGAATATTGGCGGCAATAATGGGATTAATAATACTCATTTGCACAGAATACCAACTGGTAATAATCACCAAAATCCCCAAACCAATAAGAACCAATAGTGCGCCGCGATTAAGCATTTACGATGGATTCCTATAAATATTGCCCTCGGCTTCCAAGCGCTGATAAATAGAAGTCAGTTGATTTTGAGCCTGTAAAATCATATCGGTCAACTCACGCACTGCACCCTCACCCCCACGATATTTTGACTGCCAATGCGTATAGGCTAAAACATCCGGATGAGCGTTATGAGGCGCCGCAGCAAAACCCACGCGCGTCAAAATCGGTATATCAATAATATCATCGCCCATAAAGGCAACGTGAGCAGGTGCTATTTGTAAAATTCCGAGTAAATCTTCAAGCGCTTCTTTTTTATTTAAAGCCCCTTGATATAAATATTTGATACCTAAATCATTGCAACGCGCTTCAACTAATTTAGCACTACGCCCAGAAATAATAGCCACCTCAACACCGGCTTCCATCAATAAACGAATCCCCAAGCCATCACCCACAAAAAAACTGCGTAAGACTTCGCCCTCACCGGCATAATAAAGCTTGCCATCAGTGAGCACGCCATCGACATCAAGAATGAGCAGGCGTATTGATTGTAGTAATTTAAGGTGTTTTTTGTCGATTTTTTTGGGCATGCTTCTACTCGATAATGAAAGACTAGGTACGGACATTATAGCAAAAAAATCTATGGGCCCTAAGGGTGTATACGCACCTAGCATAACGCATTAAATTCTTTCATAATGGCAGCACCCAAAATAAGAGATATTTTTATGCCCATTGTGCGTATGGTTGATCTTGATCTGCAGCATCAACGTGTAGTGATTCGTGAAGACTTTAATGTTCCCTTGAAAAATGGTGTGATTACGAGTGATGTACGCATTCAGGCAGCGCTGCCCACTATTAAATTAGCACTGAAGCAAAATGCGGCAGTAATTTTACTATCACATTTAGGTCGCCCGGTTGAGGGGCAATGGAACGCTGAAGATTCTTTAGCACCTGTGGCTGCGCGCTTAAGTGAGTTATTAAAGCAGGATGTGCGCTTAATCAAAGATTGGATAAATGGCGTTGATGTCGCCCCAGGCCAAGTAGTCTTATGTGAAAATGTTCGCTTTGAAGTCGGCGAAAATAAAAGCAGTGAGGATCTATCTAAAAAACTAGCCACACTGGGTGATATCTTTGTCATGGATGCCTTTGCGACAAGTCATCGCGCCCAGGCCTCTACTTACGGCATTGCCAAATATGCAAAGATTGCTTGTGCCGGGCCCTTACTGACTGCAGAGCTTGATGCTTTGGGCAATGCCCTCGCCCTACCCTCGCGCCCTCTTATTGCTATTGTTGCTGGCTCTAAGGTTTCCACCAAACTGACTATTCTGGAAGCATTAAGCGCGAAAGTTGATGCCCTTATTGTGGGTGGGGGTATTGCCAATACTTTTTTGGCTGCGGCCGGGTTTTCTGTGGGTAAATCTTTATATGAGCCAGATCTTCTCGAAACCTCAAGGGCATTGATGCAAAAATTAGAGCGTGAGAAAAAACGCTGCCCACTGCCAATCGATGTCGTCGTAGCAAAAAGCTTTAGCGAAACTGCCAATGGGGTCATTAAAAATATTACTGAAATTGATGCAGATGATATGATTTTAGATATTGGCCCAAAATCAATTAAACAACTTGAAGACATTTTACTGGAAGCCAAAACCATTGTATGGAATGGCCCGGTAGGCGTATTTGAATTTCCAAATTTTCGCGCTGGCACAAAAGCCTTGGCAGAAACCATTGCCAGCAGCAGCGCTTATTCTTTAGCAGGTGGTGGCGACACGATTGCTGCAATTGAAATGTTTGGTATCGAACAACAAATTTCTTACATATCTACTGCTGGCGGTGCTTTTTTGGAATTTTTAGAAGGCAAAGCTTTACCCGCAGTGACTATCTTAGAACAACGAGCTTAGAACAACGAGGATCAATATCATGAGAAGAACTAAAATTTTAGCAACCCTAGGCCCCGCATCAGAGGACAAAGAAGTATTACGCAGCATGATCCGCGCCGGTCTTAATGCCGTGCGTTGTAATTTCTCCCATGGCACCCATGAAGATCATGGCAAACGCATTGCCTTGGTACGTCAAGTCGCCGCCGAAGAAGGCAAAACCATAGGAATTCTTGCTGACTTACAAGGCCCAAAAATTCGTGTATCTCGCTTTAAAAACAAAAGTATTACCTTAGCCTCTGGCTCAAAATTTATTTTAAATGCCGATCTTGATAAAGAGGCGGGTGATGAAACCCAAGTAGGCCTTGATTATAAAGCCCTGCCCAAAGATGTCAAAAAAGGCGACACCCTACTTCTTGATGACGGCAAACTGATTTTTCAAGTCGATGAAGTCAAAGGCAATTGCGTACATTGTATTGTAATTGAAGGTGGCGTGCTGTCGAATAACAAAGGGATTAACAAAATGGGCGGAGGTTTAACTGCGCCCGCGCTCACAGACAAAGATAAAGCCGATATTATCTTTATTGGTACCATCAAAGAAGTGGATTATGTTGCGGTATCTTTCCCGCGCAGCGCCGAGGACATGATAGAAGCCAGAACTTTATTACGTGCCGCCAATAGCAATGCCAGCCTAATCGCCAAAATTGAACGCACCGAAGCCGTGGATAAGATTCTTGAGGTTATTGATGCTTCCGACGGAATCATGGTCGCGCGTGGTGATTTGGCCGTTGAGATTGGGGAAGAATTTGTCCCTGGCGTGCAAAAAAAATTAATTCAACAAGCGCGTACTTTAGATAAAATTGTCATCACAGCAACCCAGATGATGGAATCAATGATTGAAAATGCCAGCCCCACCCGCGCCGAAGTCTCTGACGTCGCCAATGCAGTGCTAGATGGTACTGATGCCGTAATGCTCTCAGCAGAAACCGCCGCAGGTAAACACCCCGTAAAAGTCATTGCCGAAATGAATAAGATTTGCCGCGCCGCAGAGCTCCACCCCGCCACACGTATTTCCAAGCACCGCGTTGAATGTCATTTTAATCGGGTCGATGAAGCCGTTGCCATGTCAGCAATGTATGCAGCAAACCATATTGATGCCAAGGCAATTATTGCCCTAACAGAATCAGGGGCAACGCCCGTGTGGATGTCACGGATTAGCTCGCACCTGCCTATTTACGCCCTCACACCCAATATTGATACCATGGGACGCTTAACATTATGCCGTGGTGTTGAGCCACTTTATTTTAATGCCAAGGCCCATGCACTTACAGATATTAACCCCAAAGCAGTGGATGAACTCGTGCAACGCCAAGTAGTACAAGAGCATGATTTAGTATTGATGACCTTTGGTGATCACGTGGGACTACATGGTGGCACGAATCAGTTGAAGATCGTTAAAGTTGGGCAGGTGGTTTAAAAGGACCTCGCCCAACTGTTTGAATTAAGTTGTAGCCTCGTAACGTACTAAGGACTGCTGCCGAACTTAGGCATGCGCCTCCCCCGGCGTCATCCTTCGAATTTTGCGTAGAAAAATTGCGGAGGATCCAGTTTTTAATAGCATGCAGAGCAGCTGCATTCATTGAGTGGGCAAGGCAGGATTGAATGCAGCTATGCTGCATACGATTGGGTCCTGATTCCTCCGCAAAAATTGCTGCGCAATTTTTCGAAGGATGACGCCGGGGGAGGCGCATATCTGGGTTCTACGGGAGTCTTTACTATTTATCAAAAGCTTGAGCTAAATTTTTAAACCAACCGGACAGCAATGTATTATTTTGAATGACCTTTTGCACTCACCAATAACTGCTCTTTTTTATCCAGACTTAAGCTAATGACACGAAGCATGGTGTCATCAACCATCGCCTCTAAAATTAGCGTTGATAACTCGGGCATGATTTTAGCTTTAATCAAGGTGTCGATGTTGCGCGCACCCATTTCGATGTCAGTACAGCTTTTAGCAAGATAATCCAAAATATCATGGCCAAAATTAAGTGTGATTTTATATTGCTTAAATAAGCGCTCAGCCAAGCTATTTAATTTTAATTGCGCAATATTGGAAAGCTCGAGTGCGGTTAAATTTTTATAGGGAATAATAGTTAAACGCGCCAAAAGTGCCGGCTTAAACCAATGGCTTAAAATTGGGCGAATCTCTGCTAAAAGCTTAGACATGGATATATCTGGATCATTTATGCATTGATCTGTAACTTCAGCACTGGCTAGATTACTGGTTAAGAAAATAACGCTTTGACTAAAATCAACTTCCCGGCCTTCACCATCAGTGAGCACCCCTTTATCAAACACTTGATAAAATAAATTCAGCACATCTAAACTGGCTTTTTCGACTTCATCAAGCAAGATGACGCTATAGGGTCTTTTGCGCACTGCTTCAGTCAAGCGCCCACCTTCACCGTAACCGACATACCCTGGCGGGGAACCAATCAAACGACTAATGGTATGCTGCTCTTGAAATTCGCTCATATTAATTGTAATTAAACTATCCTCGCCGCCAAAGAGTATATCGGCTATGGCAAGCGCCGTTTCAGTTTTACCTACACCACTAGGGCCGACTAGCAAAAATACCCCCATGGGTTGACAGGGATCATTTAATCCGGCCTTGGCCATTTTAAGTTGCTCGCTAATGTACTCAAGCGCCTGATCCTGACCTTTGATGCGCTTTTTAAGCTCCGCATCTAATATCAATAATGCACTCGATTCATCTCGCAGCATCTTACCCAAAGGAATATGAGTCCAATCAGATACAATTTTGGCAATGCAGTCAGAATCAACTTCATAAGAAACCAGCGGTGCATCGCCTTGAATATTGATAAGTGTCTGGTGCAGACTCGACAATGCTTTACTTGTAATATCTGTAGCACGCAAAGTGATGATTTTTTGTATCAGCGCAATTTCTTTCTGCCATTGTTGTGCAATTTTTTTATGTTGACGCTCCAAGATTTTAAGGGCCGCTTTAATATCGCGAGGACGTGTAGGCTCAATAACAATCCCATAGCTTGCATCACGCAAGAGCCCTGCGTGCTCACAAGTTAATGTTGCGATCTCTAAATTAATTTGCTCAAGCTGGCTTGGCTCCGCCACCAAATTAACTTTAATACGCGCAGCCGCCGTATCGAGTAAATCAATGGCCTTGTCAGGCTGTTGCCGATCAGGAATATAGCGCGTTGATAACTGCACCGCCATTTGCAGGGCATCATCACGAATTACAACACCATGCGCAGCTTCATAACTCATTCGCAGGCCACGTAAAATCATTAATGTTTGTTGATCATCGAACGCTTTCACTTTGATTAATTGAAAACGCCGGGTAAGCGCAGGATCTTTTTCAATATGTTTTTTATATTCCGACCAAGTGGTCGCAGCAATGACACGAATTTGTCCGCGCGCTAAGGCAGGCTTTAATAAATTGGCAGCATCGTGCCCACCTGCGCCTATTAACAAATGCGCTTCATCAATAAACATAATAATTGGGACCGTTGATTGATCAAGCTCTTGTAAAAGATTTTTAATGCGATGCTCAAATTCGCCTTTAACACTAGCGCCTGCTTCTAGAGCCCCTAAATTTAAAGTGAGCAAGCGTACTTTTTGGAGTTGCTCGGGCACTGCGCCTTGAATAATTTTTAAAGCCAAGCCTTCGGCTAACGCGGTTTTCCCCACGCCAGCCTCGCCAATTAAAATGGGATTATTTTTACGGCGTCGGCATAAAACATCAATCATTTGACGAATTTCATGCTCTCGACCATACACAGGATCCAACTGCTGGGCGTGGGCTTTTTGAGTTAAGTCTTCACAAAATTTTTCAAGCACACCGTCACGAGCACTCACTGATATTGCCTGAGCTTCGATAGAGACTTGAGTAATTTTCAAAAAATCCTGATATAAAGACTCTAAGTTAAGATTAGCAAAAGTTTCTTGCCGTGCATGGCTGCGAGTATATTGAACCCATGCCAACAATAGCGCCCCACTAGAAATATGCTCACGATTAAAATTAACGGAAGCAATCAGCCAGGCTTGTTCTAAAATCTCAAAAATATTTTGGGCAAAAATAGGCTTACCACTATTGCCTTTGGCAAACTCAGTGAGTTCACGCTGTAAATTGATTTTAAGCAACTCACTATTGATATTTTGCGCGCTTAACAACAAATGAATCTCGGCCTGCTGATGCGCCAAAAGTTTAATAAAAAAGTGGTTCAGGGTAATGTCATAATGGCCTTCACTCATGCATAATCCAGCCGCCCCCTCGAGTGCAGATGAGCTATAGCTATTTAATTTTTTGACAAGTTGCTTAAAATTAATATTGATCACAACACAAGACCATGACTCTTAATTAAACTGATTATATAGAGATCAGATAAAGAATGCAAACTTTTGTGCCGCTTGACTAACAGGGCTTAAAAAGAAAAGTTAATTGAGTCCTTAACGACTGATGAATGCTTCACATTATCAGGATGATGCGCTTTCTAAAATCCAGCAAACATCATACTAAGCGATTCACCAGAGCTAATTCTGCGAATCGCCTCTGAAAGCATTGGTGCGAGCGTGGCTTGTTTAATCTTACCACAAGCACGCGCTTCGTCTGATAACGGAATAGAATCTGTGACCACTAATTCAGTTAAAGCCGAATTTTGAATATTTTGAATGGCATTGCCTGAGAGCACCGGATGCGTCGAATACGCAAAAACTTCGCCAGCGCCATTTTCAATCAATGCGCTCGCTGCTTTACATAATGTACCCGCCGTATCGACCATATCGTCAACCATCAAACAGGTACGCTCGCTAACATCACCAATAATATGCATCACTTGCGCATCATTGGCCTTAGGGCGGCGTTTATCAATAATTGCTAAATCACAATTTAAAATTTTGGCAAGCGCTCGAGCACGCACAACACCGCCCACATCAGGTGAAACCACAACTGGGGAAAATTTAAAGTTTTGCGTCCGCATATGCTCAACTAAGACAGGCGTACCAAATACATTATCTAAGGGAATATTAAAAAAGCCCTGGATCTGCTCCGCATGAATATCAACTGTAATGATTCGATTCACCCCCACGGTTGTGAGCATATCAGCAACCATGCGCGCAGTAATAGGCACACGTGCTGAACGCACACGGCGATCTTGGCGGGCATAACCAAAATAAGGAATAATTGCGGTAATTCTGGCAGCCGAAGAGCGACGCAAAGCATCGGTCAAAGTTAAAATTTCCATCAAATGATCATTGGAGGGTGGGCTCGTAGACTGTAAAATATAAACATCTCTACCACGAACATTTTCATGAATCTCAACATGAGGCTCGCCATCAGAAAATTTAGAGACCGTCGCTTGCCCTAAGGTAACACCAAGCTGCATTGAAATCGCATGAGCGAGCTCTGGGTTAGCGTTGCCGGAAAATAACATGAACTTGTTACTGCTATTATGCACAGGCGACTCCCAGAGAAAGATTGGCTGGGCTGCTAGGATTCGAACCTAGGGATGGCGGGATCAAAACCCGCTGCCTTACCACTTGGCTACAGCCCAATTTGAGTGCCTTATTGTGCCCTAGTTTTTTATAAAATTCAAGAGCTTTTAGAAAAATATCTCGAAAAACATTAAAATGCTTAAAAAAAACTCAGAGAATGCGCCCGAAACAGCGCAATCACATCCACTCGCTCAATGCCTGATTTGATCAGTTCGAGCGCTAAGGCATTTACGGTGGTTCCTGTGGTAAATATATCATCGAGCAAGACGACATGCTTAAAAGCCTGATGTTTTTCGACTTTAAAACTGGCCTTAAGATTCGCATGTCGGGCTTGGGCATCCAAGCGCGCTTGTGCTGGCGTGTGCTTTATTTTTTGGACCACATGCGGATTAACATTAATATGATACGCTCGCCCCAAGCGTTTGGCCAATTCATGCGCCTGATTAAAACCACGCCCTAACATGCGCCAACGATGCATGGGCACGGGAATAATCACTTCAGGCTGATGCGCTTTAAAATAATCACTCAGTGACTCAATCATCAGATTGGCAAAAATGGGGAGTAACAATAAGTTTTGATAAAACTTTAAATCATGCAATAAGTATCGCGCCATGGCATTGTAATAAAACGGCACTGCCAATGTTTCAAAATGCCATTCTTTTTGCAAGCAAGCACCGCACATTTCACTGCTTAGCATGCTTGTCTTGCACATAGGACAAGACTGATTAAGGTCAATGACATCAAAACCACGAATACAATCAGAACAAAGCACTTGTCCCCAAGAGGTTTTATTAAAACAGACATAGCACCTTGTCATTTCTACACTTAAGAATTATGATGAGGCAGATATTATAACAGTTTATGCACAAAATTCATGCAAAATTTTGATTACCGCGCGCTTAAAAAAGGCTTTAACAAAACCGCCAAAACTTATGAAGCCAATGCCATGCTAGCAAAATCAACGGGGGAAGCCTTAATCGAACGCCTGCAAAGCATCAAAATAGCCCCTCAAAGAATTTTGGATATCGGCTCAGGCACAGGGGCTCTTAACAAAAAATTAAGAAAACTTTACCCGAAAGCAAAAATTTTTAATATTGATCTTGCCGAACAACGCTTACGTCAAACTAAAGTACTACGTTTTGGACTGAATGCACCCATGCTAGTTTGTGCGGATGCCCACGCCCTACCCTTTAGCGACAAAAGCTTTGACCTTATTATTTCCAACCTATGCTGGCACTGGGTTGATCATTTGGGACAAGCGATTTATGAGGCAAAGCGCGTGCTTAATGTCGGCGGCACATTACTGTTTAGCACCCTGGGCCCCGACACCTTAAGAGAACTTGGCGCTGCGTTTTACAGCGCCTCATCTAATCCTCATATTATTCCATTTTTTGACATGCATGATGTCGGAGATGCATTGCTTAAGGCCGGCTTTGCTGACCCCGTCATGGATGCTGAGCCCATGCTCTTACATTTTAAAAAACCAGAAAAGCTCTTTAAAATGCTGCGTGATACAGGCGAAGGCAATTACTTATCTTTACGCCATCGCGGCTTAAGTGGCAAAAAAATGTTTGCGCAAGTAAAAAAATACTATGAAAATTTCAAATTAGACAAAACCTATCCCGCCACTTTTGAAATTGTCTTTGGCTACGCTTGGCGACCAGAGGACTCAAGCCGCTTAGATCAAAATAATGAAATTAGCATCCCAATGAGTAAAATCAAACGTAGAAAATAATTCGAAAAAACATTAGAATACCCACATAGACTAAAAAAGGTTTTCGTTTATGTTAACGCTTAAAGCAGTGGCACAAAAAATAGGTGCTGAATTCAAAGGCAATGACCTAGAACTAAAAGGCGTGAGCATTGATACACGTACGATCAAACCGGGGGATTTATTTGTTGCACTGAAAGCCACACGCGATGGCCATGATTTTGCAGCAGAAGCAGTCAACAAGGGCGCCAGCTGCTTGTTAGTGGATCATCCACTTGACCTTAACGTGCCGCAAATTATTGTTAAAGATACCTTAATCGGCCTGGGCGATTTGGCCCGAGCCTGGCGTCAACAATTTCATATCCCCGTCATTGCCTTAACAGGCACCGCTGGCAAAACCACCACCAAAGAAATGATTTTTAGCATCTTAAGTCAAATCGGACCCACACTCGCAACCCAAGCAAATCTTAACAATGCCATTGGCGTACCCCTTACTTTGTTAAATTTACGCCAAGAACATAAGTATGCAGTGATTGAAATTGGCACCAACAGCCCAGGCGAGATCAGTTATGCCGTGTCTATTGCATGCCCAACGGAAGCACTGATCACCAACATCCACTCCCAACACATAGAAAAGCTGGGTTCCATTGAAGGCGTCTCGCAAGAAAAGTCCGATATTTTTACCGCACTAACAGAGCAAGGTATTGCGATCATTAATCATGACGAACCTTTTGCAGCATCGTGGGAAGCAAAAATTGCCACCGAGCATCGTGTTACTTTTGGCCTAAGCAATCACGCCGATGTCCGCGCCGAGCATATTCATTATGATTTTCAGTGCTGTGAATTTGATTTAATTTCGCCATTAGGCATTCAGTCTATCGCCATTCCTGTCGGAGGGCAGCATATCATCATGAATGCACTGGGCGCGACAGCCGCAACTTTAGCGCTAGGCGCGACCCTAGAACAAGTAGCCAATGGCCTGGCACAGCTAAAATCTGTTGGAGGCCGATTTAAGCTCTATCATCTGCCAACAGGGGCAATGCTAATTGATGATGCCTACAATGCGAGTTTCAAATCCGTTGAAAATGCAATCGATGCCGTAAAAACTTTCAACGGTAAAAAGATTTTTGTAATGACCAATATGGGCGAGATGGGGCAAAATGCCGAGCATTATCATCAAAAGATGGGCGAACAATTTAACGCTGCCGGCTTTGACGCAGTGTTTTTATATGGCAACAAAGATCTCTTAGCTGCAGCGCTGCGCGCCTGCCCTAAAGCGCAATACTTTAAAGAAAAAACTGAAATCATTGATGCCCTCTTACCTTATGCGCACCAAAATGATACTCTGATTCTAGTAAAAGGTGCTCATGCACATCGAATGGATCAAATTGCGACCCAGATTCGTGAATATTTAAAGGCGTAACATGAAGTTAAAATCACTGACATACACGATTTTTTTATTATCACTACTCAATGTAAACGCCCATGCTGCGGATTTACTCAGCGTTTATAAAGATGCCAGTACCGGCTCACCTCAATTATCAACATATTTAAATACAGCCCTGGCAACGAGCGAAGGTTTAACCGAAAATATTGGCACACTCTTACCGCAAGTAACCGCAACAGCGAATATCAGCGCCAATAACTTTAACGGCTATGGTACCAATACCAATTACACCAATGCGAATTATGGCGTATCCATCACTCAACAAGTATTTAATTATTCCGACTTTGCAAATGTCGCCACAGCAAAATTTCAAAAGAATTCAGCCATGGCAACTTACAAAAGCCAACAACAGCAATTTATCTTAAGCGTGGCCGAGGCTTATTTTAACGTCTTAACTGCACAATATAATCTAGGACTTGCCAATGCACAGTACGATTTTTTGAAAAAAACTTTAGACCAAACACAAGCGAAATTTGCGACCGGCATCGGGACATACACCGACGTTGCCCAAGCACGTGCCAATGCTAACACAGCTTATGCCACAATGATTGAAAATCAAAATAACTTAGCTATTGCTAATGAAAATTTACGTACATTTACAGGCAAAGAAGAAACCAACCTCGCAGGCATTACGAACGATGGGAGCTTTCCAATCATCGCCCCTGAACCTGCCAATCTCAACTACTGGGTAACACTTGCCGAAGCACAAAACCCCTTACTATTAGCACAAGTACAAACCGAAAATGCCGCACTGGCAACAGTACACGCTAACGTAGGCAATCAATTACCCAACGTCTTTATTCAGGCCAATTATGAAAAAAACTATTACAATAATGGCGCACCAACAGTGATAACACAAGGGTACAACCCCTACGAACAAGAATCAATCGAATTAGGCGTGAGCTGGACCATATTTGCAGGCGGCGAGCTCATGTCACGAACACTACAAGCCGCTGATCAATACGTCAGCCAAGAAAATACCAGCACTAACTTATACCGCCAAACCGATAACCAAACCACGCAAGATTATCTAAGCGTCTTGGCCAGTATCGCGCAAATTAAAGCCTATCAACAATCTCAAGTTTCGGCCTTGGCAAGCCTACAAGAATTTGACGCTAAATATAAAGTAGGCACCGCAACCATCGTCGATGTCCTCAATGCCACCCAAACCTTATACCAAGCACGCTTTAATCTGGCCCAAGCAATGAATGAATATATCGACAACTTCCTAAGCCTAAAAGCCGATGTGGGCACACTCTCAGAACAAGATCTAGCAAATATTAACCAATATCTAAAAATAACACCAACAATACCTGAAAAAACGACATCCTAAGAGATGGCGCAGATTAATAATGGATTATTAACGAGGCAAAAAAGGAGTATTAACATGATGATAGGCGATAATTATAGCGTTCAGCAAAAACAACAATTAGATGCTCTGTTACGCATTGAAACAAAAGCCGGCGCGATACCTCGTTCTGTGGAAAAATTATTGCACTGCGGTAAAGAATCCAGCCCTGCTTTAACGCGCGCAACTGCCTTGAGCTCATTGAGCAATATAATGGCAAGACTCACACGACACCCACTACAAACCTTACGCTTAAATATCCTTCAAAACCCATACCACCAAGATCTATTGACTAAAGACTTTGTCAACTGGATTAAATATTTACAAAGCAGGTATTTACTTAACCCCCAAATAGCATCCAGCATTGTCATTCCATTACAAAATTATTTTCGCGATAGCTATAATGGCGGCCCTATTTTGGAAGGCCTTTTTACAAATAAAAGCTCCGCCGAAGTAATAGACAGTTACTATAAATCATTAACCCCTAGTGATGATAGTATCAAAACAAGATTCCTTACTCTAGCAAGAGAAAATTTTACCGAGGAAGTAGTAGCTAGCATGCTATGGAGCGCCCAAGACGTAAAACCCTCCACGGACGCCCAAGGCGCTTTTTCTACCCATTATTGGCGTGAAGACCAAACAACATGGCCAGGACCCAGCCATATAGGATGGTAATATCTAATAAGCCAGCATGCAAGACAAAATCCACCGTCACAAATCACAAAAACATTGACTTTTTATGATCAGAATGCCAAGCTTTAGCTTAGGGTCATTAGGATAATGAAAGGATTATTTTATGCAAGAGCCAAAAGCACTCAAGCCCGCTTGTATTTTGTTGTTGCTTTCCCTTGGCCTATACCTTTTGGCTAACATCGTGCCTAACATCATTTCTCCCGGAAGCTCCTTACCATTGTCTCTCTATTTATTACCTGTGAAGGCCTTAATTTATGCCTTTCTTATTTGGCAAATATGGTGCGGTCAAAACTGGGCTCGCATTATCACAGTATTTCTTTATTTGCTGACCTTGACCTACGCCCTCTGTTTTGCCCTGTTAGCCCCTAGACTGCCTGAAATTATGCAAATTATGAATACAACCCATAACCCTACGCCTGATGATATCAGCCATTTTTTAAGCCAAAGCCATTATGACGCCGCTACAATAATCACAATTGTTTTAATGGGCATAGAAAAAACACTTGAAGCAATTGCCATTTTTTTATTATTTAGTGAAACCAGTAATGTGTTTTTCAACAAAAACCAAGAGGAATGAGACCATGACAATGAGCAGTGAACAAAAGCTAAAACGGGCCATTCAGTTATTAAGCATCGACTTAGTAATTAATATTCTCTTGGGCTGCGCCATGCTGCACTTAACATTGCCCGGCATGGGGATTACGATCAAAGTGATACTCATCATGATCAGCGCATTGATCTATGCCTTTTTCATATGGCAAATCAATTTAAAACAAAATTGGGCCCGTATTACCAGCATGATTATTTTTATCGGCAATTTACTGGGTACTGCGCAGAGTTATGCAACGTTTAATAATATCTCAAGCATCATGAACAATTTCGGCCTGTCGCATACCGCCCTGGTCATAGTATATTTAATCATTCCAATTATCCAGCGCATTATCGAAGGCACCGCCCTATACTTTTTGTTCACCAAAGACACTAGTAAACTATTTAAGAAAAAATCAAAATAAAAACGATATCAAGACAATATCTTTAACAGCACAAACAATACCGACCCTAAAATAAGCTCGGGTAATAAAGCCCCTAAAAAAGCAGGCAAGGGTGTGAGCAACGTCAGCGAACCAAAAAACTGCCCAATCAGGGAAAACGAGAAACCCAAGACAATGGCAGCAATCATTTTTAAATGCACTTTAGAACGCTGTGAGCCTAAGACAAAAGGCACCGCAATAAGCACCATAATCGGAATCATGAGCGGTGAAAAAACTCTAGTCCAAAATTGTAATTGGTAACTTTTAATATCTAAGTGGTTATCTTCACGAAATTGAATATAGTGATACAAGCTTAGAATATTCATTTCATACGGCTGCATGGTAATCACTGGCAACAAAGTCGAAGCAATCAAGCTTGGCTCAACGAGCGTAGGCGTATAAACTTGAGTAACTCCAGTATTAGCTAGTATCGTAGTGTTAATCTGACTTAGGCTCCACGTATTATCGTTATTAAGGTGAACACTTTTGATTTGGCGAATCACGGTTAAGACGCCATTATTCACTTCATAATCAGTCACATTTTGAATATTACCATCAGGAAGAATCGCCCCCATCAATAAAAAATGATTGCCCGACCTAAGCCAGGTTTGCTCTGCCAATACAAAAACTTGCTGATTACTCCTAAAAATATTTTTTTCAACATTGGCCAAGTGCCCCGCATAAGGCGCTATAAAAAAGTTTAAAGCATAATAAACAAATAGCAAAAATCCAGAAACTAACAAAAGCGCTTTGGAAAGCTGAAAAATAGATAAGCCAGAGGCACGCATCACAATCAGCTCGCTTTTTGCAGCCATCATAATAAGACTGAGCAAACTTCCTAAAAATGCAGCAAGCGGTAAAATAATACAAATATCTGCGGGCATCCGCAAGGCCACATAAATAAAAGCATCGCCCCAGCCATACCCGCCGGAACCCACAGAATCACCCTCACGAATGATCAAAAAAGCAAAATCGATGGCGATAATCACCAATAAAACCATGCTGATGATCAGTAACACATTACGCGCGATATACCAAAATAATTTCATCTGCTCACGACTTCCTTACTTCTTTTTGAACGACCTAAAAAACAACTCCCGCTTAACCAATAAAACTAATGCTGTCACTAAAAATAGCGCATGCACTAAATATAAACCAGGAAATAGCGGCATGGTATCCTTCATAACCATCGAGCGCACAATAGTCAGCGCATTAAAGTAGACAATAAAAATTCCAGCACTCAGCAAAAAATAAAGATACTTACTTTTGCGTGGACGAGGATCGCCTAACATCACACCCAAGACGGTTAAAATTAAAGTTGCCAAAGGAATGGAGCTGCGCCACTCTAACTCTAGCAGGCTAGCACGATCATGATCACGCACTAATTGCGTCACTGAAAAAGTACTTTTATCGGTATAGGCCGTATTGTAGGTGGGGATCATTAACAAATCAAATGCATTAAAGCCAACCATTTTATAAGCTAAAGAACCTAACACCCCCTGATACATATGCCCATGCATTAAGGTCAGCGCTGATAATTTATTTTGCTCAGCAATCTTACCTTCAGGCGCTAAAATAACCCGGGTCTCATTTCCTACCTGTTGATAAATAAAAATTTGCTGTGAAACACCCGTTTTAAGATCAACCGCACCCACATAAATGACTTCATTATTAGAGCCGGTGGCAAAAAAACGCCCCGTCTGTATAAAATCAGATATCCCTGAACTTTGTGAAAAAATTTGTGATAAGTTATTTTGGTAATACGCCATTTTAGGGACAACCCAAAAACTTAAGACAACACTCAGCATTGTCAGCAAAAAACCAGGAAGCAACAACCATTTAACCAAATTAAACCAACTTACACCGCAAGCAAAAGCCACCACAAGTTCGCTATCATAAAGCAAGCGATTAATGGTGATAACCAAAGACAAAAACAAACTAATGGGAATGAGCAAGTTGATATAAGTAGGCAAAGCAATCCCCAGCATCGCCATCGCACCGCCAATAGACATCTGACCCGAAGCCGCCATAGACAAATATTGGATGAACAACATCGTCACCATAATACCTAATATAATAAGTACCATAGTGAGCATGGTATGCATCACTTCGCGCGCAAAGTAGTTGTGTAATTTTTTCATAGCGTAACGATACCATAATGACTCGTTTTGGTCATTAGCGAAATACACTCTCTTTATTCCTGTTAAGAACCTAGCGAGCTACAAAAACACCCGCGTATTAAAAAAGAAAATTATTGACAAAAAAACAAATAACAATAAAATAACAAAATAAAAAATTTACCCTAAAAAATTAACATGTAAAAATAAAATAGCCCACGCCTATGGATTTAAAGAAGATCATTACTGGCGCCCTGATGCATCTATCGATGTATTAATGAGTGCAATTAAGCACCAGGGGTATTTTCTAATTGGCGGAAAGTTTGGCCGTGCATATTACACAGGAGATGCAAAAAGTAAAAAGCTCGATGATGGCACCACCATAAACTACTGGACCAAAGATCAGGTTAATCTCGAAGGACTCACAGGTAAATCAATGCTTCATGCTGTAGTCCTACTCGGCGCAAGTAAGGCGAGCTTTTCAGGACAAGCCGCCGACATGATCTATTATGTCGACCCTAGCTTCGACCTCACACGTCCTACTCTACCCATTTATGCACTCAGCTATAAAAGTTTTTGCGAACGAGTGAGGGGCTGCGATGGTAAACATAGTCAACACTCACAAACCTACTTATTAAGCCACCCCACCCATGCGCATCTTCTTGATAGCATGGCCACTGTTGCCGGCGCTACTGCCTCTGCAACTCCAGCAGCAGCAGAAGCTGCTGCATCGACAGAAACGGCCTTTAGAAGCACATTAACTGCAACAACAGATGCGGCAACCACTCCAGCTACAACCAAAGAAATAACTGGCGCCCCCTAAAAAAATCAAATACTCATCATAGCTAGAGATAAGAGCATTAAAATTGGTTGGCATAAATACATAAACCTGGGATAATAATAGGCTTTACGACCCTAAATGGATGATGATGAATCTACCACAAGTACAAATTAAAACTCCGGATGACATTGCCAAAATGCGCGTAGCTGGACGTTTAGCTGCCGATGTTTTAGAAATGATTGCACCCCATGTGGTTGTAGGCGTCACCACAGATCACTTAAATACTATTTGTCACGATTATATTGTGAATACTCAACACGCGATTCCCGCACCGCTTAATTATCATGGCTTTCCTAAATCGATTTGTACTTCGGTCAATTATGTCGTATGCCACGGCATTCCCAATGACAAGCCTTTAAAAAAAGGCGATATTGTGAACATTGATATCACCGTGATCAAAGATGAATTTCATGGTGATACCAGCAAGATGTTTATTGTCGGCGGCGAGACTTCGGTCTTAGCAAAACGCCTAGTTGAATCGACCTATGAAGCCATGTGGCGCGGTATTCGCATGGTCAAGCCTGGCGTACGCTTGGGCGATATCGGCCATGCGATTCAAACCTATGCCGAAAATTTGGGCTTTTCGATTGTGCGTGAATACTGCGGCCATGGTATTGGGCGTGTGTTTCACGAAGAAGAATTACAAGTGATGCATTATGGCCAGCCTGGAACGGGCCTGGAATTATTACCAGGTATGACCTTTACGATTGAACCGATGATTAATGCCGGCGAGCGCCAGATTAAACTCATGCCCGACAAATGGACCGTAGTCACCAAGGATCGTTCTTTATCTGCACAATGGGAACACACTTTAGCTGTAACTGAGACTGGTTATGAAGTCTTTACCCTGCGCTCTGATGAACGATGAAAATCAAAGAGGCTTTGGCTGCGGCGATTACTCAGCTTGAGGCTAGCTCGCCAACACCTGATGTCGATGCCTTATATTTGCTAACTCATGTGCTCAATAGCAATACCGCCTGGATTTTTTTGCATAGCGATGATGCGCTTAGCGAGACGCATGATCAAGCTTTTTCACGCTTAATTGCCTTACGCGCACAAGGCCTGCCGATTGCGTACTTAACCAAAACTCGAGGCTTTTGGGCTTTAGATTTTATTGTGGATGAACGCGTATTAATTCCAAGACCAGAGACTGAATTATTGATCGAATTAACCCTGCAAGTATTACCTAAAGACCCAATATGCAAAGTAGCAGATTTGGGCACAGGTTCCGGCGCAATTGCCCTAAGCCTAGCCCATGAGCGCAAACATTGGCAGATTGACGCAGTCGATCAAAGTAGTGATGCCTTAACCGTAGCAAAGCTTAATGCCAAACAACTAGAACTCCCACAAGTAAACTTTTATTGCGGCTCATGGTGCCAGCCTTTACCCTCAAAAGATTATGATGCGATCATTAGCAATCCACCCTATTTAGCAAATGATGACCCGCACTTAGCCCAAGGCGATTTACGCTTCGAACCACAAAAGGCTTTAGCATCAGGAACAACAGGATTAGAAGCCTATGCTGAAATTATTGCAACGGCAAAAGATTATCTGAAAGATCAAGGTCTGTTAATCTTAGAACACGGCTTTGAACAACGCGATGCGCTAGTCGCCATGCTTGCAGCTCATGAGTATCAAGAACTGCAAGTGTTTGATGACTATCAAGGCTTAGCGCGCGTGGTGATGGCGACTAGGCCCTTGAAAAGCCTTAAGCACGAATAAGAGCCGCTATGCTTGATGGGGGTGTTCCTGTTGGCGCTCTACCTAAACCAGAAGCAGCCACTTGAGGTAGCAACGAAGATCTTTGAGATGATCGCTGAGAAGCCCCTGTTACAGCGGAAGCTGGTCCGGGAGCTGGAGGAGCATCTGCTAATAAAAGTGGCGCCGTTGCACCAGCTCTTTTTCCTCTGGAAGCCTTTCGCCGTGGATCTACATCCACTAACAAGCCCGAAGTTTCAGAAGGGTCTTGCGCACTCCCCGGCTGAGCACGCACGTTAAAAAACTGGCCCAATGCGGCTATGGCCCCTGTCATCCCGTCCCGCATACCGTCCCGATAAGCTATCTCCATGTATGGCGCTACAACATCTGCGGTACGAGTGTCCTCTGCACGATCATGCGCTTTATTATAGCGAGCCCTCACCACTTGCTCGGCGACCACATATACCAAACAGGTTAAAAAGGTACCCGCCGCAGCCTTAAACTGACCAGGAACAGCATCAGCTGGGCCATGAACATAGGGAAATCCAAAAGCACCCAAAGCCGCAAGGCCTACACATGCCGCGCCCAAAAGATATTTATTAGGAGCATCTACTCTTTCCTCATCAAAACGCCACCTAACTAAATTATCAACCACAACGGCTGCGCCAGCCCCTATCACAGCACCTAACAAAGCCATATCTTTGGGTGCGACACCTTGAATATCATCATTCAAAGACGTAAGCGATAATAACAACGCACCGCCAGCTGCTAAACCTAGATAACCTGCTATAATAGCAAGTTGGACTTTATGACATCCATGTATTCGTGTGCGCTTAGGCATAACCAATCTCCTTAATTATATTAAAGTTAAAAAAAAACAAGATCTAAATTAAAAAATATATCACATCTCAATAAGGGGGATGATATTAGCATGCTGATATTTAGTTGACAATAGCGTGGGGAGGTCTTGTCACAAAATTTAAAAGACTGCTGCATAACTCCGTCCCGGCGTCATCCTTCGAAAAATTGCGCAGCAATTTTTGCGGAGGAGCCAGAACCCAATCGCATGCAGCGTAGCTGCATGCTAGTAAAAACTGGATCCTCCGCAATTTTGCTCCGCAAAATTCGAAGGATGACGCCGGGAAGGAGTTATGCAACTGAGTTTATGCTATTTTACCCTGGTTCTTTGAGCTAGGAGGATAGTCGATATTATAATGCAAACCGATACTTTCCTTGCGATTAATCGCTTGCGTGACGATCAGCTCCGCAATCACAATCAAATTGCGTAGCTCTAACAAATTACGATTGATTCTGAAATGGCCATAGTATTCATTAATTTCGCGCTTTAATAAATTCACGCGATCTAAGGCTCGCTGCAAACGATTATTTGATCTCACAATGCCGACATAGCTCCACATAAAGCGGCGAATCTCATCCCAGTTTTCGGTCACTAAAATTTCTTCGTGGGAATCTTGCACCCAGCTTTCATCCCAAGGTTTTATAGTTTTGGGATCAATTGACACCATGGGACTTGCCAAAATATCTTGGGCCGCGGCACGGGCGTAAACCAAACACTCGAGCAAAGAATTACTGGCCATGCGATTGGCGCCGTGTAAACCGGTTGAAGTCACTTCCCCTGCGGCATAAAGCCCAGGAATATTGGTACGCGCATGGGTATCAACCACAATACCACCACAAGTATAATGCGCAGCTGGCACAATCGGGATCGGCTCTTTCGTTAAATCATAACCGTACTCTAATAACGTTGCATAGATATTGGGAAAATGTTGCATAATAAACTCGGCAGGCTTATGCGAAATATCTAAATAAACACAATCAAGACCCAGGCGCTTCATCTCATGGTCAATCGCACGGGCGACAATATCACGAGGAGCAAGCTCAGCCTGCTCATGAAAGCGCTGCATAAAGCGCGAACCATCAGGCAAGGTCAAATACGCACCCTCACCACGCAAAGCTTCAGTCAATAAAAACGAGCGCGCCTCGGGATGATAAAAACACGTAGGGTGAAATTGATTAAACTCCATACCCCGGACATTGCAACCCAAACGCGCGCCCATCGCAATACCATCACCGCTTGAGACTGCAGGATTCGTGCTATAAAGATAAGCTCGGCTCGCCCCCCCCGTTGCCAAAATTACTGCATTTGCCGTAAAGGTATGAATTTGATGCCCTGCTTCAACAAGCACATAGCAACCAACACAACGGCCCTCATGCTTAATCAAATCAATCGCCAAATGATTCTCAAAAATTTCTACATTGGGAAATTGTCGCACTAAATCCACCAAAGTTTTCGAAACGCTTTTGCCGGTTTCATCATCCGAATGAATAATACGTCGATGCGAATGCCCACCTTCACGATTAAGATGATAGCGCCATTCGCCTTCGGGTGTTTGCTCTTGGGTAAATTGCACGCCATGATCAATCAACCACTCCACGACTGTACGGCCATGAGACACCGTAAACTTAACCGCCTCAGGATCACATAAACCAGCACCCGCAACTAAAGTGTCACGAATATGCGCCTCAATCGTATCTTCGCTATCAAGAACCGCAGCAATGCCCCCTTGGGCATACAAAGTTGAGCCTTCGGATAAAACCCCTTTGCAAATAATCCCAATTTTTTTGCCAGCCTCAGCTAAAGAAATAGCTGCAGTTAAACCCGCAGCACCACTACCAATAATCAACACATCGAAATTATATTTCATAAAATTACCAATTAAGTTCTGAAAGTAGACTAGGATCCAAGGCACTTTGTTGTTCTTTAATTTCAGAGCTGGTCAACAAGCCTTTCTTTGCCCCCGAATATTGAATCACCGAACCACTATTTAAAATCCCGGCACGAATGGCATCAGGAATACTTGCACCTTGATATAATGCGCCAGTAAAGCCTGAACCAAAAGCATCTCCGGCTCCTAAAGTATTCACCACTTTAACTTTGGGCGCTTTATGAAAGTAAAGTTTTTCTTTGGTAGCCACATATACACCCTCACCGCCATTTGTCACCACGACGACTTTGGGCCCAAGCTCTAAGACTTTTTTGAAATATTCGCGTAAATTAAAATAGCCTTGGCTAAAGCTGGTTTTAGACGCATCTAATTTAGACGCACCAGTTTTAGCGTCAACCGCCGTACTACCAAGCAAAGATGCCATAAATTTTTGTGCTTCTTCCTCATTTAAAATAAAGGTATCAATACCAGATAAACTTTTTTTCAGATCCTCAGCACCATGGGTCAGCTGGCTCACCCCTGGATTAATCGCAACCGGAACATTTTCTTTTTGAGCCGCCTCAACAATTTTGGGTAATTGCTCCGCCGAACGACTACTTAAAGACGTGATATAAATAAAATGACAGCCCTTGATGTCTTTCAACGGAAAATCTGCCATCAACAAATTAGTATTAGCACCACGATATGCAAACACGGCGCGATCGCCCTTGAGCGAGGGCACAATAAAAGAGGTCGCGGTTGCAACCTCTTCATCATAGCTAATATTATCGGTGTTTAAGCCGTATTCTTGCAATTCTTTTAACACAAGATCACCCATCAAATCCCGGCCAATTTTGCAAAACAACGCCACTTCATAGCCTTGGCGCTTAAAAGCTACCGCCGTATTCGTCGCTCCACCGCCGCTGACGATATCTTGTTTAACGACTTCGATTTTTTTACCTTCTTCTAATAAAAGATATGATTGCGATGAACCCTTACGCTGATGGATTAGGGTCTCCATATCTTCATAAGAAATAATCGTATCAAGCGTGGCGCCACCAATGGTTAACACTTTTTGCATTTTTTCTTTCCTTCTTTAAATATCATAATCAATAATCACAGGCGCATGATCGGAAAATTTTTGCCCACGATAAATCGCAACAGAAGTTATTTTATCACGTAATACAGGGCTTACCATCTGATAATCAATACGCCAACCGACATTTTTATCCCAAGCCTTGGAGCGCTCGGAAAACCAAGTATATTGATCAGGCTCGTGATTGAGCACCCGAAACGCATCCACCCAACCCAACATTTCAAATAAATAATCAAGCCAAGCGCGCTCTTCGGGCAAACAACCAGAACTTTTTTGATTCCCCGCCCAATTTTTAATATCGATTTTTTTATGGACAATATTAAAATCACCGCAAATAATATAACGCCGGCCACTCTTCAGCTGTTGCTCTAAAATTTCCTGATAGCGCTGCATGAATTTGATTTTTTCAGCCTGACGCACATCACCGCTTGAACCCGAAGGCAAATACAAAGACACAATACTGACATCACCATATTGTGCTTCAATATAACGCCCTTCGGTATCACATAAAGGAAAGCCCAGGCCCTTGATAACTTGATCTGGCACTTTCTTCGTATAAATCGACACGCCGCTATAGCCAGGCTTATGTGCATCAAAAAAATAACGCTGATAATCTGGATGTTTAAACAGATCACCATCCAATTGATGCTCTTGCGCCTTAGTCTCCTGAATGCACAGCACATCAGCATTTTGCTGATAAAACCAGTCAAAAAAGCCCTTTTTCGTAGCGGAACGAATGCCATTGGCATTGAAGGTAATAACTCTCATGTATTATTCACTCTTTTCTAATGGTACTAGATTATGCTAAAGTAGGCACCGCTTCAACTAACACACACCTATAGGAATATTATGAACTTACATGAATATCAAGGAAAGCAGTTATTTAAAGAATACGGATTGCCCGTATCCAAAGGGTTTGCAGTCAACAACGCTGCCGACGCAGTCAAAGCCGCAGAGACGATTGGCGGCAATATGTGGGTGGTTAAAGCCCAAGTTCATGCCGGCGGTCGTGGTAAAGCTGGTGGTGTTAAGCTCGTTAAAAGCGCGGATGAGATCAAAGCCTTTGTCGATAAAATCCTAGGCACACGTCTCGTGACTTATCAAACTGATGCAAAAGGCCAGCCTGTCAATACCATTTTAGTCGAAAGCTGCACAGATATTGCTAAAGAACTTTATTTAGGCGCTGTCGTTGATCGCGCATCTCGTCGCATCGTATTTATGGCATCCACAGAAGGCGGTGTGGAAATCGAAGAAGTAGCCAATACCCATCCTGAAAAGATTTTAAAAGCAGAAATTGATCCTTTGGTTGGCCCACAACCTTATCAAGCACGTGAGCTTGCGTTCCAACTGGGGTTAAATGACGTACAAGTAGGTCAATTTACCAAAATCTTTATGGGCTTAGCTAAAATGTTTGCTGATCTTGATTTCTCCTTACTTGAAATCAACCCATTGGTAATCACCACTGAAGGTAACTTGCATTGCTTAGATGCCAAGATCAATCTTGATGACAATGCGATGTACCGTCATCCACGTTTAGTTGAAATGCGTGATGCCAGCCAAGAAGATGAGCGCGAAGAAATTGCACAACGTCATCAAATTAACTATGTTGCCCTCGAAGGTAACATTGGTTGTATGGTGAATGGTGCTGGTCTCGCTATGGCAACCATGGACATTATTAAATTAAATGGCGGCAACCCTGCTAACTTCCTTGATGTCGGCGGCGGCGCAAACAAAGAGCGCGTGATCGAAGCCTTCAAACTCATTTTATCCGATCCTTCGGTAAAAGCAGTACTCGTGAATATTTTCGGTGGTATCGTACGTTGCGATATGATTGCCGATGGTATTATTGATGCCGTAGCTGAAGTTGGTGTCAAAATCCCAGTTGTTGTAAGACTCGAGGGTACCAATGCCGATTTAGGACGCAAAAAACTCGCAGAAAGCGGCTTGAATATTACCGCCTCTGATGACTTTACTGACGCTGCTAAAAAAGTCGTCGCAGCCGCGAAAGCGTAAACCAACTTTATTAAGGATTGAATCATGAGTATTTTAATTAACAAAGACACCAAAGTAATTTGCCAAGGCTTCACCGGCAAACAAGGGACTTTCCACTCCGAACAAGCGATCGCTTACGGCACCAAAATGGTCGGCGGCGTAACTCCTGGTAAAGGCGGACAAAAACATTTAGATTTGCCCGTATTTAACACCGTACGTGATGCTGTTGATGCAGTGAAGCCTGATGCAACGGTGATTTATGTTCCAGCACCTTATTGCATGGACTCCATCGTTGAAGCCGCTGATGCTGGCATTGGCTTAATCATTTGTATCACCGAAGGTATTCCTGTATTAGACATGCTCAAAGCGAAGCGCTATGTCGAAGGCACAGGTTCACGTTTAATTGGCCCGAACTGCCCAGGCGTGATTACCCCAGGCGAATGTAAAATCGGGATTATGCCTGGTTACATTCATCAAAAAGGTAAAGTGGGTATCGTATCCCGCTCAGGCACATTGACCTATGAAGCAGTACATCAAACCACCGCTTTAGGCTTTGGTCAAAGTACTTGCGTAGGTATCGGTGGCGACCCAATTCCCGGTAGCAACTTTATTGATATCTTAAAATTATTCCAAGACGATGCACAAACCGAAGCGATCATTATGGTTGGCGAAATCGGTGGCTCCGCTGAAGAAGAAGCCGCAGCATTTATTAAACAATATGTGAAAAAACCTGTTGTTTCTTATATAGCAGGGGTGACCGCTCCTGCTGGTAAACGCATGGGCCATGCGGGTGCAATTATCTCTGGTGGTAAAGGTACGGCAGAAGAGAAATTTGCAGCGCTCAGGGCTGCAGGCGTGCACACAGTAAATTCTCCTGCTGAAATGGGCAAGGGTATTAAAGAAATCACTGGCTGGAAATAAACAGCTTAACTAAAACCCGAGGCAACTATGGCACAGATTCTTTCTATGCAATCCCATGTTGCCTTTGGTTATGTCGGCAATCGCGCGGCAGTTTTTCCTCTACAAAGATTAGGCCATGAAGTCACGGTCATTAACACCGTGCAGTTTTCCAATCACACGGGTTACGGTTCTTGGACTGGCGATATTATGTCGCTCGAACACATCAATAAAATTTTTGAAGGCTTAGAGCAACGCGGCGCGCTCAAAGATTTAAACGCTGTGCTTACTGGTTACTTAGGTGATGCCGCCCTGGGCGAGATCTTAATCAAATGGCTGAATCTGATCAAACAACATAATCCTAACGTAATCTATTGCTGCGACCCAGTCATGGGCGATGTCGGCCGCGGTGTGTTTGTAAAATCAGGTGTGCCTGAGTTTTTTAAAAACCAAGCGCTATCTCATGCGCATATCTTAACGCCCAATCAATTTGAATTAGAGTTACTAACCGGCGTCCAGATTAATAATCTAGAGGATGCCCAAAAAGCCTGTCGATTATTACACGAACAAGGCACAGAGATTGTGTTAGTAACAAGCCTAACCCGCGCTGATGCAGATCCCAACACCATCGAAATGCTAGTACACACAACATCAGAGGCCTATTTGATTGCCACCCCCCGACTACTCATGCCTATGCCCATCAACGGCTCGGGCGATGCCACCACCGCCTTATTTCTAGGCCGCTATCTCGAAACCCGCGATTTAAAAAAGAGCTTGGAATTAACCGCTGCCAGTATTTTTGAGATTTTTAAAGCAACGCTGGATGCCAAACGCCGGGAGTTAGCATTGATTAGCGCACAGGCACAGTTAGTGGAGCCTGAGATTAATTTTACCGCTATTAACTATCTCCGCCATCCGACTGGAGCTACCACCAAGCAAACTTTTTAAAATAATTACGCAAGTAGCTCAGATTATTTAAACGCTACAACAACCTTCAGCCAACCTATTAACTGCTCTTAAAAAATGCATGCCATTAAATTTGCGCATTAATTTCATGGCAAAAACACAGGGCTTGAACCATATTGAAATCTTGATACAATAAAATCGATATAAAAAATCAAATTTATATCTAACTAAATTTTGCAAGCAACTCAAAATATTGCAGTTAAATTAAAAATGGAGAACTATAATGGCATATGCAGGAAGAGCACCACTACCCCTTACTTTTAGCAGTAAACTAGAGGATATAACAACTAGCGCTCAAATAAAAAGCACCTTCGGTAGGGCTGATAACAGAGATCAGAATAAAGAACTCGATGACTGGTTCTGTGACGCTACTAATTTAAGGGATGGCGGGCTACAAGAATTTTTGAATGACATTAACAAATTTCTAGACATAACAAACAATCACATAAATTATTTAAATTGTTATAGGATAAAAGTCAAGCCACCCACTCTCCCGATTGACCTCGTATTACAGGCCATATGCGGCAATATAGAAAAAGGAAAAGAGACAAGATTAAGAATTCCGGAAATAAGCGTAGCAATAATAGACAAGATTGATAAGAATTCCACTTATATAGAGATTAATCATCACGGGACTCACCAAAAGCCGAACTTAAAACATTGCCTGGACGAACAAATAAGGCAACTTAGAATGCATATAACAAGGCTTGAAGCCGAAAAAGCATCAAGCGCTCTAGCATTTACAAGCATGATGAGAACTGAAACAACAGATAGACATATTACAACACCCGCCCTTAAAGCTTAATAGTTAAGCAAAAAAAGACCTCGCAAGAGGTCTTTTAATGTGGCACAAAATGCTCTAACCCCAACGAAACAATCGAAACTTTATCCGACAAACGCACCCGCTCTGCCAATACAAACTCGGCTACTTCTCGATACGACAGTTGTTTCTTATACTCCGCCTGTGCCAAAAACTGAATATAGCGCACAGCACGATCGACCAGTTTAAAATTGCTGGGCTTCACAAAGGTCATGAGATTACCCTGATAAAAACCTAAGCGCCCAAACACTGCCGTCGAATGATTCACCATAATTAAGCGTAACAATAATTGCCGCATGCTTACGCTTAATCCAGTCATATCAAGCGGAATGATTTTATCGGCGTATTGAAGACTCAAGCCATCAGCAACTTCATTAAAATAAATATCCCGACGCTCGCCATGATAACTAGAACTTAAATCAAACTCATCTAGATAACTTTGCGCCGTTTGGGGTAAATCCGGCCAATTCAACACCTCGGGTGCACGCAGCAATAATTGTTGCCAGGCATCAACCTTATCATGACTGCCATCAATCATCATATACGCCCATGCTGGCGTCTTCTGCGCGCCATGCTCAAACGTAGGAACATTAAACGTTGGCGAACGCTCGGTAGTATCCGCCAATATACTAAGTGAATACTGAGCGCTGACATGATACAACACATGCTCCTTTTGCTGATATAAGCTAGTCTCATATTCAGCAAAACTAGCCAAAGCTTGCAATGGCAAATGCTTAATCTTATCAAGAAAAATTTCAAGCTCAGACTCAATTCCAAAAAATGCCGATAACAAAGCCAACGTCATCACCGTCGTCGCCTGCATGCGCGTACTACCCGTTAACGCCATCGGCCCGACATCTAAACACAAATGCGCAACCATAGGATTAGTAATGACATGATGCTCATTACGCGTGATCAAGGCGGTAGCAGGATTGCAATAAAGCAACCAAGGCTTATCAGTGCAAAGCGTACTAGCATAGCGTATCGCTTCTAAAATAAAAGGCGACTCGCCTCCAGCAGATAAACCAATCACCAAATCATTGCGACTTAACCCCAAAGCTTCTAAATGCTTAATGGCAAAACTAGGCTCATCTTCACAGCGCTCTACCGCTTCAATGAGGGCAATATCACCACCAGCAATCACCGCTTTAACTTGATTAGAATCAGGCACTCTTTGCCGACACAAAAACTCTATCTGCATCGCCATGCGTGCGCTCGCGCCACAACCAACTAAAAAAATTCGGCCACCCTCTTGAAGACTGGTATTTATTGCTTTGTTAAAAGGCGCAAGATCTATTGATTTAAAGGCAATAATCGCCTCAGCATCAACAGCAAATAACAATGCCAAGGCCACCGCCATATCTTTCTGAGCCAGCATTGACAGCCCTGCAGTTTGCGGATGCGGCTGCTCAGTTGTAAGCATCGTTTTTAAAAAGCGCTGATATTCTTGCCAGAAATTTTGTGTGAATTGATCCATATAAGGCCTAGATCCGCAATGATGATATGAAAGTGTAACTGAGGCAAGCAAGAAGATGCAAGCATCAATCAAGCAAAGACCCCAATATCAAATCCAGATCCAACAAATTCACATCATAACACAGCAAGCACTTGCCGCTGAGGGCGCCCTATCTGGAATCACAGGCGGCGTCGAAGCTGACGGAGTAAAAACAGTGGCCACAGAAGTCTCAGACACAGGCACTGATACAGCACCACTAATAGGCTCAGCATTCACAGAACTTACGGGCGTCGCGGGGTGATCAACCACCTCAGCAGCAAGAGATACGTCTACAGCATCAGCACCTCCCCCCAAACTGATATCACGAAGACAAGCCACAGGCACCGAATCACCAGAAACTCGAAGACTAAACTCAACAGGAGTAAAATACTCAGCCACCTTTAATCTAAACAAAGGATCAACGATAATCCCCCTACCCTCAGAAGATTTTAACAAACCCTGAATACTATCAATCATCGCAGGTGTGATAGCACGCTTAATAACCATCAATTCACCTGGCAAATAGACAGCACAACGATGAAACTCAAAAGCAGCAATTAAAAAGCCCATCACAGCCGAGCACACATTTGGAGAACCAACAACAATCGCGTCAAGCGCCTCATCATGACAGCGAACCATAATATTAAATAAGGGCACCTCCTTAGGCTTTGCCGGAGACCCCACCCCTCGATAACTCATTGAAACAACTTCATAAATTATTTTGCGCAAGTCTAAAACAAAAATAAGATGATTACAATATCACACCAAGCAAACTATAGCATCGACAGATCAAAACTCGATCTTTCCATGAAAATCTGATAACAATTACTCTAACCCTAACAGCACATCATCATGCAAACCCCCAGCTCTGAGAGCAGCAATAGCAGCAGAATTATCTCTAGTAATCCTGGGCGGCTCACGCAAAAAACACCAAGAAGCCTCAGCATCTGCAAAAGCATCAGAAACACTTAAAGGAGAGGAAGTCGAAGGGGAGCCGATAGAAGAAACCGAAGAAGATTCCGAGGAATCCAAACAAGACGCATCAGAAGAAGCGCCTCTGTTTTTTTGGCAAGATTGATAATATAAGGCTTCTCAAATTGCTTGGCATGCGCTTCCTGGCTTTGCCAGTTTTCATAGATAAAGACTGCTGCATAACCCCTTTCCGGCGTCATCCTTAAGGCTGCTTGATAACCCAGGTGCCCTCTCCCTGGCGTCATCCTTCGAATTTTGCGGAGCAAAATTGCGGAGATCCAGTTTTTACTAGCATGCAGCGTAGCTGCATTCATTGCATGATTAGGGAAGGGTTGAATGCAGCTACGCTGCATGCGATTGGGTCCTGGTTCCTCCGCAAAAATTGCTGCGCAATTTTTCGAAGGATGACGCCGGGG
>CAIQBE010000039.1 GCA_903870015.1 uncultured Thiotrichales bacterium
GCTACTGAAGACGTCTGACTTTGTGACGCGCTTAGCGCTTGTGACGCACTGCCTGTTCCAGTCTGGGTTTGTGAGCTCGTCGCTGAACCAGTTAAGCTTTGACTTTGCGATGAAGTAGACGTTCCCGAAGCTGTCGATGCTTGTGAACTGGTCTGACTAACTGATCCACTTGAAGCCTGTGAAATACTTTGCGTTTGTGAACGACTCTGGGTTTGTGAGCGCGTCGCTGAACCAGTTAAGCTTTGACTTTGTGATGGAGTAGACGTTCCCGAAGCTGTCGCTGTTTGTGAACCTGTCTGACTACCTGATCTACTTGGGCCTTGTGAAATACTTTGCGTCTGAGTTTCTGTTGGGCTTTGACTTTGTGAACCTGACAACGATTGGGAAACAGTTTGTGTTTGTGACCCACTTACCGCTGCCGAAGCCGTTGCTGTCTGTGAGCCCGTTAACGATGGGGAACCAGTTAGCGCCTGCGACCCAGTTTGGGTTGCTGAAGCTGTTACTGTTTGTGAATCTGACAATAGCTGGGACACAGTTTGCGTTTGCGAACCCGTCGGGGATTCAGATGCACTCGGAGTTTGTGAGCGCGTCGCCGATGCTGTTAAGCTTCGACTTTGCGATCGGCTCGAAGTACCTGAAGACGTCTGACTTTGTGATGCGCTTTGAGACTGTGATCCACTGCCCGTTACTGTTTGGGCTTGTGAACCAGTTTGGGTTTCTGAGCCCATCGCCGATACCGTTAAACTTTGACCTTGAGATCGGTTTGAAGACCCTGAAGACGAAGGAAAAAGGCCTCCAAGCCAAAGACCCAAAAAAACAAACCCGGTGATGGCTCCTGCAACTCCTAAAGCAGAAAACACCAAACAAGGCGTAGAAATTGCACACAATCGTCTTGTTGGTTTTGATTTTGTTTCTTTCATGGTAAAGGGAGGAATTGCGGACCAATCGAGCTTAGAAAGCTGGAGTTCTGATGGAAGATTAATCAAATCCTGATGCTCTCGTTTAGTCACCAGAGGAGCATCATTAGCCAAAACAAGATCAATGACATAATTTAACAACTTGCGTTCGAAATCAGGCAATAAAGATCGAGAAAAAGGCTCGCGAGATGGTAATGAAGCGGTAAATCCTTGCTGCCGGCGCCCACCAACAATAGGCGCATATAACACACCTGCTGTATCTGTACTTGATACATGCCGCGGTTGGTGCTGAGGGTCAACAAGAATAGTAGGAGAAAATGGAATTACACGAGACTGTCCTGTCGGCATTACTAATGCACTAGGGAGGGAAACCTTGTTAGCAACCAACATCGGATTATAATAATTAGCAGATGGAACAACAGAAACTAAACGCGGAGGAGCAGCAAGACCCCAAGCCGGACGAAGATCAGAAGCAGGCAACAACAATGCAGCACCAGTTGTGCCTGGAAAGACCACCTGAGCCATTTTTTCTGATACATCATAGGCAAGACCCTCAAGCAACTTTACTGCCGCCAACAAGCGTGCAGAAGTATCACTAACATTAGGATCCAGCGATCTACTGTTTAAATTAGGCGAACTCAAAACACGATACACGTCACCTAGAAACAACCGTATTTTGGGAAACAAGCTATTAAGACCTGCGGTTAGCAAACGATGATCTTCCAAACCTGACAACGATTGGCGAAATGCATATAGTTTTTTGATGACGCCATTCACTTGCGCCTTAAATTGCAATAAAGCACGATCAAGTTCGGGATTTTCAGGATGATCAGATGCCGGGACCAAGCGCAACTTATCAGAAACACTAGGAACGAATGCCATAGCAACTGCAACACTGCTTGTTACTGCAGCAAGTGCAACATTTGGAATCAGTGGCTGCTCAGGCCTTAGCAAAGCCTCACGAATGGCTCTGACCCCGGAAAAAGCTCCTGCGGCTGCACTAGCTGGGGGCATTGGGACTACTGATTCATCCAATTCTTTTAACAACCACAACCACTGAGCCCGGCTAGCATAAGCACCTATAGAACGCTCGGCAATAAAGTCTTGTAAAAAAGACCCCCGATCTCTAGAATAGGGGTAACCGGAGGGCTTAATATAAGGTTGTACTAGCCTACTCCCACGATAACAAGAAATAAATTCCTGCATCACCATTAAATCCGTCACCAAATAAGAAAGAACTTTTTTAGTATTACCTTTAGCATCGCTAAGACCAACGCCATGATGCAATAATTGACTAATACTAGGATGGCCACTAATAAATGCATATATTTTTTGAATAGCAGAAATAAGCGGGCTTGGATCAGAAGTAGGATGGCTTTGTAACTGCAATCGTACATCTTGCATCAAGCTCATGGCAAAAATAGCAAGTTTTTCGATATTAGCAAGTTCAACAACAGGCTCACGACTAGCAATAATGTTACCCCAAATACTTGGGCGTGCAGTTTTAACACTGCCATCATGCGCCGTAAAAATATCCTTCGCACTAAAACGTGATGACGTTGAATCAGTTAAGTTTAATTCATGAATATACCTAACAATCCCCGGAATCTGGGCTCTAAGAATAACAATCTGATTCTGCAAGTTAAATTCTGTATATAAAGGCCTGTCTTGCCCTGTTGATCCAATCCCTTTGGTGCGAAGTTTGCATAATGGCTCGCGAACATCGCGCGCAGTCCAAGGATCAACCACACCAACTAGCCCAGGACCTGTAGAACCTGACCGACGCGCAATAGGGCTCAGAACAACAGGCGCAGAAGGATTTGTAGGTTCTGGAGTACGGTTAGAATGTGCCGAGCCAGGCCTTTCTTCTTCTCTGAACATGACTAAAAAACTCCATGAGTTACACGTTAAATTTTCAAAATTGGGTTCAAGCGACAGAAAATTGAAAAACCCGAATATCGACGACATACTATATATAATTTTGCAAAATATCAAACTGTTTTTATGTTTTTTTCAGATCAAAAAACACGAAATATTATTACATACGAATAAGTATAGATAAAAAAATTTAAAATAAATTGAAGAACAAAAAAAACATAAACAAAAAATTATAAAGTTTTTCGCAACAGCATTTCTGAAGATTTTACACTGCTGTCCGGTTGGCTTAAAAAATTAGCTCAAGCTTCTGATAAATAGTAAAGACTGCTGCATAACCCAGGCCTAGACCTACTCCTCGCCGACATCATCCTTCAAAAAATTGCGCAGCAATTTTTAATGAATGCAGGGAATTATGCAACAATCTTACTAATCAACTGGAGTAAGTTTAAGATCCACCGATAGATAGATAAGCGAAGCCTGAAACTACGATTAACGACCACCTCTCAAAGATCTACGCACTAAAGACGGCTGTGCAACATTAGCAGCCGTATTCTGAAATGGCATCACCGTTTGAGGTGCAAACAGCTCTGCCCTTGCAGGAACCGCATCTCCATCATCAAAAGCCTGATACATACGGCGCGCACCACCAAATAAAGTACCGCGAAGCACCTTCGGACAAGGAGTCAAATCAATCACCGTAAAATTAAGACCATGACCAGGGCCCGTAGCACCACTGACCAGAAGCACTTGAGTGCCAAGAGCAAAATAAGTACACAGAGTCACTGGAAGACATGACGACTGTGGAACACCCGCTATTTGCACTCCAACTGATATACCCGGACCGCCATAAACCGTTAATTCACGGGATAACGAATTCGGCTGAAGGCCAATAGAAAAAGATGACCCTAGCACTGACCTAGGCGGCAAATTAACAACCGAACATGAAGCTGATGGCGTGGAGGAAACAGTTTGCGTCATACTTTGACTTTGGCTAGCACTTGCGCTTTGCGATGATACTTGTGAGCCAGTCTGGGTTTGTGTCGCACTCTGAGTCCATGATGGGCCTTGGCTTTGCGATGAACTCTGCGTTTGTGAAACCGATGAGCCTTGGGATGAGCTCTGGGTTTGCGTCATTGAAGCAGCTTGCGTGGCAGTAATGCTTTGAGAGGCTGCTTGTGTTGTGGACGCGGTTTGCGTAATCGAAGATGTTTGTGTTGAACTCTCTGAAGGCGTTGCCCACTGTGAAGATGATTGCGATACAGTATTGGCTTGCGAACTAGTGCTCGAACTCGTTTTCGAAATAGACCCCTGCTGTGATGAGCTCTGCGTTTGGGTGTGAGACTGTGAAGATGATTGTGACACCGTGTCGGTTTGCGATGCAGTCATCGAAGCCGTACCAGATAACGAACTTGTTTGTGACGCACTCTGCGTTTGCGTCGATAACTGAGAGGCGGATTGCGTGAATGATGCCATTTGGAATGCACTTTGAGAGCCTGATGTTGATAATGACGCTGTGATCGCTAATGTTGGAGAACTGAATACCTGTGGAGTCACCGTCATACTGACAAGATTGGTAATATTCGCCAAGACACAACTACTGTTAACAGCATTCAACTGACTATCAGGACAAGGAGGAATTACACCGCCTCTACTAAGCAGATAACCAGAAACCGCCAAAGTAATCATTGCCAATAAGGACAACGAAGTTTTTAAGCCATCTTTACGACGCGCGCAACGAATTGCCTGATCACGCTCCTTGCTTAATTTTTCAACCTTTGGTGCTTGAGCAGCAGCAATTTGGATCACTTCAGGCGAAGCACTCATACCAGAAACACATCCAATATTCAAACGATAAAGTTCATCATGCAACTCCTGAAGATGAGCGGAATCATAACGCCGAGCCAACAATTGTAAAATGCGAGAATTCAAAGCATCTTGAACAGGCAGAGCAGATCTATCAGCATCTTGAGTAACAGGAATAGCCGCTGAGCCAGTAACATAAGCAGAAGTCAATTCTACTGAGACATGATGACGAATGTCTCTAACACCTTCCCGACAATCAAAGACCGAAAAAATTTCTCTTAGGGTGTGATCCGTACAAGGCCCCCTAAAATAAAGCAATTTAGCCGCTTGCTTACGGGCCTCTGTAAACTTTTTAACATTCTTAGAATCAACTAACGCTGGCATATTCACAGGACGAGCTTTAGAAGCAGAAGCCATAGGATTCGGGACTACAACACCATTAGGAACAATAGGTCTCGCTGGTTTAATCGAAACAAGCACATCCTGAATCAATGCCCTTTGAAATTGGATATGCTGAGAACACTGACTGACAAATTTTTCATCTTTAGAACCCAAGTTACGAAAGGGAGGTGTTACTGCTACTGCAGCAATCACCACCTGCAAGGTCGCTTCAATGGTATTTAAACGTCTCTGGGTTAAATCCTGGGGATTCGCTGTTAATAAATGCGCAACATTTTGCGCTAACCGCCGCATATAACGCTCTAAAAATGCAAAATTCTCCCTAATAGAATTAGCACTCAACGCCCAGAGCTTCGTAGAAAAATGCGAACGATCACGCAACGATCTTTTCATCACAGAGGCATACCCACGATCAAGACCAAACCACTGGGTCAAAGCTTTACAATCAAGATCTATTTGATCACGCACGGCATTACGGGCAGAACAAAAATGAATTCCCGATACTCTATGAGAAAAATCGACATCAAAAGGAACATGATTCATACGGATTTTAAGCGAAGATATAATAGGCACAGGGGCTGGCGCAGCCACAGCTGCAGGTACCTTTGGTCTTGGCCTTGGAGCAGGCGGCCTTGGCTTTAGCACAGGCAGCTCTGGCGAGGCATCAGAGTCTGAACTTGAGTCTGAACTTGAGTCTGAAGAAACAATTACGACTGGGTCAGGCATCTCAGGATATGCGGCCGCCGCATCTAAAACAACCCTTTTAAAAAGGCCAAGAGAGCGCAAGGCAATAAAATCTGTAGCAAGCACACGAAGAGCTTCTTCTTCAGAAGAAACACTTTCGGCAATAAATGCAGAACCCTTATTAATCGCCTGATTACCAATACGCACATCATGAGCTAACAACAATAAACGATGACGATCATGCTGACTAGATATTAAACTTCCCATAGAATCTGAAAGCTTTGGCTCACGGCCGGTATCAGAAAAAAATGAAGTCGTTCCTTGCTCAATCTTATCAAGTAATTTTTTTGATTCACACCCTAATAACTCCAAAGCAAGCCGGTTGTCTTTCCCATTAAGCGTTAATAAACGCGCATCTTGCCATAAACTCATCGCAGCAACACTAGCATCTTCTAAAACTCGCAAATAAGCCTCAACGGTAGCACGCGTCCGTTCCCCAACACCATAATACTCTGTGCTTGCAGCATCAAATTTTTCATGCAATTGAGATAAGTATGTAGTCATCAACGATTGATTGGTAAAAATACAAGTGCTCAGTGTATCTGTAGATCGTGTCGCCTGCCTCTGTCCAAAACGGCGAAGCCCGTCTGCAACCTTACCAGTATGGATAGCTCGCACACTACCCCTAGGAACTCTAGCTGGACCTGGACCCGCACCCACCCCTGCTGCCGAAGCAGGCCTGCTGGCTAATTCCCCAGAAGCAGAACCAGCAGTACTTGGAGCCCCCACCCCTCTTGGGTGATAAAAAGGGTTAGCGGGAGAAGTAAATTGACCAGGATTTTCATACGACATAAGACACCTTAAAATAAGAATTAAATTACAAGATAGATTCTATATACAGATAATTTAAAAATCAAGAGATTTATCGAGACATGCCTGACGAATGCAGACAAATAAAATTTAGGAAAAAAAAATGCCACCCGAAGGTGGCATTTTTATTGTTAAACTCTGAACAAAAGAGTTTAGAACATTGCTGTAACATCAAGTGTAACAGTGTTGTTGTGAACACCATTACCTGCAATAACAGCAGGCAATCGACCAGGGGTAGGTATACCACTACCACCAGCAATATTTTGGCTGTATGCATATTCAAGACCTGTCCAAACATTGTTAACAGGCTGAACACGATAACCCAATACAAACTGATACGCTTGAAGATCATTGTTAGCGCCTAAGTACGCTTGGCTATAATCAGCATTGACGACAGATTTGTAACCCATCACTGCAAAATTATAATCAGCACCAACGTCCCACGCTTGCGCAGCCGTTGTACCACCTAAACGAGTAGCATTGGTAGCATTAACAGCACTGATGGTTGATACATACTCAGCTAACAGATCAAAGCCCATCGCCGAAACTTTACCATTCAAGTCCCAAGCACCATTGGTTCCAGCATTAGTGGTCTGGAATTGTGAAGCATTGATATAACCAGCACCTAGGTTCCAAGCAACACCACCATTGGTCATGCCATAAGAAGCATTTAACGCAAAGTTGCTACCAAGATTACCGTTGGCAGAATAGAGGTTTGAGCTCTGAATAACGCTACCAGCAGAGGTATAATTACCAAGCTGATTACCACCATTCATAATCGATGCGGTACCATTAAATCCGTAACCATTGAAGCCCACACCGGCGGTATTACCTTGAGCTTGGAATAATGTACGTGTTAATGGGCTGTTATACATATCAACAGTTGCAAAGCTACCGAAGTCGATGTCTTTGTTACCTACGAAACCGTAAAAAGGTGCCTTGCTTAAGTTACCAAATACTAAGTAAGCATCTTGAATACCAAAGGCGTTACCCTCTAAAGCATTACCACCAATATTTGATTGACCTACTTGCAAATAACCAGTGACCCAGTTACCCGCAGCGACTGTAGTTGACAAATTCGCAGTGGTCAACTGAAGCGCAGAACCGTCGGTTCCATGAGAAGACGCTTGAATTTGCGGATTAGCAAATGTAGGACTTAGATCAGGAGTATTCTCCTTGCTAGCATTGTCATAAGTAGCATCCGCTTGGAAATCTCCGCCCAATGTGATGGTTGAGAGGCTTCCTGTTTGACGCGCCTTTAACAAATTCATTTCTTTGCCTACACCACTGTAGTTGCTCATCATTTTCCAGGATAAGTTGGAATTAACACCAACCATGCTACCCATGGATGAAGAATTACCTGATGAGTTAACTTGTGATTGCAACTGGTTAACTTGCGATTGCAAGCTTGCCAATTGGGAGTTCACATCTGCATGTGCCATAGTAGCAGTAGCAGCAAGAACGACACCCACGGATGTTGCGATCTTTCTTAATGTCACGTTATTTCTCCTTTCGTTAGTTTAAAACTTTTTGTGTGGACAGAACAACCGAACCTGGCTTCCACACAAGCCTTGGGAGCAAGCTTACAATACTTTTTTATGCAATGCAAGTTCTTTGTTGCCCGAAAACTTCTTGGCTCGCAAGGTATCAACCACAAAAATTATAATGCCTATTTGCACTCATAAACAAACCATGATTTAAGGCACACCCAATGCCAGCAATCCCTGCAACAAAGCCTAAAAAAAACCACACTTAATATGTAACAAGATTTAGCAAAGAACGGCGCGATAAAAAAACTAAGGTTTTGTTTTAAAATGCTTTTATCTTCAGATCAAAACACAAAAACCTGGCCTTTGCAGTACAAAAGCCAGGATGATAACGATTACAACTTATCAGAATGCTGAGCTAAGTATTCAGCGACGCCTTTAGGATCTGCTTTCATACCCGCTTTACCTTTTTGCCAACCGGCTGGACAAACTTCGCCGTGTTCATCAAAAAACTCGAGGGCATCAACCATACGCAACAGCTCATCCATATTGCGCCCCAGCGGCAAATCATTAACGACTTCATGACGCACAAAACCTTTTTTATCAATTAAGAATGTGGCACGAAACGCGACCCCTGCCTCTGGATGCTCAACGCCATAAGCCTGGGTAATTTTATGATTGATATCCGCAACCATAGTATATTTGACGGGACCAATACCGCCGTCTTTGATCGCGGTATTACGCCAAGCATTATGGGTAAAATGCGAATCCACAGAAACGGCAATGACTTCCACTCCTTTTTTATGCAAATCCTGACAACGATGATCCAAGGCAATTAATTCCGAAGGACACACAAAGGTAAAATCGAGGGGATAAAACACCACCACAGCATATTTACCTTTAATCGCATTGCTTAAGCTAAAATCACCCACGATTTTGCCATCAGCAAGCACCGCAGGCGCAGTAAAATCAGGCACAGGACGGCCAACTAACACAGACATGAGATTCTCCTTTTTTAGTTTAGTTCCAGGCCACTATTCTACAGAGAGAACCCCTCTAGTCATAGCCCTAACATCCGTCTATACTACTGACAAACACCAAAACTTCAACGCCATGAATGAGCTCTGGGATAAATTAACCGAACAATACCGCAAAGATGAAGGTCAATGCCTAAATACACTAATCGATTACGCCAAATTTAACCAAGAACAAAACGCCCACATCAGCGAACGCGCCCGTGCACTAACACAAGAAATCCGAGACAAGCGCATCAAGCACGGCGGCATTAATGCCCTCATTGCCGAATACGGTTTATCCAACGCCGAAGGTATTGCCCTCATGTGCTTAGCCGAAGCGCTACTACGCATCCCCGATACTCTCACTCAAGATCGCCTAATCCACGACAAAGTATTAAAAGCCGATTGGGACAAACATTTAAATAACAGCCAATCATTATTTGTAAATGCCGCCACTTTTGGTTTATACCTCACTGGCAAAGTTTTAAAACCCGAACAAATCAATCACGCCAAACTCAAAAATACCCTATCCGCTTTGATCAGACGCACAAGCGATGCGGCATTACGTCAATGCATTCGCTACGCCATGCGCATTTTGGGCAATCACTTTGTCATGGGTGAATCCATCAATGACGCGCAAACCCGCGCTTTAAAATTTGAAAATAAAGGCTATCGCTATTCTTATGACATGCTAGGCGAAGCCGCACGCACTGAACAGGATGCGCAAAAATATCTTAAAGATTATGAAAACGCCATTATCAGCGTTGGCAAAACCCACCCGGACAAATCTTTATTTACCCGCGCCAATGTATCAATCAAGCTCACCGCCCTCCACCCCCGCTACGAATTCTCGCAAGAGGCGCGCGTTTTTAAAGAGCTCTATCCCCGGGTTAAATATTTATGCGTACTTGCAAAAAACCAGGGAATCTCAATCACGATTGATGCTGAAGAGTCCGAACGCCTATTAATTTCTTTACAAATTTTTGAAAAACTAAGCTTTGAGCCTGAGCTCAAAGACTGGCAAGGTTTAGGCTTAGCACTACAAGCCTATCAAAAGCGCGCTTTTTATGTCCTCGATTTTTTAAAAGCACTCGCGCAAAAAAGCCAACATCGGTTTATGGTGCGCTTGGTTAAAGGCGCCTATTGGGATAGCGAAATTAAAGCCGCACAAGAACAAGGATTAGATTATCCAGTTTTCACCCGCAAAGCCTATACCGATGTCTCTTATCTTGCTTGCGCCAAAAAAATGCTTGCCAATACCGATGTGTTTTACCCGATGTTTGCCACGCACAATGCCCGCACAGTGGCAAGTATTTTAGAAATCGCTGGCACTTACAAAGACTATGAATTTCAATGTCTACACGGCATGGGCTCAACACTCTACGATCAAATTGTAGGAAGCAGTTCTAATATTGATATTCCCTGCCGGGTGTATGCGCCCGTCGGGACGCACAAACATCTCTTGGCCTATCTCGTACGTCGCTTATTAGAAAATGGTGCCAACTCTTCGTTTGTCAATCAAGTATTAGACACCACGCTCTCGATTCAAGATATGATTCGCGACCCGATTGCACAAGCCGAAGATTTTGAATTGAAACCCCATCCACATATTCCCCTCCCCCGCAACTTATATGGTGATAATCGTATGAACGCTCAAGGCTTAGATTTAAGTAATCCCAAAATCCTCACCCAGCTCATGAATCAACTCCATGAAGTCAGTAATGAACAATGGTTAGCTGTATCGATGACGAGCAACAGTAATACCACTCAGGGCAATGAATATCCGCTATTTAACCCGAGCAACACCAAAGAACAAATTGGTCAGACTATCAAACTCGATGAAAGCCAAATTGAAGCAGCGATTATTGCGGCAGAACAAGCCTTTACCCATTTTAGCAAAACCAAAGCAAGCGAGCGGGCACAAATGCTAAGACGCTTGGCCGACTTATTAGAAGATAATATGCCCCGCTTTATGGCAATTGCAATTCGGGAAGCCGGCAAAACCATTCCCAATGCGATCGGGGAAGTGCGTGAAGCCATCGACTTTTGCCGCTACTATGCCAATGAATGCGAACGCCATTTTTCCGAGCCCGTCAAATTCCAGGGCATCACTGGCGAAACTAATCAAATGGAAATGCACGGTCGTGGCATTATGGTATGCATCAGTCCGTGGAATTTCCCTCTCGCTATTTTCTTAGGGCAAATCACCGCGGCCTTGGCTGCGGGTAATGTCGTGATTGCCAAGCCCTCAGAACAAACCTCGTTAATTGCCACCTTTGCCGTCACCTTATTGCACCAAGCAGGATTTCCCCGAGACGTCATGCAACTCTTATTAGGCAAGGGCACGGTGCTTGGGACAAAACTTGTGAGCGACCCACGCATTGCCGGTGTGATTTTTACCGGATCCACTAACACTGCACGCTTTATCAATAACGCGCTCTGCCAAAGAAATGGCCCCATTGCCGTACTCGTCGCTGAAACTGGCGGACAAAACGCTATGGTAGTTGACTCCTCCGCACTCCCCGAACAGGTCGTTAAAGATGTCATCACCTCAAGCTTTGATAGCGCTGGGCAACGTTGCTCAGCACTGCGCGTATTATTTTTACAAGAAGAAGTCGCCGATACGATTATCACGATGCTCATGGGCGCCATGGATGAATTAAAAATTGGCAACCCTATGAACATCGAGACTGACATCGGCCCAGTGATTGATGCCAAAGCCCAAGAAAATTTACTAAAACACATCGACGCCATGCGCGTGAACGCCAAAATTTTACATCAAGTGACTTTAGGTGAAGACACCAAAAATGGCTTTTTCGTTGCACCAACCCTCGTGGAAATTCCCCACATCAGCACCCTCACCCAAGAAGTATTTGGCCCCGTGCTGCATGTCATTCGTTATCATGCCGATCAATTAGATAATGTGATCACGCAAATTAATAGCACGGGTTATGGCTTAACCTTTGGCATTCATAGCCGAATTCAAGATGTCGTGGATTATTTAAGTCAACGCGTACGCGCCGGCAATATTTACGTCAATCGCAATATTATTGGCGCAGTCGTAGGCGTTCAACCCTTTGGCGGTGAAGGCTTATCCGGCACTGGCCCCAAAGCCGGCGGCCCACATTATTTACCACGACTAGCCCTGGAGCGGGTGATCAGCGTAAATACGACAGCCTCAGGCGGCAATGCTAGCTTAATGAGTCTAGGTGACTAATGATTGAAAAAGCCGTCGCATTACTCAAAGCCGGAAAGCTGATTGGCCTCCCCACCGAAACTGTGTATGGTTTAGCGGCTGATGCTAAAAATGATGAGGCCATCAAAAAAATCTTCAGCGTCAAAGGCAGACCGACCGATCACCCACTGATTGTACATATCGGAAGCTTTGAGGAAATCAATGACTGGGCAGAAACAATTAGCCCAGAAGCGCACATCTTGATGCAAGAATTCTGGCCCGGGCCGTTAACCTTAATTTTAAAAAAACAAGCCCACGTGTCAAATCTTGTGACCGCCAATCAAGACAGCGTCGGCTTACGCATGCCCAATCACCCTATGGCGCAAGCATTATTACAAGCCTTTGGCGGCGGCGTGGCCGCACCCTCAGCCAATCAATTTGGCCATATCAGCCCAACCTGTGCCGAAGATGTTTTTGAAGAGCTACAAGATAAAGTCGATTTAATTTTACCAGGCGGCGCAGCTAACATTGGCATTGAGTCTACAATCGTTGATGCCCGCACCACACCTGTGAAGATTCTTAGACCTGGCGCCATCACTAAAGCGATGCTAGAAGAAGCGCTGCAACAAGAGGTCATCACCAACAACAAAACAACACTGAAAGTCTCAGGCAACTTAGCCAGTCACTATGCCCCACGCACGCCTTTAATCTTGATGAGTAAAACTGAAATCGAAAACACAAACCTAAATGCAATTTTTCTAATTTACTCAAAAATAACATTACCAGAAAACAGCAAGATCATTCAGTTATCACAAGACCCAAAAAGCTACGCCCACGACTTATACAAAAGCCTACGCCAAGCCGATCATGCGATGGCAAGCAAGATTATTGTGGAGCAACCTCCGACAGAAGACGCATGGGAGGCTATTAATGAGCGCCTAGCAAAAGCCGCCACTCATTAAAAACAAGGCACCCGCGCTAAGTAGAACCATCGTCCTGATCCCCCATGCGAAGCTTGGGGCGTCAGGATCCAGAGCCCAATATCTATTTCAAATGCAATTTGAAAATTCAAAGCCTAAGCTTTGTTGGATCTATTTCAGCCTGGATCCTGATGAATGCTACGCATTATCAGGACGATGAGCTTTTGTTGTAAGACGCCTAAGATGCCATCACACCCAATAAAGATCTAACAATTTTAGGATTACCAGCAATTAAAGTCTGTTTGTTCAGCATATCATCGCCGCCGTCAAAATCAACAACCAAGCCACCGGCTTCGCGCACGAGCACAATACCTGCCGCGGCATCCCAAGGTGCAAAACGCTGACACACAAAACCATCGACAAAACCTGAAGCCGCATAAGCCAAATCAAGGGCTGTTGAACCGGTACGACGAAATGCCGCGACATCGTTTAAAGTTTTTTCGACAAAATGCTGATAAAGACCCAAACTACTGGGATCACCATTAGGCAAATTTGAACTAATCAAACTACCTTTTAAATTACCGCGCTGCGATACCCGCATACGCTTGCCGTTGAGCATGGCACCTTCACCACGAGTCGCGGTAAATAATTCCTGGGTAATCGGATTATAAATAATACCATGTTCCAAGCGATTATTTTTACGCTGAGCAATAGAAACTGCAAAATGCGGAAAGTGATGCAGATAGTTTAAGGTACCATCGAGAGGATCAATAATCCACACAGTATCAGGATCTCCCTTAACGACTTCACCGCCCTCTTCTCCCAAAAAACTATCGTTTGGATAGGCATTGCCAATAATCTCAATAATCGCAGCCTCAGCCATCTGATCGATTTCGGACACAAAATCATTGTGATTTTTTTCTTCAATACGCAAATGATCGGTACGATCATAAGCACGCATAATAATTTCACCGGCTCTACGCGCGGCACGAACTGCTATATTCACATGAGGATGCATTAGTCTTCATCTCCTGGACTGATTAAAGCTTCTGGAATTAAATCGCCAGGCATAGTTAATACTTTATCACGAATTTTGTTAGAAATTTCGGTGGCAATTTCTGAGTGCTCTTTGAGATAGGTACGTACATTTTCCTTACCTTGACCAATCTTACCGCCATTATAGCTATACCAAGCGCCGGATTTTTCAATAAAGTTAAGCTTAACACCCCAATCGACAATTTCACCTTCACGGCTAATCCCCTCGCCATAGAGAATATCAAACTCTGCTTGTTTAAAGGGCGGAGCAATTTTGTTCTTAACCACTTTCACTTTGGTCTCACTACCCACAACTTCTTCGCCATTTTTAATTGCCCCAGTACGTCGAATATCAAGACGTACAGACGCATAAAACTTCAAGGCATTACCGCCTGTGGTGGTTTCAGGATTACCGAACATCACGCCAATCTTCATCCGAATTTGGTTAATAAACACAACTAAAGTATTAGAACGCTTAATATTACCGGTCAATTTACGCAAAGCTTGTGACATGAGACGCGCCTGCAGACCCATATGGGAATCACCCATTTCGCCTTCAATTTCAGCTTTAGGCGTAAGCGCAGCAACCGAGTCCACAACAACCATATCAACAGCACCAGAGCGCACTAACATATCGACAATTTCTAACGCCTGCTCGCCAGTATCGGGCTGAGAAACCAAAAGCTCTTCAACATTCACACCAATTTTTTTCGCATAGCCAATATCCAGCGCATGCTCAGCATCAATAAACGCTGCGGTGCCACCTTCTTTTTGACATTGCGCAATGACTTCTAGAGTCAAGGTCGTTTTACCCGAAGACTCAGGACCATAAATCTCAATAACCCGCCCACGTGGCAAACCGCCAATACCCAAAGCCAAATCAAGACCCAAGGAGCCCGTTGATATCGCCTGAATATCGCCTTCATGGGTATTTTCACCCATCATCATAATCGAGCCTTTACCAAATTGTTTTTCAATTTGATTCAGCGCCGCACTCAGCGCTTTTTTCTTTTGGTCATCCATTTTTTATATCCTTAAATTAATCAACGAGAGAGATTATAACAAACACTTGAGTATATTAACACGAAGATCATTGATTGAACACATAATCATCAAGACAAAAAAACCCTCAATAAAGAGGGTTAATAAGACATCACCTAAAAACTAATTACGGCTATTGGCATTCAACTTCATTGTCTGCGCCGCAACCGCAGGGCGTTTCTTTAAACCATCTTGATAACCCTGATAATAAGAAGTATTCACCGCTTTTTGCTTACCAGGCATACAGGCAGCTGCATAGTTTTTATTTAAATCAGTGCCTGGTGTCAAACCATCATCCATACCATTATTATAAGCCAACTTCTTACTACAATTCGTTGCACAACCAGATAAAGCCAACGTTGCTGCGCACAGCCCTATCAAAAACAGACTCTTAATTTTCATATTACCCCCTTATTGATAAAAAACACCTAAGCTACAAATCATAGTATAAACTTTTTTAATGATAGGCAACAAGACACCACACAAAAATCACAACACCTCAAGCAACTTCAACCAAAAAAGCAAACACTATTAAGTTTTAACAAAAAAATAAAGGCTTTAAATTTAATAAAAAATGAATTATATATTGACATTTTATTTTTAATATAAAATAATAGCAGCGCCCTGTACTATCGTAGGCAACAATGAAACAAAAGGAGCAAGAACCAATGTCATTATACAATCTATTAAAAGCAATTGCCGTCGCGTTGCTGGCAATTCAAAGCAATGCACAAAATGCTAATACATTGACTGAGACCAAGTCATTGAGCACGGGTAAGTTATCGGGTAGGAGCGCAACTCTCTCCACAAGCACCTTAGTAAGCGAAACTCACTCCGCAAGCACCTTATTACCTGTACGCACGACTAGTAAGAGCCATAGCGAAACTCACTCCGCAAGCACCTTATTACCTGTACGCACGACTAGTAAGAGCCATACTGATTTCATGACTTACTCCGCAAGGAATTCAGGGGCTATGGGCACTGAGCAAGATACTCTAGTCGTCGAACCATCTTTATGCACAGCCATGAATAAGTACGAGCAAAGAACCACAGCAAATAAAGTTACCATTAATCCGTCAGCAATATCCATTGAACGTCGATTATATGTTACAGGAACAAATGGCATTAAAGCCCTGATAGGAAAAACCAGTACAATATTCGGCGATTGCTCATCTGAACCTTGTGTAATATCGGGAATTCCAGGTGATCAGGCGATCACGATATCAACACCTCTGGATCAGGATGCTGCTGCGAGTTATAGAGTTACAGATACAGCTTCTGTCCCTTCTTGCTCGTTTCACACTATTGGAACTTTAGACCCTATAACACGACGCCCGGACGAAACAAGCAGAAACACCCGATAACAGGGTTAATCAAATTTTGAGTTAATTCACTACAATGTTTAAAAGCATGTAGTGTAAAAAAGGCAGGAATCTCCTGCCTTTTTATTACCCTAAAAAATGTATTGCACCCAAAACTTCAACTCATGGCAATGATTGCTATAAAACCTGAAGCTTTATGAGCAAACGCTATTTTATCTCATGAATCAAATCTATTTTATCTTTGCCAATAACGATTAAATACTCGGGAATATCTTCTTCATCAAAGATTTCACCTGAAAGCATGTAAAGACGAGTATAGCCAAGCTGATGCAGCTCTGCTGCAATATCCATTCCGCGCATACCACCCGTGGCAAAGTTATTATCCAAAAAAATCTTAATGTCTTTGGGATATTTTGATACATTTTTTAAAAAATTCCTCGGATCCGTATAATGCGCCACCTCTTGACCGTCAAAAACCGTCATGATTAACATTGCTGCAAAATTCTGATCATCATCCACGACTATTGCATCAAACTTCTTTTGAGCTCGCCCATCATCAACATACTTGACGGTTGCATCAATGACAATTGGAATTTCTGGAACAAGCTGCTTAGGTAAAATTTTTGTTCCTGTTGCAGCAGCAGCATCCAAAATCACTTTATTGGTATAATGACTCGTAACAAGCACAGAATGATGCACTTGCGCTCGGGCAACAACATCTAAGCCATGCAACTCTTGATTTAATAATTCATAATCCGTCAGCAAGAATAGTTTTTGTTTATCCGCGACCGAAAGCTGATTAATCACCTCAAGCGCCTCTAGGCCATTTTGAAAATGCTGAACCCTAATACCTGGGGCTTGAGCCAAAATGGACTCAAAACGGGTATCCCAAGCAAAATGAATCGAGCTATCATCATCTAAAATAATGACAAAGTCTTGTGAGCCCAACTTAATTTCTTCCGCAATCCAATTAGGCGCCATCAGTCTTGGGAAGGTTAAAATAATCTTTGTACCTTTTCCTATTTTTGAATCTATTGCAAACTCACCTTGGTTACGCTCTAAAGCTTCCCACACTTGTGTTAAGCCAATCCCATGTCCATCCTGCTTGCCTTCTGTAATAGCCAGATTACTCATAAGTTTTTTGACCAATCCCGCTGACATACCCTTACCATCATCTTCTATAACTACCCGGACCCACTCATTATCAGCATCAAGATTTAAAATGACCCTGCCTGCTTTTTTATCAAAAGCCTCAACCGCATTATTGATAATATTTGACAACATACGATTAAAAGCCGTCGGCTCAATTTTAATGAAAGCAAAGCTACCACTTGAACTAAACTTATAATCAAACTGAATAGGCAAATCCTGATATTGCAACTTCTTTTCAGACAGAAGCTGCAACATACTTGCGGAGGCTAATATGAGCTGCCGCTCTTCACCAACAATAATCCCCTCAACATCTTTCTGCTTAAACTGCGTAAGAAGATTATTAGCAATATCTTGAATGCGTATTGCAGCTTCTCTCAAAGCTACGCGATCTTTTTCAGGCAACTGTTGGCACGTTTTTGCTAGTACTAATAAACTTGCAGTAGGTGATTTAATATCATGAGCCACTTGAGCGGCAAGTTCGCCTAATGCAGCCATCCTGGTTTTTTTTGTGATATCACTCAGCAGTTGGATAATTTGATCTTGAATCTCCATTAACTCCATCGAAAGATTCACGGTTAACTTTTGACTCTGCTCTGCTGCTTGCGGTACCACACCTGTTTTTAAAAGCTGTAATAGGTTATTGATCGGCTCAATAAATAATTGCTGAGGAATTTTATTGGCCAACGGATAAAGCAAGGCGAATACAGTCAATGCAAAGAAAATCATTAACAAAATACGACCCAATAACTCTGAGAAAAAATTTCGATCGTTTAATATTGACCCTGACACATGAAAATAACCAAAATCCTGTCCCGCTACTGATTTAATTTGATAATTATATTCCCAAGACAATAATGGCAACCAATGAATAGAATCATTATTGAGCGCAGTTCCTGTAGGCACCCAGCTTATTTTATAAGGGTTGGTAGCATTGTAATCATCTAATTTCAATTGAACCGCAGGCTGATTATCAATAAGAGCTTGACCCACTGTGTAATCCTCAAGCGACTGACACTGTGCATTCACGAGATCACCTAACTCTTTAAAGCTTTTAGCAATGTCAAAAATAGTCAATCCAATAATCACAATAAAAAATGATAATAGGCATAATAAGATTCTGTGGCTTATTTTTACTTTAATCTGATCGACGAGTCTTACACTTTCTTGCAAAGCCATGTTAACACCTCATCTTATTTAACCGTACTGACCATACCAATTAACTGAACCCCCTGAGCATTTGTTCTATAAACTGCCGTAGCTGTAGGCCTAAACCAATTTGGATTTTTTTCTCTAGCTGCCTGATAGCTTTTTAGGATATTAGCACGCATACTTTGCGATGGATCGTAGTGAGCATTCGATAGCGCGGTTGTCACTGATATTAACGTTAAAAAAGCTGTGTATGAAATTGCATTTTGAGGCGGGCTCTTGTAAGCCTCCATATAGTATTGTAAAAAATCCTGATAATTTTTAGATGTCTTATCAAATAAATATGGCGTTATCCAGTATTCCGTATAATTTTTGTTTGGCATAATGGCGCTATTAATACTACCCCAATTATCCAGACAATTAATAAAAATCAGGTTATCCCTGGCTAAATAAGATGAAATTCTAAAAATTAATTGCTGCGAAGATAAAAAAGAATCAGACTGTAGTACTATAATATCGTCCTTTTGATAATTCCCCATCAACTTACCAATATCTACCGCTGCTACATCGCCAACATATAAGCCATTAGTCACTTTTGCCGCTGGGTTTTCCTGAACATATAGATTTGATAAAAAATTACTTGAGTCAATACAATCTTTACAGTCTGCTGCAACCACATTAAACACATTTTTATTGGGAAAGCTTTTACTCATATACTCTACTATTGCATTATTTAATTCCGCATCTGATATTGATAAACTATAAAAATTTGATGACATTGTTGCCAGCTCAGGATCAGAGGCATAAGGTGAAATAACTAAAATATTACTAAACCTGTTTTTCAGCAGCAAAAATTGATTAGAAAAATGTGGGCCTATGATAACATCAGGCTTCCATGCTGTAACTTGTGGAATTTCATTAAAAATCGCAAGTGGCTTATCGCTATAGAAAAACGTCTTGTATTGGATCGCATAACCTTGCTGCTCTGCAGCCATCACAGCTGTTGCAACTCCCTGTAAATAGGAGCTGCGATAATCGCTGGGTAATGATGAATCGCCAATGTTATCAAGCACCGCAACTTTAATGACTTTAGAATCTGCAAAACCGATACTTGGCATACTCAAACATAGCCAACATAACAGAAGCAGAGAGAAAACTCGCGCCATTATTCTTTTCACTTGTGCACCACCATGCAGAGAATATTTTACAAATTATACATTACCGCTCATTAAAGTGTCAGCATTTTATTCCTTAATAATATTAACAAAAATTTTTATCATGTTTTGCTTTATTATAATCTTGGATTAGGGTACAATTTACAGTTAATAATAGCGCAAACAACAATAGAGAGAAAATTATGCAAAAAGTGATTAGAGAAATCAAAGAAACCAGTTCAAGCACCCGCGCTCCAGCTTTTATCAAAGCATAACTGACCCTTTAAATTAGGGGCGCAACCTCATAATGACAAATAAACATAATGAGCCCCCCCCCCCTCAACTATCTGTCCATTATCACGTCAATAATGACATATTTTTTGTATTCGAAAACGACTGCGTCCTAACCTGGGATTATCGAAAACATCAACAATTTTTACTTAATTTGGATTACTTTAAAGAGCTACAACTCATCGCCTCAACAGGTCACGGCAATGACGCAAGCATTGATAAAGAGCTTCTAGCTGCTAATTTAATCTCTGAACACCCCTACCCTGAAACTAAATGGGGCTGGGATGTATTATCAAAAATTTATCACATAGGCTGCCAAAATGTCGGTGAACTCGAGACCGGGGCAAGCCCAGCACAGCTAGCTGAAGACTATCTTGAATATTGCAAGCAATTGGCCAACAATATGCCCAACCTATACACTGAAAAACCTGGCAAACTAATTGATCTACCCCCACCTGACACGACTTCATTAAATAAAATCCCATATTTTGATGTCCTAAAGCAGCGCAAAACCTCGCGATCTTTTAATGCAGAGCCCATCACTTTAGAGCAATTAAGCACGATGCTTTTTGCCAGCTTCGGGCTAATTCATGGCGAATGGGATGAGTTTAAAGATTTACACCTTCAAGCCACCGCGATACGCAAAGCCAGTCCCGCTAGCGGCGGCCTACATTCAGAAGAAACCTATGTCGTAGCCTATCGCATAAATGGCTTAGAAAATGGGTTATATCACTACAGACCCCAAGACCATAAACTCACCCTACTTCAAGCAGGAAACTTTGAGGATAAAGTTATTTCAATGAACATGAGCCAGTTCTACTCAAAAGGATTAGCCTGCGGTATCTATATCACCTCTCGCCTTGACAAAATATGGTGGAAATACAAACACTCCAAGGCATATCGAGTCACCATGCTAGATATAGGCCATGTTTCCCAAACAACGTTACTAACCGCCACCGCGCTACAGCTTAAGACCTGGATGACTGGGGCATTTCGAGATGCAGAACTCGAAGGATTTTTAGGCATAGACGGCATCAAAGAAACCGCGGTATTTTTTATTGGCATTGGTAAAGGTTCCGGCAAGGCCATCCCTGATGAGTTTTTAGCACAATTTGGATAATCCCCCCCAAAAAAAAACACCGCCCTCCTTTACACCGGGGCTTAATTAGGGTAAAATACGCGCCTAATTTAGAATTAACGGCATTCTAAGCGAGGTGATTTAAAAATGCCTACAGTAAGAGTCAAAGAAACTGAAGCCCTAGAAGGTGCAATCCGCCGCTTCAAGCGTGCTTGTGAAAAAGCGGGAATTCTTGCAGAACTTCGCAAACGCGAAAGCTATGAGAAACCCACGTTACAACGCAAACGCATGAAGGCAGCTGCCCAAAAGCGTCATCAGAAAAAACTGTTACGTGAAAGCCCAGGGTATGTCCGCCCAACGCCCCCTGCTCGCACAGGTGGCCCACGCGGTGGCCAAGGTTCTTTTAGCCGCTAAACGAAAAAGCCCTCAAATTGAGGGCTTTTTTATTATCAAAAAAACAATTGAAAAAAGCATCTTCTAATGGTAATATAAATATAGATTTCAAGATTAAAAGGATAAAATCATAATGCAATCAGGAACCCGCTCTGCCTACCCTGCTGACGCAGTTATAATTACGATTAACCCTATAACACACGCCTTAGCTTCGGCATCATCGACAGAAGAACACCACAGAGAAAGCAAGGGACAAACAGCCTCCCACGCCAGCTACCCTGCTCTTGACGCAGTTGCAATTACGTTTCACACTGTAATGACACTTACACCCTCAGCATCATTGGTAGAAGAGCAAAGAATAAACGCAGAAAACAAGAAAAAAAGCGACCAAGCAACCCCCCTTCAACTACCATATTAATGCAGTTGCAATTACCCAAGAGGCAGCCCTGAGTTGACACCTGTATGTTTTAATGATAAATTAATATCAATAAAATTTATTTTTATCAATGGAGAAATCAATCATGGCAACACACAGCTCATCACAAGCAGCATCTCTTTCAGGCAGAGAAGAATTGGTCATATCAACGACATCAACTACACCAGAAGCACCCAGAGATCAATTCAGTCCAACACCATCGCAAAAACACTCACTCTCATTGGCAGATCAAACAATGATGATGAATACAGTCACACCATCACCCGCGCCCGTTGCGCTTGTCCTTGGCAGAGCTGATTTTAGAGCTGAAATTGAAGCTGCGGCTGCAGCACCCCGCACGTGAGCATAACCGAGGATAAGATAAAAAATTTGAAGAAAATATACTAGCGTCGTATATTTTCCAAAGCCTCAATCACCTGTGCGGGTTTAATCCACTTTAAACAATGAAAATGTATGAGCGGACATTCACGCTGAAAACAAGGACGACAGTCTAAATCTAAACGCTCTAATACCCGCGCATTGACACTCAAAGGCGGTGTGAATTGAGAACTAGATGAACCAAAAATAGCAATCATCGGCTTATTCAATGCCGCAGCTATATGCATTGGCCCCGAATCATTACTCAAGACTTTATGGCTCAAATCAATGAGCGCTCCCATTTCCAGCAATGTGGTTTTACCCACAAAATTTTTAATCTCTGGCACAGCACCTGCTAAAGGGCTAATTAAATCAACCTCTTGCGGCCCACCAATGACCCACACATCAACACCCTGGTTAATAAAATACCGGGCTACATCAATAAAATACTCCATCGGCCAACGCTTAGCCGGACCAAAAGCCGCACCTGGAGACAACAACACATTAGGCCGCTCTAAATTTAAACTAAATTTTTGCACAGTCTGATCACGCAAGTCCAAAGGAATCTCAATTTTAGGAAAAGGGAAGTGACTATCCGTTTTAAAATCACCCTCTAAAAACCCCAAGGCAACATAGCGCTGGACCATCTGCGGATAACGCTCAGGACCTTTAAGATAACGCGTAAGCAAACCATAGCGAGATTCACCAAACCAACCGATACGACAAGGAATTCTAGCCATAAAAGGCACCAAGGCCGACTTCCAGGTATTGGGTAAAACATACGCCAAATCATAATTTTCTTTTTTTAAGTTCCGTGCCAACTGCCAGCGTTTTCTTAAAGAAAATTGACCGTGAACATCAGGCATCAAAATACGCCGGGTAAACTCAGGCATAAGCTCAGTAATCGTTAACGTACTCTCAGGCGCTAATACATCAAAACGAGCATCAGCAAAGCGTTCTTTTAACACCTGCACCAAGCTATGTGTCATAATCATGTCACCTAACCACGCAGGCGCTATAATAAGAATTTTTCGAGACATCAATGAACCGACCCCAATAAACATTACTTGGATTATAACGTGTTTTAATAAAAGAGATAGAGCGCGACAGCCTTATACCAATGCGACGTTAAAAAAAATGCTGAACCATCATCATAGCGCCATTAGGAAAAATACCGAAGCCTAACAACGCCAAAGCATTAGCCCCAACCAAAGCAAAACCCCAACCAGAAGCATTAAAATGAATCGGCGCCTCAGAAGCTTCAAAATAAATAGCCTTGGCAATACGCAGATAATAAGCGGCACCAATCACTGACATGAGCACTACTAAAATACTCATGAACAGATGCCCCTGATATAATAACGACATAATCACCAAAAGCTTAGCATCAAAACCCAATAATGGAGGAATCCCGGCAAATGATAACAGTACTAACAAAAATAAGAATGCCACAAAAGGATGATCTTTATTTAAACCTTTGAGTTGATCCACAGTTTCAATATTTGGCATCACGACAATCAATAAGCCTAACATTGCCACCGTCATAAAAGCATAAGCCAAAAGATAAAAAGCACTACTCGTCAAACCCGTAACCGTAGATAAACCAAGCGCAATAAAGACCATCCCCATATTAGCAACACTGGAATAGCCCAAAAGACGTTTAATATTCTTTTGCATCAATGCAACCAAATTACCAAAAATCAACGACAACAGCCCTAAAAATAACAACCATGGCGATGCCGCAAAATGCAACGGGGCCAGACCATTAAATAACACACGCACCAACAAAGCAAAAGCAGCTAACTTGGCAATACTTGATAACAAAGCCACAACAGACAACGGCGCCCCTTGATAAACATCAGGAACCCACATATGAAATGGAAACAGCCCCAATTTAAAAGAAACGGCAACGAGAATAAAACTCAAAGCCACTAAAAATAAAGGGCTCATCAACATAGCAATGTTAATATGCATCGCAATTTGGGATAAATAAATCGAGCCAAACAAACCATAAAATAAAGAAAAACCAAATAACAAAAACGCCGAAGCCAAAGCTCCCAGCACAAAATATTTCATCGCCGCTTCGGTTGCATGTGCAGAATCACGTTTAAGGGCAACCAAAGCATACATTGGCAAAGACAATAACTCCAAACCCAAATAAAGCGTGATCAAACTCAAAGCCGAAACCACTACCATCGCCCCTAACAACGACAATAAACTTAAAAGAAAAAACTCACTCAAATAATCACTAAAGGCATCTTCTCTCTTAGCGTACGCAAACACCAAAAAGGTTAACAGTGCTGCCATACCTTTAAATCCAACGGCAAAATTATCAAAAACATAATGCCCGGAAAACAAGCTCTGGACTGGCATATTCCACTCTTGAATCAAGAGCAGGCCCAAGACTAACAATAAAATTTCACTCAAATAAAAAGTCACACAACGGCGATACCCAACTGGCAAAATCAGATCGATCAACACGATACACAAGAGGCCACAAACCAACAATATTTCCGGGCTATTTAGATGCATACTCAACCAAAGATTCATCTTTTAATTCCTACTTTAATAGCAAAGGTTGTAACGCCGCAACCTTAAAGGTCACGATATCAACGATATGCGCATTGGCCGCATATGATAAATTTAAAATGGGCGCTGGATAAACGCCAAAAATAATCACCGGCAAAGCCAACAATACTAAAACTAAAATCTCAATACCCCTGATATCTTTAACTTCAGGAGCCCCCTCCTCTGGCGCCGCACCAAAAATACTGCGCTTGACCCACCACAACATATAAGCCGGACTTAAAATTAACGTAAAGGCTGCCACAAACGCTACCCAAAAATTACCATTCAAAGCCGCCAAAATCACAAAAAACTCGCCGACAAAGCCAGTGGTCCCAGGCAAACCAACATTAGCCATGGCAAACAAGACAAAGAAAAACGCAAAAATGGGCATTGTCTTGGCAAGGCCGACAACACTCGTAATCTTAGTAGAATTAAAACGCGCAAATAGCATCATCACCATCGCAAATAAAGCACCCGAGGCAAATGCATGGGCAATCAGCTGAAATACCGCACCTTGTAAACTTAACAACGCATCGGTATGGGGTGGAAATAGAGCGGTACCGGTATTATGCACGACGATCATCAACACCATAAAAATACCCAAAGTCGCAATGCCCATATGCGAAATCGAAGAGTACGCAATCAAGCGGCGCATATCTTTTTGGGCGATACTCGCAAAACCAACATACACCACAGCAATCAGTGAAAGCACAATCACCGACATCAATAAAGTGGAACTGATGTTAGGCACAATCGGTAAATTTAAACGCAAAAACCCATAAGCACCAACCTTCAACATCAAGGCAGCTAATACGATTGAACCACCAGGAGGCGCCTGTTCATGAATATCAGCAAACCAAGTATGTAGGGGCCACATCGGTATTTTTACCGCAAAAGCCACAAACAAAGCCAAAAATAACCAATCCTGTGAAGCGCCAATTAAAGACAAGCCCATCCAATGATTAAAATCAAAACTACCACTCACCATATACAAGCATATAAAGGCGATGAGCATCATCAAAGAACCTAAAAGATTAAACAGGAAAAACTTCAAGGCCGCATAGCTTCTATGCTCCATTCCCCAAATCCCCAAGCCTAAATACAAGGGAATCATCGAGGCTTCCCAAAATAAATAAAATAAAATCGCATCCTGGGCCGCAAAAATACCATTCGTTATCCCAGTCGCCAACAAGAAAATCGCCATATACTCAGCAACACGTGTTTTAATATGACGCCAAGAACTCAACATAATGATAACATTGGTAAAAGCGGTAAGGATAATAAACAACACCGAAATACCATCAACACCCAAATTATAATGAATATTAAGCGCGCTAATCCAAGTATAGGTTTCCACAAACTGCATATTGGCAGTGCCTTGATCCAAATTTTGGTATAGGGGCACACATAAAGCCAAAATTATCAAGGACAAGGCTAAGCCAGCCCATTTCACCCAAAGATCACGCCCCGTGATTTTTTGCAGCAGCAACAAAAACAATGCCCCGAAGATCGGCAGCCAAATTAGTATACTTAATAAATGTTGCAACACCATCGTCATGCCCTTAAGCGCCTAACCAAATAAAGCCCAAAATAATCACAAAACCCACCACCATCGCGAGGGTATAGTGATACAAAAATCCAGTTTGTAATTTACGTAGTTGCCGCCCCACCCCAGAAACAAAATGCGCCAGCCCACCAACAATACCACGATCAATCACAAAGGTATCAACAATACGATAACAAATCATTCCAATAACACGCGCACCACCACCAAAAATAAGATCATACGTACCATCGATAAAATATTTTTTAACCAAGATCTGATAAAGCCAAGAGCAACGACGGGCAATCACCGCAGGGATTTGTGGCATCAATACATAAAGCAAATAAGCCAATAAAATGCCAAAAATACCCAAGAGACAAGGTAGATCAAAGATCTTACTCATCAAAAACTGCATGCTATCAGGATTATCAGCCTGTAATAATTGCATCACTGGATGGGTGGGTAGAATAAAAATGCTGGAACCAAAAAAGCCATTTAAATCACTACCAAAAAACCACATCCCTGAAATAACCGTGGGTATGGCCAACACAACTAAAGGCAATAAAATAGTCCAATGCGATTCTTTTACATGAGCAAAAGTTTCTGCATCCATCCGTGGTTTACCGTGAAATACCAAGAATAACATCCGGAAGGTATAAAGTGCAGTCACCAGCGTACCGCCCAAAACCAAGAAATAAGCCAGTTGATGGCCGGGAATGGTAGACAACTGCACGGCTTCAATGATCAAATCTTTTGAAAAGAATCCTGAAAACGGCGGAATACCCGATAAAGCCAAAGCACCAATTAACATACACAAATAAGTGAGCGGCAATTTTTTCACAAGCCCGCCCATCTTACGAATATCCTGCTCATGATGCATGGCTACAATCACTGAGCCTGCTGCCAAGAATAACAAAGCCTTAAAAGAGGCATGAGTCATCAAGTGAAACATACCGACAGGATAGGCTGAAACGCCTTGCGCCGCCATCATATAACCCAATTGCGACAAAGTAGAATAGGCAATCACACGTTTAATATCATTTTGTACAATACCCAACAAGCCCATCAAGAAACAGGTCAACGCGCCAATAATCATCACGGTACTTAAAGCCACATCAGAATATTCAAACATTGGGGACAAGCGCGCTACCATAAACACACCCGCTGTGACCATGGTCGCAGCATGAATCAAGGCCGAAATCGGAGTTGGACCTTCCATCGAACCCTCTAACCAAATATGCAAAGGCACCTGTGCTGATTTACCAATCGCGCCGACAAAGAGCAATAAACAGGCCAAGGTAAGCATATTCATAGTACCAGAACCAATATTGCTCATCATGACATTAGCCAAGCCTGGCGTTGCCGCAAAAACAGTTTGATAATCAATAGAACCAAAATAAGTTAGCACCACCGCAATACCCAAAAGAAAACCTAAATCCCCAACGCGATTAGCAATAAAGGCTTTTAAGCTCGCATAATTTGCGCTTTCACGCTCAAACCAAAAACCAATGAGCAAATACGAAAACAAACCTACGCCTTCCCAACCAAAAAATAATAGTAAGAAATTATTGGACATGACGAGCGCCAACATCGCAAAGGTAAAGCCAGAAATATAACTAAAAAAGCGGGTATAGCCTGAATCGCCTTGCATATAACCCACAGAATAAACGTGCACCAGAAATGACACAAAAGTCACGATTACCATCATAAAGACCGTAAGACGATCCACTAAAAAGCCAATATTAAATTGCAAATGATCAATGACCGCAAACTGATAAAAATTGATGTTATATGCAGGCGGATTGCTCTGCCAAAAATAACAAAACACGGCAATCGACAAGCCCATCGACACAATCATCAAAAGAATCGTGACAATATTAGTGCCAATAACGCCTAAATATTTACCCAAAAGCCCAGAAAGCAAAGCCCCCAAGCATGGTGCCAACATAATAATAAGTAAAAGCGTCGTTAAATTTTGCGCCACGACCTATCCCTTAAGTTCACTAATACTACTGATTTCGATGCTGTTCTTATTACGGAACAACACCACCAAAATCGCCAAACCAATCGCTGCCTCAGCTGCCGCGACGGTCAATACAAAAAACACAACTACTTGACCAACAATATCCTGCAGCGCATACGAAAACACAATAAAGTTAGTATTGACCGCAAGCAGCATGAGCTCTATCGACATCAACACCACAATCAAGTTTTTGCGATTCAAAATAATTCCCATAACACCGATGGAAAAGATCAACATAGCTAAAATAAAAAATGCCGTTAAATTCATGACACACCCTTATCATCGACATCCATTAACTTTAAACGATCCTTGGCCGTGACCTTCACCTGGCGACTGATAACCTGGGCCTTGACATTTTTTTGCCGACCACGGAAAGTCAAACTAATCGCCGAAATCATCGCCGCCAACAAAATCAAAGCGGCAAGCTCAAAAGGATAAAGTTGATTCGTAAACAAGTTCAAGCCCACTTGTTGCAAATTACTCTGCGCAATATTCCAAGTATTCGTAGGCTGGGCTGTGACAAAATGGCCTAGTAGATTAACCAAAAGCACAAATAAAGCCAAAGATAACGCCACCACAAAAGGCCAGTAAGGCACAAAGCCTTGATGAGCACGCACATGATGGACATCGAGCATCATCACCACAAACAAGAACAACACCATCACCGCGCCAACATAAACCACAATTAAAACCAAAGATAAAAATTCCGCCTGCAGCAACATCCAAGTCCCAGCCATGGCCACAAAAGTCACAACCAAAGCCAAAACCGAACGCACAGGATTACGCGCAGTCACAACGACAAGGCTACTTAAAACCGCAATTGCTGCAAATACAAAGAAAAAAACTGCCAATACCATAAATCCGGGCATCTCGCCAACATGGGAGTATTTTACCTGATAGAATTAGGAATGCAAAGATAAAACAGCGTGGGGACAATCCTGAGAGCAATCCCACGCCCTGCCCTGAAGAAGCACGTGGGATTGGCATGAGAAATAGAACTATTACTCATGCGTTATAGTTAAAAATACACTACTATCCAGTTGGCTTTAAAAATTAGCTCAAGCTTCTAATAAATAGTAAAGACTGCTGCATACCCCATCACCGCAACAAAGTCCGCCGGCGAGCCTCAGCATCCCGCCAAGCGTCAATAGCCTTATGATCGCCTGACAACAAAACTTCGGGGACGGGCAGATCTTGCCAAACACGCGGCGCGGTATAATTGGGATAATCAAAAAACTCGCCTTGATGCGTCTCATGAACGCTAGAATTATCATCATTCAAAACGCCAGGAATTAAGCGCACCATCGCATCCATGATCAACATCGCTGGCAGCTCGCCGCCTGATACTACAAAATCACCGATAGAGATTTGCATATCGACACAATGATCTAACAAGCGCTGATCCACGCCTTCATAACGACCACATAACAAAATAGCTTTTTTTAATTTCAGCAAAGATCCGGCATCTTCTTGCTTAAAGACTTTGCCCTGAGGGGATAGATAAATCACTTTGGTATCTGCGCCTAGGATTTTTTTGGCATGCTGAATAGATTGATACAAAGGCTCAGCCATCATTACCATCCCTGGGCCACCACCAAAAGGCCGCTCGTCAATACGCCGATAATTATCCGTCGTAAAAGTGCGTGGATTAATGAATTCAACGCCAACCACCCCTTCCTTAATCGCTCGGCCAATCACACCAAAATCAGTTAAGGCTGTAAACATCTCAGGGAAAATCGTAATTAACGCAAATTGCATGAATAATTCCTACTTAACTACTTGATACTGCTTGTCATACTGACTAAAACCATGGGCCAAAATAATCGAATTAACCATACCAATATAAGTACTCCCCAAGACTGAATAGCCTTCAAGACAAGGCGCCAAAGCAGCTCCAGTCAACGGCACTCCTTGAGCGCGTAACCGCGCGCGTTCATTACGAAAATCAATATACGAGGCATTAGTGTTTAAGTTATAAAGGTAATAATTAATAGCATCCTGAGCATCATTGAATTTGGCGATCTCAAACGTACCAGGCGCAACGCCATTAGGGATAATACCGCAACCCTTGACAAAACAATGCTGGCCAAAAAAATTATGCTCCTCTTGTGCAAAATGAGAAGTCCCCCAACCTGATTCATCAGCACTCTGAGCCAATACCAATGAAGTAGGTACAATATCAACACGTTTTAACAACTCGGTCATACTAGCCGGACGATCAATATTAAAGTCAGCAATGTTATAAGCCGCTGCCGTCTGTTTTAAAAAACGCTTCTCAACCTCAGTGAGTTGTTTCTTATGAGCCGCTTTATCAACGACTAATAAAATTTGTTTGCGCAGCGCGAAAACCTGTTCGTTAGCAAGATCAATTTTGGGCACCATAAACTCTACAAATGCCTGCTGCTGCTGATCCAAAGATTGCGAGCCCATAATCGCGGTCAACGGCAGCTTGGGGTAAATTAAACCCACCAAAAAACATAAGATCGCGATACTGACCATACTCCAAAGAAGTGCTAATTTCCGCTTGCGATTCATAATGTCAATCCCTTAGGATGATTACTGCGCCTTCAAAAGCGCATCATTCATATGCACGCTTGCAGTGTTTTGCAAATTCGCTAAAAAGCTAGCAACTTCAATTTGCCCCCATGCCCCCTGAATCTCAGCAGGCGTAACCTTCACTGCCAACGTTTTGGGCACATACACTTGAGCCACCTGAAACACGACTATTTTATTGCCACTAGGCATGATAGCACTTCCACCAGTTCCTGTCCCTACAACAGCAGATAAAAGAGCAGGATCTATATTTTTACTAGCTTGACTCACCCCCTGTGCTTTTTGCACACTCAAGTGCGCACCTTGGGCGAGCGCCGTTAAAGAAGCTCCCTTAGTCAAGGCAACTTGCATGGCTTTGGCAGCATCACTGGCTTGGCTAAGTTCTTGCTGGGCAATCAAAGTTGTTTTAATCTGTGCACTCACCTGCGCCAATGTTAAGGCTACCGGCATTTTTTTATCCGCTACACGCAAAACCATCACCTGATTTTTACCCAAACTCAAAACACTGCTATTATTGCCGCCATTTAAAACCGCATCAGTCATAGCCGCTTGCACAACCGCTGGCGTCGCAAACAACCCTTTGGTATCAGTCGCACTCAACCAGGGACTGGTTTGCACTGAAATATTCAGCATCGACGCCGCAGGGGTTAAAGTCGTCGGATTTTGAAAGGTAGCATTAGATAAACTGGTAATCGCATTTTGAAACGCCGCCTGCGCTTGATTAGGATCTTTCATTTGCTTAGTAAATTGATCCAAAGACAAAGTAATATACTGCACCTGTAACTGATAGGGTGTCATAAATTGATTTTGATGCATTTGATAATACGCGGCAATGTCGGCATCAGAAACCTGAACATTTTTAGAAAAACTCGAAGGATCAATGGTAACATAATTAATATCGCGCACTACATTGGCAAGCAGAGATTCGTTAGCGACTTCACTGGGCAAAGCAAAACCAGAAGTCATAAGGCCTGATTGAAATTGCTGAATCAGATAACTTTTCGCCAAGCTCTCACGCAACTGCTCTGTCGTCATTCCTACATTTTGCAACAAGCTCTGATATTGGTTCATTGAAAACTTACCTTGACTCTGAAAAGCCGGAGTCGCATAAATCAAACCATCAAGCACATCAGAACTCACCGCAAACCCCAAACCTTGAAGCGCCTGATAAAACAATTGTTGATTAATCAGATTTTGCAAAACTTGCAGCTTAATGTAATTAGCCTTAATTTTATCTTGGCTAGGATTTTGGTCATGATTTATCTGCTGATACAGCATCGCAAAATCGCGATAGGTAATCGCATCACCATTCACTTTAGCAACATTAGCTTGGCTCATGCTACCCCCAGTCAAATAATTACCCAAGCCAAAGAACACAAAAATCAAAATCATGACTGGAATGATGACATACACCCACCAACCATGAGCATTATCACGAATTTTTTGCAGCATACGAACCCATTCTGGATGTTAATGGCTTATTTTAATCCCTTTTGAAGATTACCACAATCTTTACGCCAACATCTTTACAAGACTGCTGCATAAGCCACGCCCCCCGGCGTCATCCTTCGAAAAATTGCGCAGCAATTTTTGCGGAGGAACCAGGACCCAATCGCATGCAGCATGCTAGTAAAAACAGGATCCTCCACAATTTTGCTACGCAAAATTCGAAGGATGACGCCGGGAAGGGGTTATGCAACAGTCTTTTTACGCAAACACATGCTTTTGCAAAGCGTAGAAACAAAAACTGCCTCAAAAGAGGCAGTTGATGATATACCATGCACAAAGATGTTGTTACTGCTGAGAACCCGGCATCATAGTAGCCGCAACCGCAGCTACAACGCCAACAGCCGCCGTTGCAAAAAGACAAGCAGTTGCTGGTAAACATATTGACCTTTGGACAGGAGGTTGTGTAGCTGCAGAAGCTACAGCAGCCCTGGCAACAGGAACTGGGGCCGGGGCTTGGGCCGGAGCAACGGCCACTCTTGGTTGAACTGCAACAACAGGAGCTGGGGCTTGGAGCGGAGCAACGGCCACTCTTGGTTGAACTGCAACAACAGGAGCTGGGGCTACAGCAGCAGGAAGAGCGGCGGCAGCGCCTGCAGCAACAGCAAGCTGATCAGCAATCGCAACAGCAGCAAGACGCTCAGGAAGAAATGGCAAATGCCGTCTAAGCCCCGCCCATATCAGAGGCTTCCTGGATAACTCGGCAAATTTTGGCTGAGTCATCGGGTAGTCGTTAAACGGAA